>NZ_CBFHKW010000015.1:34153-52340 GCF_965656515.1 Celeribacter marinus
GGTCTGATGGCTGTGGGTGAGGCGGGCTGTGCCTCTGTGCACGGGGCAAACCGTTTGGGGTCCAACTCGCTGATTGACCTTGTGGTCTTTGGCCGTGCTGCGGCTATTCGGGCGGGTCAAATCGTTGATCCGAGCAAGCCGACACCGGAGTTGAACCAAGCCTCTGTGGACGCGGCATTTGATCGCTTTGACGGTCTGCGTCATGCAAAGGGCGCTGTTCCAACTGCGGAACTGCGTCTTGAGATGCAAAAAACAATGCAGTCGGATGCGGCTGTTTTCCGCACGGATAAGTCGCTTAAAGAGGGCGTTGAAAAGATGACCTCCGTGGCCGCCAAAATGGCAGACTTGCAGGTCACTGACCGGTCGCTCGTTTGGAACTCCGATCTGATGGAAACGCTTGAGCTTGCCAACCTGATGCCAAACGCCTTGGCCACAATCCACGGCGCGGAGGCCCGCAAGGAATCTCGTGGGGCCCACGCACACGAGGATTACCCTGATCGCGACGACAAGAAGTGGCGCGTTCACACCGTGTCGCGCGTTGACGGGACCAAGGTTGAACTGTCCTACCGCGATGTGATCAAAACAGGTCTCACCACGGAAAAAGAAGGCGGCATCAGCGAGAAAACCATCGCACCCAAAGCGAGGACGTTCTGATGCATCGCGCGGCCTTTGTGTCTGTTTTGATCTCAGTGACCGCTCTGGCGGGTTGCACTGAGATCGTTCAGTTCGCGCAAGGGCCACGCGTTGCTGTGTCGGATGTTCAATCCTACAACACAGCGCCAGTCGCCTCGAGCGGCACGCGGGTTCAGTCACAAACCCCAGGTAGCGAAAAGGCGATGCAAGCCTGTGTCGAAGCGGCCGGAGTGATCAATAGCTACGAGATGCTCCCACCCGCAGCGAAAGGCGCGAGTTTCACCGTATTGGCGGGGAAAAACGTGACGCAAAAACAAGCGGGATCAATAAACACCTGTATTGCACAGGGCGCACCGATTGCGTCTGCCACGCCCTCGCGCGACGATTACGCGCCGGAGCTGGCAAGTGGATATAGCGGTGATTTCACCTATAATTGTGGTTCCTCCGTCTTTGTTGGCGGCTCGGGCTACTGCGTTAAGGGATATTGACTTCATGTCCCTTGATTTTATGTCTCACACAAGTTTTGCACCTTTCGGGTGCTATGACTTCGAACAATTGTGCCCCAATGGGCACCGCGCATAGTTGCGCGTAAGGAGGGAACGACATGGTCCAACTCACACTCCCCAAGAACTCTAAGATTGTAACGGGCAAAACATGGCCGAAGCCCGAGGGCGCGACCAATGTGCGCAAGTTTCAGATCTATCGCTACAATCCTGACGAGGAAAAGAACCCCTCCGTGGACACGTATTTCGTCGACATGGATAAATGTGGCCCGATGGTTCTGGATGCGCTGATCAAGATCAAGAACGAGATTGATCCAACGCTAACCTTCCGCCGCTCATGCCGTGAGGGGATTTGTGGATCTTGTGCAATGAACATCGACGGGATCAATACGCTCGCCTGTATCTACGGGTTGGACGAGATCAAGGCGGATGTGAAAATCTATCCGTTGCCGCACATGTCTGTGATCAAAGACCTCATTCCTGATCTCACGCATTTCTATGCACAACACGCGTCGATCATGCCGTGGCTCGAAACCAAGACGAACCGCCCCGCAAAAGAGTGGCGTCAGTCGATCGAGGATCGCAAGAAACTCGATGGTTTGTATGAGTGCGTGATGTGTGCATCGTGCTCGACATCTTGTCCGTCCTACTGGTGGAATGGCGACAAATATCTCGGGCCAGCGGCGTTGCTACACGCCTATCGTTGGCTTGTTGATAGCCGCGATGAGGCAACGGGTGAGCGCCTTGACGCGCTGGATGATCCGTTCAAATTGTATCGCTGCCACACGATTATGAACTGTGCGAAAACCTGTCCTAAGGGTTTGAACCCGGCCAAGGCGATTGCGTCCATTAAATCCATGATGTTAGAGCGCGCGCACTAGGCGCTGTGCAGGCACTGCTAGATAAAAGCCCCGCCGATTTGGCGGGGCTTTTTCTTGGTCCTGTGTCTTTAGGCGAAATACTCAACGCCGGGGCGTTGTTCGTCGGAATAGCGATCCCCAAAAGCCCAGCCTGCGGGCAAAGTGGCGTCGATCTGTGCCAATTGTGCAGGTGTAAGCGCGGTTGTCATCGCAGGGAGCCAGTCGCGCATATGCGCCCCTGTGCGGGTTCCCGGGATCGGGATCAAATGATCGCCACGTGCCAAGACCCACGCCATGGCAAGTCCCGCCGCCGTCATGCCCCATGACGCCGCAAGAGTGCGAAAAGCGCGGATATGGATCATGTTATCGTCGAAATTCGGCGCAATGAAACGTGGATTGTGTTTGCGGAAATCATGCGCCTCGAACGTGGCGGGGGTGAGGTCCACATCCGATAGAATGCCCCGCGCCAACGGCGAAAACGGCACAAAGGTTATGCCCAGTTCGGCGCAGGTGCGCAGGACACCCAATTCAGGTTGGCGGGTCCACAGGGAATATTCGTTTTGCACCGCCATGACGGGCGTGACGGCGTGGGCGCGGCGGATCGTCGTGGGCGACACTTCGGAGAGGCCCCAACCACCGATGAGACCCTCGTCAATCAGTTTCCCCATCGTCTCAGCAAGCGTCTCGATCGGCGTGTTTTGATCGCGGCGGTGAATGTAGTACAGCTCGACGTGATTGCGGTTCAGGCGTTTGAGCGAGGCGTCTAATTCGGCGCGCAAATAATCCTCGGAGTTGTTAAAGGCGCGTGGGGGGGCTGGGATAATGCCCGCTTTGGTGGCGAGAAACACATCCTTACTCGCGTGCGGATTGGCCGCGAAAAACTGTCCGATCAGGCTTTCCGAGCGGCCCATACCGTAAATGTTGGCGGTGTCCCAAAAGTCGATGCCCGTGTCGATCAGATCAGACATGGTTTGCATTGAGACGTCATCGTCCGCGGGGCCGAAAAAGCCCGCAAAGGACATGGCGCCGAACCCGATGGCAGTGACATGACGTGTGCCGATTTTGCGTTTGGGGAGCGTCATCAGAATGCCGCCTCAAGTGCGATTTCGACCATATCGCCAAATGATTTTTCGCGGTCCTGTGATGGCAACGCCTCACCCGTCAACAAGTGGTCCGAGACGGTGAGGACGGCCAGTGCGCGACAACCGTGGCGAGCGGAGAGAATATAAAGCTCGGCGGCTTCCATCTCAACGCCCATGATGCCGTGGCGGGTCATTTGCTCGGTGAGGTCGGGGCGCTCATCGTAGAAGACATCAGAGGAATAGATGCCGCCGACATGTGTTGGTGTGCCTTTGGCGCGGGCGGCCGCGACCGCTTTTTCAAGCAATCCGTAGTCAGCGCAAGGCGCGAAGTTCAGCTCTTTCATGATGCCGCGCGAGGGCGTCGATAGCGTGGTGGCGGTCATGGCGATGATGACGTCACGCACATTGATCGCGGTTTGCATGCCGCCACACGACCCGATACGGATCAGCGTTTTTGCGCCGTATTCGGTGATCAATTCGTTGGCGTAAATGGATAGGCTGGGCATGCCCATGCCCGATCCGTGGATGGTCACGGGGTTGCCTTTATAGGTGCCAGTAAAGCCGAGCATTCCGCGCACTTCGTTGATCAGGCGCGGATTGTCGAGAAAGGTCTCGGCGGCCCATTTTGCGCGGTAGGGATCACCCGGTAACAGGACGGTTTCGGCAATGTCGCCCTTGGCGGCGGAAATGTGTGGCGTTGGCATTCGGGTGGCTCCTACGGTTGGATGTGTTAGGTTTTAGTAAGCCAGAGGGAGCATGGAATGTATAGATTGACGTTGGCGTTATTGGGGTTTGCGATTTTGCCCATGCAGGTGGCGGCGCAAGAGAGTGCTGAACTTACCTTTGTCAAAGCGCTCTTTACGCAGTTGCAGCCTCTGTCGATTGATAAGAACCGCGAATATTGCGGCTATATCGGGTTTGACGCAGATGGCGCGCTCGCGGCCTCCAAACCCAAGAAAGGACGCGCGGGAAGCTGTGTGCCGAATGATCCCAAAGAGTTGGAGAGAATCCTTGCGTCCTATCACACCCACGGGGCCTATTCGCCTGACTACTATAATGAGGTGCCGTCAGGCGAGGACATGGAGGGGGACGAGGCCGAAGGGATCGACGGTTGGGTCGCCACACCCGGTGGGCGGCTTTGGTATATCGACACCCAAGACATGGTTGCCGCACAGGTTTGCGGGCTTGGCTGTGTCGCCTCGGATCCCGCGTTCGTTGTGGGCGACATGGGACTGGTTCAAGACAGCTATACATATGACGAATTGGTCGAGACACTCGCAACATTGGACGCGCAATAACGGTGCGCGGGCGTGACTACGGTGCGGGTGTCTGCGTGGCGGGGTCGATGAGGGCCACGATGTCGAACATGATGCGGTTGAGTTCGAAATCCTTGGGGGTGTAGACGCGCGCCACGCCCATGGCGAGCAACGATTTGGCGTCCTCGTCGGGGATAATGCCGCCGACGACGACAGGGGTTTCACCCAGTCCCGCGTCACGCATGCGGTCCATCAATTCCGAAATTAATGGGAGGTGGGAGCCTGACAGGATCGACAATCCGACCACATCCGCGCCGTCACGTACGGCGGCCTCGACGATTTCGGACGGGGTGAGGCGGATACCCTCGTACTCGATATCCATGCCGACATCACGGGCGCGGGCGGCGATTTGTTCCGCCCCGTTGGAGTGACCGTCAAGGCCAGGTTTGCCGACAAGGAATTTGGGCTTGCGGCCAAGCGCGGCGGTGACGCGGTCGACCTCGGCGCGGATATCCTCAAGGCCTTCGGTGCGGTTCGACGGGTTCGAGGACACGCCCGTGGGGCCGCGATATTGGCCAAAGACCGCGCGTACCACATCGCCCCATTCGCCCGTTGTGGCCCCCGCTTTGGCGGCGGCAATGGAGGCGGGCATGACGTTTTCGTTGGATGTGCAAGCAGCACGTAAATTGGCGAGGGCAGTTTGAACGGCGGCCTCGTTGCGATGGGCGCGCCATGCCTCAAGGCGGTGAATTTGGTCGGCCTCTGCGGCAGGGTCGGATTTCATGATCGAGCCATCGCCTGCCGTGAGGGGGGAGGGTTCGCCCACGGTCCAGCGGTTGACGCCCACAACAACGGTTTCGCCGCCTTCGATTTTGGTGATGCGTTCGGCGTTGGCCTCAACGAGGCGCGATTTCATGTATTCGATCGCCTCAATGGCGCCGCCCATGCCGTCGAGGGTTTTCAGCTCATCCAATGCGCCCTTCTTTAGAGCTGCGACTTTGCGGTCCACGGCGGGGTTTTGGTCGAACAGGTCGTCGTATTCGAGCAGGTCGGTTTCATACGCGAGGATTTGTTGCATCCGCAGCGACCATTGTTGATCAAAGGGACGCGGCAGGCCAAGCGCCTCGTTCCATGCGGGCAATTGCACGGCGCGCGCGCGGGCGTTTTTGGACAGGGTAACGGCGAGCATTTCGATCAAGATGCGGTACACGTTATTTTCGGGCTGCTGTTCGGTGAGGCCGAGAGAGTTGACCTGAACCCCGTAGCGAAAGCGGCGGAATTTGGCCTCTTCGACGCCATAGCGCTCGCGGGTGATTTCATCCCACAACTCGACAAAGGCGCGCATTTTGCACATCTCGGTTACAAACCGGATGCCCGCATTCACAAAGAACGAGATACGGCCAACCATGGCGGGAAAGGCTTCGGTCGGGACTTTTTCTTTGAGATCATCAAGCACGGCGATGGCGGTAGCCAATGCGAATGCCAGTTCTTGTTCGGGTGTCGCACCCGCCTCTTGCAGGTGGTAGGAACACACATTCATCGGGTTCCATTTGGGAAGGTGTTCGCGGGTGTAGGCGGCTACGTCCGTTATCATACGCAAGGATGGGCGGGGCGGGCAGACATAGGTGCCGCGCGACAGGTATTCCTTGATGATGTCGTTTTGAACGGTGCCTTGTAGGGCGGTGACGTCCGCGCCTTGTTCCTCGGCCACGGCAATGTAGAGCGCAAGCAACCACGGCGCGGTCGCGTTGATCGTCATTGATGTGTTCATTTGTTCAAGGGGGATATTGTCGAACAGAGCCCGCATGTCGCCCAAGTGCGAGATTGGAACGCCGACTTTGCCGACTTCGCCTTTTGCCAGCTCATGATCGCTATCATAGCCCGTTTGTGTGGGCAGATCGAACGCGACCGAGAGACCTGTTTGACCCTTGGCGAGATTGCCACGGTAGAGTTCGTTGGATGCCGTTGCTGTAGAGTGGCCCGCATAGGTGCGAAATAACCATGGGCGATCAACCTTGGGGGCGGCATCGGGCGCGTCGGAGCGGGCGTTTGTCGTATCGGTCATGGCGGCCTCATAATTTCATAAGGTAATAATATTTCGCTGATGCTTTTATGGGCGGAATAATATGCCATTGTCAATTCGCCGCAATGCGGCAGGGGCGGTTTTCCCAAGTATGGTGGGGAGATAATGCCGCTATTGGGGTAAAATCAGCTTTGTTTTCTGTGTGACGAGCCAAGTTTCTGCGTCCGCTCGGTTATAAAATTACAAAAATAGACAAAATTTAGTTGCAAAGTTACTTTGCTGTTTCTAATTCTATCGGGGAGAACCCGCGATTCTGCATTGCGGCACAAAACTGGGTGCGGCCGAATTGGACAATCCCCGACATTTAACAAGGAGGGCAACCCATGGCGCTCGATACCAGTCAGCCGATGTATACGGCCGAAAAAAAAGATCTTTACGAAGTCGGTGAAATCCCACCAATGGGCCATGTCCCCGCACAAATGTATGCATGGGCGATCCGCCGCGAGCGTCATGGCGAGCCTGATAAATCGTTTGTCCAAGAAGTGGTTGAGACGCCCAAGCTTGATAGTCACGAAGTGCTCGTTCTCGTGATGGCCGCAGGTGTTAACTATAACGGCATTTGGGCGGGTCTTGGAGTGCCGATTTCCCCGTTCGACAGTCATGGCGCAGACTACCACATCGCTGGTTCCGATGCCTCTGGTATTGTTTGGGCTGTTGGGGACCGTGTGAAAAACTGGAAGGTGGGCGACGAGGTTGTCATTCATTGCAACCAAGATGACGGTGACGACGAGGAATGCAACGGCGGCGATCCGATGTTCTCAACATCCCAACGGATTTGGGGATATGAGACGCCTGACGGCTCATTCGCGCAGTTTACACGCGTGCAAGCACAACAGCTTTTGCCGCGACCGCAGCATCTGACGTGGGAGGAAAGCGCGTGCTATACGCTTACACTCGCAACCGCCTACCGCATGTTGTTCGGGCATCATCCTCATGAGTTGAAACCCGGTCAGAACGTTCTGGTTTGGGGCGCGTCTGGTGGGCTTGGCTCGTTTGCGATCCAGTTGGCTGTGGCCGCAGGGGCAAATGCAATTGGTGTGATTTCAGGCGAGGACAAACGCGATTTCGTCATGGGACTTGGCGCAAAGGGCGTGATCAACCGCAAAGACTTTGACTGTTGGGGGCAGCTTCCAACGGTGAATACACCCGAATATAACGCATGGTTCAAAGAGGCGCGCAAATTTGGCGCGGCGATCTGGGCGATCACGGGCAAAGGCAACAACGTTGATATCGTGTTCGAGCATCCCGGTGAGGCAACATTCCCCGTCTCGACGCTTGTGTGTAAAAAGGGTGGTATGGTTGTGATCTGCGCAGGCACCTCCGGTTTTAATTGTACCTTTGACGTGCGCTATATGTGGATGCATCAAAAGCGCCTTCAGGGGTCGCATTTCGCACACCTTAAACAGGCGGCATCGGCCAACCGGTTGATGATCGAAAAGCGGATTGATCCGTGTATGTCCGAGGTTTTCCCATGGGCTGAAATTCCCGATGCGCACATCAAAATGCTGCGCAACCAACATAAGCCCGGGAATATGGCTGTGCTGGTGCAGTCGCCGAAAGCAGGTTTGAAAACGCTTTCGGATGTGTTGACCGCGTAGCGCGATCATCCTGAACAACCAAGTTTTAGCTGCCGCCTCCAGTCATGGGGGCGGCAATTTTGATTCGATTGCGGTCGATTAAAATGCACATTGAAGGTAGATAAAATTTTATTTAAATCGCGACTTAAGTGTGATAATTATTCATATGTAGTATTAAATTACACTTAAGTTTTTGTGCCTCACTACTTATGGGGATGGTAAACACGTGAATATCGTTTGGTTCCAGTCACATGGTAAAAAGAGGGTACTATCACAATGTTGAGGTGAGAGATCTTCGATGAACGATGATTGGATTCTGGACGTTCTAGCGGACCTACGAGTTTTCGTAGAAAAGAAAGGTATGCACGCAACTGCGGATATACTGACAGATGCGTGCCTCTTGGCGGCTGCGGACCTACAGGTGGGCCGCACGCGGTGGCAAAAAGAACTGATGGATCTCGATGACAGCGGCGCTGGAAAAATTTCTGGAACACATCCAGCATGTTGAAACATTTCAGCAGCTTCAATTGGAGTCTGAACATTTACGCGATATCCTTGGGATCAAGCATGTTGTTTACCACTGGGTAAATAGCGCCGGAGAACGGTTTGGGGTCGGAACATATTCGTCTGAGTGGGTCGATCGGTATCTTGCGAAGGACTATCTTCGCCTTGATCCAGTGTTGTTCGGTTGTTTTCAGCGGTTCACGCCCGTGAACTGGAAGCAGCTGGATTGGTCGTCGCGGTCCGCGCGCACCTTTTTCCTAGACGCCCTAGAATATGGTGTGGGCAGTCAGGGGTTTTCGGTGCCGGTGCGTGGTCCGAATGGCCAGTTTGCATTGTTTACGTTGAATGACGACGCGACTGACGCGCAATGGGAAAAGTTCATTCAATCGACGGAGCGCGCCCTCGTTATTTGTGCACATGAGTTCAACAAAAAGGCATTGGACTTCGAAAGTGTAGGGGCCTCTGCGATCTCTCAGCCTTTGTCGCCGCGCGAAGTTGAAGCCCTTACATGTCTTGCGAAAGGCCTAAGTCGGGCACAGACCGCGCTACAAATGGGAATCTCCGAGCATACCCTGCGTGTTTATATCGAAGCGGCACGGCACAAATTGGGTGCAATGAATACCACGCATGCCGTGGCGCGCGCACTTTCGATAGGCGTAATTATCATATAGTCGATATTAATACTCTCACGGTTGCATCAAGCTTGCGCGACTCAATCTAAAATAGAAACTTAAGAGTCTGCTCATACCCGTCAGCGACAATAATGTGTGTCTGACCGAGAGCGATATCTGACAGGAGTCTATGATGCTGCACTATATTTATGCCGATGATCTGCATTTTTTCCCGCTCATGCGTGACACGATGTTTCGTGACCGTGCGGACCAATTCAAACGCCGGTTGGGTTGGGCCGTATCCGTAAACGAGCGCGGTGAAGAGCGCGATGAATACGACGATATGAACCCGCTGTACGTCATCTGGCAAAAAGCTGATGGAACGCATGGAGGGTCGATGCGGTTTTTACCAACAACAGGCGACACCATGGTCAACGACCATTTTAGTCACCTGACGGATGGTGTGAAAATTGTGTCTCCGCTGATTTGGGAATGCACACGGTTTTGCCTCGCTCCCAAAGCGGATCGTCGCGTTGCGGCCGCACTCACGGTTGCCGCGGGCGAGTTGATGGACGAGTTCAAACTCGAACACTTTGTTGGCGTGTTTGACCCGCGCATGGAGCGCATTTACCGGTTGATGGGCCTGTCCCCTGAGGTCATTGGCCGTGCGTCACATGATGGCGAAGACATCGGTGTGGGCCTTTGGGAGATGCATGCAGATGCGTTTGGCCCAACGTTAGAGAAGGCGGGTATCAATCGCGCGATGTCCAAGATGTGGTTTCGCGCCGCCTTTGAACATGCGCGCCCCTATCTCGACGAGCGTGCAATCGCGTAATTCGCGCGCTTCGTGACTGGCACCTGATGCGGCGGCCCTATAGGATCGCCGCATGTCTCAAAACCTCGTCATTTATTCCGAAGATCAAGCCGAAGCCTATGATGCCGTAAGCGCCTTGTTGAAAGGTGCGGGGGTTGATTTGGAAAATGGCATCGTGGTGCCGCGTGTCGACGAGCGCCGCTCTGTGCGCGCGGTTATTGGCAAGGCGGGATCAGGTAAAACGCTCCTTCTCGCGCAGCTCTACAAGGCGCTTGAGGACGCGGGCGTCGATATTGTGTCTGGAGATTGGGAGGGGCGCAAACGCAAGGAACGCCGCACGCTTGCCATTCTCGCGCCAACGAACAAGGCGGCATCGGTACTTCGAAATCGCGGTGTCCCTGCGACGACGATCCACAGAATTCTGTATACGCCCGTCTACGACCCTGAATATGAAAAGCTGGCCGAATGGCTTGCGGGGCAGGGGGAGCGACCTGTTGATGTCGATGGTTTGAGCGAAGAGGCGCTTGACCGCGCTTACGCGTTCTACCAAAAAAACAAATCCATTCCGGGTGCACTCGCCGCGGCGGGACTGCGTGGATCGGATTTCATTACGGGTTGGAAGAGACGTGATGACCCGCTCGATATCGGGTTTATCGACGAGTCGTCGATGCTAGATAAAAAGCAATTCGAGGATTTGCAGGAGATTTTTCCGACCCTCGTTCTGTTCGGAGATCCCGCACAGCTCGCCCCCGTCAATCAGGCGGGTGAGATGATGTTCGAGCGCCTTCCAGAGAACAAAACCAATGTGTTGTCGCGCATCCACCGTCAGGAAAGCGATAGCCCGATTTTGGATCTTGCGCACGCACTGGCCGATCCGAACCTGAGCTTTGATCAATTCGAGCGTATGATCGAAGACGCGGCCAAAGCGGACGACAGGGTCATATATGCACAGCGCGTGGAAAGCGATCTCATGGCGCGTTCACCGACTTTGGTGTGGCGCAACGCAACGCGTATCCGTCTGATACAGGCGTTTCGTGGTGTGTTTGATGCACCTGCTGATGCGCTTTTGCCTGGTGAGCCGCTGATTTGTGACGGGATTGAATTGCCGGCCAAGCACCGCAAAAAGCGACTGGATTTGGAGGCGCGTGGCCTTATCAAAGGGGCGCAAGTGGTTTATCTGGGACCAGGTCGAAAGCCGGGATTTTCACGATTACACGTGATGGGCGCAGAAGATCCGAATATCTCGGCGGCCTCGATTGTAAAGATTGAATTCCCTGATGAGGAGGAGCCATTCATTCCGTTTGCCGCCCGTATGGGGGCGACATTTTTGCACGGTGCCGCTGTGACCATTCACAAGGCACAAGGGTCGCAATGGGAAAATGTGCAGGTGTTCGCACCTGATCTTTATGCGGCGGCGCGCGCGGGACGCATGGAAGCGGGTATACCGCTATGGAAGCGCTTGGCCTATGTTGCGATTACGCGGGCTGAAAAACGTCTGTTTTGGGTGACGCGTGCGCGTCTGTCAAAGCCGACAGTACCGTTGGATGTGGCCGATCTGACGCAAAAACAGGCGGCTGGTTTTGCGCTTGAGCTTCAGGATTACAACGGGTTGTAACGCCTAGCGTTTGAGGAGGCGGAACCCTGCCGATGCCAACCAGCCCGATAGCCCTGCAATCAAAAGCGCGAGTAGGCCGTAGAGAAAAGCATTGTCCTGAGCGAGGCGGTACAGCCAGCGTTCAATGCCAACCTTTTGGACATTGATCGAGGTGGTATAGCTATCGATCACTCTGCCTTCGCGCAGCAGTAAGATACGGGTTGTGTATCCGCCCTCAACGAGGTTCGACGGAAGTGTAACGGACGTGGAAAACAAAGTGTCTTGGGTGATCTCCACGTCGTTTTCGCGCACACGGTAAAGTTCATCAGCTGTCCGCAGGCGCAAAAGCGCATCGCGCGCCGGAGCGCCGCGCATGGCCGGCAAAATTTGCGCGTCTGGCGTAATTTTCCAAAGGCTATCGGTGAGGGGCGTGAGCGTGTCATTTAGGGCACGTGTCGAGGCCACCTCGTAAAAGGTAGGGGCGTGCCCCATGATCGTATTCTCAACGTTGATCCAAATGCCCAAACGGCGGTCTTTGCGGCGAATGGTTTCGACCTTTTGCGGCCCCGCCACCGTAATGATGACATCAAGAGGACCATCATCGGGTGTGGGAGTATCGCGCTTGACCGCGCCATAAATCAAGATTTCGGAGCCATCAAAATTTGCGGTGATCGAGATCCGGTTTTGGCTCAAGGCCGCCACAACCTGCTCGGCGTGTGCGGCATATGGCGCCAAAAGCGATATGAGGAAAACGAGGGGGGCAAAGCGCATCATATCATTGCCCCAGTGAGAAAAGTTCTGTGGGTGTGATCAGCAGATCAATCCCAAGTTTCAAGCAGACAGCAAGCACCAAAAGCGCCAAGAGGATGCGCAATTGCTCGGCTTTGAGGCGTAAGCCGATTTGGGTGCCAAATTGTGCACCGACCACCCCGCCGACGAGCAAGAGCATGGCGAGCATGATATCAACCGTCTGGTTGGTGACGGCGTGGAGCATTGTGGTGAAGGCAGTCACAAAAATGATCTGGAATAGAGAGGTGCCAATGACGACTTTGGTTGGCATCCCGATGAGATAAATCATTGCGGGCACCATGATAAAGCCGCCGCCGACCCCCATGATCGCGGCGAGCATTCCGACCAAGATACCAACGCCCAGCGGGGGGATGATCGAGATGTAGAGGCCAGAGGTGCGGAACTTCATTTTGAGCGGTAGGTTGTGTACCCACGTATGTTTGGTGCGCTCTTTGCGCGCTGTCGGGCGGCCCTTTGCACGGTTGAGCGCACGCACGGATTCCACCAACATGAGCGCGCCAATGATGCCCAAAAACACAACGTAGCAAAGAGTGACAAGCAAATCGACTTGGCCCATCGCCTTGAGAATGTTGAAAATTTGCATGCCAATGGCGGAGCCGACCAGACCGCCAATCAATAGAACCATCCCCATTCTCAGGTCGACAGTCTTGCGTTTGAGATGCGCAAGAACAGCAGAGACGGAGGAGGCGACGATTTGATTGGCGGAGGTGGCCACCGCTACGGCGGGCGGAATGCCTACAAAAAACAACAAAGGCGTGATGAGAAAGCCGCCACCAACGCCGAACATCCCAGATAAAATTCCGACCAGACCGCCAAGCCCCAAAAGGACAAAAGCGTTCACGGAGACCTCGGCGATGGGCAGGAATATCTGCATTGGGGTACTTTCGGCATGCGTTTGTTCAGGAATGCAATGAAATGGCCCCCGCGTCAAACCCAAGCCGGTGCTTTAACGACAAAAGCGGAGCCGAAGCCCCGCTTTTGTTCGTGCGATGTCGTCGTGGTCAGCGTTCTTTGACGTAGGGCTGACCGCCTGCGCGTGGTGGAATAGCCTTGCCGACAAAGCCCGCGAGGATAATCACGGTCAGGATATAGGGCAGCGCTTGCATGAACTGCACCGGAATTGTGATGTCCCCAAGCGAGATGGATTGATAGCGGTTGCCAAGGGCTTCCAACAGGCCAAATAGTAAGGTGGCCGATAGCGCATACCACGGCCGCCACTTGGCAAAGATGAGAGCAGCAAGGGCGATATAGCCACGACCCGCTGACATGTCTTTGACAAACCCTGCGGCGAGGGAGGCCAGATAGGTGCCGGCCATACCGCATAGGATGCCTGCGATCACGAGTGCGGCGAAGCGCAGTTTGACCACAGAGACCCCCGCGGTATCCACGGCAGATGGGCTTTCGCCCACCGCACGCAGACGTAGACCAAAGCGTGTGCGATACAGAACCCACCATGACAACGGCACCGCCGCAAGTGCGATATAGGTGAGCGCGGTGTGACCCGAAATCAGATCGTCATAGAGGGGGCCGAGATACGGCACATCAGCGAGTTGATCGGAGAACGGCAGGTTCCACTCTTGGAAGCGCCCGTTTCCAGTCAAGGGCGGCGTGCGCCCGCCCAGTTGGAACCACGATTGGCCCACAACAACCGTCAGGCCCGCCGCGAGGAAATTGAGCGCGACACCAGAGATCAGCTGATCCCCCTTAAACGTGATGGAGGCTAAGCCGTGAAGCATCGAAAACGCGAGTGAGCCGCCAATTCCCGCCAATAGGCCGATCCAGATAGAGCCTGTAACATAGGACGCGGCACCCGCCAAAAAGGCAGCGGCGAGGAGTTTCCCCTCAAGGCCGATATCGACAACACCCGCGCGTTCGGAAAACAGGCCCGCCAGACAGGTGAGCAGCAAAGGTGTTGCGAGCCGCACCGTAGAGTCGAGAATTTGGATGAGTGTCAGATAATCCATGTCACGCTCCCTCTTTCTTGCGACCGAAGATGAGGAACAGCTTTTCAAGCGGTCGGCGCACCATGTTGTCTAGCGCACCGGTGAACATGATCACGAGGGCTTGGATCACGATAACCAGTTCGCGCGGAATGGCTTCCCACATCGAAAGTTCTGCGCCGCCTTGGTACAAAAAGCCGAATAGGAGGGCTGCAAGGACGATTCCAACGGGGTGGTTGCGTCCCATAAGAGCGACAGCAATGCCGATAAACCCTGCGCCCTCAACGGCGTTATCGATCAGGCGTTCGGCCTCGCCCATGACGTTGTTGATGGACATCAGACCCGCAAGCCCGCCCGAGATCAACATGGCGACCACGGTGATTTTCGTGGGGTTGATGCCTGCGTATTTTGCGGCGGTTTCCGAATTGCCGTATGCGCGTATTTCATAGCCAAGACGCGACCGCCAAATCAACAGCCAGAACAAAAAGGCACATAAAAGCGCGACAAGGAACGAGATGTTCGCGGGCGCGTGTTGGTTGAAATTGATCCCGAGCGGGGCCAGCATTTCATGAAATGTCGGAAGGTGCGCACCTGCGGGAAAGCTTTCGGTTTCGGACGCCATGCCACCCGGCTTTTTGAGCACTTTGGTGAGCAAATAGCCCAGAAAGGCGGCCGCGATAAAGTTGAACATGATCGTGGTGATCACGATGTGAGATCCGCGTTTGGCCTGAAGATAGGCGGGGATAAAGGCCCACGCCGCCCCAAACGCCGCACCACCAACCATCGCCGCCGGCAGGGCAAGTGTCCAATGGGGCCATGGCACAGCGAGACACACGAGAGCGACGCCAAGGCCGCCAACCATCGCCTGACCTTCGCCGCCGATGTTGAAGATTTTTGTGTGGCTCGCGACTGCAAACGACAGTCCGGTAAAGATGAAGTTGGTGGTGTAATAGAGCGTATAGCCCAATCCGCTTGTGCTTCCGAATGCGCCTTTCACCATGGTTTGGATGGCGACAACCGGATCCTTTCCGATCGCCCAGATGACGATACCGGAAAAGAAAAACGCGATGATGATGGAAAACAGGGGGATAAGGATCGCATCGGCCCATTTTGGCATTTTCTGCATTATGTATCGTCTCCCGTCATACCCGCCATCATCAGGCCCAACTCACCCTCGTTTGTTTCCGAAGGCAATTTCTCACCCATGATATGTCCGTCGAACATCACCGCGATGCGGTCCGAGAGCGACAGGATTTCCTCTAACTCGACCGAGACGAGCAAAATGGCTTTGCCTTCGTCGCGCAGGGCCACAATTTGCTGGTGGATGAACTCGATCGCGCCGATGTCGACGCCGCGTGTGGGTTGGCCGACGAGCAACAGGTCGGGGCTACGATCAATCTCGCGCGCAAGCACGATCTTTTGTTGGTTGCCACCCGAAAAACTCTTTGCCTCAAGGCGCGGATTTGGGGGGCGCACATCGAATTTCGCCATTTCCTCTTCGGTCTTTTCGCGGATTTTGGCGTTATCCATCAAGAAGCGGTTCTTTTGGTATTCGGGCGCGTGGTGATAGCCGAACACCATATTTTCCCATGCTTGGAAGTTGAGGATCAGACCCTCGTCATGGCGGTCCTCCGGCACATGCGCGATGGAGCGTTTGCGGCGCGATTGACCATCGGAATGCTTGCCTGTGAGGTCCAACTCCTGACCGTTCATCCGCACAATGCCCGTGCCGTCCTGATAGCCACCCAACACTTCGAGCAACTCGGTTTGACCGTTGCCTGCAACACCCGCGATGCCGACAATCTCGCCCGCGCGCACAGTCAGGTTGATGCCTTTGACGCGCTCGACACCTTGCTGATCGACAACACGCAGGTTTTCGATTTCCAACACGGGATGCGTGGGCGTGGCAGGTTTTTTATCAACCTGCAACAACACCTTGCGCCCAACCATCAGCTCGGCCAGTTGCTCGGGCGAGGTTTCGGTGGTTTTCACTGTGGCGGTCATTTCGCCACGGCGCATCACGGACACCGTATCGGTCACTTCCATGATTTCACGCAGCTTGTGAGTGATCAGGATGATCGTTTTTCCCTGCTCTTTTAATCCATCCAAGATGCGGAACAGGTGATCGGCTTCGGCGGGGGTCAACACCCCCGTTGGCTCGTCCAAAATCAAAATATCGGCCTGACGGTACAGCGCCTTGAGGATCTCGACCCGTTGTTGGTGGCCCACAGAGAGATCTTCGACCAAGGCATCGGGATCGACGGACAGTTCGTACTCATCCGAGAGTTGCTTGAGCAGTTTGCGCGCTTTGGCGAGAGACGGGCGGAGCAATCCACCCTCTTCGGCACCCAAAATGACGTTCTCAAGAACGGTAAAATTTTCAACCAGTTTAAAGTGTTGGAACACCATGCCAATTCCTGCGGCAATCGCCGCTTGGCTATCGGCAATTGTCACCTCTTTGCCATCAATCAAAACCGTTCCGGCATCGGCTTTGTAAAAGCCGTAGAGGATCGACATGAGCGTGGATTTTCCCGCGCCGTTTTCGCCAATGATCCCGTGAATGGTCCCTTTGGCAACGGAAATGGAGATGTCCTTATTGGCCTGAACTGGGCCGAACGCCTTTGAGATCCCACGCAGCTCGATTGCGAGCGGTGTGGAAGAGGTCGGGGCGGCAGTCTCCTGCCGCCCCTTTGTGTTTTGTGCACACATCTAAGCGCTGCCCTTAGTACGCGGGGCAGGTTTCGTCGGACATGTAATCGTGAACGATGATTTCGCCCGCGATGATTTTGGCTTTTGCGTCTTCGACAGCCGCTTTCATGTCATCGGAGATCAGATCAGCGTTGAACTCGTCGAGGGCGTAGCTCACGCCTTCGTTGGCCAGACCCATAACGGAAAGCGTTCCAACAGCGAGGTCATCCCCTGCTGTGAAGCTTTCATATACCGCGTTGTCGACGCGTTTCATCATGGAGGTCAGAACCGAACCTGGCTGAAGGTAGTTTTGGTTGCTATCCACACCGATGGACAAAATGCCCTCGTCTGCCGCAGTTTGCAAAACACCGAGACCGGTGCCACCAGCCGCCGCAAAGACAACTTCGGAGCCTTGGCTGATCTGGGCTTTGGTCAACTCGCCACCTTTTACGGGATCGTTCCACGCGGCGGGTGTTGTGCCCGTCATGTTCACAATCACGTTTGCGTCTGGTTTGACGTATTTCACACCTTGGGCGTAGCCACATGCGAATTTGGAGATGAGGGGGATATCCATGCCGCCAACAAAGGACACGGTGTCGCCTTCGGCTGCGTGTGCGGCCAGAACGCCCACAAGGAACGAGCCCTCATGTTCGTTGAACACAATGGAGCGCACGTTTGGTCCATCGACGACCATGTCGATGATCGCGAAATTCGTGTCGGGAAAATCGGGAGCCACGGCGCCCAGCGCAGAGCCCCAAGAGAAGCCAGCCATGACGATCGGGTTGTAGTTGCTTTCGGCAAAACGGCGGAGCGCTTGTTCGCGCTGGGCGTCAGACTGCAATTCGAGATCGCGGTAAGATCCGCCTGTTTCTGCCTTCCAACGCTCAGCGCCGTTGAACGCCGCTTCGTTGAATGATTTGTCGAACTTGCCACCAAGGTCGAAGATGATCGCCGGATCGGCCAATGCTGCGCCGGAGGTAACGGCAAGGGCCGCAGCCGCGCCGAGGAATGTCTTCATAAGGCTCATAGTAGTCTCCCGTTTGGTACTTGGTATTGCGGCAGCCCTTGCGCGTATTGCCAAGGCACATGCCCAAAGAGCGAGCAGATCGCTTCTGTTCACCAACAGAGTAGGGCGCGTCAACGCGCAAGCGTCAACCGAAATTTTACCATTTGGTCTCGTAGGTTGGATGTTTGCGCTCTAATGCTCGGAGTTACGCTTGGTCATGCTGGTT
>NZ_CBFHKW010000016.1:0-8334 GCF_965656515.1 Celeribacter marinus
CGCGGTCGTGTTTGGCTTGGCTCAAGGTGCCTTGTCAATTTACATGGCCATGATCCTGATCGGCATTGGATGTTCGCCGGTTTTAATGACCTCGTTCTACATTTTCGCACGTCTCGCACCGCACGAAAAATTCGGCACGCTGGCAGGGCTTGTTTTAGGGATCGGGTCGTTGGGCAATGTTCTGGCGTCCGCACCCCTCTCCATCGCATTGGAGGCAATCGGTTGGCGGGCGACGATGTTCGTGTTGGCGGGGGTGACGGCGTTGGTTGCATTGGCTTTGTCGCGGCTGGTCGGTGATCCGCCACGGGTGTCGCGCGACCGCACACAGCCCAAGCGAAAGCTGAGCGATTTGTTGCGTATTTACCCTTTGTACCCGATCCTGATCATCGCAATGGTCGCCTATGCGCCTGGCGCCGGTTTGCGGGGCAGTTGGATTGGTGGTTATTTGTCGGACGTCTTCGGTTTGGGGTCTATTCAAATCGGCAATGCGACGATCTACATGGCCATCGCGATGATTTTGGGTAGTTTCGCATTCGGCCCCGCGGACCGCGTAATCAAGAGCCGCAAAGTCATTATTGGTGGGAGCGGTATTGTCACGATTGTCGCCTTGCTCACGCTGTGGCGCAGCGGGGGACAATGGCCTGTTGTTCCAACTGTCGCGCTGTTTATGGTCGTCGGCTTTTTCACCGCAAGCTATCCGCAAATTATGAACCATGGCCGCACACTTTTGCCCGAGGATTTGGTCGGTCGTGGCGTGACGCTGATCAATTTATTCTCCATCGGCGGCGTTGGCGTGTTTCAGATCATAACCGCGCGACTGTTTGCCCATACTCAGGTGTCGGCACCGACTGTCGTCACGCCCTACGGTAGCGTTTTCGTGTTTTTTGCGGTTATGTTGGCGATAGGCTTGGTGATCTACGTTGTCGATCTAAAGAGATTTACGGGAGGGGCACATGATTGATGACGCGGCCTCGTCACCCAAATGCGTGATTTTGAACGATACCTCGACCCGCTATCACCACGGGTGCATCAGGGTGATGGAACAGCTCAAGTCGGGCCTTGTTGATCGCGGAATCACAATTGCGGCGTGCGCACCTGCGCGCCACGATTGGGAAAATGACCCCAAACTCATCGAACACATCCGTCGCTGTGATTTGGTTGTGCAAATGAGAAATGCCATCTTTTGTTTTGTTTCCACTTTGCTGAGCGGCCTCAGACTGAGTTTGGCCTCACTTGAACGATGGGTACTGTGCGATTGCGCTCTCGCAACTAGGACAGAAGCGGTTGTCTCGAAATATAGTTATTTGGAGTGTTTGGGGCGTGAACAGGCTTAAATTTTATTTTGCGCGTACATTAAGATCTGAAAATCCGATTGCACGCGCTTCGGTAGATCAGGCAACCCTCCTAGACAGTTTGCGAGGCAAAACTGTTGCTATAGTCGGCAACGCGCGAGATCTGGCCAGAACCGGCTATGGTCCTGAAATCGAAGCGCATGATGTCGTGATCCGCATAAACCGCGCCCCAATGCCCGCGGAAATCAGCCACGGGGTGAAAACCGATTGGTTGGCTATGGCCACGCGCGTATCGAGGCGCGAACGAGCAAGGATCGGAGCGAAGCGGCTGATGTGGTTCAGCCACAAGCGCAAGCGACTCGATTGGAGTGTCGCGATCTCGGATGGATTCTATCTCCACCCGCGCGCGGATTATACGCGACTGGAGCAAGCGCTCGACCGGCAGCCGACCACAGGTGCGATGGTGATTGATTTGATTGCCAAGAGTCCCGCGGCGCAAATTGATCTCTACGGGTTCGATTTTTTCTCGTCTCTATCGCTGTCGGGGCGGCGCACTGCGGATGATGTGCCTCACGACTTTGATGCTGAGGCGCAGTTCGTAAACGGGCTCTGTGCGGACGACGACCGGATCACACTTCACCCGATGAAATAAGGCCCATCATGGATTCTGTCTTTACATCGGGGTGGATTTCGCTATCCCCCACGCGTGTCATTTGGACAACAAGGAGTATCGCTGATGGGTTATAAAATCGTCGTCGTTGGCGCCACGGGTAACGTGGGCCGTGAAATGCTGAACATTCTTGCTGAGCGCGAGTTTCCTGTAGATGAGATCGTGGCGCTTGCGTCACGCAAATCTCTCGGCACCGAAGTGAGCTTTGGCGACAAGACCCTGAAGACCCAAGATTTGGCCACCTTCGATTTTGCGGGCTGGGATATGGCCCTCTTTGCTGTTGGTTCTGAGGCCACCAAAGAGTTCGCGCCAATCGCGGCAAAAGCGGGCTGTGTGGTTATCGATAACTCCTCGCTGTATCGCTACGATCCTGATGTGCCACTGATTGTGCCAGAGGTGAACCCAGATGCAATCATGGACTATTCCAAGAAAAATATCATCGCCAACCCCAACTGTTCAACGGCGCAGATGGTTGTGGCGCTCAAGCCATTGCATGATCGGGCCAAGATCAAGCGCGTTGTCGTGTCGACGTACCAGTCCGTGTCCGGCTCGGGCAAAGCGGCGATTGACGAACTGTGGAACCAAACCAAGGGTATGTATGTCCCTGGCCAAGAGGTCGACCCTTCGGTCTATCCCAAGCAGATCGCGTTCAATGTGATCCCGCATATCGACGTTTTTATGGACAGCGGCGACACCAAAGAAGAATGGAAGATGGTCGCAGAGACCAAGAAAATCATTGACCCGTCGATCAAAGTGACCGCGACATGTGTGCGTGTTCCTGTGTTTGTGGGCCACTCCGAGAGCATCAATATCGAGACTGAAGAGTTCCTTGATGAAGACGAAGCACGCGATATCTTGCGCGAGTCGCCCGGTATTCTGGTGATCGATAAACGCGAAGATGGCGGGTATGTGACGCCTATCGAATGTGTTGGCGATTTCGCCACGTTCGTGTCGCGCATCCGCCAAGACGTGACGGTTGAGAATGGTATCAACCTGTGGTGTGTCTCCGATAACCTGCGCAAAGGTGCTGCATTGAACGCGGTTCAAATTGCCGAACTGTTGGGGCGTAGAGTTCTCAAAAAGGGCTAACCCCCGCGCCGTCAAAAATTGAATAATGGGAAAAGGGTGCGGTTTCGCGCCCTTTTTCGTGCCTGCCCTGAGTGGATTTGGCCAGTGAGATCAGAGTTTGATCGGCTGTCGGGCGTCGCATTTTACAAATCTTCTTTTGGGCCAGCTCGTTAACTTAAAGCTATCTTCGCCCGCGCGGCAAAATACCCAGAGTGGTATGACCGGCCCAAGGGAATCGGTGCCTATAGAAACGCGGAGGGCGCAGTCATGTTTAGAGTAAAGTTGAACTTTACTGTCCGGGAGCGCCACATAGAGAGCGACTCGCACGCAACTGGCGAGGATCGCACAGATGTGCTCCGACCAAACGACCAACATCTGACCCGCGAAGATCTGTGTCGGACGTTCAAGGAAAAGGTATGGTGTAAGAGCAATACCGACACATCTGATCGCGCGCTTTAGGCGTGTCTTTTTTGATCGCGATAGGCGGTCTGTTGCCAGTTGCAGCGCCCAATTGAGCGCACACGTACAATTGGGTTGCGGATGATGATTGGCCAGTGGACTCTGACCTCAAATTGAGGAGGACATTATGGCCCTGCACCCTTGTATATCATCAGCTATCGTGGCGTCGATTGTGACGCTGACGCCTGTTTTGGCGCAAGCCGACACATTCACGGCCCAAAGCGTTGTGACATCTGCAACGTTCTACCCCACTGGCGGTGAAGTGGTGCGCAGAGTGCGCCTCCAAATGCCTGCGGGGCGTCACGAGTTGCATCTTCCCAACATACCTGCGCAGAGCGCCCAGTCGTTTGCGCAAAGTGTCCGTGCTGAGCTCACAAACGCACAGCTGGGACCAATCCGAGTGCGCCCAGATCCACAGACCACGAAAGAGGATTGGTCGTCCCAAGAGGCAGAAGCGCGCAAACAGGTTGCGGATGCCAAAGCCACGCTCGAGCGGTTGAAAACCCAAAAAGCGGCGGCGATGGATGAAATGACAGCCGCACAAGACGGTCTGGATTTCTTGACGCGCATGGAAGCCCCAAGCGGGACGGCGGCCGCGGATTTGGCTCAGATTGCGGCGATGATTCGTGAACAATCCGTGTTGGCGCGTGAGGCAATGTCACAGGCGCAAGCGCGTTCAAACGCCTTCAATGACAGTCTCAATGACGCCAAGGCGGCTCTTGATGCGGCTAAGATTGAGTTGGCGCGTATTGCAGACCCTGAAGAGGCGCGTGTGACGGTTTCGCTGTCTTTAGACGTGCCAGAAGCTGGGGAGGTATCAGTTGATGTCATTTATCCGATACAAGCGGCGGGATGGCGACCCAGTTATACAGCGCGGCTCGATACGGTGACGGGCGATATGCAATTCGAACGTAGTGTGCAAGTGACGCAATCCACAGGCGAGGCGTGGTTTGACGTCACTCTTTCCCTGTCAACCGACCGCCCCGAGCGCGGCACGGATCCGTCCTATCTACCGCCGTTGATCCGTCGCGTGTTCGACCCTGACGATATGCGCCCGATGGCACGTAGTCTGGCCGCAGATGCGATGATGCTTGAGGGGGCGCCGATGAAGGCCGACAGCATGGTTCCCCGCGCGTACGGGCTCAATTTGACGTATGACCTGCCGCTAGAACAAACAGTCTATTCGAGCGCAGATGAGGCGACCGAGTTTGCGATGAATGTGCTTGATCTTGCGCCGAAAGTGTTGGTGCGCGCTGTGCCGCTTTTTGACGAAACGGGGTATCTGATGGCGGCGTTCCAAAACACGAGTGGTGAGATGTTCCTCCCAGGTGAGGTGCGCCTATACCGAGATGGATCATTTATTGGTCAGACCTTTAGTGACAGCATTGGCGCGGGCGAGCGTGCCGAGTTTGGATTTGGGCCGATTGATGGGATCAAAGTGTCACGCATCATCGTCGATGCCAATGAAGGGGATCGTGGCATGATCCGCAAATCAAACGAGATGGAAAGTGCTGTTCGGATTGCGGTTGATAACCTGACGGACCGGGTATGGCCGATCGAAGTTTTGGACCGTGTTTCTGTCTCCGAGCAGGAGGACTTGGACATTGAATGGTCGTCGACCCAAATGCCAAGTGAGGTCGCACCCAATGATCAGCGCGGGATTTTGCACTGGGTGTTTGACTTAGAGGCCAACACGACGTGGACAACACAGTTGACCGAACGGCTCACGTGGCCGGATGGTCAGCAACTCCAGTGATCCCACCGCGCACATTGGCGCAACACCATGCCTAGTTGTTTCGATGTGTGCGGGATGATTCTGTATGTTTGAGGCGCAATTCCAAGTCGACACATTGGCGCCAGATTGATGCCTTTGCGGCGCCTCAGGTTTGCCACAGCTGTATAAGGAATTTAACCAAACATGCTCAGTCATGACAATTTTAGGCGTCGGGCGCCGCGTCGAAGTTTCGGGGCAAATATCTGATATAAATTAACTTTATTTTACCCCCGTTACCAAGTGGAAGCGTTGTATCAAATTTTCCAAATCCGAAAATACCAGCGCGCATGCATCTATGCTCCGATGATCTACAGTTGAACCGTAAGATCAAAAGGAAGTGACCCATGACAAACTTTTTGGCAAAAGCCCGCTCCAACAGACTTATTGCTCTAGCCCAGCATGAAAAAGGCGCGGTGATGTTCTTTCCTAACGCTTGTGTTGACGCATCAGGATCGATGACGGATGTGTCCACGCGTGTGGTGATGGCTCAGATAGCGAAGCCAATGTTCGTCAGATCGCACCACTGTTAAATCTGAACGAAACTGGCAGTGTCAGCATCATATTGATGCAATCCGCCCTCGCCAATATCAGTCCACAGGCCGTGAATGGTCAACTCGCCACTTTCCACTGCCGCACGCACAAAGGGAAAGGTCATCAGGTTTTCGAGTGAAATAAGAACAGACTCTTTTTCCAAGGCCTGCATCGGGTTCTCTTCGTTTCGCGCGGTAACGCGTTCGTACCCCGGTCTCAAGATATCCATCCAGCGCCCGACAAAAGATGACTTTTCTTCGAGATCCGGCGCATGACCTGAGCACATATCGTGACAGCCCTGAACGCCGCCGCAATTTGAGTGACCTAGAACAACCACATGGGCCACTTTCAGGCTACTAACCGCATATTCGACGGCGGCTGATGTGCCGTGGTAGTCGCCGTCATCAGTAAACGGTGGCACGAGGTTGGCGATGTTGCGGTGAATAAAAAACTCGCCTTGGTCGGCGCCAAAGATCGAGGTGACATGAACGCGGCTGTCGCAGCATGAAATGATCATTGCGCGCGGGCGCTGCCCGTCGTCCGCGAGACGGCGGTACCACGCGCTATTTTCGGAAAATGTTGTCGCTTTCCACCCGAGATAACGTTGCACCATATAGGACGGCAGCGGCTTTGCATTCTTCATCGGTTTATGATCCCTCACAGTTTAAAGCAATTTAATTGAATATAATGAAATTTTTGCGGATTTCGAAGCGGGAAATGACCCGCCATTAAACTTTTTCTTCAATGGTGCGAGTCAAGATTGGCTCAATGCGTGGGGGCGCATGAATATTGGGGTGAACTATGGTAGTGTCTAAACTTAGACTGGATGGCGAGGTCCGTCTTGATCGTGAACGGCTGGATCAACTTTATGCGCAATTGGGGACGTCTGGCGCGGATGGCGTTGTCACGCGCGCTATGGAAGAGCTCGCCGTGCGTTTGGCAAAGGTCGACTCGTGTCAGCGCAAAGGCGAGCTTGAGGAACTGCGGCGCGCCGCACGTTCCATGATCGCAATTTCAGAGCAAATCGGAATGGTGACATTCGCACAAGTTGCAAAAAGTGTCAGCGTTCTCGCGACGACAGATGATGGCACCGCATTGGCCGCGAACGTTGAGCGATTGATGCGCATTGGCGAAAACTCTCTTTTGGCTGTTTGGGATCTACAAGGAGCGTCAATTTGATGTGTTGAGCGGCGCATGGTTGCCGCACTTGATCCCGATTTCGAGCAATGCATGCTGCGATGACATCCGTATCGCCCTTGCAGGCAGCAAGGGATGAGCTAGGGTAGTGAAAACTCACAGTAAATGAGACTAAAAATGTCCCTGACCTTTGCTCAAGACTCCGACGCCGCCCTTCCGCTTTACCTTGTGGCACCCGATGGATTGGATGCGGTTAAGGCGCGTTTGACCCCGTCTCAGGCGAAGTGGGTTGAGGCAAACGGTTTTACGGCCAACATTGGTGAAATCTGCATTCTTCCAGACGCGTTGGGACTATCGGGTGCGTTAGCAGGGCTTGGGACTAAATCGGCACGCCAACGCACGCGTTTTGCCCTTGCTGCTGCACGAGCAAAGCTTCCCGATGCAATCTTTCGGCTTGAAACCGATCTGGAGGGTGAGGCGTTGACCGAACAGGCGCTCGGGTGGCTTCTCTCGGGATATGTGTTCGACAAATATGCGCCGACAGCAGCGCCCAAGGCGCAACTGGAGACGCCAGCAGGTGTTGATCGCACTAAGGTGGAGATTGTCGCTGCGGGCGAGGCATTGACCCGCAATCTTATCAACACGCCGGCGTCAGATATGGGGCCAGATGAGTTGGAGGCCGCCGCGCGCGATCTCGCGGATTGCTTTGGCGCCACGATGACTGTCGTGGCGGGTGAGGATTTGCTGTCTCACAACTTGCCCATGATTCACGCAGTCGGGCGCGCGTCTCCGCGTGCTCCGCGCCTGATTGAGTTCAATTGGGGGAATTCAGGCCCGAAACTAACACTTGTTGGCAAAGGTGTGTGTTTTGACACTGGTGGCCTCAACATAAAACCGGGCGCGTCGATGGGCCTGATGAAAAAGGACATGGGGGGCGCGGCAACCGTTTTGGGCCTGTCGCATATGATCATGGCGCTGGGTCTCGAGGTGCAGCTGCGCGTACTTATTCCCGCAGTTGAGAACGCGATTTCAGGGAATAGCTTTCGACCACAAGATATCTTGGTTTCACGTAAGGGACTTACCGTTGAGATCAATAATACGGACGCCGAAGGGCGGCTTGTTTTGGCCGATGCACTTGCGCTGGCGGATGAGGGAAACCCTGACCTCATCGTGTCGATGGCAACGTTAACTGGAGCTGCGCGGGTCGCGGTTGGCCCCGATTTGGCCCCGTTTTATGCGACATCTCCACGTGACGCCGCCGCCATTGTGAATGGGGCTGAACAAGCCGCCGATCCGGTTTGGCAAATGCCATTTTGGGATCCCTATGAACTGATGATTGAGCCTGGTATTGCTGATCTCGACAACGCGCCATCTGGTGGTTTTGCCGGATCGATCACTGCGGC
>NZ_CBFHKW010000016.1:8431-10246 GCF_965656515.1 Celeribacter marinus
TATGAACTGATGATTGAGCCTGGTATTGCTGATCTCGACAACGCGCCATCTGGTGGTTTTGCCGGATCGATCACTGCGGCCTTGTTTTTGCGCCGTTTCGTTACGCAAACGTCGCGATATGTTCATTTTGATATCTATGGCTGGAATCCGTCAGCCGCGCCTGCGCGTCCAAAAGGGGGCGCGGGGCAGGGAAGTAGGGCGCTGCTCGAAGCGTTGTCGGATTTATTTGCGCTATGAGTGACCGCCGGATTACACCCGCAAACGCGCGTGTTGCGTTGGACCGTTATGCCGACGTCGGCCAAGCGGTGGTGTCGCCCGTCGCGTTGAGTGTCTGCGTTTCGGTGGCCGATCTTCGATCCGGCCCTGGTGGAGCGCGCGACCGGCAACTTTTGCATGGCGAGACGTTTGATGTCTTGGAGGTCCATGACGGCTACGCGTTCGGGATTGCCGCGCGTGACGGTTATGTGGGCTATGTCGCACAAAGCGATTTAGGCCCTGCGGTGGAGGCGACCCATATCATTTCGGTGCGCGCCACGCATCTCTACCCGACCGACGATTTCAAATCCGAGGCTGTGACATCCTTGCCGTTTGGCAGTCGTATCCGCGTTATCGATGAGCGGCGCAAATATATGGAAGTGGAGGGCGGGCTTTTCGTGCCCAAGCCGCATATCCGCCCATTAGATCGACCGTTTTCCGACCCTGTGACCATCGCACAATTGTTGTTCGGGACACCTTATCTGTGGGGGGGGAATACCTCGTTCGGAATTGATTGTTCGGGTTTGGTGCAGGCGGGATTGTTGGCGTCCGGCGTATCGTGTCCCGGAGATAGTGATATGCAAGCCTATCTTGGTGCTGACGCGCGTGACGGCTATCGACGCGGCGATTTAATATTTTGGGACGGGCATGTCGCTATGTGTGTCGATGACGAAGTGCTCATTCACGCCAACGCCTACCATATGGCGGTGACCTACGAACCCATCTCAAAGGCGATTGCCCGTATAAAAGCGCAGGGGGATGGCGATGTCACGGCACATCGCAGGTTGTGAGCGGCATCTGTGGACTGCGGTTAGTCCACAGCGCGGATGAGCTTGCGGTCGAAATATCGCAAAACAATGCGCAAATCGTGACCGCGTTTTAGGATTTGTCCATCCATTGAGATCACGCAATACATGCCTTGGCGATTTCGAAGTCGCGGACGTTTTTCAATCCGGTAAATCGGATGTTCAGCGGTCCTTCGGAATATCGCAAACACTGCAACGTCTTTTAAGAACGACATGCCATAATCCCGCCAATCGCCCGCGGCGACGAATCGACCATAGACACCGAGAATCGCATTGAGTTCACTTTTATCGAACGCGACTTTTTCATCCGAAATTATGTGCGGAAAGGGTGTTGGGGTTTGAGCCGTCATTTAGAGAGAATGTGGTGATATTCCTTGTAAATCAAGAGAGGATGCATTGTTGATCCCGTTCGCATCAATGTCTGCCTAAATTACGCCGCAAAAAGACCCGCTGTTCATCGTTTTCGCTCCCCGATTTAGCCCGCTTTGTAGGCGAAAACTGGTGTCACGGAGCGAAACGCTTTGCCCCGGCGCCGCGGTTTAACAGCCCCCACCCAGTTCGCGTCGCCGGGGAGTTTGCTTCATACGACTAAACTAGGCCGGGATCGCTACGTGCGTCCCGGCTTTTTATTTACCTGCGTCATTAAAAGGGGTGTCCCGATCGCGGCAAATTAGGGCGCTTTGTACGCGGCCATAAACATGCGTACGGCCGAGGCGACGATACGATCTCGCTCCGCGCAATTGAAATCACATTC
>NZ_CBFHKW010000016.1:10346-37017 GCF_965656515.1 Celeribacter marinus
CCGCTCTCGTAGAATTTTCGGCCGACTTCGGGAAATCTGTCACTTTCGGCGACGGCAGTGCGAAAAATGGCCAATCCAAAGTCTGATAGCATGTAGTCTATAAGCTTGCGGCCGACGATGGGCAAAAGAACTTCAGGCGGCGAGGTCATGTCGAGACTGCCAGCCCCTTCGTCTGCCTGCCGCTTCATCTCGCGGCTTGCTATTTCGATGAACAGCGCACGTTTGTCGGGGAAGTAGCTGTATAGCGTGGCCTTAGACACTTGAGATTCACGAGCAATATCGTCCACGGACGCCCCTTCGTAGCCGTCGCGTAGAAATACCGTGCGCGCGCCCTCGACCACTTGGTCGAACTTACGGCCTTTTTTGATTTCTAGGTTCCGCACGAGATTTATCACTCCAGAGTTTCGCCCGACAATAGCGACTTAATAACGCGTGGCAAAGCAAGTTGGTAAGCGTAAAAAAGGGGCAAGCCCGAAGGCCTGCCCAGTACTCGACAGGGATGTCGGTAAACGACTGCAAGGAATATCCTCGCAGCGCGTAAAAACTAAACCGACTAGTTTAGATGTGCAAGGGAAAACTAAACCGAACTGTCTAGCTTTCAGACTTG
This sequence comes from Celeribacter marinus, assembly GCF_965656515.1. Lineage (GTDB taxonomy): Bacteria > Pseudomonadota > Alphaproteobacteria > Rhodobacterales > Rhodobacteraceae > Celeribacter > Celeribacter marinus_D. Next base: position 10,954 of record NZ_CBFHKW010000016.1, read on the forward strand.
CAGAATTTAGAGTGTGTGCATAATTTAGAATAATTCTAAAAGGAGATTACGATGGTCCCGGGTTTTGCCAATAGACGCAGGTTTTCCGATCTGACGGAGCAAGAAATTCTTGCTCTAGCAATTTCATCCGAAGAAGACGATGCGCAGATCTACCGCTTGTACGCAGAGCGCTTGCGCAGTGATTTTCCTGATAGTGCTCTGGTTTTTGATGGAATGGCGGCCGAAGAAGACGGCCACCGCACCGCGCTAATTGAGTTGCACAAGAAACGGTTTGGAACTGTGATCCCGCTCATTCGTCGCGAACATGTGTCTGGGTTTTATGCACGTAGCCCTGTGTGGTTGATTGAGAACCTTGGCCTCGAGCGGATGCGGGCGCAGGCGCGCGAGATGGAACAAAGTGCCGAGGCGTTCTACCGAAAGGCCGCAGCACAAACCACGGATGCAGATACCCGCGCGCTTCTGGGCGATTTGGCCGCTGCCGAGGCAGGTCATGAAAAAAAGGCAGGTCAATTAGAAGCGGCGCATTTGGGCCAAGACGAGCGCGCACGCGAGGACGCGGATGCGCACCGAAAATTCGTACTCACATGGGTTCAACCCGGTTTGGCGGGCCTTATGGATGGGTCGGTGTCTACGTTGGCGCCGATCTTTGCGACAGCATTCGCGACACAAGATACCCATACCACCTTTCTCGTCGGTCTTGCGGCCTCTGTTGGCGCAGGGATATCAATGGGGTTCACCGAGGCCGCGCATGATGATGGCGTTATTTCGGGCCGTGGCTCCCCGATCAAACGGGGGTTTGCGTCAGGAATCATGACGATGGTGGGCGGCCTTGGGCACGCCTTACCGTATTTGATCACCGATTTTTGGACCGCGACAATCATTGCGTTGATTGTTGTGTTCATAGAGCTGTGGGCCATCGCGTGGATTCAAAATAAATTTATGGAGACGCCATTTATGCGCGCTGCTTTTCAGGTTGTGCTTGGTGGCGCACTGGTATTCGCTGCGGGGGCGCTTATCGGTGGTGGCTGATGCGCCATTGATGTCTTTCAACACGAGGCGATGCCGTGACCAAAATTTATGTTGATGCTGACGCTTGCCCTGTCAAAGACGAAGCGGAAAAAGTTGCGACACGCCATAAGATTGCGTGCTTGTTCGTGTGCAACGGCGGGTTGCGACCCTCGCCCAATCCATTCGTGGAAATGATCTTTGTGCCCGATGGGCCTGATGTGGCCGATATGTGGATCGCAGATCGCGCAGGGTGCGGAGATGTCGTGGTGACAGGCGATATCCCCCTTGCGGCAAAGGTCGTAGCGGCAGGTGCGCGTGTGATCAAACACAACGGTGAAGCATTGACCAAGGCCAACATTGGAAACGTGTTGGCCACACGTGATCTAATGGCGGATTTGCGCGCAGCGGATCCTTTTCGCCAAGGCGGTGGAAAGCCGTTTTCCAAGATGGATCGTTCGCGTTTCCTCGACGGATTAGATCGCGCCATTCAAGCTGCAAAGAGAGATATAGCATGACCGTAGATGCTGTGGTTTTTGATATTGGCAATGTCCTGATCGAATGGAACCCCGAGCGGCACTATGATGCCACGATCGGAGAGGCGCGGCGCAAAGAGATGTTTGCGGCGGTTGATCTGCACGCGATCAATGATCGGGTGGATTGCGGACAGCCGTTTCGCCAGACGATTGAGCAGGCCGCGTTGGAATACCCAGAATTCTCGACAGAGATCCTGATGTGGTATCACGATTGGATCAAGATGGCCGCACTTGCAATTCCGCAATCGGTGGCTCTGTTGCGTGCGCTGCGGGCCAAAGGTATTCCTGTTTTTGCGCTCTCTAATTTTGGCATTGAAAGCTTTGAGTTTGCAGAAACGAAGTATCCGTTTTTGACCGATTTCGATCGGCGCTATATTTCTGGTCGCATGGGATGTGTGAAGCCGCACGCATTGATTTATGAAATGCTTGAGGCTGATTGCGGTGTGGCACCTGCGGGTCTTTTGTTTGCCGATGACCGCGCGGACAACATTGCCACTGCACAGGCGCGCGGGTGGCAAACGCACTTGTTTGACGGGCCGCGTGGTTGGGCGGAGCGTCTTGTCGCCGAGACCTTGTTGACGCGCGCTGAGGCGGGCCTTTAGGCGATTGCTTGTGCAATCCTTTGTCCCAAAGGCACTTCTTTAATGGGCAAATGCACAATGGCAGAGAACGCCCCAACGCCGACGCCAACCCACCAAACGGCCGTGTAGTTGCCGTAGATATCGTAGAGCCGACCGCCAAGCCAAACACCCAAAAATGCACCTAATTGGTGTGAGAAAAATACGATTCCGTAGAGCGTTCCCATGTACCGCAGTCCGTAGATATGCGCCACAAGCCCCGATGTAAGTGGCACGGTTGCAAGCCATAGCGCCCCCATCACCACCGAGAACACAATCACGGATGTGGGTGTGATGGGGAAAAATATAAACGCAGCCGCCGCAATCGTGCGTGCCACATAAATGCCGGCCAACAAGTACCGTTTGGAATAGCGATTCCCAAGATACCCCGCCATCAATGTGCCGCCAATATTGGCCAATCCGATCAGCGAAATAGAGATCGCACCGAGCGCAGAGGTCGACGTCACACCAATGGACGCAAGCGTGCCGGACGGATCAATTGCGCCGCACATCTCGGTTATCAGGGCGGGAAAGTGCGCGGTGATAAACGCCAACTGATACCCGCATGAGAAGAAGCCCAGAAAGATCAGTGTATAGCTCGGATCGCGAAAAGCCTTGCCGAGAATAGCACCAAGGCTTTCTTCCAACTCAGCCTTTGAGGCGGTTTGAGGGGCGCGCATAAGTGGCAATGCAAAGAGCGATAACAAGATCGCCGCAGCGAATAGAACAAAGACATTCTGCCATGACATTGTGGACAGCAACCACTCTGCAAGCGGCGCACCAAACACTTGCCCCGCCGATCCGGCAGCGGTTGCAATGGCCAATGACATGGAGCGGTTTTTGTCAGACGATGCACGCCCAACGACCGCAAGAATGACGCCAAACCCTGTACCCGCGATGCCGAACCCCACGAGGATTTCATAGAACTGATGCCCCTCGGGTGTGACGGCAATCGACGATAGAACCAAGCCCGCAGCATAGGCCAACGCTCCCAGAATAATGGCCTTTCTATCGCCCATCCGTTCTGCAATCGCGCCGAAAATGGGTTGGCCAAAGCCCCATGCGAGGTTCTGGATTGCAATCGCCATTGAGAATTCGGCACGCGGCCAGTTGAATTCGGTGGCGATGGGGATTTGGAACACTCCAAAGGAGGCACGTATTGAAAAACTGATGAGCATAATGAGACATCCGCCAATCAAGACGGGCGTAAACAGCGGGGTGCGTGTATCGGACATTTATGTCTCCTTTGGCCCAGATGTCGTTCACTGTGTGAGTGGCGTCAATCAAAACCTTGGCATGGGATCGATCATCTTTCCTTATGACCCGTTGCGCGGTAAGGGGAGATATGAAGAGTTTAACAGATATATACGCGAGTAAAGTTGCCGCCGGCGCGTTAACCGCTGACCCTGCTCAGGAGGCAATTTTGCCCCTGTTCGATGAGGTCTACGCGGCCTTGCGCGCGGCCCCGCGCGGCAAAAGCGGATTGTTATCCCTGATTGGTGGACGCAAACCGCCACCTGTCATCAAGGGGCTATACCTATGGGGCGGTGTCGGGCGCGGAAAATCTATGTTGATGGACCTATTCCATGCGCATAGCCCCGTTCCATCGCGCCGCGTCCATTTCCATGCCTTCATGCAAGAGGTCCAGGCGGGTATTCATGCGGCGCGCCAAAAGGGCGTCGAGGATGCAATTGCGCCGGTGGTCGAGAGTGTAGCTGACGGTATCAGGTTGCTATGTGTTGATGAGATGCAGATCACCGATATTGCCGATGCCATGATCGTCGGTCGCCTGTTTGAGGGCTTGTTCAAAAAGGGCGTGACGGTCGTGACAACCTCGAACCGTGTCCCTGACGATTTGTATAAGGATGGTTTAAACCGCCAACTTTTCTTGCCGTTTATCGCGTTGATCAAAGACCGGTTAACCGTCCACCATCTGCACTCGCCTGTCGACTACCGGCAGGGACGATTGACGGGGACGCCCGTCTATTTCCACCCTGTGGATGAGATCGCGCGCAGAGCGATTGCAGAGATTTGGACTGATCTCACGGGCGGACAAACCGAGGGGCTTACGCTGCACGTAAAAGGGCGCGAGGTTCTGCTTCCGCGTTTTCACAACGGCATTGCGCGTGCGACATTTTGGGATCTTTGCGCACAAATGTACGGCCCCGCCGATTATCTGGCCATCGCCGATGCGGTCAAGTTGTTGATCCTAGAAGAAATCCCACGGCTCTCGCGTAGCAACTTTAACGAGGCAAAGCGATTTGTGACGCTGATCGATGCTCTCTATGAGGCGAAGGTACGCCTCGTTGTCACGGCTGTAGATGAGCCCGAGCGCCTGTATATCGAGGGTGCCGGTGCGTTTGAATTTGAACGCACAGCGTCGCGTTTGCGTGAGATGCAAGATGCCAATTGGGGACACGACTAGCCGCCCCTCTCGACTGTTTCACAACGAAAAAGGCCGCCCGTTATGGCGGCCTTTGGCAGTTTTGGAGGGGCGCTTATTCGCCCGCAACGGTGGCCGCAGCGCCGCGTGTGTCGATCCACGGATGAGATGTAAGTGCGGCATCCATTGCGGCGTGCGCATCATCAACAAGCTGTTGGCCATCAAACCCTTTGGCTGTGACATCAGCAATCCACTCGGCTGTGACCTCTTCGCCAAGAGCGCGGATTTTCGCGGTTTCCTCTTCGCTCAGAACCGCGATTGTGTTGTCCGATGCTGCAATCTCGCCAAGTCCATCTTCGTCGCCACGATCGTATGCGGCTCCCGACCATTCCGAGGCCATGGCACCGGAATTGGCATCGATTACAGCCTTGAGATCATCTGGGAGGCTATCATACTTGGCTTGGTTCATCGCCCAAATGAAGTAGAGATTGTAGAATGATCTGTCGCCTGCAACGTCTGTGTGGCTATCGGTCAACTCATCAAGCTTCAAAGAGGGTGCCATTTCAAAGGTGATTACGCCGCCATCCAACACGCCTTTGGCCAAGGCCTCGGGGAAGGCGGGGACGGGCATGCCGACAGGTGTCGCACCAAGTTTGTCGAGTAATAGGGTCGACGTACGCGTTGGTGCGCGCAGCTTCAATCCTTTGAAATCCTCAATGCGTGTGAGAGCTGGTCCCTTTTTGTGGACAAGCCCCTCGCCGTGCATGTGCGCAGCTAGAACTTTGACGTCCGCAAAATCATCCATCAGGTGCTTTTGGGTGAATTCCCACGCGGCGATTGAGGCCAATTCGCCCGACTTCGCAGTCATGAAAGGAAGTTCCATCGCCTCGACTTCAAGAAAACGACCCGGTTGGTAACCGGGGATAATCCAGCCGCCATCAATCGCACCATCGCGAATAAGGTCGTATTGATCAGGAGCTTTGCCGCCAAGTTGCATCAACGGGTATAGCTCAATCTTGATGCGCCCCGCAGATTCCTTCTCGATTTTGTCGGCCCACGGCTGCATGAAATACATCGGCGATCCAGAGGCGGGAGAGACAAAATGCTGAAACCGTAGCGTCACGTCTTGGGCAAATGCGCTGCCCGTTGATGTGAGTGCAACCAGAGCTGCGGTGGCTGCGGATTTAAAAAGTATGTTCATGTGTCGCGTCCCTTTCAGGCTGATCGGTAAGAGATTGACGTATCGTCACTCTGGCGTGGGTGCTTGGTAAGTTAGTTAAAAGTGGTGCGCAATAACGCCCGAAAATTTTTACCTGACCGTTTGATCAAAGCTTGAGCGGGGGCGCGACCTGCGTTGTGCGTCGCCCAATAGGCTATGCGGTGTAGGTCGGGTGGAACCGTCCGGTTGGCGACAGTGTGAAAATTTCGAACCCGTCAGCGGTTACACCGATAGAATGCTCGAATTGTGCGGACAGAGATTTGTCGCGCGTCACGGCGGTCCAGTCATCGGCCAAAACTTTGGTCTCTGGACGGCCAAGGTTGATCATCGGCTCAATGGTGAAAAACATTCCCTCCTCTAGGACAGGGCCCTGACCCGCGCGTCCGTAGTGCAACACATTGGGGGGAGCATGGAACACGCGACCCAATCCGTGTCCGCAAAAATCACGGACCACCGACATGCGTTGCGCCTCAGCGTATGTTTGAATCGCGTGACCAATGTCGCCAAACGTATTGCCCGGCTTCACCATTTCGATCCCTTTAAAGAGGGCATCATGGGTCACTTGGATTAGGCGTTCGGTCTTGCGGGACAATTTTCCCGCGACATACATGCGTGAGCTGTCTCCAAACCACCCGTCCTTTATGACCGTAACATCGATATTCACGATGTCGCCATCTTTCAACTTTTTGGCGCTGGGGATGCCGTGACACACAACGTGATTGATCGAGATACAGGTTGCGTGCTTGTACCCTTTGTAGTCGATGGTCGCAGAGGTGGTGCCGAGTTCGGTTACCCGCCGCTCAACAAACGCATCGATATCTTCGGTGGTCGCACCTGGAACAACAAGATCCGCGACCTCATCAAGGATCTGAGCCGTAATTTGCCCCGCGGCATGCATGCCCGCAAAATCTGATGCCTCATGAATTCGAATGCCGTCTTTGGTTATGCGGCCGTGATGCGTGTCGTCCAAAATGCTCTCCATTCGCTTTGAGCCACGTATAGTCTTTTGTGGGGAAAAGGGCCAGTGGCGAAGCCTCACACGTCCGCAATGGATGTCGGGTTAAATGTGACACCCTCGGGTGAGGCGCTTACCCCGAACGCGATGACCTCAACCCCCGCCGTGCGCGCCGCAATTTCGGCCGAGCCGTACGTAGGGTCAATATCGGACGCGACGCGAAATTGATCACAATCCGTGCGGCCGATCAAATAGAGCATGACGGCACGATCGCCCTCTTTGACGCGTGCGGATAACTCGCCAAGATGCTTGGCCCCCCGCGCTGTTTTGCTATCGGGAAATTCAGCAAGACCTGCGTGGCGGCTCAAAGTGACTGACTTCACCTCGACCCAGATCTTTTCGCAACCCTGTGTGACAAGAAAGTCGGCACGGGAGTTCTCGCCGTATTTTACCTCGGCGCGGACCTCGCCCGACACGCCTTTGATCATGCCGGCCTCGAGCGCCTCTTTGATCACGCGGTTGGCAATCCCCGTGTCGACCACAACCGTGGCCCCGTTAACCTCAACGAGCCGCAAACCATATTTCAGCTTTTTCTTTGGGTCATCGTTTGGCTCGACCCATACGGTCAAGCCTTCGTCGGCGAGCCCCATCATTGATCCTGGGTTCGGGCAATGGGCCGTCACTTCTCGCCCGTCTGGGAGGCGAATATCCGCCAAAAAGCGTTTATAGCGGCGAATTAGAGTCGCAGGAATGAGTTCGGTTTGAAAGCGCATGACCACAGCTCTATACCTAAGACCAAGTGATGCTCAAGGAGAGACCTAATGTCGACCGTAAATCCGAACCCTAGCGCAGCGATGCTCGTCATTGGTGACGAAATTCTGTCTGGTCGCACACGTGACGCCAACATGTATTATCTCGCGGGTGAATTGACCAAACGCGGCGTCGACCTCAAAGAGGTGCGTGTGGTTTCGGATGATAGGGACGCAATCGTGTCCGCCGTCCGCGCGCTTTCAACCGCCTACGACCATGTATTCACATCCGGTGGCATCGGTCCAACCCATGATGACATCACGGCCGATTGCGTTGCTGAGGCGTTTGGTGTCTCAATCGATGTGCGCGATGATGCGCGCGTTTTGTTGGCGGCGCATTACGCGGCTCGCGGCGCAGAGTTCAATGCCGCGCGCATGCGCATGGCGCGTATTCCTGATACCGCGACATTGATTGAAAACCCCGTGTCGATTGCGCCTGGATTTACAGTTCAAAATGTCCACGTGATGGCGGGTGTTCCGAATATTTTTCAGGCGATGGTAGCATCGGTAATGCCAACCCTTACGGGTGGTTCGCCGCTATTGTCACAGACCTACCGCATTGATAGCCCCGAGAGCACGGTCGCGGAACCGCTTGGCGATCTTGCTGCACGCTATCCGGATCTGTCGATGGGGTCATATCCGTTTACGCAAGACGGCGCATTTGGCACCAACATTGTGATTCGGGGGATTAGTGGCGCACAGGTTGAGGCCGCGATGATTGAGCTGGCCAATCTATTTCCGCGCGGATGAGCGTGCGGGTGTCGTCATGGTGGCACGCTGTGCGCCCGATGGATATTCTGTGCTTGGAATAGCGGCGCTTGGCCTCTACCTATACCGCAAAGGGAGCCTGTGGCGACGTGACGATAAATCTTGGTGTTAAACCTGTTCTGACGTTGTTCGCGGCCATTTGGTTTAGTGCGCCTGCGTGCGCGTTGGATTTACCCGCCTCGGCTATTATGACTGCGTCCAAAACGGACGCGAACAGCATTTCGTTCCCGGTTTCAGCGGTTCAAAACGGCACAACTCAATTTGATGCCGTTCAGGGTCAGATCACCACACGCGCATATAAAATAGCGGGATCTAGCCTCACAAGTTTCCAAGCCATAGAACCGCTAAAAGCGCAGTTGCAAGCCGATGGTTTTACGATTGCTTTTGCATGCGCGGATACGGTCTGTGGCGGGTATGATTTTCGATATATGTTAGACCTTGTTTCACCACCAAACATGTTCGTGGATTTGGGTGACTTCCAATATGTTTTGGCGCAGCACGGCGATGGTCGGCGCGTGTCGGTTGTTACCAGTCGTGCGGGACAAGCCGCTTTTGTGCAGTTGACCACAGTTACCCCGCAGACCGGCGCCGATGATCAGGAGCCACGAGCGTCCATTCCATTGGGACAGGTCAATCCATCGGCTGATTTGCCTTTGATCGAGCAACTCACCACGCTAGGCCACGCCGCGTTAGAAGATTTGGCGTTTGAAACAGGGTCTGCACGCCTTGGTGTCGGGCCGTTTGCGTCACTGGCCGCCATAGCGTTGTATTTACGAGACCGCCCTGATGTGCGTGTGGTCTTGGTCGGGCATACCGATAATGTGGGCGGCTTGTCGGGCAATGTTGCCTTGTCAAAGGACCGTGCCGCCTCAGTGCGAATGAGACTCATTGACCGACATGGCGTACCCGCCGAGCAACTTGGGGCGCAGGGTGTGGGGTATCTCGCACCACGCATATCGAACGCAAACAAAGATGGGCGCAGTATGAACAGAAGGGTCGAAGCGATCCTCGCCCCGACCCAATAAGTCTGAAAATTTAGCGCCTCGTTAGTGCGAGAGAGCTACCACTTGTTCGGGCCTTTTTCGGCAAATGAATGCACGAGAAAGTCGATGAAGGCGCGAACCTTTGGCTGGGTGAAGCGACCCGGTGGGTAGACCGCGTAGATGCCTTGGGTCTCTGCCGGAAGATCGGGAATTGCTTCCTCGACCAAACCTTTTTCAAGCGCGTCGGCGTAGAGGAAGGATGGCAAGTAAGCGATGCCAAGGCCGGAAATGGCAGCGTTCAAAAGCGATTGACCATCGTTGACGGTCAACCAGCCTGCGGTGCGCACTTGGCGTTTTTCACCTGATGGAGCCGTGAGTTTCCACACGGCGGAGTTTGCCTGATTTCCGTAGTGCAACAACTTATGATCATTGAGATCGTCGATTTTTTGCGGACGACCGTATTTTTGGAAATATGAGGGCGATCCGACCATCATCTTTGTCGTTTCGGTCAGCTTGCGTGCGCGTAGCGTGCTATCTTCCAACTCACCGATGCGAATGGCCATGTCGAAGCCTTCGGAAATCAGTTCTACGTAACGGTTGTTGAGGACCATATTGACGTTGATGTCCGGAAATTCCGATAGAAAATCGCCGAGGACAGGAGATAGGTGATTCACACCGAAATCCGTTGCAACCGAGATGCGCAACAGGCCCGATGGGTCCGATTGCATAGAGCTGACAAGCGCGTCTGCCTCCCCCGCATCATTGAGAACGCGGCGGGCGCGGTCGTAATAGGCCAAGCCAATTTCGGTCGGACTTACACGGCGTGTTGTTCTATTTAGAAGCCGCGCGCCGAGGCGGGCCTCAAGCGAGGAAACGTGCTTGGATACGGCAGATTTTGAAATCCCCATTTTCTTCGCAGCGTCTGTAAAGCCACCTTGGTCTACGACCGTGGCAAAGGCTTCCATTTCTGTCAATCGGTCCATGTTTTCTACCTACAGTATCTTCCTGATTGCAGATGAACATGATCCCCAATTCGGGCAACAATGGGGTGAGCGCGGGACAATAGCGTGATCAATTCGTCTATCGTCTTCGCTCAGGAAACAAGGAAATAGTGCGTTTCCACCCTGTATTTCAGGGGCTTAGAGTGTTGAGGCGAGGCGCGCGCCCTGATCAATCGCGCGCTTTGCGTCCAATTCGGCGGCAACATCTGCCCCGCCGATCACATGCACAGTGCGTCCTATGTCCTCAAACGCATCCGCCAACGACCGCTCGGATACTTGTCCTGCACAAAGCACAATTGTATCGGCTTCGATCAACTGCCGCTCGCCATTTTTGGTGATGACGATCCCGTTAGCGGTAATCTCTTCGTAGGTGGCACCACCCAGCATGCGCACGCCTTTCATCTGAAGCGCTGCGCGGTGTATCCAGCCTGTTGTTTTGCCCAGCCGCTTACCAGGTTTCTCCGCTTTGCGCTGTAGCAACGTCACCTCACGAATAGCGGCCTCGGGGTTCGGACCGCTGAGCGAGACCCCACCACGATCGTGCTGTGGATCGGTGATGCCCCATTCGTTTTTCCACTCTTTAATGTCGAGTGTGGGGCTGTCGCCCGTGGTCAGAAACTCGGCTACGTCAAACCCGATCCCACCCGCGCCGATCACGGCGACACGTTTTCCAACGTCCACCTTATCGCGCAAAACGTCGATGTAGGAGACGGTGTTGCCGTGGGCGTCCTGTCCCGCAATCTGTGGGTCACGCGGCACAACGCCTGTGGCAATGATGACCTCGTCAAAGTCCGCGAGCATTTCAACCGTAGCATCCGTATTCAGGCGTTGCGTGATTCCCGCATTTGCAACGGTAGTTGTGAACCAATCTACAAGACCATGGAACTCTTCCTTGCCCGGAACCTGACGCGCCATGTTGAGCTGACCGCCCAAACGGTCGGAGCGATCAAACAGTGTGACCGCATGTCCGCGCTCAGCGGCGACAATTGCTGTCATAAGGCCAGCAGGACCAGCACCGACCACGGCTACGGATTTGGCATTGGTGACGGGCGAATAGACGAGGTTTGTCTCATGGCAGGCGCGCGGATTCACAAGACATGATGTAAGTTTACCCGAGAATGTATGATCAAGGCAGGCTTGGTTACAGGCAATGCACGGCACAATTCTATCTGCTTGGCCGTTTTGTGCTTTGGCAACAAAATCGGCGTCCGCGAGAAAGGGCCGCGCCATGGATACCATGTCGGCGCACCCCTCCGACAAGACGGCCTCAGCGACATCTGGGTGGTTGATGCGGTTGGATGTGACGACCGGAATGGACACCTCACCCATCATCTTTTTCGTCACCCATGAAAAGGCACGGCGCGGAACAGATGTTGCAATCGTTGGTATGCGGGCCTCATGCCAACCGATCCCTGTGTTTAAGATCGTAGCACCAGCGGCCTCGACCGCTTTGGCGAGCATCACAACCTCTTCCCATGTTGATCCGTTGGGGATGAGGTCAATCATCGAGATACGGTAAATGATGATGAAATCCGTGCCGACGGCTTCGCGCACGCGCTTTACGATTTCAACGGGGAACCGCATGCGCTTTTCATAGGTTCCGCCCCAGCCGTCCTCACGCGTGTTGGTGTGGGTGACGAGGAACTGATTTATCAAATACCCTTCGCTCCCCATGATTTCGACCCCGTCATAGCCTGCGTGTTGAGCGCGCTTTGCGGCGGTGGCGTAGTCCGCGATTTGCTTTTCGATCCCAGCCTCATCCAAGGCTTTGGGAGAGAAAGGGGAGATAGGAGACTTGATTGCGGAGGGAGCGACGCATTCGTGGCTATAGGCATAGCGGCCCGCATTGAGGATTTGCATTGCGATTTTGCCGCCCTCGGCGTGAACGGCATCCGTTACGCGGTGGTGGTTGGCAATGTCGTCGTCTGTGTAAAGACCCGCGGCACCAGGAAACACACCGCCCTCTGAATTGGGAGCCATGCCGCCGGTCACGATAAGCCCGACACCGCCCTTGGCGCGCGCGCTGTAGAATGCGGCAACCGCGTCCCAGTCTTTACGTTCCTCAAGTCCGGTATGCATCGATCCCATGACGGTTCGGTTTCGCAGGCGCGTGAACCCGAGATCAAGTGGCGCGAGAAGGTGTGGGTATGGTGTTGCGTGTGTCACGTCGTGGGTCTCCCTATCAACGTTACATTGCGCGGGGAGCCTGTGTGTGTCACGCAAGACGCGGCGTCAAAGCGGCTTAAGCTGCGCCCGTTTCCATGCAGTGACGGCGGAATGCGCGTTTGAGCATATCAAGTTCGGCTCGCATCAAATCCAGTTCGGCACGCATATCATCGTTGATATCCTCACCCGCAAAAACGGTGCATGATCCGAGGCGATCACCCGTTGCACGGTCCGTAAACAAAAACGTGGATATCCCATCGTTAAGCGCATCAGTCGGAATTGTGAATTGAAACACATAAGTGCCAGCGCGGTCGGGTATCTCTGTCAATGTATGGCCTGCAACGGGGACATCTAGACACGTGACCTCGATTTCGGGCATGTCCGCTGCGGGGTCGGCGAGAGATAGTTCTCCCTCCCATACGCCGGCTCGTAGGCTTGTTTTTATGAGCGTTACATTTGACACTTTTGCGTCCTTAAATTTGTGCACGTGGGCGGCGTGACAATGTCACATCGCGCAATAGGATCTGGTTCATTCGCGGCCCCTCAAAAATGAGATCTACCCATAGTTTCTCAACACGCTTTTCATCAAGATTGGTATAGGCGAGATCAAATTCGACAAAAACGTCATCGGTGTGCAGAGGCAATTCGCGCACCATTTCGTCGCTGTTGGGTCCGTGTTTGATGCTGAGGCGTGCGAAAATTTCGATCGGGCTTTCGACGTCTACAGTGCAATCAAGGCGGATTACATGCCGTTTTCCAAGTCCGTCACAAACATCACTTGGCAGGTCAATCGATAGCGAGAGAAACGAGCCATCAAAACGAAATACATCTAGGCCAAGGCCAAAGGGCGCGAGATCGGTTTCCGATCTGTTACGCAGTTGGCGAAAGGTAAGTTCTGACACGCGGCAATCGTGAAAAATAGTGGCCTCGGCGCCAATGGTCGTTTTTGTTTGAACAGACGCGCCTCCAATAGGCTGGATTGGCCCGCGCCATATTTCGGGGCGGTAAGACCAGTCCGTGTATAGTGGCAATTGCATCGCGTTCGACCCGATCAGTGGCAGGGTCAATCGCCCGTCAGCGACAAAAAGAAAGGCGTCGATTTTGTTGCGCAGCATCTTTGCTTGATGCCGCAGGTCGCGCAATGCATCGAGGTTGAGGGAGTGTGAATCTTTTGAGCGCCGCGCCCAGCGGGCCAGCGTTATGCGGTTTACCCGCCGTTCTATCAAACTCAAAAATCGCCCGCGCATTCGACTAAGCCAACCCTTCACGCCGCTTTCAAAGCATGTTCGCTTCAAAAGGTTTCAATTCTACAAACTATTGATTTCTAGCTAACTCGTTTCTTATTCGGAAACAATAACCGAGCGGCCATCAAGGTTTGCTTGTAGCACATCCTCTGTGAAATATGTGATCTGGCGTTTCATCTGCGCGCCACTGAGGGGATAGGCGGTGAATGGCATCACGGTCAGTGTCACGATTCGTCCCTTTATCAACGCGACCGCGCGCCAATATTCGTTTGAAAACGCGCCCATTGGATTTGGGGACCGATCCAGCGCATGGATGTAGTAGGCATCCCCCCGAGCGTAGCTGTCGATCAGCGTCACATCACTTGACTGGCCAGAGCGTGCAAGCGCCGCACGTCCGCTATCCGTTGAAAAGAAGGTCGCTAGGACATCTGGGTCTGCGACTGCTGGCGATGATACTGGCGCAGATATCGACGCGGTCAACACGGCTAAAGGTGCATCATCGGCTGACAATGTGCGTCCCTTGAGCGCGTCACAATTTGCCATAAGCGCAAAGCCAGTGGCCGCTTCGTCACGTAAGGATTGCGTGTCCACACAGTACCCGTCAGGGCCACGCAGGACGATGCCTGAATGCGCAAAGGTCACGGATGGCGCACTTTTGGGGTGTGTGAGCGCGCTCAATGTTGGGAGTGTCATTTGACATGCACATAACGTCAGGACGCCAAAAGCCAAGCACATGCGGCGAAACAATAAAACCATAGAAACTCTCCCTGCGTCCACTCAAACGCGCGTGTGGGATACAGATCATAGCGCGTTTACACAAGCACAACTCCCGTTGCCGCGAGGGGCGAGGGTGATATACATGGAGACACATCGAGGAGATCACCACGTGAAAAGTGACGCTTATGCGGATATGATCCGTTCGGCACAGCGCCGCCCTGAATTTTGGCGTGTTTTCGTTATGTTAGGTGTTGGGTTGGCGGTTGGCCTGTTTGCTACTCCGTTGTTCTTTCTCACATTGGGGTCCGCCGATCCTGCGCTACATGCAATTACTGTCGATCCGTCTGGGCGGCCACGCGTTGGGGTGACGCCCGGCGGTCTGTTCGTGGTGCTTTCAGGCTTTGCGATCTTGATCGTTGCCACCGTCATGTTGGCCGAGCGGCTGACAGCGCGCACCCTGCGCGACATAACGGGGCCAAGTGCGCTGATGCGGCGTGATTTTTGGGTCACTCTAAAGTGGATGATCGGGCTTTTGGCGGTCATGTTGATCCTGCCGTGGGGTGCCGATACCCAAGTGATCGACGCGCAATATGACATCGGGCAATGGCTGTTTTGGGTTCCTTTCGCGCTCATTGGCCTGATGGTTCAGGTTTTGGCAGAAGAGCTGTTTTTTCGCGGCTACCTACAGACGCAGATTACGGGAGCCACAAAGTCCTACGCATTTGGCATTGTGGGGTCGGCCTTTTTGTTCGGGGTCGGGCATGTTAGCCCCGTTGTCGACGGCGTTGCCGGTTATTTTCCAGTGGTCTGGGCTATATGTTTTGGTGTGGTCGCGGGTGATTTGACGGCGCGATCTGGGTCAATCGGCCCAGCCGTTGCCCTACATCTGGTCAATAACTTTGCCGCAATGATGTTTGCCCCACACAAGGACGTGCTCTCTGGATTTGGGATGTGGGTGTCGTCGGCTGATCTCGGCGCGCTTTACTCCGACCCGTTGATTATATTGCACGAATTTTTATTCCTTGCTGTCACTTGGCTTGTTGCGCGGGTGGCCATCAGGCGTTGATTGCAATTCGCGCCGCGAGGTCTTATCTGAAGGCACAACAAAAACTTTGCTCAAAGGCACTGGTATGAACTGGATTTCCAATTACGTCCGCCCCAAAATCGGGTCGCTTTTCTCCAAACGTGACACGCCAGACAACCTTTGGACCAAATGCCCCGAATGTGGCGCAATGCTTTTCCACCGTGAATTGGCGGACAATCTCAACGTTTGCACGAGTTGCGATCATCACATGATGATTACGCCGCGTGATCGCTTTACCGCGCTTTTCGATGGTGGCGTCTTTGTTGAGGTCGCCGTGCCCGAGCCAATCGAGGACCCGCTAAAGTTCAAAGACCAGAAAAAGTATCCCGAGCGGATGAAGGCAGCCCAGAAAAAGACGGGCGAAAAAGAGGCGATGCTTGTGGCCGAGGGTGAAATTTCACGCACTCCGATCGTGGCCGCAGCTCAGGATTTCTCGTTTATCGGTGGATCAATGTCGATGTATGTCGGCAATGCGTTCATTGCGGGTGTGGAGCGTGCAATCAAACTGAACCGTCCCTTTGTGATGTTTTCGGCCGCGGGTGGCGCGCGTATGCAGGAGGGTATTTTGTCCTTGATGCAAATGCCGCGCACGACTGTTGCGTTGCAAATGCTCAAAGAGGCGGGCCTACCATATATCGTCGTTTTGACGCACCCGACCACGGGCGGCGTCACCGCATCTTATGCGATGCTGGGGGACGTGCAGATTGCGGAGCCAAACGCCCTTATTTGTTTTGCGGGTCCGCGTGTGATCGAGCAGACCATTCGCGAAAAACTGCCTGAGGGTTTTCAGCGGGCGGAGTACTTGCTCGACCACGGCATGCTCGACCGCGTTACACACCGGATGAAATTAAAGGACGAGTTGACGACGATTTTGCGGATGCTCGGGAATATGCCGCCAGTTGTGGTCGCCGATTTACCTGCTCCAACGGCACAGGACATGACGGATGATGTCGATGTGAGCGAGGCAACGGATGCGCCAGAGATCGCCAAGTGAGTGAGCAAGGTTCGGATGTCATCCTTGAACGGTTGATGTCGCTGCACCCAAAGGTGATCGATCTCGTTTTGGATCGTGTATGGGCCTTGTTGGCTGCGCTCGACAATCCTGAGCGCAAATTGCCGCCCGTGATCCATATCGCGGGCACCAATGGCAAAGGCTCCACACAGGCCATGATCCGGGCCGGACTAGAGGCTGCGGGGCAATCCGTGCATGCCTATACATCGCCGCATCTTGCGCGTTTTCACGAACGCATTCGTGTGGCGGGATCATTGATTGCCGAACACGATTTACAGGCTGTTTTGGAAGAATGCGAAGCGGCCAACGGCGGCGCGCCGATTACGTATTTTGAGATCACGACAGTGGCCGCTCTCTTGGCGTTTGCGCGAACGCCTGCGGATTATACGTTGCTTGAGGTCGGACTCGGTGGGCGTTTGGATGCCACCAACGTGGTCGAGAAACCTGCCCTATCGATCATTACGCCGGTCTCTATAGACCATACCCAATTCTTAGGCGACACCATCGGTGCCATAGCCGGTGAGAAGGCGGGGATTATCAAACGTGGTGTGCCCGTTGTTGTCGGGCCGCAAACGGATGAGGCGATGGATGTGATCGAAGCGCGCGCGATGCGTCTCGGTGCGCCCCTATTGGCCTATGGTCAGCAGTGGCATGTCTGGGAAGAGCGCGGGCGGCTGATCTTTCAAGATGAACATGGGCTGTGCGATCTGCCTTTGCCAAACCTGATCGGCGCACATCAAATACACAACGCGGGTGCGGCGCTCGCGGCATTGCGCTATTTGAAACTTGGCGAGGTCGCATGCGAGGCGGCTGTGACTAAGGCGCAGTGGCCTGCACGTATGCAGCTCTTGCGCTCTGGCCCGCTATGCAAAGCCGCGCCATCCGCGCAAATCTGGCTCGATGGTGGCCACAATCCCGCAGCGGGGGACGCTCTTGCCGAGGCTTTGTCAAAACTGCCCGCGCGCGAGACGGTCTTGGTCTGCGGTATGCTCAACACAAAAGACATTTCGGGGTATTTACGCCCGTTGGCCGCGCATGCCGATTGCCTTTATGCGGTGTCTATTGTCGGTGAGACAAACACGCTCGCGGCCGATGTTACGGCGTCACATGCAAAAGATGTCGGGATGACGGCCTGCGTCGCGCAAAGCGTTGATACCGCCGTGGCTAACATCGTAGCGTCCACGCCCAATGCGCGGATTTTGGTTTGCGGCTCTCTCTATCTGGCCGGAAATGTGCTGCGCGATGGCAACGCCTAAAGGCCAATCCGCGCACATAACTCATTCATTGAGCGTAGATGCTCCGCCCCCTCGGCCACCAATCGCGCCCCATCTCCATCTCGATCAAATCCGAAACAACGGATACCGGCGCGGCGTGCAGAAATGCAGCCGGACGGGCTATCGTCGATCATGACACAGTCTTCAGGCGCAACGCCCTCGGCGCGTGCCGCAATAAGTAAAAGCTCAGGATCGGGCTTGGCTGTGCCATGAGTATGGGCCGAGTGAATGCGGCCTTTGAGGCGCGCATGCAGATCGGGGTAGGCGCCAAGCGTGATGTCCATTTTCGCATCTGGTCCGTTGGATGCCACGCGGTAGGGAATGCCCGCCGCGTCCAGCGCCTCAAAAACCGCCACCACACCTCCAACGAGAGGCACGCCCTCGCGCAGGCGGTTGAACATCTTGACGTAGAATAAATCGACCCAATCTTGTGGCAACGCCGCCCCGTTTTCACGCGCTTTCTTAGCGACATTTGCCATGAGCAGTCCCGTATAATCGCGCTCAATATCGACCATTGTGAGGTCGAGACCGTGCGCCGCAAAGTCATCACGTAGGAGGTCCAGCGTGGGGGGCTCACTATCGACAATAACGCCGTCACAGTCAAAAATCACGAGTTTTGGCAGGGTCATGCGGGCTCCAAAAATGAAATTGTGGTGTCGCCATAGCGGCGGCTATCGAGGATGTTCAATGTGTCGGGGCGCGAAATGGGCGCGCTCTCTTCCCACACAATCAGGGCGGTGTCCGAAATCCACCCCCCTGCCAAAGCGGATGAAATTGCTTTTTCGCCCAAGGCTTTGCCATAAGGAGGGTCGAGAAAGATTAAGTCATAGGGAGCTGCGGGGTTGGATGGTAGGCGTGTTGCATCCGTATGGATGATGGTTGTTGCACCGGCCGCTTTGCACAGTTTGATGTTTTGACTGACGAGGCTTTGTGCCTTTCGTCCGTTGTCGACAAATGTCACATGGCTCGCGCCGCGCGAGAGCGCTTCCAACCCGAGTGCACCGGTGCCGGCGAACACGTCGAGCACTCTCACATCGGTGATCGGATCGCCGTAACGTCCGCCCATCAACACATTGAATAGGCTTTCGCGCACGCGGTCGGTGGTAGGACGTAGGTGTGCGGCAGGATCGCCCTTGCCAACGGCGGCGAGCGCGATGCCGCGACAGTGCCCTGCGATAATCCGCATCAGGTACGCAACAATGATTTGAGGTCGGACACAGGGTCCGCGACCATGTCCGGATCGGCCGTTTTGCCGCTCTCGATCAAGCGTTTTGCAATCATGTAACCACGCGGATCATTCATGGCATCTACTGCGATGAGCTGCCCGTTGCGATAGTACCAATGCGACCGCGCGCCGTCATTTTCGCGCACAACGACTTGATCATGCCCCGTAGACAGCCCCGCAATTTGAAGTTTCACATCGTATTGATCGGACCAGAACCACGGCTTAGGCGTGTAGCACACATTGAGCCCGAGCATGTTTTGCGCCGCAATTTCCCCTTGGTCGATCGCATTTCCAACGCTCTCGATGCGGATGTGTTTCCCATAGTGAGGAAAAGACGCGCAATCACCGGCGGCGAAAATCGAAGGATCGGATGTGCGTGCGCAGAGGTCTGTCACGATGCCGTTGTCGATGCTTAGGCCCGCGGTCTCGGCCAAACGTGTGTCCGGTGCAATGCCAACCCCGACGATGACGAAATCAACGTCTAGGACTGTGCCATCGGTTAGGATTGCGCCACTCACACGGCCTTCGCCTGTGAGCTTTTGTAGCCCAACACCCTCACACAATTTGACCCCATGCGCCGTATGGAGCGTGCGAAAATAGTCCGAGGTTTGGGGAGATGCCACGCGTTGAAGAATGCGATCTGCCATTTCCACCAGCGTCACGTTTAGGCCTTTCTTGGCGGCAACTGCCGCGGCCTCCAAACCGATATAGCCGCCCCCCACAATGAGGACGGATGCGCCCGATGTGAA
The DNA here is from genome assembly GCF_965656515.1 of Celeribacter marinus. Lineage (GTDB taxonomy): Bacteria > Pseudomonadota > Alphaproteobacteria > Rhodobacterales > Rhodobacteraceae > Celeribacter > Celeribacter marinus_D. The sequence continues at coordinate 30,701 of NZ_CBFHKW010000016.1, forward strand.
CTGAGGTCGGATCGCATCAGCGTCTGCAAGCGTTCGCATGGTATAGACGCCATCTAAATCGCCACCAATTTTGGCAGGCAAACGGTGCGGCCGCGCCCCTGTTGTAAGCGCTAGCGCATCGTAGCTTAGCACCTCGTCGCCCAACGTGACGGTCTTTGCCACGGGATCAATGGACGAGACTTCGCGTCCCGTGATCAGATCAATGTTTTCATCGGTGTAGTATTGTTGGGGTCGCAGGTAGATGCGATCCAGTTCCATATCCCCGAGCAGATAGGATTTTGATAGGGGAGGGCGTTGATACGGCGGGGCGGCCTCATCACCAATCAGTGTAATTTTACCATCAAAGCCTTCGGCACGCAGCTTGGTAACGATTGACTGTCCCGCCTGCCCGGCTCCGATGACAATAAACTTGCTCATGGCATTTCCCTCTGGTCGCACCGCATACAGAACCTATATCGTTGGGGTAAGGAAACACAACGTGAAGGAAGTTATTAAATGACAATTTCTGTCGGGGACACACTCCCAAGTGGAACTGCACTCATCTTGGGTGAGAATGGTCCAGAAGCCGTAGACATGGGCGCAAAGTTCAAAGGCCGCAAGGTTGTTTTGTTCGGGTTGCCCGGCGCCTACACTGGTGTATGTTCGACCTCGCATGTGCCAAGCTTTGTCCGCACCAAGGGCCAGTTTGACAGCAAGGGCGTAGACGAAGTTATTTGTATTTCGGTTAACGATCCCTTTGTGATGGCTGCGTGGTCCAAAGATACCGAAGCCGCAGGTGTTGGCATTACGATGCTCGGTGACGCCGATGGAACGTTTACCAAAGCACTGGGTATGGATTTTTCTGCACCTCCCGCAGGCCTTATCGATCGCTCCAAACGTTTCGCACTTTATGCCGAAGACGGCGTTGTGAAAGTCCTCCATGTAGAGGCGAGCCCTGGTGAATGCTCTATTTCGGGCGGCGAAGCGTTGCTGGCCGAGATCTAATCGCACCCCCATAGACATGAAAACGCCCGCAGGATGTTGCGGGCGTTTGATAGTTTATGATCCTGAATTGATCAGGGTCTGTGTCGGGAACGGAATGTCGATTCCCGCAGCATCAAGTGCCTCTTTGACTGCGCGTTTTATGTCGGCCTGATATTTGAAATAGTCCGGTGACGACACCCAAACGCGCACCAGAAAATCGACCGAAAAATCACCAAGATTGTTTACTTGTATAAATGGCTCCGGCTCACTCAGGGACCGTGGGTCCGCAAGGATCGTAGCGCGAATGGCCTCCTCTGCGGCTTTCAGGTCTGCACCATATCCGACTCCGAATATCCATTCCGCGCGGCGGGTTTGGTTGGTGGAAAAGTTAGTGATGATATTGCCCCAAACCTGTGAGTTAGGCACGATCACCTGCACGTTGGAGACATTTGCGAGTTCGGTGAAGTTCAGCGAGATATCTTTGACCGTGCCTGACATGCCCGCGACCTCGACAAAGTCACCATTCTTGAAGGGGCGAAACAAGACGATCATAACACCTGCCGCCACGTTGGAGAGCGTGCCTTGTAGGGCCAGGCCGATGGCCAAACCCGCCGCACCGATGACCGCAACGATGGAGGTTGTTTGAATCCCGAACGTGTTCAAAACGATGAGGACGGTGAAGCCCAAAATAATATAGCGCGTGATATTGCCCAAAAAGTTGAACAAGGTGTCGTCTAGTTTTGCATGGCGTTTGCTAATGCCGCGAATACGACGACCGGCCCATCCCGACAAAAACATCCCCACGAACAAGATCAGTAGAGCACCGACGATGGAGCCGGCAACGCCTGCAAGAAACTCAAGCGACAGGTAATCTCCAACTGTGTTGCCGTTGTAGATATCGTAATTCAGAAGTTCTTCGATCATGCGTTCGCGGCCTTATCCATGTCTTGCGCCAATGTGATGTCTTTCATCGTCACCCCGTTGGCGTCATGTGTTGTCAGGGTGACAGCAACTGTTTTGTAGACGTTCGTCCATTCGGGATGATGGTTCATCTCTTGCGCGATGCGTGCCACACGGCTCATCCAATCGAAAGCAGAAACGAAGTCTGAAAAGACAAATGTTTTTGAAAGTGCGTGTCCGTCACGGGTTCGGGCCCAGCCTGCATTCTCCAATGGCGTAACGAATGTATCCAGGTCCGCACGCGATAAAAGCTCAGTCATGATCGCTCTCCTTTTGTGAGTTTTTGAACGGTCCATAGGCGGTTAAAATCTCCACCTCGCGGTCCACCGCTCGGCGCTCGGCGTCCAAAAAATCGCTGACCGCGTTGCGAAATCCCGTATCTGCGATCCAGTGTACAGAATGCGTTGCGCTTGGCATATAACCACGGGCGAGTTTGTGCTCGCCTTGTGCGCCGGCCTCGACGCGTGCGAGCCCATGCTCGATCGCGTAATCGATGGCCTGATAGTAGCACAGTTCGAAATGAAGGCACGGATGATGCTCCGTACAGCCCCAATAGCGACCGAACAACGTTTGAGTGCCGATGAAGTTTAGGGCACCTGCAACAGGTGTGTCTCCCCGCATCGCAAAGACCAATAAAACATCATCGCGCATCGTCGCATGGAGGCGATCAAAGAATGCGCGCGTGAGATACGGAGTACCCCATTTTCGCCCCCCTGTATCTTGGTAAAAGGTCCAAAAGGCATCCCAATGATGAGGTTGGATTTGATCGCCTGTCAGGCGCACAATTTCGCCGCCAAAGCTCTGTGCGGTTTCGCGTTCTTTTCGAATATTCTTGCGTTTGCGTGACGATAGGTCTGACAAAAAGGCGTCGAAATCCGGATAGCTGCGGTTGGTCCAGTGGAACTGTTGGCCCGTGCGAGCCAGAAGGCCCATGTTTTTGCCTGATTGTGCCTCGTCAAACGAGCAAAATGTAGCGTGGACCGATGATAGCCCGTGCCGTTCGGCGATGGATACGGCCCCCTTAATCAGCGCGGCCTGTCCAATCTCGTTGTACCCGTCGCGTACCAAAAAACGACGTCCCGAAACGGGCGTAAACGGAACTGCAATTTGGAGTTTCGGGTAGTAGTGTCCTCCAGCGTTCTCATAGGCGTCTGCCCATGCAAAATCGAACACATATTCACCCTGACTGTGACTTTTCAGGTAACTCGGCGCGACCGCGATGAGCGTGCCATTGGAGCGCGCGCCAATGTAGCGCGGCACCCATCCCGTTTGTCCCCCGACCGATCCGCTCTCTTCCAATGCTTTGATAAAGCGGTGCGTTGTAAACGGGTCTTGCGCACGGCCCGTCTGTGGGGCGCGTGCACATGCATCCCAATCCGCGACATCGAACTCATTAATCGATGGGATGAGAAAGATTTCGATTTCATCGGCCACGCGCACCTGCTCCTTTTGGTATGTGCATTAGCTGGCTCGCATCACGCGGAGGTCAAGCGGGGATATAACCCTCAAAGGTGATGTTGTCGGCGATTTCGCGCGCTTTTTGCTCTATGTGGGCCGATTTCACAGTCCAGCATAAGATAGGGACGCCGCGGCTTTGCAGGTCCAAAACGGGTTGATCCCCAAGTGCCCCTGCTTTGTGCGAGATAAAGCAGGCCCCAACACGGTCAAAATCCGGAATACCCCGAAGGTGCGAACGGATATCGTCACTTAGCAGTTGCCAGTCGCGTTTTGGGTAGTCGCATGTGGTCAGTCCACGCGCAATATGGGGGGCAAGGTTTGCCATTGCAGCCACGGAGTGAGGGTTGAATGACATAACTGCAACATCGCCGTCATATTCATCGATGACCCGCGCCACTGCGCCCTCTAGGGCTCCAACGTTTGGCCCCATCCTCCCGTCTTGATCTTTGATTTCGATGAGCACGGGAACGCGGCCATCAATGCGCGCCAATACCTCTGCGAGTGTAGGGATGCCGATTTCACCCGTGATATATGCAACGCGTGATAACTCTTGCGCCGTGCACTGCGCGATCGGCCCTTTGGATGTTGTCACGCGGCCAAGATCGTAGTCGTGAAACACCATGGCGGTGCCATCACGGCTCGGTTGGACGTCGATCTCTATCCCGAAACGGGCGGTGATTGCCGCGTCGATGGCGGCAATACCGTTCTCAATGCGACTCACATTACCATCATGTAAGGCGCGATGCGCAATGGGACGCTCAAGGAACGCCTGTGGCAGTGAACAGGGTTTCATCGGCTAAACCAGTTCGAAGATGGCCTCAATCTCGACCGCAACGCCGAGAGGTAGCGAGGCTGCCGAAACTGCGGAACGCGCATGGCGACCCGCATCGCCAAGAACCTCGACCATGAGGTCGGAGGCACCGTTGATCACTTTGGGTTGTTCAATAAAGTCAGGGGTCGAGTTTACAAACCCGACAAGCTTTACCAAGCGTGCCACTTTAGACAAATCGCCCGTAGCGGCCTTTGCTTGTGCCAAAAGGGCCAAGGCGCATCTTTGCGCCGCCCGTACGCCGTCATCGACGCTCAGGTCTGCGCCAAGTTTGCCTAAAATCAATCCGTCTGGCCCGCTTGAGATTTGGCCAGAGACAAAGAGGTGTTTGCCTGTGACTACGAACGGCACGTAGTTGGCTGCGGGCGCTGGTGCGTCGGGCAAAGTGTGACCTAAGGCGGAGAGGCGGGCTTCGATATCAGACATGTGATTTCCTTCAATTTTCGCGGAACGCGCGGTTGAAGTAATCTGTGAGGGGTTTCGTCAGATATGCAAGGGGCGTTCGTTCGCCAGTGGAGATAAACGCCTCTACGGGCATGCCGGGGAGTAACTCGCTTCCGGCCGGCAGCCGCTGCTTTTGTGCGTCCGACAATGAAATTTCCGCTAGGTAAAACGTGGCCCCACTCATATCGTCGGTAAAGGCATCCGCTGAAATTCGGGTCAACGTGCCTATAAGTTCCGGCGTGCGCCGTTGGTCAAAGGTTGTGAACCGCAATCTAACGCTCTGTCCGGGGTACACCTGATCGATATGCGTGGGACTTATGCGCGCGGAGATAACAAGAGGGCGGTCTTGCGGAACGATGTAGAGAAGAGGTTCGGCGGACGATATCACAGCGCCGGGTCCGAACACTGACAAATCGTAGATAATCCCATCCATTGGGGCGGTGATGACCAGCCGTGCCTTGCGGGCTGCGAGGGCTGCGACTTGTTCGTGTAACTGTGCGGTCCTGTTTTGGACGTCACGCAATTCGCTAATCGCAGTTTCTCGACTATCTGACGCAAGCTTTAGAATGGACAGGTCAATCTCTGTGATTTGAGCGTCTGCTTGGGCAATGGTTGCGTCAATGCGACCCAACTCGCCTGACAGGCCAATAACCTCTTTGCGCAACGCCGTCACACGGCTTTGTTGGGTGAGGCCGCGCTCGCGCAGCGATGCCTGATCGACCAAGTCGCCTTGCGCTAAGGAGCGTTGTTCCTCTAACGCCGCGCGTTGTGCATTGAGACCGTCAATCTGCGCCGCAATTTGGGTTTTCCGTTTTTCGAGCTGCTCGATTTCCTTTTGCTGCGTGAGTGTGCGTGCGGAGAATAGATCGACCTGCCCCGCAATTTGTAGCTGCATTTCAGGGTGCCCGTCAGCACGCTCCAACAGGTCTTGGGGAAAGGCAATCTTATCGGAGTGATCGCGTTCCGCCTCAAGGCGAGCAGACCGTGCAATCATGTCATAAAGCTGGCTTTCGGCGATGCGCAGGTCGTTTTGTAACTCATTTGCGGAGAGGGTCAAAAGCGGGGTTCCGGCGGTGACGGCATCGCCCTCGCGGACGTTCAAAGTTGCCACAACGCCGCCGTCACGGTGAGCGACCTCTTGGCGGTTTTGATCAACCTGCAATTTACCTGAGGCCACGACGGCTCCATCAATGCGGGCAACTGTGGCCCACCCACCAAAGCCTGCGATCAATAGCGCGACGAGTAAAAAGCCGATGCTCAAAAGGCGGGCCGCGCCCCATTGCCCGTCACTGGATTTAGGTTGGGTTTTGTGTGAGGAACTCATTGGACACCTCCCATTCCGCCGCGCTGTATATCGGCACTGTTTTGCACAGTTTCTTTTAGGACTGCGTCTTTGGGTCCAAAGGCGCGCCGCGCGCCCCCATTCAGCACCAAAAGCCTTTCACACTCTTCAATGGCTGAGGGACGGTGCGCCATGATCAAGATTGCGCCACCCTCGTCCTTGTGATTTCGGATCGCGGTATTGAGAGCCATAGTGCCCTCGTTGTCGAGGTTCGAATTCGGCTCGTCTAGGATAACCAAGACGGGCGTGCCAAAGAACGCTCGAGCCAATCCAATGCGCTGTAGCTGCCCGCCTGACAACAATCCGCCAGAGGATGAGACA
>NZ_CBFHKW010000016.1:37116-49717 GCF_965656515.1 Celeribacter marinus
GCCTCGTGATCTGGCGAAAGGGCCAGCTTTGCGATGTTTTCTGCAATGGTGCCATCAAACAGCTCAACGGACTGCGGCAAGTAACCGATGTAATCGCCACGTGTCTCGTCGGGGTAATGGTCAAGTTTTGCGCTGTCGAGGCGGATGGTTCCGCCACTTGCGGCCCAAACCCCTGTAAGTGCGCGCGCTAAGGTGGACTTTCCCGCCCCTGATGGTCCGATGATACCCACCGCTTCACCAGGGCGGACATCAAAGGACACCATGCGCAACGATGCTTGCGATTGACCCGGCGGGATAACGGTTAGGTTCGACACATCAAGTACGGCCTTTGGACGTGGCAACGCCATCCGCTCGGACACAACGGGATACGCGCCGAGTAACTCCGCTATATTTTCGCGGCCACGAGTTGCACCTTGCAAGACGGCCCATTGCCCGATGAGCGTATCAATCGGCTGCAGCGCACGGCCAAGCAGGATCGAACCCGCGATCATTGCCCCCGGTGTCAATTCGCGACCCAAAACAAGCCACGCACCCATGGCGAGCATCGCCGACTGCAAGAACAGGCGAAGGGCCTTTGAGGCTGCGGAAAAGCTATGGGTCGTGTCGGATGTTTCGACGGCGCTCGTCAACGCGATATGACGCGCGGCAAGCCAACGGCGAAAAGCGGCGCGTTGCATGCCGAGTGATTTCAACGCCTCTGACGATGACGCCATGCGCATGGCCATATTGGCAGCATTTGCCTCGGCGCGTTGCGATGTGGCTTGGGGGGCTTTGGCCGCCGCGCGATGCCAAAGTGCGACGATAACGATAATGCCCCCCCCTCCCACAGCCAGCAAGCCGAGGTAGGGATGAAAGAGCGCGATTCCCAAAAGGAACACTGGCGTAAATGGCAGATCAAACATCGCCGCCTGTATCGGTGACGAAATATAGCGACGAATGGCACTTAGATCATCCATCGGCGAGCTGCGTTGTTTCTCTCGCGGATTTCTGGCCGCACGGTCCATGGCCGCATTGAACACGCGGTCCTCTAGTGAGGATTGAAACCGTGCGCCTATTCGCGACAACACGCGCCCACGTACGCCGTCCAGTAGCCCCATAATTATATACAAAAAGGCGACGATGCCAAATAGCGCAACCAATGTCGCCTCTGATCCCGATCCCAAAACGCGGTCATAGACCTGCAACATGAAAAGAGGGCCTGTGAGCATGAGGGCGTTAATGACGACCGAAAAAACAGCAGTGCCCCAATACAAGCCGCGCGATTGTGCACGGATACATGAAAGTTCTTCGTGGCCTTGATGAATCTGGTCTTTGGAAGTGGATTTCATGCGCAAACTGTCGTCCAAGCTGGGGTTCATAACGCGCCAAAATAGCGCGAATGTAGTATTCAGGCCGAGAGTTGTTGATTCTCGGTCACACGACCATAAGACCAACAGTGTAAACATTGGCCTTCCGTGCGCGGCGGCCTATTTTAAAAAACAGGCCATGCGGGTCTTTCAGCGTTCACCTCAATTTGCGGGCCAATATGAAAAAGCTAATTCTATCTCTCTTACTGGCGACGTCACTTGCCGCATGTTCATCGACCGAGATGGTCGACGGAATTTCGGATCCTTATGAAAAAACAAACCGCAAAACGCACGCGGTGAACGTGTCGCTTGATCGCGCCTTGATAAAACCTGCGTCTGGGGCATATGGCACCATTGTTCCCGATCCATTGAGAAAAGGCTTATCAAACGTTGCGAACACGTTGTCCTTACCGGGATCAGTTGTGAACAACGTTTTGCAACTCAGGTTTGATGAGGCAGTATACAACACACTGAGGTTTACCGTTAATGCGACCTTTGGCATCGGCGGGCTAATGGATGTGGCCAGTGCGTTCGGACTTGATGAGCGTGATACCGATTTTGGCGAGACTTTGCATCGGTGGGGGGTAGGTGAGGGAAGTTACATCGTCTTGCCTCTCTACGGACCGTCAACGCAGCGGGATTCTATCGGTCTTTTGGTTGATATGGCTCTCGACCCCGTATCAATACTTGAAAGCGGCATAAACGATTACAAATTACCACTCACGATGGCCGATCTGGCAGACGCCCGAACACGCTACTCCGACCTGTATGAATCGGTTATATATGAGAGTGCTGATAGTTACGCCCAGATGAGGGTGACGTATCTTGATCGCCGTCGCTTTGAGCTTGTGGCTCCTCTTGGTGGGTCGAAAACCAACGCGGACGGCGCTGATGGCGGTGCTGTTTCCTATGATATTTACGAGGACTTTTATGAGTAATTACACGTTCCCACGCCGCTCTGTTTTAGTCGGGTTGTCTGCCGTTGCGATGACCGCCTTTGTTCCGTCTCGCGCGCTCGCGTTTTCCGCGGGACAGGCCGAGGCGTTGATCCAAAAAACTGTGGCTGATATCAATGCCATTATCAACTCGGGTAAATCCGAGACGGCGATGTATGGCGATTTTGAGCGGGTTCTCACGAAATACGCGGATGTCCCATCTATTGCGCGATCCGCGCTTGGGCCTGTGGCGCGGTCCGCGTCCTCCAGTGATCTGGAGGCATTTACGAAAGCGTTTCAAACGTATTTGTCACGCAAGTATGGGTCGCGTTTTCGCCAATTCATCGGCGGTCGCATCGAAGTTAAATCGACTCAAAAGGCCAATTCAATTTACGATGTGCGTTGTATTTCGATCTTGCGTGGTGAGCCACCATTCGAGATCAGCTTTATCGTTCATGAGGCGTCTGGCCGCTTTATTGACCTTCAGATCGAAGGAATTTCCCTGCTCAAGTCGGAGCGCGCCGAGATGGGTGCTATGCTGGATAAGGCGGGCGGTTCAGTGTCCAAACTCACGGCCGCTCTCAAGTAGTGGGTCTAAACGACTTGAAAATGACAAAGGCGCGGGCGATAGGCCCGCGCCTTTGTCATTTTGACACGTCTGATTTAGTTCCCGCTGCCAAAGATCGCGCCAAGCAAATCACGTAGCACGTTGTCCGCCTTGTCATTGGGCGCCCCGCGCTCAACGCGGTCTGTGACTTGCCCCGTGGCCACGGGTGGAGCAGATGGGCGGATCATTGGCAATGGCTTCGGGTCGATGCCCTCCATGACCCGCGTCATGGTTTCATGCCATATCTCGGCGGGTAGTCCGCTGCCCGTAACACCGGTCAACGGCGTGTTGTCGTCGTAGCCCATCCAGACACCTGCAACATAGTCTGCGGTGAAGCCCATGAACCATGCGTCACGCGCCGCTTGGGTCGTGCCGGTCTTGCCCGCCACTTCTATCCCGTCCAGTTGGGCCCGTGCGCCCGTGCCGTTTTGAACGACATTGTACATCATGTAGATGAGTTGCTGGGCGCTATCAGGCGTTATCACGCGCTCGCCAAGGCCACCCTCTTGCCCCATCAGGGCGGTATTGTCGCCTTTGAGGCGTAGGGATTTTAGCCCGTAGGGTGCCACCGATGAACCGCCATTGAGAATGCCCGCATACGCGCCTGTCATCTCCAGCAACGTGGTTTCGGACGCGCCAAGCGCGAGGGCTGGCCCCTGAGCTAGATCGCTTTCAATCCCAAACATCTGGGCGACCGTGCGCACGTTTTCTAGACCGGCATCCATCGCGAGTTTGACGGCGGGAATGTTGAAGCTGTTTTTCAACGCATCGGTGAGCGTCACCGCACCGTGGAATTTGCGGTCATAGTTTTGTGGGGACCACGGGCCAGAGCCGGGGATGTCGATTGTAATGGGCTCGTCGAGGATAACGCTGTCGTAGGACCACCCGAGATCAAGAGCGGTTGCAAACACAAAGGGCTTGAATGCAGATCCGGGTTGCCGCTTGGCTTGAGTGGCGCGATTGAATGCGCCTGACACTTTGAGTTTGCGCCCGCCAACCATCCCACGCACGGCACCGTCTGCGCTCATCACGACAATCGCCGCTTGTGCGGCGGAGCCTTCGCGCACTTTATTCTCAAAGATATAGGTGAGTGCATCCTCTGCGGCTGCTTGAATGCGTTGATCCAGTGTTGTTTCGATTACGACATCTTCGGTTGTGTCGCGAGTCAAAAAGTCTGGTCCTGCTCCCATCACCCAATCGGCAAAATAGCCCCCCGCACGTTTTTCGGCGGTGTCGGACAATTCGGCGGGGCGCGCTTTTGCTTGTGCGCGCTCCTCATCGCTAATCATCCCTTGTTGGTTCATCAACAGCAACACAATGCCTGCACGCTCTTGAGATCGCGTCAGGTTGTTGGTGGGCGCATAGCGAGACGGTGCAGTCAAAAGACCCGCAAGCATCGCGCTTTCGGCGATATTGACCTCGGCGGCTGATTTGCCAAAGTAACGCTGCGCTGCGGCTTCAAACCCGTTTGCACCCGCACCCAAATATGCACGGTTCATATAGATGGAGAGAATTTCGTCTTTTGAATAGCGGGCCTCCATTGCCATCGCATACACAACTTCTTTGAGTTTGCGCGCCAGTGTCCCCTCGCGGCAATCGGCCTCATAGGCAGCCTGATCTGCCCATTGTTTGGGATCAAACGGCACGCCAAGACACAAAAGCTTTGCGACCTGCTGTGTTAGGGTTGAGCCGCCATGGCCGGACAATGGCCCGCGCCCTTCACTCAAGTTGATCCGAACGGCGGATGCAATGCCGCGAGGTGACACACCAAAGTGGCCGTAAAATCGCCGGTCTTCTGTCGCGACAATCGCGTCCTTGAGAAAGGGTGATACGGTGTCGGCAGTGATCTGTCCGCCAAACTGTTCGCCGCGCCATGCAAAGACCGATCCATCGCGATCAAGGAGTGTGACGGAGCCGCGTGCCCGCCCATCAAGCAAATCCGCAAAGGGCGGGAGCGTTGTATAAAGATAGCCAACCGATAGCCCGAGAATGAGCGCAACGACCACAGCAACGCGTGATGTGATCACCCAAACAAGTCGCGCAACCCACCGCACAAGTCCTACGATCACGCGCACGACGAACGGTTGCGTACTTTGCCGCTTTGGCGCGCGACGCTTGGTCTTTGCAGCGGATGGCTTTGTTTTGGGCTTTGAACTGGTCTGGCCGCCCGTTTGATACCGGCGTTCAGCTACAAGCTTCCCACGCCCACGTTTTTGTCCTGTCATGTGCTCTGCTCGGCTGCCTGTTTGCGCGATAAGCCGCGTTTACTCTAGGTGATACTACAAAGGCTAGTCACGAATGTAGAGAGGCTGAGTCGCGTGTTTGGCTTTGCAATTCGCCTAATTAGTATGCGAACTGCGTAAATTGTACAATTTTTAGGCACAAATGCTTGTTTTCGAGTCATCAAAATCCCTGACCGTTCTTGTGGATCGGGAAGTGTCACCCCTTAGGTAAGTCGTGGCTGCCGCTGGAGGTGGCCGCCCGCTTAATCGGAAGGGGAATAACGTGAAACTGATTATTGCTGCAATCAAGCCATTCAAGCTTGAAGAGGTCCGCGAAGCACTCACCGGCATCGGTGTCCGCGGAATGATGGTAACCGAGATCAAGGGCTTTGGCTCTCAATCCGGTCACACCGAAATTTACCGTGGCGCAGAATATGCCGTGAATTTCGTACCAAAGGTCAAACTGGAAATCGTGGTCGCAGACGCCATGGCTGACCAAGTTGTTGAAACCATCGCCATCACCGCCAAGACCGACAAAATCGGTGACGGCAAGATTTTTGTCCTCGACGTGGAAGGCGCTGTGCGCGTCCGTACCGGCGAGACCAACGACGACGCGGTTTAACCTGCGTGCGCCTTTAGAGACGAAAAGGACTATCTCACATGAAACTTACCAAACTCATTCCCGCCTCAGTGGTCGCCTCAGTGCTTCCCCTCGTGGCCTTTGCGCAGGACGCCGAAGTGGCCGCGCCCACATTCGACGAAATCGGCCCCTACATTCTGACTACCCTGTTGTTCCTCATCGGCGGTTTTCTCGTCATGTGGATGGCCGCAGGTTTCGCAATGCTCGAAGCGGGCCTCGTGCGCTCCAAGAACGTTGCAACCCAGCTCACCAAAAACGTCGCCCTCTTCGCGATTGCCTCCATCATGTATTGGCTCATCGGGTTCAACCTGATGTACCCGGGCGAATGGATGGTCGAGGGTATCATGGGCCCATGGTTCTCCGTCACATCACTTGAGCCAGTCGGTCTCGCCGCTGCAGATGCATCTCTTGATTATGCATCCGTTGCCTCCGACTTCTTCTTCCAGTTGATGTTCTGTGCGACCACCGCGTCCATCGTGTCCGGTACACTCGCCGAGCGCATCAAATTGTGGCCCTTCTTGATCTTCACGGCTGTTTTGACGGGCGTCATCTACCCGATCGAAGCATCCTGGCAGTGGGGCGGCGGCTTCTTGTCCGAGATGGGGTTCTCTGACTTCGCAGGCTCGACCCTCGTTCACGCCGCAGGTGGCTTCGCAGCCCTCGCAGGGGCTATCGTTCTCGGCCCACGTATCGGCAAATACAAAGATGGCCGCGTTCAGGCAATGCCGGGTTCCAACCTTGCACTCGCAACACTGGGAACGTTCATCTTGTGGCTCGGTTGGTTCGGCTTCAACGGTGGCTCGCAGCTTGCTGCAGGCACAGTTGGCGACATCACGGACGTTGGCCGCATCTTTGCAAACACCAACATGGCCGCAGCATCGGGCGCACTCGTTGCTCTGATCCTGACCCAAGTTGTGTACGGCAAAGTTGACCTCACCATGGTACTCAACGGCGCTCTCGCAGGCCTTGTGTCCATCACTGCTGAACCTCTTGCGCCTTCGCTTTTGATGTCTCTCATCATCGGCGGTATCGGTGGCGGTATCGTGGTCTTCGCAGTACCAATGCTCGACAAAATGAAAATCGATGATGTTGTCGGCGCGATCCCTGTGCACCTCATCGCGGGCATCTGGGGAACCCTCGCGGTTCCGCTCACCAACGATGGCACATCCTTTGTGACCCAGTTCATCGGTGTCGCTGCGGTTGGTATCTTCGTCTTCGTTGTCTCCTTGATCATCTGGATCATCCTCAAAATGACAATGGGCATCCGTGTCTCCGAGGAATCCGAAATCACAGGCCTCGACAAAGCGGAATTGGGCATGGAAGCCTACCCAGAGTTCTACAAAGGCTGATCACCCTTCCTTCATCAGCTGAACCTAGCCCGGGCACGAAAGTGCCCGGGTTTTTTCGTTCCCAAACGACGAAGAGGGATTCGGAAACGAAATTTCAACTATGTTGGGCGATCTTGTGGGCGGAGTTTCCGTTTCAGAGGATGATATGACCCCCAAGCATTGTATATTAACGATTATCGCTACGTTCATAGGAGTGGCCCCCGTGTGCGCCGAGCCTGTCTCGCTTCTCGGGCTACACGCGCTGCCGCGCACGACATCAAGTCTGATGGAGGCATCGCCACGACCGCTACCGATTGCGTTTCGCGAAACCGAACCGCGCAGCCCCAGTTTGTTCTCCGATCGCGATGCGGGAACGTTCTTCGCACCATTGCCGCCGCGCGTTGAACTCGCCCCAAAGCGCCCCACAATTGGACTTCAACACCTCGCGGTCGCGCCAAAAGACGTAGAATGGATTCGCAAAATCATCGGCCGCGCCGAATCTGGCGCTGCGGGATATGATGCCGTGCAACATGGCGCGAAACGAAAAACGCCAAAACGCCCGACCGCTATGACCCTTGGTGAGATTTTCACGTGGATCAAGGACACCCCGGGACAGCCGCATGCCATTGGCAGATATCAGTTCATCCCAAAAACCTTGTCGCGATTGGTGGACCGGCTGGAGCTTTCTGATGACGTTATGTTTAGCCCCGACGTTCAAGACAGGTTGTCAGATCTTCTTTTGGAAGAGGCCGGTTTGTTAGATGCGCGCCGTGGCGCCATGTCGCGTAAGGTCTTCATGAACAATCTCGCGAAGATCTGGGCGGGACTTCCGACTTCAAACGGTAAATCCTACTATCACGGTCATGCAGGAAATCGCGCAACTGTAACGTGGGCCGAGTTTGACAAAGTTATGGTACAGGCATTTCCCGCACGCGTGGCCCAAAACGATGTCCCTTCTGTGAAGTGATTACACAAAAACGGCGCCCATCAGGACGCCGCTTTTGTATTGAAGTGTCATCGCTGGTTTAACGACAGGTTTTTGCAACGGCATGTGCCAATAGGGGCACCGTTTGCGCGTTCAGTCCCGCGATGTTCAGGCGACTATCGCCGACCATGTAGATGCCAAACTCCTCACGAATTTTGAGCACCTCCTCGGGGCTTGCGCCAATGCGTGAGAACATTCCGCGGTGCTGTGCCACGAAATCAAACCGGTCCGAATTCGTCTGTCGGCGCAACTCATCAGCAAGCTGTGTGCGCAACCCAAGCATCCCCAAACGGACCTCTTCCAACTCCGCCATCCAGTCCGCTTTGAGCGTCTCGTCGCCCAAAATCATTGTGACCAAACGCGCCCCGTGATCGGGTGGGAAGGAATAGTTCTGGCGGTTGAGAAAGTTCAACGTGCCTTGCGTGACGGGTGTGTTATCCGCCGTCTCGGACATTGCCATGAGGCACCCCGTGCGCTCGCGGTAGATTCCGAAGTTCTTGGAGCAGGACGCCGCGATCAACATTTCAGGGAGCTTGGAGGCCAAAAGTCGGGTCGCTGCTGCGTCCTCTTCGAGCCCATCACCGAACCCTTGGTAGGCAATATCAACTAGAGCAATCGCACCCTTTTCTAGGATCAAATCCGCCACAAGCCCGTATTGGTCAAGTGTGAGATTCGCACCCGTTGGGTTGTGACAACACCCGTGCAGTAACACCATGTCGCCTGCTTTTACGTCCTTGAGGCTGGCCATCATCGCATCAAAATCAACGGTACATGTTGCGGCGTCGAAATAGGCGTATTCTTTGTTGGCGAGCCCCATGAATTTGAGAATCGACAAGTGGTTCGGCCATGTCGGGTTCGATGTCCAAACGGTCCCGTCACGATTGGCGAGTTTCATCAACTCAAACGCCTGACGGATCGCGCCTGTCCCGCCAGGGGTCGCGATTGCACCCACCCGCGCGTGGTCCACGCTATCCGCCAATACCATCGTTTTCATTGCCGCGCCAAATGCGGGATCGCCAGACAATGCGGTGTAAGATTTGGTGGTTTCGGCTTCCCACAACTGTTTTTCCGCAGCCTTGATTGCGCGCATAATCGGTGTGTGGCCCGTCGCGTCTTTGTATACGCCAACGCCAAGATCAATCTTGGTGTCGCGCGGATCATCGCGGTAGAGCGCCATGAGCGCTAGAATTTTGTCTTCGGGTTGTGGTGTGAGTGTGTTCAGCATCATGCTTCTCCGGTTGCGACCCGTAGGTCGCCATACATGCCCCATTCCGCCCAGCTGCCATCGTAAAGCGCGTGTTTCACGCCGATGCG
The DNA here is from genome assembly GCF_965656515.1 of Celeribacter marinus. Lineage (GTDB taxonomy): Bacteria > Pseudomonadota > Alphaproteobacteria > Rhodobacterales > Rhodobacteraceae > Celeribacter > Celeribacter marinus_D. The sequence continues at coordinate 46,494 of NZ_CBFHKW010000016.1, forward strand.
CTCAAGCGCGAGACTAAGGATTGCGGCGGTTGTCCCCGACCCACAGGTGGTGATCGCCGGCTTTGTCAGATCGACGCCTGCGCGCTCAAAAATGAGCCGCAATTCGCCGGGGTTTTTCATCGTTCCGTTGGCCTCGATCAGATCCGTGAACGGAACGCTGCGCGAATTTGGGATATGACCAGAACGCAAGCCCGCGCGCGGCTCGGGTGCCTCGCCTTTGAACCTGTCCGCTGGGCGCGCATCGATGATCACATGATCGCCCAGCTTAGCGGAGGCTGCCACTTGTGTGACGTCGCGCACCAAGTCTGGCTGCTCGTTTGGCACCATGTGGCGGTCGCGGATCACGGGTGGCTCCGAGGTCACCTCGCGGCCCTCGCCAACCCACTTTGGTAGACCCCCATCAAGGACGGCAACATTGTTTTGGCCGAAATACTTGAACATCCACCAGACACGCGGCGCGGAAAAAAGACCCATGCCATCGTAAACAACGACCTGATGTCCGTCACCAATGCCAAGGGCGCGCATGCGGGACATGAATTTTTCAACGGGCGGCAACATATGGGGCAGGGCGCTACGGGCATCGCACACATCATCAATATCGACGTAGCGTGCTCCGGCGATATGGGCGGCGCCATATTCGGCCTTGGGGTCGCGGTTCATATGCGGCAGATACCAACTCGCATCGATCACACGAAGATCGGGAGATTTCAGGTTATCGGCCAGCCAGTCGGTGGACACGAGAGTTTTGGGATCTGATTGAGACATTGACCCTACGATATGTAGCTAAAACGTGTAACCTGCCATACCGTTCTGGCCCGCCATGCGCAAGCATAGCCTTGCAAATACCTACTAGTCGCCGCGTCGCAACAGGCGTTGTTGTTGGCGACCCCAGTCACGCTTGGCCTCTGTGGCACGTTTGTCGTGGTTCTTTTTACCTTTGGCGATGCCAAGTTTGATCTTCACACGGCCTTTATGGTTGAAGTACATCACCAACGGGACAAGGGTCATACCTTGACGCCCTGTCGCCTGTCCGAGACGCGCAAGTTCACGTTTTGACACCATAAGTTTGCGTTTGGCGCGTTCCTCATGTGGAAACATCGCTTGTTGGTAGGGCGCGATATAGGAATTTGTCAGCCACAATTCGCCATCGTCAATAGAAGCATAGCTTTCGGCAATGTTGGATTGACCAACGCGTAGGGATTTGACCTCTGACCCCGACAAGATCACACCACATTCGATGTCATCCTCGATGGCATAGTCGTAGCGTGCGCGCCGGTTATCGGCGATCACTTTGTAGTTCTTGTCTTCTGGGGTCTGTTTCTTTGCCATGGTGCAAGTGCAGATAAGGTGTCCGCGCGCCCATGTCCACTAGCGCGCGACGCAAAGCCCGCCCTATAGTCGCGAAAACCGTCTTGGAGCGCATATGTTTATCCAAATTCTATTAGGCACAGGTCTGATCTTGCTGTCTGTCATTGTCGCCGCCGTTGGCTTTGGTGTGTATGAGCTTGGTTTGCGGCGCGCGCACAAGTGGCTGATTACAGAGCCGCATCGCCCAAAGTTGTTCGTGGTTCTGGCGAGCGCCGTTCTGGCCATGCTCTGGATCATTACCGCAGGTGTCTGGATTTGGGCCTTTGCGTTTCGGTTCTTGGGGATGTTTTCGCATCTTGAGGAAGCGCTATATTTTTCACTGACCGCATTTACCACCCTTGGATTCGGAGACGTTTTGTTACCCGTCGAGTGGCGTCTTTTGGGGGGCATGGCGGCGGTAAACGGATTTTTGAACATCGGCATGATGACGGCCCTTCTGATGGAAGTTTTGCGCCATGTGCGCCGCAACCAATTGGAGGCACAGCGCACGGCCCGCGAGGACAATCCTTCATCCAACCCATAGAAAAAGGGGGCCGTGGCCCCCTGATCGTTTTGGTGCTGTGCGCAGCGCTTACAAAAGGTCGGCGTGCTCCATTGCCGCTTTGATCTGTGCCTTGGTCGAATCGGACAATGTGGTCAGCGGGAGGCGGACCTCGTCCGAACACAATCCGAGCAACGACATCGCATATTTCGCACCGCTCACACCGGGTTCGACAAAAATGGCGATATGGAGCGGCATGAGTTTATCCGTGAGCTCAAGAGCCAATGCATAATCGCCCGCAAGTGTGGCATTTTGAACTTGGGCGCATAGCTTCGGCGCGACATTTGCCGTCACCGAAATGCAACCAACGCCACCTTGTGCGTTATATCCAATCGCCGTTGGATCCTCGCCCGAGACCTGAACAAAATCGGTGCCGCAGGTGATGCGGGTTTTGCCGACACGCGCCAAATCTCCCGTGGCATCCTTCACCCCGATGATGCGTGGCAATTTGGCCAATTCGCCCATTGTATCGGGCGTCATGTCCACAACAGAGCGACCGGGGATGTTGTAGATAATGATCGGGATATCTGTTGCGTCATGCAATGCGGTGTAATGCGCGATCAGGCCTTTTTGGGTTGGCTTGTTATAGTAGGGCGTGACAACCAACGCGGCATCGGCACCGACACGCGCGGCGTGCTGGATGAGGCCAAGGCCCTCGGCCGTGTTATTCGACCCTGCGCCCGCAATGACGGGAATGCGGCCCGCTACAGTTTCCACAACCACTTCGATCACTTTTTCATGCTCGGCATGTGAGAGGGTCGGACTTTCGCCCGTTGTTCCAACTGGAACAAGGCCGTGCGACCCTTGGGCGATGTGCCACTCGACCAGCTTTTTGAGCGTATCAATGTCCAATTCGCCGTTCTTAAACGGGGTCACCAAGGCGGGGATGGAACCTTTGATCATGATGCGCTCCTTTGCGTCTCTTGCGGGGGCGTGAGTCGCCCATTTATAGTCAGGCGGAAACTAGCCGCCTTCGTAGGCAATGCCAAGAATGTGTCTTGCGTGGCCCAAACCCTGCGATACCCTCGTGGCAAAAGCGCACCTAAGCGCACGACAGTTGAGAGAGCAGATACAGAATTCCGATGGCATATCAAACTTTTCTTCGATCACTTTGGACTGCAGCACTTTTTACAACGGTAGGAGGCGCGGTTTTCGCATCTCCGGCCTCTGACGCCTTTGAGGCGGCTGTGAAGCTGCGCAACGCGGGTGACTGGCAAGGTGCACGTACAACTGCCACCGGGGTCGGCCGCGACATAATCGAGTGGCAATATTTGCGTGCGGGTAAAGGACGCTTTGACGAATGTACCGCCTTTCT
>NZ_CBFHKW010000016.1:49815-52047 GCF_965656515.1 Celeribacter marinus
TAGATCGCAATGACGACTGGCCAGGGCTGCCGCTTTTGGCCGAGAAATGCGAGGCGTCTATTTCGGATGCTATAAATCCGCGCGATATCGTTGCCTACTTTACGGCCCATGCCCCACAGACAGGCGGCGGAACCGTCCATTTGGCGCGCGCGTACCAATTGATCGGTGCAGATGGGGACGCACAGGCCCAAGCCGTGATTGCATGGCAAACGCTCATTCTGGATAGCGAGAGCGAAAGCCAATTGTTGATGCAGTTTCCCGCGCAACTGACCGCACACCATGCTGACCGCGCGCGGATGTTGTTGTGGCAAGGCAAGTTTAAAGATGCCGCTCGTCTCGTCCCCTATCTCCCTCAGGGCTGGAACGCGCTGATTGATGCAACGCAAAAGCTGGATGCGGACGCCAACGGTGTCGATGCGGCGATCGAGGCAGTTCCCCCCGCATTGTCCAAAGAGCCCATTTTAGCGTTTGAACGGTTTCAGTGGCGCGCACGCAAAGGGCGCTACGACGATGCGGTAACGCTTATGCTGCAACAATCGACATCGCGTGCGGCACTTGGCGATCCAATCACGTGGGGCGATAGACGTCGCTCTTTGGCGCGCCAAATGATGCGCGATGGCAAAGCACAAATTGCCTACTCTGCGGCCTCGCGCCATTTTCTGACCCCGAACGAAGATCACTATGCGGACCTCGAATGGCTCGCGGGCTATATCGCGCTGCGCTACCTTGATGAGCCGCTTATTGCGCTGGACCACTTCAACCGGTTCCGTGTGTCCGTAGCGACACCGATTTCATTGGGGCGTGCAGGGTATTGGGAAGGCCGTGCTTTGGAAGCCCTCGGGGCAAAGGATGATGCTCTTGCGGCGTATACATTTGGCGCGCAGTTTCAAACCTCCTTTTACGGCTTGCTATCGGCGGAACGTGCGAGTCTGCCACTTGATCCCGCGCTCACCGGAGAGGCGCGATTTGCCGATTACATGTCGGCATCATTCATGTCGTCCTCCGTGCTTCAGGCTGCATTGCTTCTCGAAGAGGTAGGTGATTTACCGCAAGCCGCTCGGTTCATGCGCCACTTAGGGGAAAGCCTGACACCACAAGAGTTGGGCCAACTCTCCGATCTGGCGCTAGATCACGATCCCTATCTTGCGGTTCTCGTCGCCAAATTTGCCGCGGATCAGGGCATTGTTTTGAACCGCGCTTATTATCCCCTGCATGACATGGCCAAAGCGGATTTACCTGTGAAGCCTGAACTTGCCCTGTCGATTGCGCGGCGCGAAAGCGAGTTTTACGCAAATGCGCGCTCCTATGTTGGCGCGCGTGGGTTGATGCAATTGATGCCACGCACGGGGGAGGCAATGGCGGCCAAACTGGGGGTCGAGGGCTTTGTCGAAAATGATTTGGCTGATCCCGTGCTCAACGCGCGGCTTGGCTCTGCGTATCTTGCGCAATTGATTGAGGAGTTTGGCAATAATCTCCCCCTTGTGGCGGTGGGGTATAATGCGGGTCCAACACGGGCGCGCGATTGGATCGAGCGCTACGGTGATCCGCGCGGCGGTAAGGTGGACGCCGTGGACTGGATCGAACACATCCCGTTTCGAGAAACCCGCAACTACGTGATGCGTGTGGCCGAAAGCGTTCCTGTGTATCACGCGCGCCTAACTGGCGACACGCGCACGATCACGCTGTCTACAGACCTCAAGGCGCAGTAGGCGCTCCGCTTCTGGCGCGGCGCGCGGCCAATTGGGCGCGCACGAGGGCAAAAATGCCCGCGCCCACCACGATGCTTGTGCCAATGGCCACGTTGAGGCGGATGATGTCTCCAAAGAAAACGACCCCAACGCCTGAGGCAAACGCCAATTGCAGGTAGGCAAAGGGTTGGATCGCGGAGGCTTCGGACAATTCGTAGGCGCGGATCAACAGGTAATGGCCAACAATCGCAGACGCGCACAGTGTTATCATCCACGTCCAATCGTTCAGGCTCATAGGCTCCCAAAACCACACGCCAATCAGCGTCATGACGGCCGCCCCCGAAATCCCCGTATAGAAAAAGGTCACCGCAGCGGTATCTTTACGCGAGACGTAGCGGTTGAGCAGGCCGTAAAGTGCAAACATCGCGGCGGAGGCCAACGGGAAAATGACGGCTGGCGAGAAAACGTCACCATCTGGCATGAGGATAATCATCACACCGAAAAAGCCGATCGCAACGGATAGCCAGCGCCGCCATCCAACCCG
>NZ_CBFHKW010000017.1:0-15033 GCF_965656515.1 Celeribacter marinus
GTTCCGCCAATCTCAGTCACCAGTGTCGCACCCGCCCCTTGGGTGTATCCGGTGACGTTGAGAATACCCGGTGAATTGCCCGGCGCCACGGTTCCGGTGTTGGTCAACGTCTGCCCCGTTGCCCCCCGTCCCGTCAATGTGACACCCGCCTCAACCGTCAACGGCGCATCCGCGAGGTGATCAGGCGAGAGCGCGCGTGTTCCCGCCCCGCTCACAAGCGCGAGGTTCGGCTCGGCCACAACGGATGGCGCGTCTGGCACAGCCTCACCCGTCACATCCAAAACCACATCAACCGCGTCAGGCTGACCCGACCCACTCGCATCCGACCCCGCCAAAGGCAGGTCACCCGACAGCAAAATCCGCTGTTCGAGCGTCTCTAGACCAAAGCCTGGAACACTGTCTGTGTGCGTATTATCGGCAGCGGCATGCTCGGGCTGATCGCCCTTATTTTTAAAGTTAGACATTCGTACTTTCTGATCCCAGAGCGCGGCAGTGCACTCGAAAAGGCGGTATAAAATTAACCAAAAACGGGGGCGAAAAACCAACTAACGATACAACCATAGGCCAAAAGGCGTCTTCTTCAAAACAGTAACTGGCCAAGATCCTCGCATCCACCAATTCATTAGAGTCCCTTTATAAACTAAAGTATGGGCAATTAATGTAATGTCCTCGTTAAGTTTTGGTTAAGTTTTCAGGAGCCTGTCCCATTTTTTGACACCGGCCCATCCACAGCCGTTTGCGTCAAAAGAGTAAAAACGCCTATTAGGGTTGAGGTGTGCATACTTCCCCCACAAACCCGTACAGGCGCCCCCCTCAAAACGCAGGCCATTATCCGCGCAAAACACGACCCACGGGCGCACAAGTATACGCACAATCAGACACCCCAAGCGTGTATTCAGGCGCACCAAACTCCCCTTTTGAGTTCTGGACATTGCATGACGCAGCTTCTACCAACTTAGAAAAATACCGACACCAAAAGGAAAATATAATGGCCAAGCAGCTCTTGATTTACGACAACGCGACCCCCGTTAACGCTGATACTCACAAAGATGTTTCAGTAAAGATGTCAGGCACTTATGAGTTTTCACGTGATGTGAACTCCGTGCCGATTGTGGCCGCTGAATTCCTTGCCGCCGCCGCCGATTGCGTGGTGGTTTTCGCCGGTACGGACAAGGCCGTTTTCCCCGCTGTCCTGCTTGGCGTCGAGAATGATCGCAACGAATACATCGATGCAAACGGCGCGTGGACAGGCCGTTACGTTCCCGCATTCTTGCGCCGCTACCCGTTCGTCTTTGCGCAAAACCCGGACTCTGATCAACTCACGCTGTGCATCGACGACAGCTTTGAGGGCGTCAACACGGATGGCAAAGGGGAGCGCCTGTTCGACAGCGAAGGCATGCGCAGCAAGTACCTCGAAAACGAACTGAACTTTGCCGCGCAGTATCAACATCAGTATTTGCGCACCAAAATGTTCTGTGATCGTCTGCTGGACCTTGGCCTGTTGGAGCCTGCCGTTGCCAACTTTACAGGCGATGATAGCCAACCGCGTCGCCTCTCCGGTTTCTTCCGCATTGATCGCGCGAAGCTCAAAGCCATTGAACCTGATGTGTTGACCGAGATGTTCAACAACGACGAGTTGGAACTTTGCTATACACACCTTCAGTCGTTCAACAACATTCAGACGCTCGGCATCAAAGTTGCGGAAAACTCCGCCAAAGACCAAGCTATCCAATAAGGCACATCGCGCACATTCTCGTGCATAGTAAGACATCAAATTTAGGGCGTGTGCGGGCAACTGCGCGCGCCCTTTTTGTGGCAACACGCAAAAGTTTGCTATTGCGCACCATTGCACGGGCTTTGCATAACGAAAGACAACACCCACACCGAACGGAGACCTGATGCACATGGCATGGACTGATCACTTGACCCGAACCACCGCTCTTGCGTGCCTCGGTCTTCTTGCCGCGCCAGCCGCACAGGCCCTTGATGTCAAAACCGGCATCGCCGTGATCCAAGATCCGCAAACCACAATCGAGACGCTCAACTATGTCTACGTGGGCAAGGCGCTCACCCCCAACCTGTCATTTGGCCAAGCGGTGTACTCCGCCGCAACCGGCGATGGTGGGGGCGCATTTTTCTGGGGATATGAGGCCGCATATGAGCGCGCACTATCTGACCGGCTTTCCGTTGTCGGGACGGCATTTTTAGGCGGAGGTGGCGGGGCCAGCGTTGTGTACGGCGATGGCCTCATGACGCGTCTGGGCGCGGGATTATCCTATGCGCTCACCGATGCCTTTCGCGCCGAACTTGGCGTGAGCCATCTCGCGGTAAAGGACTCGGATGTTGGCGGCACCGTCATTAGCGCGGGCATTGCATATTCGTTTGGCGCGCCCACGCCAGACGCCCCTGCCCGTCCCGTTTTGCGCGCCGTCACACCGCGCGCCACCGTCATTTCCGCCGATGATAGCACAACCCGTTCAGGGTCCGCGCAACCCACTTTGGCCCTCGCAGGTGCCGAAGTTACGTTCTTTGGCGAAGGATCTGGACGCGAGGTCTTTGTCGCCGCTGACGGTGCGGCCAAGGGGGGTGAGGGCTACATGCAACTCTCCGCCGGCCTGCGTCAACGATGGTCCCTTGGCCCCGTCGATCTGTTTGCCGATGCCGCCTTGGGCTTTGGTGGTGGCGGCGATGTCGACACGGGGGGCGGACTTTTGGTCATGGCGGGGCTTGGCGGCGCGGTGTCAATTGACGATCGTCATGCTATTGAACTGGCCTTAGGTCAAACCATAGCGCCCGATGGTGCGTTTTCAGGCACATATGCCAGCGCACGCATCACGCGGACCTTTGGCGATGGACCCGACACAAACCGCCACCCGCAAGCGTGGCAATTTCAATCAGGCTTCACCTACCAAATCCCCAATGACACTTTTCGAAAAGCAGGATCAGGGCGCACCGCCTCCCCCATCTTGCAAGAAAGCTCCGTCGATATGATGCTCACTGACGCCCTCTACGTCACAGGCAACGCGCAAACGGTCGTGTCTGGCGATGCGGGCGGCTACGCAATTGGCTTGGTCGGATTGGGATATCAAATGGCACTGTCGCCCGCATGGTCTATCGCGGTTGAGGGTCATATCGGCGCCGCAGGTGGCGGCAGCGTCAATGCAAACGGCGGCTTGATTGGCAGTGCGCGCATCGAACTCGACTACGCGCTGAGCGATGCCGTCTCGCTTTCGCTCGGCGTGGGTCAAATCCGCACGCTGAGCGGAACGGGCATGGCCCCGACATTTGTCAATCTCGGCGTCAAAATCCCGTTTCAGACACGCTAAGGCGCTTACACAACAATACGCACGCGGGCCAGACTCGGGTCTATTCTGCGTGCGACACCCTCAATCCGTGTCATCAGATTTGTCTCGATATAGTCTTTGTAAAATTTACTCGGGACAATAAGCGTAAGCGCCCCCTGCCCCATATCAACAACTTTGGCGTCTTTGAGCCAGTTGTCGATTGTGCTCGGTGCAATACGGTATAGCTCGGCTTGGATCTGCCCCCAGACATCCGTACTGAATTCTGGTATCTCGGCCTTGTGAAACGGAACGATGTTATCGACAGGTTTTGGCTCTTGCGGCCCAGATAAACGTTCAACCAAATCAGACCCGACATTGGCCCAAGTTGGTTTTGTATCCGCGAAAATGACAGCAACATCGATGCCGTAAACCGCTACGCGACCGCGCACCCCTGCCCGTTTTTCCACGAGCCAGCCTAAAGCTCTGAACTTTGCCATTTCGCGTTTCACCGTGCGTTGATCCACACACCACATCCGTGCGATTTCAATCTGGCCCACACATAATTCATCGCGCTGCCAGTTATAACGCGCAGTAATGAGAGAGATAAGCCGCAACACCCGCTTTTGGACGTGCTTATCTTGTGACAGCCCGTAAGCTGTCAGAACCGTTAGGATATCATATTTGAGCGCGGAGGCATTTTGCCCAACCGCTTTGGTCATGCGCACATCCGTGCTCCCACTGATCGTCTTGTTCTCACGACTGCCTCACCGTGTAACGTCGTTTGCGTCACTTCGGCGTTAACTCACAGGTCGGAAACGATTGGGGTGTATCTCATTCAGAGGACCAATCCAACGCTATCCGACCGTTCTTCGCCATTTGCGTCCAGTTGGTCGATTCTGTCAAGGCCGGAGTCACATCCAGCCCCGCTCAGCGTGTTTTTCTCAAATCTAAATTTCAAAAGAAATATTGGTATTAATGGTATTGGGGGACATTGTGGCTGACACCTTATCGCTGACTTATGTCACCCTATCTATCGCGATACCGCGCCTCGTGTCCCCCTATATCATGTGCCATGACCGATGTGTTTTTGATCCGTCCCAGTAGCTCAAACGGTCTAAACGCACATCTCATGCGAATCGCGTGGATCGTCCGCGAAAGGCAATCAGGGACTGTTTCGTTGACCATGAATTACTTTAACTTCTCTTTTGCCTTTTTTGCAAATTAGGCGTATTTCAGTTTTTAGATGATTTTTACGTCCGCAAGTGAGGCAATACCGTCCATGTATACCCATGAAGATTTAGCGCAGCTCCAAACCCAGTCCCTCAAAATGCAATCCTGGATCCGCAAACAGACGTTTAGTCCCGAGATGGAAAAGACGTTGCGCCGGTTTTCGTCGTGGGAAGTGTCCGAGCTGATATTCAATATAAACCAATCGACCTTCCGTGGGCGGCTCGCCGCAGAGCCCGACCTTCCCGGCGGGGAAGTTGAGGAGGACGGTCGCCAGCGGTGGTTTTCTCTTGATGAGATCAACGAGCTGCGCCGCCGGATGAAGATCAATCGCAAGTCCCTGATGCCCAAACGTCCTGCGGGCAAGCGGGCGTTTCGCGCGGCCATTGCGAACTTTAAGGGCGGTGCGGGAAAATCAACCGTTGCGCTGCACTTCGCGCATGCAGCGGCGCTTGATGGTTACCGTGTGCTGTGTGTGGATTTCGATCCGCAGGCGACCCTGTCCCATTCGATGGGCCTCAACAACGTTTCTGAGGATCACACGGTTTGGGGCATTATGGCGCGCGATTTGATCCGCGAAACCGACCGGATGAATGCAGCGTCTCAGGGGGCCGCGAGTGGGACCACCCTGCCCCAACGGCGCATCCCTGCGTCGATCCGCGATCTCGGTCTGGACGAATTGCGTGTCTCGGATTTCATTCAAACGACTGCATGGTCGACGATTGATATCGTGCCATCCTGCGCCAACGCTGCGTTTGTCGAGTTTGCATCGGCGCAGTACCGCCACCTCAATCCGGAGTGGACATTCTTTGCGGCGATGTCGCGCTACCTCGATGCGATTCCGGCGGACGCCTATGACCTTGTGATTTTTGATTGCCCGCCCGCGATCGGGTATCAGTCCATGAACGCGGTCTTCGCGGCTGACATGCTCTATGTCCCGTCTGGCCCAGGCTATTGGGAATACGATTCCACCACGTCGTTCATTGGACAGTTGGCCGAGGCCTTGGGGGATTTGACGGACGGATACCCATCAACCTTCCCCGCGGGGAAGGTCAAGTTGCCAAAGGTCTTTGCGGATATCAAATTCCTGATGACCCGTTATGAGCCGAATAATGAATTGCACCGTGCGATGTTCGAAGCCTTTCGAAAGGTGTTTGGCGACACTATGGCCGAGCACCCGATTGAGATGACCCGTGCGGTTGAGCAATCAGGGCGCTTCCTCAGTTCGGTCTATGAGATCGACTACCGTGATATGACGCGCGAAACATGGCGCCGTGCGCGGGCCACGTTTGATCGGGCCTATGAGGAATTCAAGGAGACCGCCCTCGTGGCATGGGACAAGTTGGAGACGACCGATGAGTAAAAAACGCCGCATATTTGATATCGATTTGCCGGAGGGCGATGATCCTGAAACCTTCCCCGCGGGGAAGGTTGAGACACCCGCCGAGCCAAAGCGCCGTGGGCCGATGGCCGCGGCCATCACCGAAAACGCCGGTAGTCTGCGCGAACGTGAAGAGATCGCCGCCAAAATTCGCGCCGAGAATGACGCGCTTGCACATGAGCATGTTCGCCTTAAGGGGCTTGGCCTTGTCACGCAAATGATCGCTCTTGATCTCGTTGACACCTACAAACTGACTCGGGATCGCGCGAAGGGTGACGATTTTGAACTGGCCGAACTGGTCGCATCGATTAAGGAAATAGGGCTATCAAACCCGATCCGCGTCGAGGCCCGCGCTGATGGCCGCTATGAGTTGGTTCAGGGCTTTCGACGGCTGAGTGCCTATCGCCAGCTTTTGGACGAGACCGGTGATGCGGCTGCATGGGGGACTATTCCGGCGGGCGTGGCTGAGGCGGGGGATGCACTTGAGGTTTTGTACCGCCGCATGGTGGATGAAAACCTTGTGCGCAAAGACATCTCGTTCGCCGAGATGGCGCAGCTTGCTCTTCATTATGCATCAGACCCACAGACCGCTGAAAGCGACCCTGATAAGGCGGTTGCGACCCTGTTTCAGTCTGCTGGCTACCAAAAGCGCAGCTACATCAGGGTCTTTATCCGCGTGATGAAAGTGCTGGGCGACGATCTAAAATATGCGCACCATATACCGCGCGCTTTGGGTATTTCGTTGGCGGCGCGGCTCGATGATGGAGAGTCTGTTGGGGCGGCGATTAGAGCCGAACTTGGGCCTTACGACACGCGAACGGTGCGTGAGGAGCTTGATCTTCTGCGCCGCTATTGTGGGGTGGTTGACGAGGCCGTGCATGATGTTGACACTGCGGCTGTGCCCAAGGCGGCGGGTAAGGTCAGCGCGGCGCAGGCAAAGACCATGTTCCAAATCGCGCGCCCGCAGGGCAAGGCAAAATGTACGGCTGGGGCAGGGCGGTTAGAGATCCGATTGGACAAAGATTTCTCGACGATTGACCGGCGCAAGTTGGAGGCGGCGGTGCGCAGTTTGCTGGACCAGATCGAGTAACCTTCCCCGCGGGGAAGGTCGGGTGTGGCGGGATCAAAAGTGCTAAGAGATTTTCGCGAAAATTTGTTCACGTTTTGTTCTCACCTGTGCGCTATTACAAATATGGAACGGCAGGTTAGGCCTGCGTGTCCTTCGTACCACACGAAATCGCGCTTCGGTTGTGCCGCTCTAAATCGGCGGTGGTCGCGCCAAAGTTTCGCGTCTATGGTCCGCGCAAACCTACGTCCGAAAGTTTGGAAATAACTATGATCCTGAGCCGTCTGTCCGTTGCATTGTGTGCCATGCTGTTTCTTAGCTCGTGTGGTGTCACCTATACCGCGCAGACGGTGAAAGCCGACGATACACCGCTTGATGTGACGGTTGTCGAGGTCACGCCAGACGCAATTGCGGTTGCAAACCGCTCTTCTTATACGCCGCGCCAGTTGCCCGATGAGTTTTTTGCAACAGCCGGGGCAGGGGGCGCAGTGCGCGGTTTGGGGGCGTTGCCGCCAGAGCCACGGGTTCCGACCCTGACACCGCCCAACGAGATGGCATTGCGGTTGCCACCTGAGGTTCAAAACGGGCCATACCAAATCGGCATTGGTGACGTTGTGATTCTGGCCACGCGGGCAGGGGGCAACACGGTTGAACAACTCAGCGGTCTCTTGGCGGCGCAAAGCCAACGGCAGGGGTATACGGTGCGCGATGACGGTGCGATTGCGATCCCCGAAGTGGGGGCGGTGGCCATCGCGGGACTAACGGTCGAAGAGGCCGAGGATCGCGTGTTTCAGCGTCTCGTGCAAAATCAGTTGGACCCGGAGTTTAGCCTCGAAGTGGCCGAATTCAATTCCAAGCGGGTGAGCATCGGTGGCGCGGTCAAGTCATCCATTCTTGCGCCGATCACATTGTCGCCGCTGTATCTGGCGGAGGCTCTCACGGCGGCGGGTGGCATCCAGATCGACAATAGAGAATATGCCTCGATCCGTATCTACCGCGATGGCACGCTCTATCAAATTCCGCTTGAGGATTATTTTGCCGATCAGAACCTCCAGAAGGTTGTGTTGACGAACGGCGACAGTGTGTTTGTGGACACGGCTTATGATCTGACGCAAGCGCAGGCGTTCTATCAGCAAAAGATCAACGTGTTGGATTTGCGTCAGCGCGCGCGCACCTCTGCCTTGTCCGAGTTGCAGGCGGAAATCAGTTTGCGCCGCTCCGAGTTGGCCGAACGGCGCGAGTTATTTGATGCGCGTCTGGCGATGAATGCCGTTGATCGCGACTATGTCTATCTGGTGGGCGAAGTGGCGAAACAGGCGCGTGTTCCGCTCCCGTTCGAAAATACGAGCTCGCTTGCGGATGTGTTATTTGAGACCGGTGGATTGTCGGTCAATACGGGCAACCCTGCGCAAATCTATGTGCTGCGCCCGAATGACGCCAACCAAGTGGTCGCCTATCACCTTGATGCGCGCAATATCGTGAATCTGACGATGGCGTCACGTTTGGAGATGCGTCCAAACGATATTATCTTTGTGAAAGCGCAGCCGATCACGACGTGGGCGCGGGCGCTACAACAGGCGTTGCCGCTTTTGCTAAATCAGGCGGCGAGCGGATTGTAACGAGCGGTCCTGTATAACGCGATTGGATGAACATTTTAGCCCGCCTCTTTTTTAGAGGCGGGTTTTTTGTGGGGTGGCCGCGTCCGTATGTCGGCACGTTGCAATAAGTCTAGAAAATGTACTTAGAATCGGTTATCCCTAGATTGTGAAGGCCTACACATCGGATGCGGAGACTTGGCAGATACTTAAGTCTATACGTTAACCGTTACTTAAGGTAACCTTCACAGGGTAGCCCCGTATATTTTAAGTGGGCGAATCGTATTTGAGTTGAATAACTTCCTTTTTTGAAGGGCTAAGATATGTTGTTACTATCAAGCATCCCTCATTTATTTTTGGTCGCGTTTGTTGTGAGTTTGTGGGGGAGCGTTATTGTCGTGGCCACCCGTAACGGTCATTTGCACCGAACCTCCAAGGGCCACGCAGGGTTGGAAATTCAAAGTGCGCACAGCGACCCCACGCCCCGCATTGGTGGGCTTGCGGTTTTATCTGCGCTTATCGCGGCTGTTTTGTTTAGCAATTACACCGCCGAATTCGGGATTCTCTTGTTGAGCGCGGTTCCGATCTTTGTTGCGGGCTTTGCCGAAGACACCGGATTTGCGGCCTCGCCGCGTCGACGCTTGATCGCGACTATGTTCAGCAGCGCCATTATGATTGTCGTGTCCGGCTATACTATTTCTCACAACGTGTTTCCGGGGGTAAACGCCTTACTCTCGTTCACGGTTGTGGCGGCATTTCTAACGATGTTTGTGACGGCGGCTGTGTGTCATGCGTTCAATTTGACGGACGGTATGAACGGGCTTGCCTCAACGATCGCTTTGGCGGGGAGCATTGCTATTGCGGTGATCGCGTTGAACGTTGGCGACATGTTGGTGTTTACGATCGCCACGGCGATTATCGCGGCGGTCGCGGGCGTCTTTGTGTTGAACTTCCCGTTTGGCAAACTGTTCCTTGGCGATGCAGGGGCCTACACGATCGGGTTTGTGTTGAGCTGGGCGGGTGTCATGTTGATCGCGCGCAATCCTGACATTAACAGCTGGGCCGTGATGCTTGCCGTGTTCTGGCCCGCGATTGATATGATCGCCGCCATTTTGCGCCGCCTGTCCAAACGGGCGCCATTGGGTCAGCCCGACAAACTGCACTTTCACCATATCGTGAAACGTCTGTGGGATCAGCGGTTGTCCGCCAAAACGGCCACGAGGTGGTCGAACCCTTTGACAACCATGAGCATGGCGCCCCTGATTGTGACCCCGCCGGTTTTGGCCGTGTTGTTTTATGATAATGCGCCAATGATCCCTATATGTCTTGGGTTTAGCACGTTGATGTACTTTGGGAGCAAGCGCCTGTTGGTCCGCAATTTTAAGCGTATGTCGACGGCGACGAGCGTGCCAAGTCGTGACCGAATTCCGCAGCTGGTGAACTAAGATAACCGCGGCCAACTCTTGACTCATTTGACCCTTTTGGTAGGTCGGTGGCCTGAATTGGGTTTGTGTAGGGTTTCGATATGGGTGGATTTCTAAAGCGGATTTTTGGTCGCACGCCACCTGTGATGCCTGTGGTCGAGGTCGATATCCCGCCGTTGTCTGTGCCCGATTGCGTTGCTGTTATAGGGGACATCCACGGATGTGCGACCCTCACCCGTCAGCTGATTGAGCGTGTGAACGCACAGCATCCCGAGGCGCATTTGCTGTTTGTGGGCGATTTCATTGATCGCGGCGAGGAGAGCGCAGATGTTCTCAAGATGCTGATGGATATGCCTGACGCAACCTGTTTGATGGGCAACCATGAGCGGATGTGCCTCGATTTTCTAGATAATCCCGAAGAGCGCGGGGCGCGGTGGATGCGCAATGGCGGGCTTCAAACAGTTGCGAGTTACGGCGTGTCGGGCACGCAGACCGAGCTGACCAAAATGCGCGATGCGTTGGCGGTGGCCATGGGCGATCATACCATCAATTGGCTGATCAACCGCCCGCTCTATGCACAGTTTGGCAATTTATACGCGATCCATGCGGGCGCGGACCCACAGGCAGCGATTGAGGGGCAGGGCGAAAAGCCGTTGATCTGGGGGCATCCGCTGTTTCGAAAGCAACCCCGCACGGACGGGCAATGGGTTGTGCACGGCCATACGATTGTTGATCAACCCATGGTCGAGCAGGGGCGGGTGAGCATTGATACAGGTGCCTATGCCACAGGTGTGCTAAGTGCGGCGGTATTTGCGGGTGCAGATGTTGCGTTTTTGCAAGCCAAACTATGAGATTGCGCGTTTTTAGGTTGAGGGGGGAATTGATGTTTTCGGGCATCCTGATACAACCGCCCCAACCTTGGCTGAGATTACAGTCAATTGCGGTATTAAAGGGTTAAGCATTTGAGTGATCAGGCAAAAGACTTTGACGACGAAATCGACCTTGCGGAACTCTTGGGCACGTTTTGACGCGGCAAGGTCATCATCATTTTGGCGGCATTGCTCGCCGCGTTTCTCGGTATTGCCTACGCTAAGTTTGTGGCCGTTCCGACCTATACATCCTCGACCACACTCGCCATTAAGCAGAGCGGAGCCTCGGTCATTGATATCGAGTCCGTGGTATCGGGCGTGTCGTCCGAGAGTGATTCCCTCAATACCGAAGTCGAGGTTCTCAAATCACGCGACCTGTTAGAGCGGTTGTCTGCAAAGCTCGATTTGGCAAATGACCCCGAATTTAACGCCGCCATCCGACCAAAGCCGATGTTTTCGATCTCTGGACTGCTCGGGGGCGATGATGACGCACCAACGGCGCAACAGATCACAAACGCTATCGTGGAAAAGCTACGCGCGACGATTTCGACCTCGTTGCAGCGCTCCACTTATATCATCTCGATTTCGGCCACGACTGAAAGCCCGCAAAAATCCCGCGAGATCGCAAATACGCTTGCGCAGCTGTATCTCGATGACCAGATCCGCGTGAAATTTGAAACTCTCGAGGATGCGGTGACGTGGTTGTCGGCACGGGTTGTTGAGCTTGAGGCGGAGCTTCAGGATCGTGATGACGATCTCAAAGCCAAAACAGCCGAGGCGGATTATATCAATGCCGAAGGGTTGTTGGCGCTGAACCAACAGGTGCGTGATTTGCGCGAACGTTTGATCGGTGAGCAAACCGATTCCGAGCGCGCCGCCGCAAAGTTTGTGGAGATGAAGGCGATTGTGGCATCTGGCGACATCGACGCAATCCTGACCTTTACTCAAGATCCCGGATTGCGCCGTTTGGCGTCTCAGGCCTCGCGCGCCCAAAATCTGGCGCCTGATAGCCCGTTTCAAGCGCGGGTTGCGTCACTTCTGGATCGCGCCGAAAAGGATGTGACGCGCGCACGCACGCAGGTCGCAGCGATCAACGAGACGATTGCAGCGATGGAAGTGCGGGTCGATGAGCAAGCCACGATGTTGGCCAACCTTCAGCAGTTGCAACGTGAGTTAGACACCACATCGGTGCTCTACGACACCTTCCTGACGCGGTTGAAAGAGACGACAATTCAGCAGGGTATTCAGCAATCGGATGCCCGTGTTTTGTCGACAGCGATTGACGGGAAAAAAGTGTCGCCCAGATCAAGCATGATTGCGGCCCTATCGCTCATTCTGGGTCTCATGGGCGGGTCTGGTTTTGTCTTGCTGCGTGAGATGCGCGCGAACGGATTTAGGAATGCCGAAGTGTTGCAGGCCGCAACGGGTCTTCAGGTGATTGGACAGATCCCGCTCTTTCCGGTGGCCGCGCGTGGGGACCTTATCCAATATCTGAAAGACAAACCGACCTCGCCCGCCGTTGAGGCGGTGCGCAACATGCGCACGTCAATCTTGTTGTCGAACGTCGATAACCCGCCCAAAGTGATCATGTCGACCTCAACCATTCCGGGCGAAGGCAAAACCACGCAAGCGATCTCCCTTGTGCAAAACCTCAGCGGCATGGGCAAAAAGGTGTTGCTGATCGAGGGCGATATTCGGCGCCGTACGTTGGATGAATACTTTTCCATCGAAGCGGGTGAACACAGTTTGTTGTCGGTCATTTCGGGCGAAGTCACCCTTGACGATGCGGTGATCAAAAGCGAGCGGATTGGCGCAGACGTATTGATGGGGCAGGTGTCTCATATCAACGCCGCCGATGTGTTCTCATCCGATAAATTCATCGCGTTTCTGCGTTTGGCGCGTGATACTTACGACTATATCATCATCGACACGCCGCCGGTCCTTGTGGTGCCAGACGCCCGCGTGATCGGTCAGCATTGTGACGCGATTATGTATACGGTGAAATGGGACAGCACGACGAAGGTGCAACTGCTCGCCGCCCTGCGTGAGCTTGCGGCCGTGAATTTGAAGCCGACAGGTTTGGTGTTGTCACAAGTCGACCCAAAGGGCATGAAGAAGTACGGATACGGCGAAGCCTACGGGGCGTATTCGAGCTATGGTGGTGGCTACTACGATGCGTGATCGTCGGTCCGCGTGATCGGGCAGGCGCATTTAGGGTGCAAGCGGGCAGGGTGGATATGCCATTGCCGCCGCACGCGCCACTGGGTAGCGTAAAGCACTCACCGCGCCTCATAACAGGATTTATACGATGTCGATCATTCATGTTCTCGCCGTTATCACCACAAAACCGGGTCTTCGTGCCGAGGTTTTGAGCATTTTCAACGCCAATGTTCCGGCTGTTTTGGCCGAGGATGGGTGCATCGCCTATGAGGCGACAATCGACGCCACAGGGGCAGGGGCCATGCAAACACCCTACGGGCCGGACACGTTTGTTGTGATCGAGCAGTGGGACAGTTTGGCCGCTCTTGAGGCGCATTCCGTAGCCCCTCACATGGTGGAATATGGCGCCGCGACCAACGATATGTTGGCCGAGCGCGCCATTCATATCATGTCGCCCGCCTAGCGGCATCGGCCACTAGAATAGGCTCAATTGGTCGCTGTCCGGTTTGCTCTTTGGCTTTCGGGGCGGGCGTTTTTTGCGGCTGCCTAGCTTTTGAAAGACGGCTTGGGCGGTCTCGCGAAAGGCATCGCCTTTGCGGACTTCGGTGATGCGTTGTTTGGCGCGCTTTGCGGCCTCGGTGTGATCAACGATGGGCACGATATAATCGCGTTCTAGAACAAAATCCGTGGGGTCAATTAGTGTGGGTTTCCATGTCCACGGCTCATGGATGAATGCGTTTGGCACTGCGCGTAATTCGGGCACCCATTTGCGGATGTAGTCGCCCGTAGGATCATGTTCCATCGATTGCTTGATCGGGTTGTAGACGCGCATCGCGTTGATGCCCGTCACACCGGATTGCATTTGCAGCTGGCTGTAGTGGATTCCAGGCTCGTAGTCGGTGAAAACCCGTGCCAAATGATGCCCCGTTATGCGCCAATCGAGCCAGAGTTGATAACTGGCGAAACTGACCAACATGGCGCGCATTCGAAATGTGATCCACCCATCGGCATTCAAGTTACGCATACAGGCATCGACAAAGGGAAAGCCCGTTTGACCCGTCGACCAAGCGGTGTAATGGGCCTCGTTGTGCGCGTTGTCGCGCATACCCTCAAACGCGGGGTGCATGCAATGTGTCTCGATTGCAGGCTGATCCTCGATTTTTTGCACGAAGTGGCAGCGCCACGCGAGCCGCGATCCAAAGGCGGTGAGGTGACGCCCAAAGGTTTTTGCCTCACTTGGTGACAGTTGTGCACGCCGCTTTGAGATGGATTGAAGAACTTCCCGCACGGACAGGCTGCCCCATGCCAAATGCGCTGACAACCGTGAACAATGTACATCCGAGGCGGTCGGTCCAGAGATGTGATAGAGGTAGCCGCGCGCGCGATCCGTCAAGAAACTGCGCAGATCCTCGACCGCCTGCACGCGTCCGCCGCGCTGGACCTTGCCACTGTCATATGCGCCAAACATCGGGTCGCTTTTTGACGGCAGGGGCGCGGTTTGTACCGTTGGTGAGGGTGTGAGGTCTTGCGGCTTTTTCACGATCGGCTCGGCCATTCGCGTATTGCGAATTTTGGACCAACTGTCGCGGCTGCGCAATCGGCGCACAACGCCGTTGGAGGGGTGTTCGTGCAGGGTCATCCCCGTGCGCGCACACAGGTTTTGCACCGCGATATCGCGCCGGAACGTCCACAGATTTCCCGTCTCCTCGTGGGCGTAAATTTCGGTGATCCCGTGTTCGGCGTGCAGGGTCTCAAACACCTCGCAGGCATCGCCGATCTTGATCACCAAGGGCTGACCCATAGCGGACAATTCGCGGTCCAGATCGACGAGACAGTCGTGGATAAAATGCCAATGGCGGCGCGCGGCAAAGGGTTGCGACCAATAATCTGGCTCAACAATATAGAGCGGAATAACAGGCGCGCCTGATCTGACCGCGGCCATAAGAGGCGCGTGATCGGCCACCCGCAAATCGCGCTTGAACCAGACCACACAGGGGGCGGGCGTGGTCACGGCTTATCCGTCTTTG
>NZ_CBFHKW010000017.1:15132-41199 GCF_965656515.1 Celeribacter marinus
ACGATGCTGCGGCGATAGAATTTCGCGATGTTCGGCACCGCTGTGAGCAATATCTGACCTCGTCCCAACACGCCGCCCATTTCTTTCGCCATGCGAAGGGACGCTGACATGTGGCACAGGTTTTTTGTGGTAAGTCTGATTTCTTCATCGGGGCGGTCTTTTGCAGTTGCTTGGCGGTGTGCGCACTCATGTGGGGGAGGTGGCGCGTCACGGCGCAAAGTCAAGCAAACTCGCGCGAAAACCGCCGCGCAAAAGGGCCAAATGCGGCTCTTAGCGCCACCACATGACACGGTCGAGCAACGCGTCAAATCGTGCTCTTAGCTCTGACGGGGCAAAGCTATCGCGTGCGGTGGCGATTCCCAATAGACGGTAAAGGGCTAAGGCCAAGAGCGCAGAGATCAACACGGAGACGGTCACATCGCTAGTGAAATGACGTCCCAAAAGCACGCGCAAACTAGACCCGAATACAATCAAACCCGCCCCACTAATGAGCGCAAACCTACGGGCGCGGGGGCCAAGATGCGACCACATGAGGCTCACACCGACGAACACAAGGGTCGCGACCAGCGCCGCTTCGCCAGAGGTGAACGAGCAGTTGGACGCGCATTGATCGGAGATTTGAAAGGCGGGTGTAAACGTGCTGGACCCGCCGAATTGTGTCAGATGCGCGGGGCGCGGGCGACCCACATGTGCCTTGAGGATCAAGTTGACGATCACGCCCGGTCCGACCACCAGATTGAGCGTGATATATGTCCAACAATAGAGCCATGCGCGATCCAACCGCCGCGCGGCCCAAAGCCAGATGGTATACAAAAGCGAGCCAAATGCGATCAGTTCCAAGGTCTTTTTAAGCGTGCTGTTCACTTTGGCGGGATAGCCCAATTCAACGGCGATGAATTGCCCCTGATCATTGGTCAACGCGGTCGATATCATGAGATCAAGAGCGGGCCAGACGGTGAATATGATCGTCACACACAGCGCGATTGTGAGTGTTGCAATGTGCAGCTTTGTGAACAGCGGATCAGTCATATGCGGCGCCTTTCAAACAGGTGGTGTCCGTCACCTCAACGAGGACAAAATCTTGACCTTCGACGAAGCCTTGTCCTGCGGTGCGCTGTTGCGTGGCGGCATCTGGACACAGGGTCGTAAGGGATGAGGTGGTTTTGGCCAAGATGAACACAGGCGTTGAGGTTTGGCGCGGATCATACCGGTGTAGCAATTCCCAGTGGTTGTGCGGCGTGCCTGATCCAGCGGGCGCGTTGATCGTGATCCCTGTGCCGCGCGCGGCAAAGGTCAGCGCAGATAGAACATCGCGGCCATCGGCGACGATTATGTCGGCGTTTTGGGCGCGCGCCGTGTCTAGCGCCCAGTCGATAATGTCGGGTTGTGCCACGTAGCGGTGCAAATACAGCCGCCCGTCGGGCATCCGCAAATTGGTGCCCAAGGTGACAAAGACGGGGAGGGCGAGGCTTATCAATAGCGTGAGGCCGAGTGAAATCCTGCGCAAAACGCGGCGGTTTTCCAGTGCGACAGAGGCCACAATGACGCCCGCAAGGACAAAGGTTACACCCCAATTGGCCAAAGCACGGCTGAACAACGCTTGTCCCGTAACGACCAAAAGCGGCAGGATCGACAGTGCATAGAGCGCGATCTGTGGACGGGTCATTTTGCGCAGGTGGGTTAGGCCCCAAAGCCACGCGACAAACAAAACTGGCCCCATGACCGCCAGTTGTTCGGCGACAAATCGCAGGGCTTGTACCGGATAGAGACGCAAACCCGCCCAATCCGCGTCACTGGCCACATGTTCAACCGTGGCAAAGCTATGGGTGGCGATCCAGATCATGTTGGGTAAGACGACGAGCACCGCGATGACACTTGAGGCGAGGGTGGCGCGCCACGAGATGCGCCAGTCGCGCGACACAATGGCCGCCGCGATCATGCCCAAGACCACGTAGATCATGGCGTATTTCGACATGAACGCCAAACCGATGGCGATGCCGAGGGCGAGCGTGAGTTTGGCGCTGCCTGTCTGGGCCAGCTTGTGTTGGGCCAAAAGCGACAGCGCGGCAAAGAACAACAGCGGCGTATCGGTTGTGATGAGGATGGAGCCAAGGGCCACGGCGGGGAGCGTTATGTAGGACAGGGCCGCAAACGCCGCGACTGGTCGCGTGGTGACACGCACCCCAAGCGCAAAGATAACGAGGGCGGTCCCAGCGTGCACAAGGGGCGCACCGATGCGCGCGCCGAACACGGTGTTGCCCGCGAGTTCAGTTGTGAGCCGAATAAGCCAGCCGATCAGGGGCGGTTTGGAATAGGCCCCAAAGGCAAAGGATTGACCCCAAAACCAATACTGGGCCTCATCCGTGGATAGGGTGGTGCCATCCATCCGCAGCCATACAATCCGCCAAAGCGTCAGCAGCCCGATGACCAGATAGGTCATCCGCGTATAGGTGCGCGGATCAGTCGTCGGCATGCGCACGCGCGCGCCTTTCTGCATAGATGAGCCATAGATTGCGCAGGTAGATCACCATGCCTGTGGACTGTCCCAAAATGAAAACGGGATCTTTGCGCCAGATTGCATAGGACAGCAAGATCATGCCCCCACCGAGTGAGAAATACCAAAAGGCTACGGGAATGACGGATTTGCGCGACCGTTCCGAGACGACCCATTGCACCAAAAAGCGCATGGTGAACATCACCTGACCTGTGAGGCCAACCATGACCCACCAAAACTCGCCCCAGTTCGTGACATTGAGTGCGGCCCAGAGGGTTTCGCGGCTCATGATTTGGGTTCCGTGGTCGTCGCAGGCGTTGCAAATAGCTCGCTCGGGGTGCCGCGTTTGCGGCGGTGAATCAGCCACGCTACACCCAATAGATCGGACAGACCCGCAATCGCGCGGCCAAAGTTGGTGTATTTTGAACGGCCCGCATTGCGCGCGGCATGGGTCACATCGACATGTGCAACGTCCCACCCGTCGCGCGCAAACAATGCGGGCAAATAGCGGTGTTGGTGATTGAAAAACGGCAGCGCCAAAAACGCGTCACGGCGGTAGGCCTTTAGGCCACATCCCGTGTCGCGTGTGCCGTCTTTGAGGACAGCGGCGCGAATACCGTTGGCCAGTTTCGAGGCGATTTTTTTGGACCATGTGTCACGGCGATCGACGCGTTGCCCCGCGACAAGCGCCAAGCGTGCGGGGCGATCGGCGGCCATCAATGGCGCAATAAGAGCGGGCAGGTTTTCGGGCGGGTTTTGGCCGTCACCGTCGAGCGTCGCAATCACGGATCCTTTGGCAAACAAGACACCGGAATGCACCGCAGCCGACTGACCAATTGCAACATCATGGGCGATAACGCGAATGTTGGGGTGTTGTGTGGTAAGGCTCAACGCCAAGGCGCGCGTGCCATCCTTTGACCCGTCATCGACCAAAACAATTTCATGAGCCTCCTGCGACAGCGCGTCCATCACACCGTTGACCAAGGCCGTTAGGTTCAACTCTTCGTCGTGCAACGGGATCACCACGGAAATATGTGGTGTCGTTTTGGGGGTGTCAGATTGTGCCATTGGGGGGTTCTTTGCTCTTGGATCAGTGCGCGCCCCTACCTATGGCATTTGGGAAATGCATGTCTACCCTTTGTTTTAAAGCGCGTTGATCCCACATTGCGTGTTCTCACAGCAAAACGGGGACGCGATGGCGCCCCCGTTTCAGTGGTTTTGAGCCTGCTTAGAACGGGCTATCCGGGAAATAGTAATCGGCCGCATTTTCAGGTGTGACAAGTGTGGCGTCGATTGTGTAGACGCCTGCCGTTGGCACGTTGTCGTAGAGGGCGGCAATCGCCAAGCCAATGCCGCACTATATCGCGTCGCAATTGTCAGAATGCGAAGCCGTGAACTGACGCTTGCTTATGTCAAGAAACGCACCAAAGACGTTGAATTCGCAACGCGCGCTTACTTAACTTTTACATAATCTTACTTATTGGTTTATGGATAGGTGCCAGATGCAACACTGACGCCCGCCCGCGCGCGGCGCAAATCCACAGGCTCCTAACCTAATGAGCGCGGAAATATCCGTTCACTAAACACGGCATTTTGTGTTAAACCCGACAGTAACACCGCTTTGCGTATCATAGCGGTCTTTAATGTATTGGATGACCATGGAAAATTTGACCGGTGTTACGTTGTTGTGTGTCGCGGGTTTTGCGGTAAGCGCCTCTGCGCAAGACATGCAAGTCGAGCCTGCACCAGCATATGGACCGACAAGTCAGCTTGCCTATGATCGCACCAATATTATGGGCGAGGGAAACCTGACGGCGGGAATTTGGTATTCGCAGGCTGAACAGGTGTCGCTCTCTTTGGGGATCGAGCAAAGCAAACTTTTTGGCACCGACGAAAATATGCGTCTGTCGTTTGAGGCCAGCGCGTTTACACAAAACCTCCAATTGACACTGGTCGATCCAGATTTTTACGAGGGCGCGTACTCCCGACAATTGGCGTTTTCACTTTATAATGCGACACCGAATAAGTCGCAAAACGGCGACTATGCCTTTTCCGGTGGCGAGGCGAGTATCAGTTTTGGGCGTGCGCTTTCGAATGGTGTGTCGTTCAGCTTTGGCGCGGGTGTGAACGAGTCGCGCATTCAAGATAGCGCAACACTGCCGACGTTTATTAGTGACTACATCGCCCTTGAAGGCGAAAACACCACAACCGTATTTGCCTTTGCCAACCTGCTTTTGGACCGCACAGACGGTGGCGCGCGCCCAATGCGCGGCTACCAGATCGGGGTCGGGACCGAGCTTGGGACTGTTGAGGGGACGGTGTACACCAAAAACGAAATAGCGGCGCATCATTACACCCCGTTCGGCGACAACGTTCGCTTGCATGTGCGCGGAAATATTGCCGCTGGCAGTGTCTTGGGTGACGGAGCTTATCCGATCTTTGAAAACTACTTTGCGGGCGGGCCAGGAAGTGTGCGTGGCTACGCGCAAAACTCGTTGGGCCCGACCTCGTCTATCCCTGACAGCTCCAAACTGGCGTACACGGGCGCAACTGTTCGTGTCACGGGGGGCGCAGAATTATCCACAAAGTTGCTAGAGGCCGAAGACGTGTATGGGCTGGCCTACTTTGATTTCGGCAATGTTTTTGCGGATGATGTAGACACGCGCGATCTACGCACATCTGTGGGGCTCGGCGTCACTTGGGATAGCCCGATTGGCCCGATCAGTGTCTACTATTCATATCCGTTGAACGATCAGGCAACGGACAACGTTGAACAGCTACAATTCACGCTTGGCGCACGGTTCTAAATCCGTGGACTGCGCGTGTTGGGTCTGACCTCTCACGGGTCAGTACCACAACAATAGTCGCAGGTAGTCCGAAATTCGGCGCGTTGCGATCCAGCCTATGGGTTTTTTCCCGACAGAGACTTTAGCCACACCCGTCATCCCCGGTAGCCACCAGTCGTGTGGCGGGTTGTCTGACGTCAACGCGTTCATGCGGATTGGGAAAACGTTGTCGGCGTCCTGTACGGTTGCAGCGGGAATGATCCGTTCCACTCCCATGCTAAAGCGCTCTTTGGGGCGCGCCAGTAAGGTCAGGCGCACAGTCTGGCCGTTTTCAATGAACGACAAATCGCGCTCCGATACAGCCGCCTCGACGTAAAGAGATGACAGCGCGGCAATCGTAACGACGGCTTCGCCACGGCGCACGGCCTCGCCAATTTTCTTTGCAGGTTCCCCATCCACGACGACACCGTCGATGGGGGCGAGTGCGGTCGCCGATGCGAGACGTTGATCAATCTGCATCAGCTTTGTCTTGACCTCTTCGGCCTTTGCCAGTGCAATTTGCATGTCCGAGAGTTGATTCAGAGAGCGGCGGATTTCCGCATCGCGGTTTGATTGGGCCAGTTCCGCCAAAAGCGTTCCACGTTCCAATACCAATTCTGTACTGGCCATCGCGAACAATGGCTCGCCAACACTGACAGCATCGCCCAAAATCAGGCCGCTGCTTTCGATATAACCATCAAAGGGGGCACCCACGAACGCAAGCGCATCGGTTTTGAGAACCGCCGTTCCAGACACGTTGAATGGCACGGGTACAAACAAGATAGCCACGACGAGCGCGAGTGCACTCGCAAGCAATTTGCGTCCTGCGCCTGATTTGGGTCGCAATGCTTTGGGGATGGACGGGGCCACCGCGCGCGCCATTCTGACCGCGAGCCACCGTGTATCTTGGTGCAACCACGACAGCGGACGTTGAACCATTTCGCAGTGCATCCTAAGCGCCCATTGTTCGGCCGCCGAAAACGGACGGCTTTGACGTTCAAGGACGACTGCCCCTAGCCCACGGGTTGATCCATCTTCGAACACCTCGATCATTGGAAAGCTGATGACATTGCCGGGTTGGACGAGACTGGCGTATTGACCATGAGCGTGGGCAACTGTGCGATCCGTATTTGGCCAAGAGACCTCGGCGCCTTGTGTGATGGCCTCTTGGGCGGCTTCCTCGATGAGGGCGGAGGCCTCGGTGCGGCGATCCAGTTTTTCGGCGTGGCTGATGGCGCGCAACCGCATGCCCTCGCGTGCGTGCCAGACCACAGACACGGACTCACAGGCAAATTGTTCGGCCAACCCATTGGCAAAGGCCAGCGCGGCGCGGTCAAACCCGTCACTATCGAGCACCTTACCGAGCAGTTCCAAGGTCAAGCCCAACCGAGCGGCATCGCGTCCCGATTGTCGCAATTTGCGCCCGACATCAAATGTAAGAGGCGTACTTGATAACACCGCCAATCGGTTCATCGCGGCGGCAAGGGCGCGCGGCGCAGTCGCAAAGCGCGCCAGCAAAACCACCTCTTGTCCGTGATCAGAGACTAAAACGCGCGTCAAAACGTGTAGGCCAGTTGCGCCGTTGCCCTGCGCCACGCCCTCCCGTTGCATCTGTTGCAAGATGGCGGGTGTTGTTGAGGCTGCGAGAGTTGGGGGGACTTGGGCGTGGGGCGATGCGGCGAGCACGCGTGCGGCGTCGACGTCCTCATTGGTGTTATACCAAAACAGGGTTACACTGCTGGCCTCACTCAATTGGCGCGCGACATCGACAAAGTACTGCCAAAACTCTGGCGCGGCGCCCGCAAAGTTGGCAACACCGCGAATGACATGCGGAACGCTATTTGGTGCGGTTGTGTCCTGCGGTGTCATATTGTTCCCTTCTCCGAGGAAATTTCGCTTTCCAAAGAGCTTTTTCGTTGTGCGAATGCGAGGCGTTCGGCGCGGCGTTGAGCAACCCAAACCATGAGTCGTGCAAACTGACTTAAACCGCGACCACTACGGTATTGCGTGGACCAGATCGCCGCAAGATATTTGGGTAGAAAACGCCGCATCACCTCCTCATCCATGGAGATATAGGAGCAGGTTGTCCCCGGATCGCCCTGTCGGGCACAGCGGCCAACCAATTGACGGTCGATGCGTGAAAAGTCGTTGGTCTCTGCGATGATGACATGTAGCCCACCCGTCTCATGCACGGCCGGATCGATTTTGATATCGGTGCCGCGCCCCGCCATGTTGGTGGCGACTGTGATCGCACCGGCTTTTCCCGCGAGCGCGACGATACTGCTTTCTTGTGCGTCATTCACCGCGTTCAAAACCGATATGGCGCGGTCGGGCGCGATCGCGAGAAAGGCCTCGTGCAACGCGGCACTTGTTTGGACACTGCGCACGCCGATCAAGACGGCGCGATTTGCATCGGAAAGCGCCAAGGCATCGTGCGCCACCGCCCGCATTTTTTCGGCCTGTGTGCGAAAGACGCGGCGTTTCATATGTGTGCGCTGTACCTTTTTGTGAGTTGGGACAGGCACCGTTTTTAATCCGTATACGCCGGCAAATTCGCCTTGGGCCTCTTTGGCGGTGCCGGTCATCCCGCCGATTTTTGGCAGCCGCCGGAAATACCGTTGAAAGGAAAGGCGTGCGCGCACTTCGCTTGGTGGTGAAATGTCGAGATCGAGACTCGCCTCTAAAACCTGTTGCATGCCCAAGGACAAGGTGCGCGAGCGCGCCAATCGTCCCGTCAGCTCATCGACCAAAACAACCTCGCCGTCCTCAATCACGTAATGTTCGTCGCGGTTCATCAAATGAGTTGCGTAGAGAGCGAGTTGGACCAGTTCCTCGGCGCGGTCGCGGCGTTGCCAAAATGGGCCTGCCTCTTGGGCAAGGGTGTAGACCTTTGTGCGGCCTGCGCGCGTCAGTTCAACCGTTCTTAGGGTGGAATCGAGCGTATAATCACTGTCCGCGATCAGCGCGCGACAGATCAAAATGGATTGCCGCGCAGCACTTTCCAATAGATCGTCGGGATGTGGCGCCGAAATGATCAACGGGGTGACAGCCTCGTCGATCAAGACACTATCAGCCTCATCAACGATGACCTGATGCACCCCTTGTTGGACCACGCCCGATCCGCCAACGGTGCCGAAATTGCGCGCAGCCCGCAAGGCAACATGCCCCCGTTCCTTTTGGCCTTTTAGGGCGAGATCGTCACGCAAATGATCGGCTAAAAAATTTTGAGCGGTCGTGTAGACGATGTCATGGGCATAGGCCGGCCCGCGCGCGGCGGGTTCGGTATCCCCTGTGAGGCTTGCCGCACTCACATTGCACAGGGCAAACAGGGTCTGATTAATCTCGCAATCGCGCGCCGCAAGGTAGTCGTTGGAGGTGACAACATGACAGGGTAGTCCACGCCACGCCGACACAATCGCGGCCATACTGGCCGTAATTGTTTTGCCCTCCCCCGTGGCCATTTCCACGATTGAACCCTCCAACAGGCCAAGCGCGCCAATGAGTTGTTCAAGGTGGGGACGAAATCCGTTGATGCGTCGAACTGCCTCGCTCACTGTCGAAAACGCGGCGATATCATGGGCCGAAATGCGCGTGCTTTGCACGCTATAGTGCAGCCGTGATTGTTGGGCTTGCGTGCGCAAGTGTTCCGCAAACGCTGTGTCATCCAAGGGTTCAAGCGTGGCGCGCATCGTGACGATTTGATGGCCCAAACGGCGCAAACGCGGCAAAGGGCGATTGAGTTTGGCAAGCTGCGCCGAGACTTTTGCGGCCCATTGATCCAGTTTGATCGGCTTATATTCCTCGCCGTGCGTGCCCAAAAGCCGCAGGTGTCGGGAGGGTTGCGCCGATACGATATCGCCCTCATCCCACAACAGCGTGGATTGGTTGGCGTAGCGCGTTTGTAAGCTTTGTAAGGTTGGGCGGGCGGTCATAGTTTGTACCGACGCTGGAAAAACTGTCGCAGAGAGCGCACGGTTTGAGCCGCCAAAGGCGTGGGTTCGAGCGTCATTCGTAGCCACCCCGAGCGTCCGTTGAGGCCGGTTGATGTGTCACGAATAGGGTCTAACGTTGCGGTAATTAGAAAGAAACGTTCGACCGCTTGGGCGGCTTGTGGATCCTCGGTCGAGATTGCATTGGACCCGCCTGCCAAGGGACTAAGCGCCAAGGATGGCAAATCGCGGCGCGAATACGGGAGAATTTGCAGTTGCGAAATCTGGTGGCTTGTTGCGCGCTCACCCTCGATTTTGACCGATACATCATCCTTGCCGAGCCCGCCGATTCCATCAGCCGTCTCTTGGCGCAAGACGCCTTGGAACACGTATTGGCTATCGTCGATCACCTGTCCTATTTCGGTGCCGCGACTGATCCAATTGCCCACTTGGCCGCTCAGTTGCGTACTCACCCAGACCCCTGAATTTGGGGCGCGCACAACCAGATCTTCAAGTTGAGCGTCCATGTAGGTCAAGCTTTGTTGTAGCGCTGTGACCTCTTCGTCGATGGCGGCCAGTTCTACCGAACCTGAGGAAATAGCCTGCGTGCGCCGCGCCCGTGCGCCTTGCAGCCGCGCAGCCAAACCGCGCCGCTGCAACTCAAGTTCGGAATTCTCGAACGTTGCAATGGGCTCACCAGCTATGACGCGGGCGCCTGATCGCTGTGCCACCTGCGCCAACTGACCGTCAACGGGTACAAAAACACGCGTGCGCTGTTGGGCCTCGATCACGCCATCCAAACGCCGGTTGTCGGGGAGCGGGACAAACAAAAACGCGCCCAGCACCACAACCCCTGCGCCAAAGGCAACGGTCAGTTTGCGGCTGTGCTTTCGTAGAAAATACGGATTTCTCAATGGTTTGATTGCCTTAGCTACGGGGGCCACAAAGGCATTATAAGCCAGTGCGGCCGCCACCAATAGACCTAATCCAAGGTATTGATCCGCCACAAACAAGACGATCCCCAACATGATCATGATACGGTAAATGTTGGATGTGATGAAAAACCCGATCAGAAAGGCGCGGCGGCGCGACGACACAACGTCATTGGGGTTTTCTTGTTCCTTGAGGAATTTCGTTGAAAAGAACGCGTTGAATTGCGTCTTTGCCGCGGTGTGTAAATTCGGGATTTCGACCAGATCGGACAGGATGTAGTAGCCATCAAACCGCATCAACGGATTGACGTTAAACACAAATGTGTAGACGGCTGTGACGAACATGAGGTTGAGCGCAATCTCGTTGAGCGCGCCGGGTGGCGCATAGGCCCACAAAATGGTTGCGACCGCGCAGGAAAAAAGATCGGCATACATGCCAGCCGCGCCAACCGCCGCTCTGCGCCACTTGTCCCGAAAATTCCAAACCGATGTGAGATCGGCATAGGGCAGCGGGGTCATCATCAAAAGCATAACCCCCATCGTTCGCACATGCCCCCCGTAGTATTTGGTCAGCGCGGCGTGCGACAATTCATGAAAAAAGTGGGTGATAAATATCGCGATATACAACGGGATGACGTTGTTGATCTGCAAAATATTCGAGGACTGCGAAAACGCACGATCGGAATTGAGGGCGAACTCGATGCCGGCCCAGACCAAGATCATCGCCACAAATGCGATGGCCGGCCAACTATAAATTGCGCGGATCGCGGCGGTATTGCGTTTGAGAAATGGTTCAGGGTCCCAAAGGGGAATGCGGAAAAACAAGAGTTCTGAGATGCGCGCGGGCAGTGGTTTTTTCTTTTTCCCGAGGGCGCGCTCAAGGATGTGTGTTTCACTCACCCCGCCCTCAACATAGATCAGGTTGGCACTATAGAGCGCGGAAATGAGATCAAAGAAATCTTGTTGGCCAGGCGCCGTTTTGGGGGATTTGTCGGCATAGCTGCGCCAAATATCGTTTAGCATCCGCTCGGGTGATATTTCCATGATGAGCGCGTGGGTTTCGGGACGGGCGCGGAAAAAACCGCAATGGGCCGCCTCGTAATACACGTACCAATCCTCGCCGCGATAGCTGTGTTTGCGCACGGAAATGCCCGGCCTAAGACCCACGCGCAATTCGGCAATTCTATGCCATTGATCGTAGAATGTGCGTTTCGCCAACCCGATACTACCCTATTGTGGGTCGACGGTTAGCGCTGCACTTGTGCCGGGGCTAAGCCACTCGGGCGCGTCGATCACGCGGACTTTGATCCGGCGCAATCCAGACGCGGGATCAACCACGGGCGAGACAAAGCTGACTTCGCCCGAAAAATCCGCATCCCGCCCCGTGTTGTGCAGGGTGACCATCTGCCCTTGGGCAATCAATTCGGCGCGCTTAACCGGTAAGTTCGCGACAAAAAACAACTCGCTAATGTCACACAACTGTAGAACGGGATCATTGGCCTGTGCACTTTCACCCGTCCGGCGGATCACCTCACTGATAATGCCAACGGTCGACGCCACAAGGGTGCGCCGCTTTAGGCTCTCTTGTGCTGTTTGATAATCCAGTTCCTCGATTTGCTTTTGGGTTTGCAGGCGTGCCAATTCTGTGACGGCTAGATCATAGGCCAGTTGACGGTTTTGCAATTCCTCAAAACTGATCCCGCGCGCGGCATCGTAGACACGTTGACCGGCGGCGAGTTGTTGCTCGCCCACCTCCACGCGGGCGGTGGCGGCCTCTATGTCCGCGGTGCCTTCCCATTGGATACGGCGGCGATCCACTTCGATCTTTTCGATCTGCTGATCCAAACGCATGAGGGTATCGCCAGCGGCGACCACTTGTCCCTCGACCACTGCGGTTTCGGTAATCACGCCCGACACGGCAAACGATAGCTCTAGATCATCGCGGCACTCGACGATGCCGCGAATGTCCGTTCCGGTCGCGTCCAGCCCGACGTTTGCGTAATCGGTTGTACTATAGTCGATGGGAGCGGATTGGGCGTGCGCCCCCTGCCCCAAGCTGAGAACAAGGACGACAGACCCGCAGGCAATGTATTTCAAAGCGTGCATAACCGCCGTCCTCTTCGTTTTCAGGTTCACTTATTCGATGCCCATGCGCGCAAGCAATGTACCATCGACCTGAGACGCGAGGTAGCTCGACAAGTTGAGCTGTGCAATGGCGTCGGCGCGTGCCTCTTTGGCGATCGTCAGGTTGATCTGGCTGCGTCTCACGTCGATTGAGGAACTACTCCCGCTGTTTGCATTGGCTTGCTCTGTGGCCAACAGTTTTTCTTGGGCGGCGATAATCTCGTTTTGGTAGCGCAGGTTTTCACGTGCACGATCCAAGATCGATCCAATGCCGTTGAGTTCGCTGGCGATGCGTTGGCGGTACGCCCGCATAGTCAGATCAGCCTGTTGTTCGCGCAGTTTTGCCGCCTCAAGGTCCGCCTTTTCGGCAATATTACCACCAAGTCCTTTGCGGTACTCAAACCCGATGCGCCAGCTTTCATAGGGGTTTTTGGCGTTGAACACGTCTCTGAACGGGATGTATTCGCCCGACAATTGCGTTTTCTTGAGATCGACGACGAGGTTGGCCTCGGGGAGAATTTGGTTTTCTGCGACCATGCGCAGAACTTCCTCGCGCTCAATGCGCAGGGCGTTGATTTTGCTCTCGGGACGGCGGGCGTAGACCGTGTCCAGTGACGGCAGCGCGCTACGGCTCAAGGTTTTGGAGGACACAAGACGGAGGGGTTCCGAGGGCGTCCACCGAGCGTGTTGTGCGCGTTGATCCAGTGCCAAGAAATAGATTTGAAGCGCACTTTGTTGTTCGTTCAACTCTTGGCGCGCGAGGGTCAATGAGGCGCGGCGTTGTGCCACTTCTGCCGCCGCTTCGGTCAAGACCGATTGCTCGATGAGGCCTTGGCTGACCTTTTGTTGTAGCTCGCTTTGCAAAAGGGCGGACAACTCGGCCGTTTGCTTGCGCCAATAGACGCGCTGTTGCGCGCGCTGCACGAACAGATAGGTTTTGATGCCCTCAAACGCGCGTTGGGTTTTGATCAGGCGCACGGTTTCTTGTGCGATATCTTCGTCAATACCTGCGACAACTGTCGAGGATGTATTGACCGCTTTGCCCGCGTTTTTCGCGAGTGGGGCCTTAATCGTCACGCCGAGGGCCGCCGAATGTTCGGGGTTTGGCAGGTTTGCACTGGCCTGTAGCGAGTTGGCGATTTGCCCCATCTCATAATAGAGATTGACCGAAATGCCCGATGTATCTTTGACCTCTACGCCGACTTTGGCGGCAGTTTCGAATTCGGAAAACGGGAAATCCGCGCCATTGGCGTTCCCACCAGTACCCGCGGAAAAGTGTTCAGCGGCACTTGTTTGCGCGAACTCGCCGGAGCGGCTTATGTCGGCGTAAAACACGGGCTCAAACTGGCCCAGTGTTCCGATTGCCTTTTGCTTTGCAATCTCGACTTCGAGTGTTTGCACTTGGACTTGTTCGTCCCAGACCGCCAGAACCTTGGCAAAGTCTTTGAGACTGATTTTGCCAGATCCGTTTTCGATCCCCGCCGGTAAGGCGCGCAGTGACATTGAGCCAGCCGGAGCTGGCGCGTCAGTTTTGCGATTGTTCGGGTTTGGCTCACAAGCCACAAGAAACAAACAACTGCACAGGCTTACGGTGGCGAGGGTCGATTTTTTCATCACACAAGGTTCCTTAGGCGATTTTGCCGACTTGTTTTTCGTACTCGCTCAACACACGTTGCAGCGTCTCGGAAAAGCTTTTGGCGACAGATGGGGTCAAAATGATGCGCGACGACAGTTGAATGACAACCTCGTCCTCAACGGCGCCCCATGTTTGGTTGGTGCCAAACAAAAGCGTCACTTCGTCTTTGCTCATGCCGACATTTGCCACGTTGGCGTAGTTGCTCGACATCTTGGTGTCATCAAAACGCACACGCACGTCACGTGTTGGTTGGCTCGCGGATTTTTCTACGTCTGCCTGAGCGGTTGCTGCGGCGTCTGCGGGTGTCTTTTTGGTGGCCATTTGGCGTTCCTTATTGGTTGTGTCCGCACCACGGTTGGGCGGGTTTGGTGTGTGTTTGAGAAATTATTCCGCCGCTATGAGAGGCATATCAATTTCGTCGTCTGACAAAAGCATTGCCTGCAAAACAACAGGTCGGCTCGCGATGGAGTTGAGATCGGACGCGGCCTGTTCCTCGGTGACATGACTGTCGTCGAATGCCTCAAGAACATCAAGACCTTGGTTCCCAATCGCCGCCTCATATCCCGTATTTTCGGGCATGAGTGGCGTCTCGTCGTCCGCATCGATTCCGGTCGGGTTTGCGGGTACGGTATTGGCCGCTTCCTCAATGGTATCGAGTGCCTTTTGCTGTGTCGTCAGCTCGGCATTGTCATCCATATGACGGAGCAAATAATCGGCGATCAGGATCGGGCGAATGTCCTCCTTGTCTTGTTCCTCTTCGAATTCAAAGCGGCGTAGGAACCGGTCATACGGATCATCGTGCGTACCAAAAGCATTGGCACCAAAGAGATCCGCAAGTGCAAACAGGCTGTTCTCAGTGCCAAACAGACCCGCCGCTACCGTCGCGCGTGCGCTGGCCGGAACCGACAACGCTTGGACGACTTGGACCCTGTTCAGGTTGCCCCAGTTGCTGTCAAAGAACGGTTGTGCCTGATTGTGGATCAAGAACATGCGCTGACCAGGCACCGCAAATACGCTCCCCAATTGTGTTCCGTCACTTGTCCCGTAGGCCATGTATCCGTGCTCAATGACATCGGGCGAGATGATCACGATGTCCCCAAGGGCGGTGTTCGAGATGCCCGCATCGGCGACCGTCAACCCTGTGCGGTTCTGGATGTTGATCCCGCCCTGCGCGTAGTTGATCGCCGAGAGCAATTGAGTGTTGGTGTCGAGCGTATCGGACCATTCGGCGCCAATGCCCTCGTCGGCCACAATATGAAGCATTGGGGAGACGATGTTGTCGATCAGCTCGGACAGGGTGTTGTCGAGAACGGCCCCGCCCAGTGCTTCTAGACGCGTGGCGGTTCCCGCGACGATCAGGTCGATTTCGATATTGCCGGATGCATCGGATGTGAGGCCGTCGACAACACGGATTGTGATATCGTTGGATGTGATCAGCGTTTCGGCGTCCTCCATCACGACACCGCCGTTGTCGATCACGATATTGATCGTGTCACCCGCGTTCACCACAGTTCCGTCGAACATGGCGAGTGTGCCCGTTCCAATGGAGATGGCGAGATTTTCGACAGCGGTGAGTTGCGCATCATCGCGCAGCGCCAGATCGCCCGTGACAATGTCGACCGCAACGTCACCTGCGCTGGATTGAACAATCGCAGTGTTGATAAAGCTGCTGTTCCCCGCAGTGACACCCAACTGTACGCGCTCACGGCCCAAGAGGTCCGTCAGGCCGCTACCGGTTATGCCGCCCGATGCGTTGAGGGTGAGGGTATCGCCCGCTCCAAAGATGCTGCGATGGCGCAAGGATGCCGTGCCGTTCAACAAATCAATCGTGATATTGCGCACAGCGGTGAAGGTGCTGGCGCTGCTGGTGGACAAGTTGCCCGTGTCAATTGTCGCAGTGATGTCGTGGCCCGCCGTCAAAGACGAGCTTTCTGTCAACGTGAGCGACCCTGTGCCTTGTGACAGGTCCAGATCGCCGGTTTGTGCGGTGATCACGGTCACACCGGACATGGCGATATCGCCCGTACCGGTGATGCCAATGGCAACGTCGGTTTTGCCCTGAACCGTTGTGGTGCCTGTGAGGGTCACATTGCTAGACGCTACGTGGACGTCAACGTCATTGGTGTCCGCGATGATTGTCGTGGTGCCCGATGCGGCAAGGCCAATCCCCTCGCCCAGATCAATCGCAACACTGTCACCCTCGATGC
Organism: Celeribacter marinus; assembly: GCF_965656515.1. Classification (GTDB taxonomy): domain Bacteria; phylum Pseudomonadota; class Alphaproteobacteria; order Rhodobacterales; family Rhodobacteraceae; genus Celeribacter; species Celeribacter marinus_D. The sequence goes on from NZ_CBFHKW010000017.1 coordinate 31,280, forward strand.
GGGTTGTACCGACCATCGACAGGCCACCCGTTTGGGTCGTGATAGACGCCGCACCGTTTGTCGCCGTTAGGGTTGTGAGGCCAGAGACGATGACGTCACCGACAGTGGTCGATAGCGTTGCGTTGCCTTGCGCGGTCACGGTTGTGGTGTCCTCAAACAGGATGTCACCCGCCGCGGTGCTCTTGGCCAAAACATCGCCCGTGGTTGCGGTGATCGTTGTCAGGTCACGTGCTATCAATGTGCCCGTTAGACACAGGGCAACATCGCGTCCTGCCGTCACGGTGGTCACATCCTCGAATGTGATGTCGCCCGTGATTTGCGTGGCGATATCGCGACCCGCGGTGAGTGTTGTCATCCCGAGCGAGCGCAGATCACCCATTTGCGCCGTCAACGAAATGGTGCCGCCCGCGTCAAGTGTGGTGTTGTCTGCAAGATCCAACATCCCCGTTGTCAGGGTCATTGAAATGTCCGCACCTGCCTGAACAGTAACGTCGTCGAGAACGTTCACGCCGCCACCGGCCAACAGGGCAAAGTCACCTGTTACCGTCACATCATAGAGGTCGAGATCGTCGCGATCAGTGATCGATACATCCGTGCCATTGAGAACGGTAAGATCCTCAAAGTCGTTGTTGGCGGATGTGAGGTCAATGTCGCCCGCAGATGCGGTCAAGGTCGTAAGCGCACTGCGGCCATCGGCGGTGATCGCCGTCCCCGTGATTTGACCGATATTGCCCGTGTCGGCGGTCAGGGTAAGATCGCTTCCGACTGTTGTGTTGCCGAGCAAAATTGATTGTGCATCAGCATTGCCTGCCACGGTGATGCTCAGATCACGCGCCGCATCAACGGTGGTGAGTTCTAGGCCACCGGTCATCGCCGTAAGCCCAACATCGGCGTCTTCGCCCATTGCGGAAACACTATCGATGAGGCCCGTTTGGCCTGCGAGGCCGGTAAAGTTGATGAACATATCGCCGCTTGTCGCGACAAGTGTGCCCACATTTTGCGCCGCAACGTCTAACGCGCCTTTTTCAAAACGGTTGCCGATGGCGGTCGCGCTCATGGTGTCAAGGCGGCCATTGATAACAACAAGGTTCTCGTTGCCCGCACCCTCAAGGGTGGAGGCGTCCGACACTTTGCCGGATGTCGTGACAATGGACACGTCCCCGTTTTGCGCAATCATCCGAGAGAGCGCAACATCGCGTGTGGCTTCGATATCCAATGTCCCTGCGCCGGTCAGACCCGTGGTCGTCAAGACGCCACCGTCCTCTTGTGTCAGCGCACCCGATGCCACTTCGATTTTGGCACGTAGGACCGTTTGCGTGTCGGCCAGCGTCAAAGCGCCCGTATCGACCAAGAGCTCCATTTCGCCCGTGCTTGTGACGGTCTCAAGACGCAGGTCACGGATAGATCCAATGTAGATCCCGCCATCGCCACCGGTAATCCGGCCAACGGTCGCAATATCCAGATCGAGATCGCCAGGGTTCACATCGCCATCGTATGCGCGCGCCCCGATAGCGAGGCCTGTAAAGACGGCAACGGCATCGTTGCTCAAACCCGTTACATTCGGACGCTCGGCGGCTGTTCCGTCAAGGATGCGACCCGCGGTCCCTGCATGGATCGTAACCGTGCCATCCGTCGTTTGCAGGTAGGCCAGTGTGATATCGCCCGTTGCCGCGAGGCTCAAATCGCCAGCCGCCACAATTTGCGAGGCCTCGTTCTGGCTGATGCCACCCGATGCTGTCGCGAGCGATACTGTGCTTGCGCGCACAGTTTGCACAACTGCGAGATTGCCCGATGTCATGTCGACATCGAATGTCCCGTCGATTGCCGTTGCGGACGTCAGGGTTGTCGTGCCTGTCTGTGTTCCCAATCCGAGCATCACATCACCCGTTGCGGTGACGGAATTGAGACGGTCGGTTTTCACATCGAACCGATCATCGGCGGTCCCGATGTTGTGTGCCGACAGATCGACCAGACCGTTTGCATCGACGTTCCAGCCTGCGTTTGGCTCATTTGTAAGGCCATCGATCAAGTTGCCACTCGCCGTCATGCTCGACTGTGCTGTCAGCGCGGTTGCGGTCACATTGGTGACGGTCAGATCGCCATCGCCCGCAGTCATCAAGACACCGTTCACAGAGGCGATGTTCGACCCTGCGGCCATGGTGAGCGCGCCGTTGGTCGCAAAGACAGTTGCCTTTTGCGCCACAACACCCGCCGTCAACGTCAGATTGCCCGCACTCGCGCCAAGGACGGTGTTGCCGCCCGTCGCGGTGACGGCGCCGAATTCGGCGGTTTTCGTGCTTGTGATGTAGACGCCGCCAGTGGTTGCAGTGGCGCTCTCAATCCGGCTGGACGCGATTTCAATCTCGCCGCCCGCTTGGGCCGTCCCAATCGCCGCCGCTGTCAACGTGACCGTTTTGCCCGCTGTTTTTGTGCTGATGATCGCGGTTTCGCGGTCTGGGGAGTTGTCAAAGATCGTCCCGCCAGCAGTTAGGACAACAGACCCCTCAAGGCTCGTGAGCGCGCTCAAGGCCATGTCGCCCGATGTTGTGAGATCAATATCTTGGGTGACAAACAATTTCGCGGCCTGCGCCTGTGTCAGACTGCCGCTATCGACCATCATCTCAAGGCTATCGACACGCACTGTACCCGAAAGGCCCAAATCACCGCCGGACTGGATGAATTTCGCGGTGCCAAGCGTATCAAGCTCCTCAAGGGAGGCACTCGAATAGGATGTCACAGTGATATTCTGATTGCCGAGCGTTGTATCCGTAGCAACCAAAGAGGCGATGTTGGAGACATCAATATCAATGTCACCGTCGAGGGCCGTTGTGCCGATGGACAAGGCCTCAATGGTGAGCGCGCCAGATCCCATTTCGATGTTGGCAATCTCGCTGCCATCGCCGTTTAGACCTGTGCTGACGTCAATCACGCGTCCCGTGGCGTTCAGTGTCGCGTCACCCGTGAGAACGGAGAGACGTGCAAGGTTGATGTCGCCAGTTGCGATAAACGTGGCCGCGCTCAGGGACGTGATTTCGGTGCCATCGGTTTGAACGATGCTGCGCACGTTTGTGGGGGACGTGGTCGCACCAAGGTTAAAGATCAAGCCGCCGGTTTTGACGTCACCTGTGATGTTCAGATCGCCCTCGTTGACCGTCAGGGCAAGTGCACCCGTGGTGTTCGCTGACTGCAAGATCGTCCCACCCGTGGACAAGGATTCAATCGTTGCACCACCGGCGTTATCGGAGGTGGTTGTAAGTTCGATTTTGCCCACAAGCAGATCAATATCTCCAACACCCAGCGTCCCGATGCTGCTTCCCGATGCGGTGAGCGTGCCAACGGTTACGATGTTGGCGTTCTCATCTGCTGTCAGGTCACTGATATTGCCGCCCGAGCTGATCAAGTTGATCACCTGATCGGTGTCGGTTGCGGAGCCGATGACGTTGGAGAGCGCCAATCCTGCGCCGCCCCCGAGGGTAATAGTGCCCTCGGACGAGATTGTTTTGCCATCGACCATGGTCAACGATCCGGCATTGGCGCGCAGTGTAATCTCTTGCGCTGTTACATTGCCTTGGACCAACAGGTCGGCCTGTTCGGCTGTGACGACGAGCGTTTTGCCGATGGACCAATCAATGGACGATGTTCCCAACTCGACGGTGGGGCGATCATCGCCCACCATTGGAGTGGTGATGTTGAGATAGGCATTTTCCGGGGTCGAGACGAGGCGCACAACGCCGTTGCCACCATCGCTATGGGCAAGTGCGTCGAGCGTAACAGATTGCGCCGAGGTTCCGAGTTCATTTTGAACATCCAGAATGATCGTGCCGCCCGAAATGTTTGCCGCACCGTTTGTGTTGGTCAGACCCTGAACAACGCCCTGTGTGGTGAGCGAGATGGTTTTGTCAGCCCCTGCCGAGACTTCGGCCAAGGTGATATCGCCATTCGACAAGATTGTAACATCGCCACCAGCACGAAGCGCAGACCCCGCAGCCATCGTGAGACCCGCCGCGCCAAAGTCGAGGTTGAGGTCGCCCGCGGTGTTGAGCGTTCCTTGGAACGTTCCTTGGTTGCCGACACCAATGCTAAGGCTCACCCCGTCAGGGGCTGTGACGTCTGACAATGCCGCAACCGCAATGTCGATTGTGCCGGCCACCTCATCGGGTTTGGTCTCATTTGCGAGACTGCCCACGGCCCACATTTTGACCTTGAGGTTGCCATCGGCGGCGTTCAGGGTTGTGGTCCCGGACGTGATGATGTTGCGCTTTTCAGTGCCCAGACCGTCCGTGATTGTCCCGTTTTCAGTCGAGATATAGACGTTGCCGTTGTTGGCGATCAATTGGCCCAAGACGATGTAATCAATCGCATTGATGCGAATGTCGCCGGTTGTCGCCGTCACGGTGTAACCCGCCATATCGTAGAAGTTGGTGGAGGTGAGGATCAGCTCGTTCACCGTCACATCGCCCGTGAGTGTAAAGTTGCCGCGGGCTTTCAATTCGCCGCCCACATCCGTCTGACCCAAGAACAGTTGGGTTTCCGCATAGACATCCGCGTCACCTGTTGACGTCAGCCCGATGCTCATTTTGTTGCGGTCACGAATGTCCAGATTGTCGGAGTTGACGATGGTAACATCGCCAATGAATTCGTTGAGCGCGATGCCCGCATCGGACACGTTGTCGAGGGTGATGTTATACGTGGTGGCCCCTGCGGCCGCCGTTAGGGTCGTGGTGCCTGTGACCTCCAAAACATCGTTTGCTGTGGACTGGGAAATGTGACCTGCGGCATCGATGACAAGGTTGCCACCGACACTCAGCATGCCGAGGGTCGCGAACTGACCCGTGGTGAGAGACAAATCACCCGCAGTCGCGCCCTGAACTGTTAGGTTATTTGCGTCAACAAGACCCACAGTGTTGGCTTGCGTGATCGTGACGAGATCGCCCAAATCATTCGCTGCATTGGTCAAGGTGATGTTGTGTGCGGTCCCTGCATCAAGACGTGTTTGCTCCGCAACCGTGACCGCACCCGTTTGGGTGATCGCGCCAGATGTTGTGATCGCGAGGGTGCCATCGACCGACAACTGGCCGAGTGCGACCGCATCGTCGCCCGTGAGTGTGAGGCCGGATGTGCCAACCGTGCCCATGACGGCCAGTGCGCCCGTCGCAGTGAGTGCGGCTCCTTTGGCCGTCAGATCAACCGCACCTGTAAAGGTGTTGGTGGCGTTGATCAGGGTGATTTTGTCACTCGTGCCCACGGTCAGTGTGGCCGCGCCGCCCATGGTCAACGCCGTCCCTGTCAGTTGGGTGAGATCACCCGCTGCTGTCAAGGCGGTGGTGCCGGACGTGGTGACATTGCCCAAAACGAGCGCGCCCGTGGACGTCACATCCACATTGCGAGCGGAGGCGATGCTCAATGGCGCGCCAAAGGTCGTGCCATTGTTCAAGGTGATATCACCGGAGCTTGCCGCCAAGGATGTAGACCCCGACACCGAGACTGCGCCGCTATCCGTCACACCAACGGAGGTGATCGTGAGAGCTTTGCCAACCGTTAGCGCGCCAAGGTCGACCGAGCCGCCCGCCGTGATGTCCAAATCCTGTGCAATCGTGCCTGTCACCGACAGATCATTGGCATCTGCCACTGTGACATCGTTGTCGCCTGTCACCGTGACGCGGCCCACAAAATCGTTGCTGACATCGTCGAGCGTGATCGCATCGTCAGATCCGGCGGTCAGTGTTGTCGCCGCCGCAACAGTTATCGCGCCAGACTGGGTGATTGCCTCGCCGGCGACCACAGTTAGGGCATTGCCCAAATCAGAGGTGCCAAGGATCAGCGCGCCCGTTGTGCGCAACACCGCGGCTCCCGTGACATCCATCTCGACCGCGCCGACAAAGCTGTTTGCCCCGTTCAGGGTCAATGTGTTTGCCTCGATGCTTGTCGCACCTAAGACAGTAACCGCCGTGTTGACGGTTTGCGTCACACTCCCTGCGCCAAAGCGCAGGGTTAGATCGCCGCCCACACTGGTTTTGTCCATCACGGCGGTTGTGCCGCTCAATGACATATCCCCTGTGGCCGAGACGCTTCCGATCAAGCTCAATAGACCTTGGCTGTTGAGGGTCAGATTTGCGTTGCTGCCTTGCGCTGCACCGGCAAACGACAGGTCATTGGCGTCATTGAGGGTAATGGAGCCTGCACGCACAACCGTGACGCGCCCTGTGTAATCGCTCGCCGCGTTGCTCAACGCGATGTCTGCGCCGTTGCTGTTGAGGGTTGTGACACCACCCACCGAGATCTCACCACTGCCTGTCAAAGTGCCGCCCGTGGAGACGCTGAGCGCACCTGTTGCGGCGATATCCGCCAAGACGAGCGCATTTGAATCGCGCAGTGTCACGGTGTGACCCGATGCCGACACTGTCCCGCGCAAATCGTTGTCCGCAGAATCCAGGATGACATTCGAGCCATCAAACTGCGCCGCACCCGACACAACCACACCGCCATCATCCGTGATCTCGCCGCTTGCGGTCACGTCCAGCGTGCTACCAATATCGCTATTGCCCAGAATGATATCATTGGCATCGCGTATCGACACTTGTCCTGCGCTGACTATGCTCACCGAGCCCACAAAATCATTGGCTGCGTTTTGAAGGTCTACCGATGATGTGACACCCGAGCTGTTGATAGACGTGCGACCCGCGACCGAGAGAATACCCGCGCTAGTGATGGCACCGCCCGCTTTGACCGACAAGCTGCCCGAGAGGGTCAGGTCGCCAAAGGTGATATCATTGATATCGTTGATCGTGAGATTGCGCGCGATAACCGTCACGGTTCCTTTGAAATCATAGGCACAGGTCAAGGTTACATCTTGGTCAACCGCATTGATCACGGTGTTTCCGTCGACAACCCACACATCAATGCCACAGGTATCAGCGCCGGACACCTTGCCACCTGACGTGATTGTCAGATCGCCGGACACCGTGGCGCTCACGAGGCTCAGGGCGCTTGCCGTTGTAATGTCGACATTGCGCGCGGATGCGATCGTGACATCCCCCTCAATGATGTTGGCGGCATGCGTAAGATCGATATCGGCCGCTGTTGTGCCGGTATCAAGCGTGACATCGCCCGTGATGTTGAGGCCGGTTGCAGTCCCAGATTTTTGGGTAATCGCACCCTGTGTTTCGATCGATGCCGTGCCGCGCGCCGTAATAGCGCCCAACTCGATCGCATTGGCATCCACAAGGGCGACATTGCGCGCCGATGTGATCGTGACCGTATCGGTAAAGTCGTTGCCCGTTTGCGAAAGAGTAATGTTGTTGGAGCCCGCGTCGATTTCTGTCGTGCCGTGGACCGTAATCGCACTGCCTGTCGATTGTGAAACATCACCGCCAGAGACGATTGAAACCTGCGCAGTCGGTGTGCCTACGGTGCCAAGTGTCGTGGTGTTCAGCGTTAGCGCGCCGCCTGTTGTCACATTCAGATCACTGGCAATGGTCCCGCCGATGGTCAAAGCGTTTTGATCGACCAAGCTGACCGTGTCGGCCGCCGTCACATCTACCGCGCCGCCGAAATCATTGTCGGCGTTGGTCAACGTAACGCTCTGGCCCGCTGCCTGTATTGTCGTCGCATTGGCAACCGTCACGGCCCCCGTGCTCGTCACGGTGCCTGTTGATGTCAGGTCAAGGGTATCGCCCACGGTGACCCGCCCAAGCGTTGCACCGTCACCTGTCAAAACAAGATGCCCACCAACGGTGGTTGCGCCAAGTGTCACAGTGCCAAGGCAGGCAAGCGTTGCATCCCCGTCAATCTGACCGTTGAGCAACAATGCGCCCGCATTCGTCAGCGCAACAGTGCCCGCCTGAGTGATAGACACCTCACCGACAAATCCGTGGTTAGCGCCATCCAGATCGATCGCGGCACCATTGTCGGCGCGCAGTGTTGTGGTCCCTGCTACAGAAATCACGTGGCCCGTATCAGATAGCGTGCCACCGGAGTGCAAAACAGCATCCGCGCCAACGCTGAGTTGACCAAGGGTCATCGCGCCACCAGACGTCACGTTAGAGCCGCCTGCAACGGTCCCCGTCAACGCCAGTGCATTGATGTCATTGAGGGTTAGATCCGCACCGCTATCGACCGTGACCGTGCCGCCAAAATCATTCGGGCCAGTCAGCGACACGTTGTGTCCTGTTCCGCTGGTCAGTGCCGTTGTGGTTCCAACTTGCACCGCGTCCGTCCCGATCACAGCTTCGGCGGCAGTAAAGTCTGCCGCCCCTGACACAACCACTTGCGTCAATGTGAGCGTCTCACCCGCAGTTGCGGTAAGGGTTTGCGCCGTCCCGCCAAGGGTAAGGGCATCCGCATCCGTCACACTGACGGTTCGGGCGTCGACAGTCACACTGTCAAAGTCATTGGTCGCGGAGGTCAATGTGACATCGCCGCCGCTGATGATGTCCGTCTGGCCACCAATGCTCAACGCACCGCTTTGGGAGAAATTGCCTGTTGTGGTGACGGATAGCCCGTCGACCAACGTCCAGCCAACGCTACCGGCGGTCAGACCGCCCGTGCTGGTAATCTGCGCGCTGTCGCCCGTTAGGGTTCCAATCGTCGCGGTTGAGGATGTGCGAAGATCGACGTTTACCGATCCTGCGCCACCCGCGAGTTTTGTGATCGTATCGGCGGCAAGGACAAGTGGCCCTTGGGTCGAGCCGATCCCTTGGCCTGCCTGCAACGTGACCGACCCGGCAGTGTCGATGTTCAAAATGTCATCTGTACCGGCGGTATTGCCATCGGTGATTGCGCCACCGGTCGTGACCGTCACGGGATTTGCGGCCTTGATCTGACCCAGTGAGATATCACCGCTGTTCGACACAAGCGTCACAGCGCCCGGTGTTTCAAGCACGGACCCCGTGCGCATGATGATGTCACTCGCATCTGTGCTAACGCTGATCGGGTTCGCCGTGCGAGAGGACACTTGGCCGCCTTCACCGATGATGACGCCACCAGACCCACCACTAATCGAAATGGAATCATTGGCCGAAATCGTGCCCGCGACATCAACGCTTTGGCTATCGATAGAGACGGTCGAGGTGGAATAAAGCCCGACAATGGTCACGTCCGCCGCGGCGAAATCAAGATCAACAGCGCCCTCATAGAAGCCCGCAAGCGTGTAGTCGCCCGTGGTGTTTTCGGCGGCGTTGTTCCATGTCTGCCACCCAACGGTCACGTTGGACGGGTTTGATTTCAGATGCTCCGAGAACTCGAGCTGGGTCACGCGTGTGATGTCAGCCATGTTCAAAACGCTGGTGCTGTCCGCTGTAAAACGATCGGCCTTGTTGCGCGCATATGCGGTGAACGTGTTCGCGATCACATCATAGCTTTTGGACAAATCCGCGCCCGCAGCGGGGGCGTATTCTGGAATGTCGTAAAGAATATCGACGGCATCATCGACCAAGACTTCGCGCACATCGCCCGAGGTTTTAATCGTGATATCGCCCAATTGGCCCGCGTTGATATAGTCAATCAACACGCCGCCCGTCAGACCATTCGTGCCTGTCGCCGCCTTAATAGTGCTGGATGATACATTGTGCCAAAGCACTTCGTCCGCAATCGACGTGGCATCGAGGCCGAGTTGCGTCAAACGCGCTTCCAAGGCCGCTTGTTCGCCCTCAAGCACACCGGTGTCGCCCGCGAGGAACAACATGGTGTTGCTCGCATCATTGAGTTCAAACTGTGCATTACGGATCAACAACGTGCCTGACGCTTGAACCTCAAGCGAGCCTTTGGATTGCGTCACATCGAGTTCCATCGCCTTGCTGTTCGCAAGTTTGACAAACGTACCCGCGGCATCGACCGTCATCGCATTTACGCTCGTGCGCACATCAATGTTGGATGCGGATTGTAGTGTAATCGTATCGGCGTAGATCAGTTGCGAGCCGGTG
>NZ_CBFHKW010000017.1:41298-47700 GCF_965656515.1 Celeribacter marinus
ATTGCCCCTGCTTGACCCGCCGCCGTTTCCAACGTGACCAAACCGTTCGCGTTCGTCAGAACGCTGGCGCGCGCTGGCGTTGCCGCAATCTGGGTTTTAAAGTCAACGATCTGGGTCGCGGAGGTCGAGGTGCCCAAGGCACTCGTCGCGGTCGCCGTCAGCGTGATGTTATCCGCAATCCCGATTTCGGCGTAGTCAGCCTCTTTCAAGACATATGTCCAACGGCCCGATGCATCGACAGTTGCGCTCCCCGCGTTGCGACCAACCGAGATCGTCACGCTTGCGCCTGTCTCCACCCAACCCGTGAGGGTTACACCATTCGACGTTTCTTTATCACCCAACGACACCACGTTGTCGCCGTTCACGGCCCCAAAGGTAATCGATGGCGTGCGTGTTGCGACCGTCATCACGACCGCAGCGGAGCTAACGCTGACCTGACCCACGGCATCGGTTGCCTTGGCGGTCAGTGTTTGCGCCCCATCTGCCAATTTGGTCGTTGGCGTCAAACGCCAGCTTCCTGTGGCGGAGGCGACAGTTTCGCCAATCACTTCGGTGCCGCCACTTGTTGCGCGGTAAACCGTGACTTTGGCCAGTGGTTTTGCGGTACCTTCCAGGATGGGTGTGGAGGTCGCAACAGTCGCCGCAGTCGTCGTAATGGCAGGTTGACCAATAGAGGTCGAAATATCGACGGTAAGCGCGGCCGAAACCGGACTAATGCCGCCACCAAAATTGGCAATCGCCGTAATATCATGTGTTCCATCGGCAAGTGCAGAGGACAGGGTATAGCTCCACTGACCCTGTGCATTCGCGGTCACAACAGTGCCCGCGTTATCCGCCGTCGTGGCCCCATCGACAAAGATCTCAATCGTTGCACCAGCATCACTGGTGCCTTTGATGATCGGCTGTGTCTCACTCGTTGCATGATCAAGTGGACGACCCGTGTCATTGTCCAAGCCCACAAGAACAGGCGCAGACACAGTGCCAAGATCGACAATAAGATTTTGCTTATTGGCCTCAAGGATAGCCCCGAAGTTCCCCGCAGCGTCCAAACTCACAACACCAATTTGATGCGCGCCACCCGACAAAAGGCTGTCGTAATCGGCACTCTCAAGCGTCCACGCGCCATCTGCTTGCGCAGTCGTCGACCCCAAAAGGGTGCTTGTGGTCAAATCGTATACCCGCACTTCGCCAAGGGCCAAGGCACCTTCACCCGTTAGTGTTGGATAGGCAGAGGTGACCAAGTTGCTCGCTGCAACGGCATCGCCCTGAATTGTGCTAATCGTCGGCGTTTCGGTTGGGACCACAACGGCCAAGGTCACTGTTTGGGTCAAGGTCGTCGTCGATGTCCCGTTGGACACTTCGAACAACAGGTCAAGGGGGCCATCTGCAATGCCGACCAGATCGCTATTGGTCAGTTTCAAGCGCCAGTTCTGGCCCTCTTCCTCAGGGAACAACTCGGCTGTTACGTCCGTGCTATTTGGCAACTTCAGAGTGACGGACGTCGCATCAATGCCCGCAATGCCACGGATTTGCAGAACTCGTGCAACGTCTTGTGCCGTAATCGTATTGTTGGGCAAGACTTCGGTCACGGCAATGGACGGTGACGCGGCCGTGTAAAGTGTCGCGGCCGATTCAACGGGGGTGTCGAGACCGGTTGTCACCTTTGCAACAAGGCTGGTGCCATCGGCGATGACAAGGCCCGTCAAACTGATCGTCCAGCCGCCCGATGCGTTCGCAACTGTGGTTGCAATCTCGGTCTCGGAGCCTGCCGTTGGTGTCGCGAACAAGCGGACGGTTGCGCCGGACGGACCCGTGCCGGAGAGGGTTGCACCGGTCAACTCGTTGCTTTGCGTGATGCCCGTGACCACGATCGGGGTGGTATCTGCGGCATCGACAGCAAAGCCGTCCGTTGCGACCCAATCCACGATATGGGTGACGGCATATTTTGCGTCCCCATCGGGGTTTTCCGTAACTGTCGGCGCACCAGCACTTAGGGTAAGCGCCGTGGAATCGAGAACCAATGCGGGAACATCGCGGTACTGCAAGCTGCCGCCAAAGGTAATCCGGTATGTCCCGTCCGTCGCATAGGTATTGTCTACCGAATAGGTCGCACCCGGAACGCCCATACGCGTCAGTGTCTCTTCGATGCTCGCGGCATCTGTTTCGTTGTAGCTGATCGCGCCGCTGACGTATTCCTTACCGTCAAGCGTGAACGTAAAGGTGTAAGTATTGTTCGTCGCCGATGACAGATTGATCTCTTGGACCTCTGCGGTGGTCGCCGCATCGAGAACGGTGATGGAGGCCTTGCTTGCCAAGGCAACAGTCCCAACAGTCGCAACGCCACCAGACCCTGCGGTGGGTGAAAAGCTGATGCTCGGCGGGTTGGTATAGCCGCTGCCCGCTTCGGTGATTTGAATTTCGACAATCGTGCCATCGCCATCCAGAATGGCAACACCCGTTGCCTGAGTGCCGCCCGCAATATCGGGCGCACCAAAGGTCACGGTTGGCGCGGTTGCGTAGTTGATCCCGCCCGAGGTAACAGACGCACTCTCAACACGTCCCATTGCGGCCACGAGACTATCGGACAGGGTATGTGTCCATGCCTTTGGAACGGTCGATAGCGCAGCATTTTGTGCCGTTGCTTGCTCGGATGCAGGTGCATCAAGCGTCACAGCAGGCACAGTTGCATAACGGCTACCCGCCTCAGTGACCGTGTATCCGGTGACCACACCATCCGCGATTGTTGCAGTGGCCGTAGCTTGGACAGCCGCTTCCGAAATGCTGACAACCAATGTGCTTGTGGATGTGAATGTGGTACCCGAAAGCTCTAGGCCCGAAATCGTGCCGCCAGTGATCGTTGCAGTAGCAGTTTCGCTCGTGACGTTGGCGCTATCCGTTACGGTAACGACGACATTGTCGGAATATCCCGTGCCCGCGTTGTCGATCGTAAATGTGACCAGTCCGGCGTCATCTGCAACGGCTGTTGCCGAGGCGTCGACGCCATCAGGGGCGGCGATTGTGATCGTTGGTACGGCGCTATACCCGCTGCCGCCTGTGGCGGAGGCAAGGGCGACACCGCCCTCCGAGAGACTTACCGACGGCGCTGCGGTGACGGGCGCAGGTGCGTCAATTGTGACGGTTGGAGCGGTGTAATACCCCGACCCTGCTTCGGTCACTGTAATGCCTGTGAGAATACCGTTTTCGACAACGGCAACACCTGTTGCTTGCACGCCATCACCGGCATCCGGTGCGCTAAAGGTGACGGTTGGAAGCGCAGTCGAGGAATAGCCTTTGCCCGCATTGGACAAGGTAATCGTTGTCCCCACCGATTGACCAAGGTTGAGCGTTGTCTGCTCTGTGCCGTTCACAACGACATACAACACCGCCGCACTGGTTTCGCCGCCAATGGTAATCCCGTTGGTGCGATCCGCATCGGTAATGATGTTGTCGCCCGTAATCGGAGGCAAGCTAAGAGCGATTGACGTATCCACTGGCGTGAGCGTCAGTGCCGCAGATTGCGCACCGACATTGCCAGACGCATCTGTGACAAAGGCTTTGATCGTGCGCGCAACACCCGCTTCCCAAACGGAGATCGGGGCCCATGTCCATGTGCCATCGCTCAGCGCACGGGTGTTGGCGATCACTGTTGTGCCTTCAATCAGGCTGACAACTGCGCCCGCTTCCGCGATCCCGCTGATCGCTGGACGACCCGCAGTTGCGTCCTCAACCGTCAATGTCGGCACCGCTGGCGCCGTTGCATCAACCGTAATCAGCTTTTGCGAAACATCGCTAGAAATGCCGTTTTTGGTCGCCGTTGTCGTGATCGTATAGGCCCCATCACCGGTTTCCGGCAGATCGGCACGCCACACGCCCGTCAACGCGTTCACGTAGGTAATGTTTGTGACAGCAACGTCCGTTTTGGTCGCCCCTGTGACAGGCGCCCATGTGTATGTCATTGAAATAACCGAGCCAGGCTCGCTTGTTCCAAAGACCTCGAGGCCATCCGCGTCTGTCGTGAAATAGTCGCCAAAGCCGGTGTCATCATTCACACGGTCGATCACGGCCGTACCCGGCTTGACTACGGCAACTGTCAAATCTTGTTGTGCCGTTGTGGTATTGCCCGCAGCGTCAGTGGCGACATAGCTAAGTGTTTGAGTGCCATTGCCCAAGATCGAATAGGATGAGCCAGACAATTCATACGACCATGCCCCCGCTGTCACAGGTACATTTTCCGCCAACAAGCTACCGTTTGCCATGCGGATATTGATGCTTGTCGTATCCGCCGTCCCTGTGAGGGAAATAGCGTTGCCAAGATCAACATCAGCTTTGGTAATCGTCGTATTCGACGTAATCCCGTCAATCTGTGTAAAGGCAACGGCTGGCGGGGTAAGCGCAAGCGTCAATGTCCCTGAATATTCCGCCGCGGCTGTCCCTGCGAGCGGATCATCGGCCAAGACTTTGAACGCACCTGCACTTGTCGTCAGGTTCGTGCGGTCGGTCGTGTCGAGGACATATTGCCATGTATTGCCTTCGACCCATGCCTCGCGTGTGGTGCCGTTGATCTCGACCTGAACGCGCGCGCCCACATCCGTGGTGCCGCTCAAACGATAGCCGTTAAAGAAGCTGTCAACCGTCACAGGTGCGAACGTGCCCGGTGTCAGTTCTGTCACAGCCAAACTCGGGGCGGTTGCCTCCCCGATCAAAATGCCAAGGCCGCCCGTATAACCGCTTTGGTTGCCAGCGCCATCGACGCTACGCGCGAACAAGAAGTTGATGCCATTCGCCAGAGTGCCCGCCGAGGTATCAAGCGTCCCAGTCCAGACTCCGCTACTGTTTGTCGTGGCGGTAAAGACAGGCGTTTCCAAATCCTCATTGGCAAACACATAAATGGTGCTGTCGGCCTCTGCTGTGCCACTGATTGTTGGCGCGCTATATGACATCGTTGGCGCAACTGGGGCTTGCGTATCAACGGTGAACGCCACCATGACGGTGGATGCCGCTTCGACGTCCGGCGCGGTGGATGTGGCTTTGTCAGCGAGGTTGACCGCGTAGACGCTATGCGCGCCATCGGCCAGAACATCGGTCAATGCCGACCAGTTTCCATCTTGATCCGCGCGGGTTTGCGCAATCACGGCGTGGGTGGTTGCATCGCGAATTTCGACGCGGGTCCACGCTGTGGCTCCTGTCCCTGTCAATTCGAACTGGGCGTTGCCAACGGTTCCGGGCGCGGTGATCACAGGTGTGCTTGGCGCTGCAAATCCTGCGGAAACAGAGCTACCGGACACTGTGAATTCGGCGCGACCGCTAGAGTAGCTGACGTTGCCATGAACATCACGCAACGCCACGTTGAGCGAATACGTGCCATTGGCCAAACGATCAGGGCTAAAGTTCAAGCTCCCCGTCAAATCGTCGCTGTCCAAAACGATAGAGGCATAGACTTGGCCCATATCATCTTCGAGCGTCATGATATCGCCGACATTCGCACCGGCAGTGGTCGTAACCTGAATGTTGCCGGTGGCGTAGGTTTTCACCTTGTCGAGATCAACGTCACTGCCCGCGATAAAGATGATATCGCCCGTGGTCGTGCCAGCCGGACTACCCGCTGTGATTGTGACATCATTGTACGGTGTCTGACCTTGGCGCAACTCAACGCGACTGCTGTATTGCGATTCAAATTTGTAGGCCAACGCTTCGGCAACCGCGACTTGCGTTTGATCAAACAGGCTAACACCCGTCAGGTTGGACCCCTCGACGCGCATCGACCCCGCGAGGCCGCCCACATCGGCACCATGATTATACCCGCTCACAATAATGCCTGTGGCATCTGCACGCGTAAGATCAATGCTCGCCTTATCGGCGGACAATGTGGCCGAAATCCCGATACCAGCATTGGTGATCGCCGTGGCCAAAGCCGTCAGATCGATAAGGCCTGTGGTGGTGTCGCGGACAACATCCGCGCTTATCGTCGTCTTGGATGACGGGCTATCCGTGGTCGCCAAATCAAAGGACACTGTGCCCGCTGTCGTCACACCGCTGAGGGTCATGACCGCGCGTTCAGCCGTTGCAAGCGGCGTGACATCGACAACGCCGCGATCACGCACATCAACAACACCGCCCGCAAGGTAAACCGCGTTGGTATTGGCGAGCTGAACAATCTGCGCACCGCGCGTCACGATGCCAGTGCTTGAATCGATGTTGACCGCGTACAACGTGCCATCGCCATCAATCGAGCTGCTCAGAACTTTGAGCGCCGTGCCCGCATTGTCAGCCGGAACATTCAAGATAGGCGTGCGATCGCCCGTTGTTGGCGTGGTGTACGTCTCTGCAAACCGGTAATCTGTGGCATCAAACACGTAATACGTGGTTCCATCATGCACAATTCGGTCGGTTTTGTAGGTGCCG
>NZ_CBFHKW010000017.1:47797-51834 GCF_965656515.1 Celeribacter marinus
CGTCAGGGATCGCGCTTTCGCCCGATTCCGGTGTTCCAACAATACCCTCAAGGTACTGCGCACCCGAGGCACCCGTTACAACGCGCATTTCGGCAACGTCAGAGTAGACCTGAATGGTATCGGCGACATCGCCGCGTGCATTCAAAACAACCTGCGTGACGAATGTCCCCTGTTGTGTGCTGATCGGTGCATTAAGGGTGATGTTGCGACCCGACTGGATCTCAACACGTGTCGTCTCGCCGTCACGGCCAACACGGATCTGGCTTTCCGCATTGATGCTTGTCGCGGAATTGATAACGAGTTCAGTCGCGTCATAGACGCGCTGCGTTGGGATGACAAAATCGGAGCCGGTGATGAAGGTCACGGCGTGTTTGGCGTCGACCCAAAGGCCGCTATCGATCACAAGCGCGTCTGCTGCATCCAACGTTACATTGCCCAACAACCCGCCTGTCACGACATCGCCCGCGCTATCAACCGCGGTCAAAAGTGTATTGGCGACCCCTTTGGCAAACAATTCGCCGCCCGTAGAGGTGAGCGTCACGCTCGTCGTGTTCTGCTGCCCCGAGACGCTCAACACTTCGAGTGCTTCGGCGGTCGTGATGGTGATGTCGCCCGCGTTCACGTGCGCCTTGGTCAAAAGCGTCTGTGTGCGGTTTTGCGACCCCGTCTCCGTCAGAGAGATTCCGCCTGTATCGGTGCGTAGATTTCGCAGCTCTGCCGCTTCCACAGTCAAATCGATAAGACCCGTAGCCGCAACAAGTTCAATCGCGCCACCGGCGTCGGTGGCCACTTTAACATGTGGGATTGCGCCCGTGCCGCTGATCGAGCCACCCGTTGACGTCAATGAGATATCAAGCGGCAGTTCAGCCAGTTCAACCACGGGATTGTCTACCGACGATTGTGGTGTGCGGTCCGCACTGCGTCCCGCAACGACACCGGACGTCACTTTGGGCGTGCTGCCCGATGTGTCGACCTCATAGCCGTGTAGCACGATATTTCGTTCAGAGGTGAGAGAGACCAAACCATCTTGCGTAAGCAGGCGTGTCACATTGAGATCGCCCGCAACCGTTGCACTCTGGGCAAGGGTCGCAAGGGACATATCGCCCACACCCTCGATCCGCGCATCAATGGTCCCGACCGCAAGGCCACCCAAATCGATACCTTCGTTACTGACAAGCGAGAGCGAGTCCGCAACAATCGATGAGGCCGCAAGCTGACGGATCACCGTTGCCGCCGACATATCGACCGACTGTGCGATCAATGAGCCAACCACAATTTCGCGCAAGGCCTTATCGGCATCGTCACGCGATCCACCAACCGGCGCGGGTGTCGCGAGAGAAATCGCGTTTTGCGCATTTGCACCAGCGACAATATCGCGAACGGTCAGGTTCCCCATGACCCGCAACGTGACATCACCGTCGAATGTCGCGGCGTGCGTAAGGTCTAAATCACCCTTGTTCTCGATCCAGATCGGACCAGCGGCGGTCACATCAACGCTCAACGTTCCAGCCGACAACAAGAAGGCATGCGTGCCGCCCTGATCACTTTGAACGCCATCGCGCGCCGCCATAATGGCCGCGTTTGCTGTGACATAGTTGCCAGGTGTTGCCCCTGTTGACCCAACGGTCCCGCCAGTGGCGTACAGACCGCCACCTGCGGCGGTGAGTGTCATGGTCCCCGTAACATCAACGGCGCTGTCGCGGAACGTAATGTCGCCATCGACTGTACCCGCAACAATCGTCAGATTGGCCGCGTCAATGTTGGTGCGCAATGTGGTTAGAACGCTTCCGCGTCCGTCCGTACCTGATGTCAGGCTAACGGTAGAACCGTCCAAGACACCAAAGGCATCGATATCGTCACGGGTGGTGACGGTGATATTGCCAGTCGCGACCATATCGCCCTTGAGGTCGATGTCCTTTGCCGCGCCAACCGTGGCACTGCCCGCAACTGTGATCAACGAGGCCATATCGGTTTCGATACCGCGCGCCGCCGTCAACGTCAGTGTTCCACCAATCTGCATTTGAGAGCTGGACGTTGGCACATACGTTGCGGGATCAACACCGGCGGGTGTTTCGCCCAAACGGAAATCGCGATCCGTATTGATCGTCAGATTTCGGTCGGCCTCAAGATTACCGGACAAACGTGCATCACGACCCGATACGATTTCGATATCGCGACCTTTTACGGAATTCGACTCGAACGTTGCAAAGCTTTGCTCAGACGTTCCACCCGCGCCGCCCTCAAGGCGGACCGTGCGTGTCTCTGTCACCGTCTGCGTAATAGCCTCATCACGGTACAGCGTCTGCTTGGCTGTATCTACAACCTTGGTCTGGGTGTTGAACGTCCGGAACTTTGGACGGTTGTCGAACTCGGGCGTCTCGTTGGACACCCATTGATATTCAAGCTGATAGCGCGCTTGCATAATATCGGTGTTGGTTGAGACCCACGCATAGTGGTAGTCCTTGTAGTCCTCATAGACCGTCGAACTGTTCCACGTGTTGCCCGTCTCGTAGACCCATTTCAGAGACTGTGAGCCATTGAGATCGTTGAACTTATTGTTGCCAAAGTAGAATTGGACGCCGAACTCAAAGCCGCCGGAGTCATTCGGCTCACCCGAGTTCCAGTTATTGTAGCTCGTTGTTCTGCCTGACCAACTTACAGAATTTGATGAAACGCTTGTGTACTTAACGTCGTAATAGAGAGTGCCGCTATCACTAACCGCCATACCAAGCCATGCACTTCCACTCGATGCCAGGCGGTCCACCGCATTGCGTTGCGTGCTGTTGGTGACGTTTGCGAGGGTATAATTACCCGTTGAGGAGAAATGGTTTCGCGTTGATCCCGACAGATTATATTGCTTTTGCACCCAATTGTAGGTTGTCCCAACCGCAACATGATTGTCGCGCGAGTTTCCTGCGTTGGCGTCAAGGCTTAGTCGGCTCAAACTCGCTGTAGTATTGTAGTACAAATTCTGCGCAATCGTCTGGACGCCACTTTTGGAATCATACTTTTTCTTGGCATCGCTGTTCAGCGACCATTCGGGAACGCGGGCAACCTCGGCTGTTCCAAGATCGTCATAAAGCGTAAACACACGTTCCCCATTATCCGGGGAGGCCGTTTCGCCATTGCCACGGCTACCGGCGTCATAACTTACCTGCCAATAGGCGATGCTATTGTCGTTATCGCGGGTGTTGCGTGTCGGATAGCGAGACTCGTTGGGGTCCGCCAAAGGTTCAGACGCCTTAATGGTCTGTTGGGTATATTTGGAGGTCACCTGATCGTAGTAAACGGTTGCGGTGTCCTTGTAGGATCCAACCTTTTCATCCTTCAACTTTGTAACACTGCCTTGTGATACCGCGCGCGCCAGATCGGCCTCGGCCCCCACGGGCAAGGTGATCCATTTGTCGCGCAATCCATCAACCTGAAGGTTAACGGTGTGCATCAAACGTGATGTTCCGGCGGCAACGGGTTGAACCCAATCTGGCACCCATTTCAGACGCGATGATGTACCGTTGAGAACCTGATGTTTCCACATCTCGTTGGTATTGGTCGAGAAGTTATACAGCTTTTTGTAACCCAATTGCTTGAGCACAACTTCGACCTGTAGGTCGGACAACTCGGCAAAACTCTTTGGGTAGCCTTTGGTGTCATTTCCAGGTGCGGCAACACTGCCCCAGTTAATGATTGGACCGGAGCCTTTGGATGCCGATGAATTTCTATAATCGACACCCTCAACGAAATACTCGCGCTTGATGCTGCCGTTATAGTAGGCGTCTTGCGTCAGTTTAACGTCCATCGTGGTGAACGAATAACCGATCTTGACGGATTCCAGACCCACCTGTTCTTTGACCGTTGTGGTGACCCAGTTCACGACAGGAACATCAATGACCGCATCAACGACCTGATTGTAGCCCGTAATGACCAACGTATCGATGGTTTCGGTGGACAGGATCGGGGTCAGAACCTGACGGGTTCCGCCCGCACTTGCGGAGGCGTCCATCTCGACATCGACACCCGCAAGCAAACTGACATCACCG
>NZ_CBFHKW010000018.1:0-31872 GCF_965656515.1 Celeribacter marinus
CAATATCGGTCCTGTTTTAGACGCATCTTTGATCTCAGACGAGGGCGGGCGCGGTGCGCATGGCTCGTTTACGGGCGCCTTTCTTGGGATGTACGTCATGGATATGACGGGGCAGGGACGCGAAGCGGTGTTTTCCCGCTTTGCTTACCTCCCCAAAGGCGCGTAAACTCTTGTCAATTGGTGTGGGCCGCTGTGTGGCCCACACCGCCTTTGAGCGCAAGATGGAGACCCACATGTCCAATTGGACCTCACGCATCATGATCTACGATTTTGAGGAGGCCCGCGCGTTTCCTGTGTTGGAGACGGACATGCATATTGAGGCGCCGAACTGGACGCCGGACGGGTCCGCGTTGCTTGTGAACGGGGACGGGCGGTTGTTTGAGGTCGATCTGGCAGAGCCAGAATTGGCGGAGATCGACACAGGGCTGTTGATCACGCTCAACAACGATCACGGTATTTCGCCCGATGGCTCGACGCTGTTTTTGTCGGATCACACACTCGGGGCGGGGTCGCTCATTTGGACACTTGATCTTGAGAGTGATGATGATCCCGTACAGGTCACGCCAAGTGCGCCGAGTTGGTGGCACGGTGTGTCCCCCGATGGCAAGACGTTGGCTTATACGGCGATGCGCAACGGGACATTCGGGATTTGGACATGTCCTGTCGGTGGCGGGTCCGAGCGCTGTGTCATTGAAAGCGATCACCATTATGATGGGCCGGATTACACGCCCGATGGAGATTGGATCTGGTTCAATTCGGAGCGCTCAGGGCGTGGATCGTCAGACCTGTGGCGGGTGCGTGTCGATGGCGCACAGCCGCAACAAATGACCGATGACACACGCGTCAACTGGTTCCCGCACCCAAGCCCTGATGGCACGCGTGTTGTGTATTTATCCTATCCCGAGGGCACCAAAGGACACCCGGCCGATTTGGAGGTCGAGCTGCGTTTGATTGGGCCCGAGGGCGGGACGTCCACGACTCTCGTAAGTTTGTTTGGTGGTCAAGGTACGATCAATGTTCCCTCGTGGTCTCCTGATGGGGTCGCTTTTGCCTATGTTGAATATGCACGTAAATAACCGCCTTGGCCCCGTGTTCGCGGCGGCTTTATGTTCGATCTGTGCAAGTTTTGCATGGGCGCTTGATCTGCCTGCGCCCGCAACGGACGCGGATTTTCTACAGGCATCGCCCGCTGAAATAGCCCTTGGCCAGTTGCTGTTTTACGATCCTGTCTTGTCGGGCAATGACAATATTTCGTGCTCCACGTGCCACCATCCAAAGTTCGGGACCTCTGACGGGCTGAGCCTTGGTATGGGGGAGGGCGGAGTGGGGCTTGGTCCCGCGCGGGCCATGGATCCGGATAATCCGCCCGAACACCGCGTTCCGCGCAATGCACCCGCCCTCTACAATTTGGGGGCGCATGAATACACCACGATGTTCCATGACGGTCGTGTCGAGCTGGTGGACGGGGTATTGCATGTTCCGATCGAAGACCCGTTTTTTGATCAGGTAAACGGTCTGCTTGCCACGCAAGCGGCGTTTCCCGTGCTGTCACCCGATGAGATGGCGGGTCAGGTCAACGAGAACCCGATTTCCAAAGCTGTGCGCAAGGGACGCTTTTCGGGAGAGGGCGGCGCATGGGATTTAATCGCCTCAAAAGTGGCGGCGATCCCTGCCTATCCCCCGCTGTTTTGGGACGCATACCCCGACACGAAAACGCGTGATATCCGGTTTGCTGATATCTCCAACGCCATTGCTGCGTTCATTGCGGTCGAGTTTCGCGCAGATAATAGCCCGTTTGATGCGGTGTTGCGGGGCGAGGCCGCACTTGACCCTTTGGCCGCTATGGGGATGGAGTTGTTTTACGGGGATGCGGGCTGTGCGTCATGCCATAGCGGCACATTTCAGACCGATCATCAGTTTCACGCAATGGGTCAGCCGCAGTTCGGACCGGGAAAGACCCTGCCGTTTGAGCAGGGGTTGCGCGACGAAGGACGCTACCGCGTGACGGGACACACTGAGGATATGTATGCCTTTCGCACGCCGTCCTTGCGCAATGTCAGGCTCACCGCGCCTTACGGGCACACAGGGGCGTATTCGGATTTGTGGGAATTTGTAACCGCGCACACCATGCCAGTGGCGGCCTTTGATGCGTGGTCGCCGGATATGGCGGTTTTGCCTGCGATGCCCGTTGACGATTGGGCGACCTTGCAAGACGCGGATGCGCAAACGGGCATTGTGGACGCGATATCGGTTGAGGACATGGCCTTGCCCGCTGAGCATATCGACGCGCTTGTGGCCTTTTTGGCGGCGCTCACGGATGAGACAACGCGCCTTGGCGTGCCTGAGACCGTTCCGTCCGGATTGCCGTTCGAGCGGTGATTAGCGCGACAGTTCGATCCAGCGGTCTAGCGTGGTGATTTCGACCCAATCGCTTTGTTCGCCATCGGGCCAGATCACCCGCACCTGCGCTTTTTCGGCCTGACCCAAGCCAAAGTGGAGCGGTACAGATTGCCCTGAGGCATGCCCGCCGCCGATTGTGATCTCTTGCACCTGAAGGCCGCGATTGGTTAGGATTTCCACGCTTGCGCCCACCGCGTAGCGATTTGAGCCGACCTGATGCAACGACACATCGAGGTAGGTTCCGGTCTCTGGTGTGGTGTTTTGGTACAGCTCCATGGGCGCGCCGCGATTGACGACAACGAGATCAAGCGCCCCATCGGCGTTCAAATCAACAAGGCCCGCGCCGCGCGATTTTTCGAGGGACGCCACGCCTGCCGTGACGGACGTTTCGGTAAACCGTCCATCGTCGCCTTGGACCAACAGGTTGTTGGGATCGCGCGCGGCGTTGGAGGGCATTTGTTCAACGTTACCTTTTGCGATGAACAGGTCGGCATCGGTGTCGTTGTCGATATCTCCCCATGCCGCATGCCACCCCGTTGAGGCGCGCCCGTCATCGCCCACGTGCGGGCGGTGGGCATAGGTGCCGATGTCATAGGGGGCCGCGATATAGCTGCCATCGGCCATACCGAACTGAAGCAATTGATCGCCCATCGAGGTCAACATGACATCGGGTATCGCATCCCCATCAATGTCGCGTTCGGCAATGCCCATGCCCCACAACGAGACCTTTTCCCACCCGTCCTGTGCGCCCAAAAAGCGATTTAGGCCAAGGTCATAGAGCTGTTCATATCCGCCTTTGACGTAGTAGTGGCGGTCGTTTGACAGGCGCAGCATCGTCGCGCCGCGCGCACCTTTGGACATAAGGGCCGATAGGGTGCAAAATCCGGGGTCCAACAGGGTCTTGTCCCAGCCTGACGGCGTAGGCCGGTGCAACTCGTTGCTGTCACAGGCCTCAAACGGGCCATCGGGGTTGTCGCGGTCGACGTAGTTGCCAAAGAATAAGGTGGGGCGCGTTTGGCCTGCCTCCCATGTGGCACTAAACGCGGTGGTCCAGCGGTCGCCACCATCGAAATTCCACGTGGCGGTTGCGTCCTCGAACGTACACTCCGGCCCGCCTTTGAGTAGCATATTGGCGCCCACGCGCAGCACCGCCAGATCAAGCTGTCCATCACTATCAACGTCGATGGGATAGGCGCCCGTGACGCCTGTGATCTCGTCGAGTGCACCGCGCTCAAAGCGGAGCGCGCCCCCACGCGGTGAGCGGTTGATCATCAGGCTTGCGGGGGATGTCCCACCGGCCGCAAACATGTCGGGTAGCCCGTCCGCATTGCAATCCAGTATCGCCACGCCGCCGCCGACAAAATGCTCCCATCCGCCAGTATACGCGTGCGGTGGTAGAGCGTCAGAGCGGTTTTGATAGCTGATTGTGGTGTCGGCATTTGCGGCGCAGGCCGTGAGGCATCCGAGTGCGGTTGCCGTGGTCAAAAACGTCTGGCGCATCATCCCAATAGTCTCTCCGTTGCGTGGTCAAGCGCCAAAGCGCCAGCCCCTTGGGCCCAAACGAGATCCCCCCACGCGTGAATGTCCACAGGTGTGGGCGGGCGGCCCGGTTTTTGCGTAAGGTCACGAAACTCGCTCAAGACCTCTTCTGCGTAGAGGTAGTCGTAGCGCAAACGCTCCCCCGACAACAAGATGAGAGCGGGATCAAACAGTGTCACGACATTGGCCAGACCCACGGCCAGATAACGCCCCGCCCGCGAAAAGATCGCTTGAGCCGCCTCGTTTCCGTCTTTGGCTTGTGCAAACAGGTCTTCGAGCATTTCAGTGGGAGATGCGCTTGAGCCTACAGGGTGGGCCAGCGCAGTATGGGCCTCGCGCACAAGCGCATAATCCGCCACATAGGCTTCAAGACAACCACGTTTGCCACAGCGACACAGCGCGCCGTTGATCTGGATGGTCATGTGACCAAGTTCCATACCATGCCCCGAACCGCCCCGTTGTAGCGTGTGCCCTTGGACATAGCCGATGCCCACGCCGTGTTCGATCGAAACCACGGCAAAGTTATCCAGAGCGCGCCCCGCGCCGAACCACAGCTCGGCCATTGCCAGCAAATTGGCGTCGTTGTCGATCCGCACAGGAATGTCGAGGCGGTGTTGTAAAAGATCGCGCAGGGGAATGTCGGGGTCCGTCAGAAACGGACACCAAATGACGTGGCCCGCCTCGAAGTCGACCATGCCCGGAATGCCAAGCGCAATTGTGGCGAGAGACGATTTGTCGAGGTTGGACGATCGGAGGACTGTGGCCACGAGCAGTTCTATCTCGTCCACGATCGCATCTGTGCTGCGCCGCTCGGGTGGGGCGGGCAGGGTGGCTGCGCCAATGCGCTTTCCGGCGAGATCAAGCAAGACAGCCGAATTTCCGCGATCCGAGAGTTTGATGCCGATGACCGCGCTTGCCGCGCCATTGACCTCAAGCCCGACACGCGGGCGTCCGCGGGTGGTGTCTATGGTCGGGCGCGCGATCTCCGTCTCGGCAATCAACCCGCTCTCTATTAGTTCGGTGGATAAGGTGGTCACCGTGGCCGGACTGATGTCGAGATGTTTGGCAATATCAACCCGCGCAATCGTGCCGGCGGCGCGAATGGCCTCGAACAATTGACGGCGCAGCGGTTTGGGCACCGCATTTTGGGCGCGAAACAACGGGCCACAGCCTTGGATCTCCCCCTCCAAGAGTGAGGATTTAAAGGCCGATGTGATCATTTTTAAATTTCATGCAGATAATTAAATGCTGATCGCACAGTGTAATCAGCCCTCCCTGAGGGTATTTAAGTCACGGCTTAACGGGCAAATCTAGCAAAAAAGTTTCTGTAAGTTCATTATTTTATTTGGAAGCTAAATTTAAATATGCAATCCTGCGCGCGTCCGGTGGCGAGTCGAGCGTTGCGTTGTGCATGCCGTGCCATTGGATAGACATTTATTTTTTGGGAGGAAAATAATGCGTAAATCCATGCTTTTGGCAGCTACAATCCTGGCCTCTGGCCTCGTATCCACTGCCTATGCCGCCGACCTCACTGTTGGCGTGAGCTGGTCCAACTTTCAAGAAGAGCGTTGGAAAACAGACGAAGGCGCAATCAAGGCGGCTCTTGAGGCTGCTGGTGCCACTTACGTGTCCGCCGACGCACAGTCGTCTTCCGCAAAACAGCTTGCCGACATCGAGAGCCTGATTGCTCAAGGCGTCGACGCGTTGATCGTTTTGGGTCAAGACACGCAAGCCGTAATTCCCGCGGTGCAGGCCGCTGTGGACGAGGATATCCCCGTTGTGGCTTATGACCGTCTCATTGAGGACAACCGTGCGTTCTACCTCACCTTCGACAACGTCGAAGTCGGTCGTATGCAGGCCCGTGCTGTTCTTGAGGCTCAGCCATCTGGCAACTACGTCATGATCAAAGGCTCGCCCACCGATCCAAACGCAGACTTCCTGCGCGGTGGTCAGCAAGAGATCATTCAGGCGGCTGTTGACGCAGGTGACATCACCATCGTTGGCGAAGCCTACACAGACGGTTGGTTGCCCGCGAATGCGCAGCGCAACATGGAGCAGATCCTGACCGAGAACGACAACAAAGTTGACGCTGTTGTCGCCTCGAACGATGGCACCGCTGGTGGCGTTGTGGCGGCTTTGACCGCACAGGGTATGCAGGGTATTCCCGTATCCGGCCAAGACGGCGATCACGCCGCTTTGAACCGCGTGGCGGCTGGCACACAAACGGTTTCCGTATGGAAAGACGCGCGTGAGCTTGGCAAGAATGCCGCAGAAATCGCAGTGGCGCTCGCAGGCGGCACAGCAATGGACGCCGTGGATGGCGCGGTTAAGTTCACCACACCTGGTGGCACCGAGATGAACGCAATGTTCCTCGCGCCAATGCCCATCACAGCCGCAAACCTGACGGCTGTGACAGATGCAGGTTGGATCACCGTCGAGGCTCTGTGCCAAGGCGTTGAGGCAGGTCCCGCACCTTGTAACTAAACATAAGTTGCGCCTCGTTGAGGTGCGCTCACTGAGTTGTCTCCCGCGTTCTATTGAGCGTGGGGGACTTCACAGACGTGGGTGCCTATGTGGTGCGCCCATTGGCATGGACGGGCGGTACACCGCGCCCGATGGGGATAAGACATGGCGGATTCCGCACAAGATACCACTGCGACAAAAGGCTCAAAAGGTCTGTTTGCGCAGCTCGAATTGGACATGCGGTTGTTGGGTATGATCGGGGCATTTGTTATGCTCTGTCTGGCTTTCAACTTTGTCACGGAGGGGCGGTTTTTAACCCCTCGCAACGTATTTAACCTGACAATTCAAACAGTGTCGGTGGCGATTATGGCCACAGGTATGGTGTTTGTGATTGTCATGCGCCACATCGACCTGAGCGTGGGCGCGCTATTGGCGCTCTGCTCGGCGATTATGGCAATGGTCCAAGCGCGGTGGTTGCCCACGACCTTTGGCCTTGAAATCGGCCATCCGATGATTGCGCCTTTGGCAATGCTGTCGGGTCTGGTGTTTGGCACGCTCATTGGCGCGGTCAACGGCTGGCTTGTCGGCTATCACAACATTCCCGCCTTTATCGTGACACTGGGCGGCTTGCTCGTCTGGCGCAACGTGGGGTGGTATCTCACTGATGGGCAAACCATTGCCCCGCTTGATCAAACCTTTCTCGTCTTTGGTGGCGCAGAGGGCACATTGGGCGTCACATGGTCATGGATCGCGGGTTTGTTGGCCTCGGCGTTTACCGTGTTTTCGCTATGGAACGCGCGCCGTGCCAAGTTGCGCCATGAGTTCCCCGTCAAACCCGTTTGGGCCGAAGTGACGATTGGTGTGATTGCCGTGGGGGCGATCATGGGTTTCATCGCGACCCTGAACGCCTACGATATCCCCAAAGGCAAATTGCGCCGGATGTTCGAGGCCAAAGGCATGGAGCTGCCGGATGGGTTTACACAAGGGTACGGCCTACCGATTTCTGTGCTGATCTTGATCGCTACCGCCATTGTGATGACGGTTGTGGCCAAGAAAACCCGCCTCGGGCGCTACATCTTTGCCACGGGCGGTAATCCGGATGCGGCGGAGCTTTCCGGCATCAACACGCGGCTTTTGACGGTCAAGGTGTTCGCGCTCATGGGGTTCTTGTGTGGTCTGTCGGCCATCATTGCTCAAGCGCGCTTGCAAAGCCACGCCAATGACATCGGCACGCTCGACGAGCTACGGGTGATTGCGGCGGCGGTGATCGGCGGGACGGCTTTGTCCGGCGGCATCGGCACTATTCACGGGGCCATATTGGGCGCACTCATCATG
The DNA here is from genome assembly GCF_965656515.1 of Celeribacter marinus. Lineage (GTDB taxonomy): Bacteria > Pseudomonadota > Alphaproteobacteria > Rhodobacterales > Rhodobacteraceae > Celeribacter > Celeribacter marinus_D. The sequence continues at coordinate 7,738 of NZ_CBFHKW010000018.1, forward strand.
CAATCGCTGCAATCTGGCATGGCGATGGTCGGCGTTGACGCGCCGTTCCAAAACATTGTGGTCGGCGGCGTTCTTGTGATCGCTGTCTGGATCGACATCATTTACCGTAAACGTCTGGGGATCAAAACATGAGTGGCAACCCAAACACTGGAACGCCGTTGGTGGAGATGCGCGATATTTCCATTGCATTTGGCGGCATCAAGGCGGTGGATAACGTCTCTATCACGCTGCACGCAGGCGAAGTTGTGGGCCTGTTGGGTCACAATGGCGCGGGCAAATCCACATTGATCAAGTGCCTGTCGGGTGCCTATCACATGGATGCGGGCGAGATTTTCATCGACGGTGAAAAGGCCGAAATCCGCAACACCCGTGACGCACGCAAATACAACGTCGAGACCATCTATCAAACGCTTGCTTTGGCGGACAATCTTGACGCGTCATCGAACCTGTTTTTGGGCCGCGAATTGGTATCGCCCATGGGGTTCGTCGACGAGGGCGCAATGGAGGCGGAAACGCGGTCGATCATGGCCCGTCTCAATCCGAACTTTAAAAAGTTCTCCGATCCTGTTTCGGCGCTTTCGGGCGGGCAGCGCCAATCTGTGGCCATTGCGCGAGCGGTCTATTTCAACGCACGTATCTTGATCATGGACGAGCCCACAGCGGCCCTTGGTCCCCATGAGACACAGATGGTGGCGGAGCTGATCCAAGAGTTGAAACGTCAGGGTCTCGGTATTTTCCTCATCGAGCACGATATTCACAACGTGATGAAACTGTGTGACCGCGCAATGGTGATGAAAAACGGTCAGGCCGTGGGCACGGTCAACGTCGATGAGGTCACCGATGACGACATTTTGGGCATGATTATCATGGGTAAAAAGCCGGAGGCCGCATACTGATGTATATTGGTTTGGATCTTGGGACATCTGGCCTCAAGGCGATTTTAATTGATGCAGATCAGGCGATTGTGGCGGAGGCCAATGCGCCGTTGACCAATGAGCGGCCACATGACGGGTGGTCGGAGCAAGGTCCGCAAAGCTGGCTCGATGCCTGTGACGTGGTGATGGCCGCGCTCGGGGCACAGGCGGATTTGTCGGGCGTGGCGGGTATTGGCCTATCGGGTCAGATGCACGGTGCAACGCTTTTGGATGCCTCCGACGCGGTGCTGCGCCCGTGTATTTTGTGGAATGATACGCGCTCGCACGCCGAGGCGGCACGCCTTGATGCGGACCCGAAATTTCGCGCGCTCACGGGCAATATCGTCTTTCCCGGCTTTACCGCGCCGAAATTGGCGTGGGTCAAAAACAATGAACCCGAGATCTTTGCAAAGGTCGCCAAGGTGTTGTTGCCCAAGGACTATTTGCGCCTGTTCCTGACAGGTGATTATGTGGGCGATATGTCCGATAGCGCTGGCACCGCGTGGTTTGACACCGCGCAACGCGATTGGTCCGATGACCTGTTGGCGGCCACTGATATGGACCGCTCGTTCATGCCGCGCCTTGTTGAGGGGGCGCAGGTGTCTGGCACATTGCGCGCCGAACTGGCGGCCAAATGGGGCGTGCCTGTGAGCTGCGTCATCGCGGGCGGGGGCGGTGACAACGCAGCCTCAGCCATTGGTGTGGGCGTGGTGAAAGCGGGTCAGGCGTTCGTGTCTCTCGGCACCTCTGGCGTGCTGTTCGCGGCCAATGACGGCTATCAACCCGATGCGGATCGCGGGGTTCACACCTTTTGCCACGCGCTGCCCGATACATGGCACCAGATGGGCGTGATCCTCGCCGCGACCGATGCGCTCAACTGGTACGGGCGGTTCGTCGGACAGGGTGCGGCCGCGCTCACCTCGAACCTTGGCGCGTTGCAATCGCCCGGAAAAACGCGGTTCATGCCCTATTTGGGGGGCGAGCGTACGCCGCTCAACGATGCGGGTATTCGCGGCGCCTTTGTCGGCTTGGAACATGCGACAGACACGGCGGCGGGGACGCGTGCCGTGCTTGAGGGCGTCACATTCGCGATCAAGGATTGCGCAGACGCTTTGGCGGCAACTGGCACCAAGATCGACCACCTGTTGGCGGTCGGCGGCGGGTCCAATTCCGACTACTGGGTCGAGGCGATCGCCACGGCTCTGGATTGCCCCGTTCATTTGCCTGTTTCGGGCGATTTCGGCGGCGCGTTCGGCGCGGCGCGGCTTGGCCAAATGGCGGCCACAGGCGGCGGGGCCGAACTGGCCACAGCACCCACGATTGAGAAAACCATTGAGCCCAATGGCGCGCTAACACAGGCGTTCGCGGATGGGTTCGAGCGTTACAAATCAGCACAAATTGCGATTAAGGGACTGACATGACAGACTTTTTCAAAGGCATTCCACAGGTTAAATTCGAAGGCGCAGACAGCGACAACGAGTTTGCATTCAAACACTACAACCCTGACGAAGTGATCATGGGCAAGCGCATGGAAGACCACCTACGGTTCTCCATCGCCTATTGGCACTCGTTTGCCTATGAGGGCGGTGACCCGTTCGGCGGGCGCACGTTTGAGCGTCCGTGGTTCGATGGCGGCATTGAAAACGCCAAACTGAAGGCCGATGTTGCCTTTGAGATGTACGACATCTTGCAAGCGCCGTTCTTTGCGTTTCACGATCTCGATGTGCGTCCAGAGGGCAAAGATTTCGCCGAAAGCAAACGCAACCTCGAAGAGATTGTCGATTACTTTGCGTTGAAAATGGAAAGCTCCAAGACCAAGCTGTTGTGGGGCACGGCAAACCTGTTCACGCATCGCCGTTTCATGGCGGGCGCGGCCACCAACCCTGATCCCGATGTGTTTGCCTATTCGGCAGCGACGATCAAATCGTGCATGGATGCAACGATCAAATTGGGCGGACAGAACTATGTGCTTTGGGGCGGCCGCGAGGGCTATGAGACACTGCTCAACACCGACCTGACCAAAGAGGCCGACCACGCCGCGCGGATGTTGGAGATGGTCGTCAACTACAAGCACAAGATGGGCTGGGACGGTCAGATTTTGATCGAGCCAAAACCGCAAGAGCCGTCCAAGCACCAGTACGATTATGATGTTGCCACCGTGTACGGGTTCCTCAAACGCTACGGCCTTGAGAACGAGGTCAAACTCAACCTTGAGCAGGGTCACGCGATTTTGGCGGGTCACTCGTTTGAACACGAATTGGCTGTGGCGCGGTCCTTGGGCATGCTTGGGTCGATCGACATGAACCGCAACGATTACCAATCCGGTTGGGACACCGACCAGTTCCCCAACAACGTGCCAGAAGTGGCCTTGGCCTATTACGAAGTGCTGAGCGCGGGCGGATTTACCAAGGGCGGCACCAACTTTGATGCCCGCATCCGCCGTCAATCCCTCGACGCCGAAGACCTCATCCTGTCGCACGTTGGTGGCATGGACATCTGTGCGCGTGGCCTCAAAGCGGCGGCTGCGATGCTTGAGGATGGCAAATTGGAAGCGGCGCGTGATGCGCGTTATGCCGATTGGGACAGCGCGGAGAACCAAGCGATGCTTGGCAGTGATTTAGACGCTATTCAGGCGCGTGTTCTGGCCGATGGGATCAACCCCGAGCCACGTTCAGGTCGCCAAGAGCGGCTTGAAAACCTTGTGAACTCCTACATGTAAAGCATTCAAAACGCTTTTAAATTAGAAAAGGGCGGGGATTTTTCCCGCCCTTTTTCGTGTGATACACTCATCGGCGTATCTTAGAGTTTGACCAAAGCCCCACGGTGCAACACCACCTGCGCTGATAACGCCATTCCGGCCCGCAACGCATCATTCAAATTGGCCCCTTGCATGCGCGCGGTCAAAAAGCCCGCGTTGAAGCTGTCGCCTGCGGCTGTGCTGTCGACCGGTTGGACGGGATCGGGGTGAAGGGTAAAACCGCCTTCGCCTTTCGACCATGCGTAAAGCTCATCGGCGCCGTTTTTGACGATCACGGTATGCGCGCCTAGATCGCGGTAGCGCAGGGCCGTATCGGCGGGCTTTTTATCACCGAACATCACTTCCTCTTCGTCAAATGAGGGCAGCATGATGTCGGCAATTGCGGCGGCTTTGGACAGCCAATGGTGTGTCGCCTCGACGTTTTCCCACAGGCGCGGGCGGATGTTGGTGTCAAACACCACCTCTGCGCCGTTTGCGCGCGCGCGCGAGAGCGCGTCGATCAGGTTTTGACGGTGGTCAGGCGACAGGATCGCAAGTGTAATTCCCGAGAACAACAAGATGCTTTCGCCATCGAACGCGGCGTCCAGACGGGCAGGGTCGGCGGCCAATAGTTTCGCGGCCGACGTGTCGCGCCAATAGGCGAAACTGCGTTCGCCATTGTCGAGCTGGATCATATAGAGGCCAACGGTGCGGTCGGGATTGCGGGTAATGTGATCGGTTTCGATGCCGGAGCTTTCGAGAAAGGCGAGCATACGGTCCGACACGGCATCCTCACCGGCGCAGGTCAGATATCCGACGTGATAGGCAGGATCATTGCCCAAACAGCGCCGTGCGTACCATGCGGTGTTGAGCGTATCGCCCGCAAAATTCATGTCGTATTTTCCGGCTCCGTCAGGAGCCATTTCCACCATGCATTCACCGATGGTCAAAAGCTTTTTATGCGCCACGTTCGTCCTCGTTTTCAAAATATTCGCTGTGTTCGGCACGGATGTCGTGGATAATGTGCCCGATCCGTTCAAGATGGGCGCGCATGAGCGCGGACGCCGCCGAGGTGTCGCGCGCTTTGATCGCATCGACGATCGCACAGTGATCATCAAATGTCTGTTGTGATCCCTTTTCGAGCGAGAGGTAGCGAGCGCGGTCCATATGCGCCTTATTGTCTTTGATGATTGTCCAGACTTTCGGATGTCCTGCGATGTCACACAGCAGTTCATGAAGCGCGTCATCAAGTTCGTGGAATTTGGTGCGATCTCCATCTTCCATTGCGATTTTTTGCGCCGCGAGGTTGGCCTCGATCCGCGCCAATCCGTCCTCGGTTATGTTCAAGATGGCGGTGCGCAGCACTTCCATCTCAAGGGCGGTGCGAATAAACCGTGCCTCTAGGACTGCGGCAATTGAAATAGCGGTCACTGTGGTGGCGCGTTGCGGGCGGATCCACAAAAACCCTTGTTGTGACAACCGGTAAAAGGCGTCGCGCACAGGTTGGCGCGACACGCCCAACTGGCTCGCCACTTCGGCTTCGGACATTTTGGTGCCCGGGGGCAATTGCAATTCTACAATACGGTGATAGAGCGCGTCATACACCATATCGGTGACAGAAGGCACACGCGACTGGTCAATTGAGGTCAACTGAACGCGCGCCGCCGATCGTGCGGTTTTTGATTTTTGCTGTGGCGTGTCATGGCCCATGTGTCTGTCTCCCGTCAATATCGGCACTCTTATGAGCGACTTTTGGCATGAATGGCAATGTTAGGCGTGGGGTGCGTGGCGCGTTGACTGTATTGGCGGTCTAGCATATTAGTTCGTTAGATTATACGGAGCGCGCCAGAATCGCAAATCTATTTTGTGGCGGGCGTGTCGGGGCTGAGACGGATACAACGGAGAGACATGCTCATGGCGCTGCTGAACGACGATAGGCTCTTTCCGGTCGACGGGCGTGTGCGCAGTCTCGCGCGTGATATCTATGCAGGCATCAAAGACCTGCCGATCATTTCGCCCCATGGCCATACGGATCCGCGTTGGTTTGCGCTCAACGAGAACTTTCCCGACCCTGCGCGCCTGTTCGTGACACCCGATCACTATGTATTCCGTATGTATTGCTCCCAAGGTGTTGATCTGGCGCACTTGGGTGTGCCGCGTGCCGATGGGGGTGAGACGGAACAAGACCCGCGCAAAATCTGGTCGGTGTTTGCAGAACATTTTTACCTGCTGCGCGGAACGCCGTCGAACATGTGGCTTACACATGCGTTCCAAGAGGTGTTTGGCCTTGATATCCCGTTCGGGCCGCACACCGCGACCGAGTACTACGATCACATCGACGCCTGTTTGAAATCCGATGACTTTCGGCCCCGTGCCCTGTTTGAGCGGTTCAATATCGAGGCCATTTCAACCACGGAAATGGCACTTGATGATCTGAAATATCACCGGATAATTGCGGACAGCGATTGGGACGGCACGGTGATCTCCGCCTACCGTCCTGATGATGTTGTGGATCCCGATTTCGCGGGCTTTACCGATAATGTGCTCAAACTGGGCGAATTGACGGGGGAGGACACCGCGTCATGGACCGGTTATCTCAATGCGCACCGCGCGCGCCGCGCCTATTTCAAACAGGTCGGGCGTGTGACCTCCTCGGATCACGGTCACCCCAGCGCGCGCACCGAGAACCTCGATCCTGCGCAGGCCTCCCAATTGTTCCAAACCGTTTTGTCGGGCAAGGGCACAGCCGATGAACGCGATGCATTTCGCGGTCAAATGCTGACCGAGATGGCAAAGATGTCGATCGACGATGGGTTGACGATGCAAATCCACGCGGGCGCTCACCGCAATCACTCTGGGCCAGTGGCACAGATGTTCGGGCGTGACAAAGGTTTCGATATTCCCTCGCAAACGGAATTTGTAAACAACCTCAAACCGTTGCTGCAAGCCGTTGGAATGGAAAAAGACCTTCGTGTTATTTTGTTCATGCTTGATGAGACCACGCAAAGCCGCGAATTGGCTCCGCTTGCGGGGGTCTATCCTGCGCTACGTCTCGGCCCGCCATGGTGGTTCTTTGACAGCTATGAAGGCATGAAGCGGTTTCGCGAAAACGTCACGGAGACGGCAGGGTTTTACAACACCGTTGGCTTTAACGATGACACGCGTGCGTTTTGTTCGATCCCTGCGCGCCATGATGTGGCGCGCCGCGTTGATGCGGGCTATCTTGCCGAACTGGTGGCCACGGGGCGGCTTGGTGAGAGTGAAGCCCATGAGGTTGCACATGATCTAACCTACCGATTGGTAAAAGAGGCGTACAAGCTTTGATCTTTACGCCAAGCTACTGAATTTAATACAAAAGGACGATACTATGACCATCCTCAATGTCGAGACCCGCCACGCCATTCACCCCGATCATGCAAAGGGCATGGACACGCAGGGACTGCGCGACAATTTCTTGTGCGAGGGGATGTTCAAAGAGGGTGAGATCAACCTCGTCTACACCCATTATGACCGCTTTACGGTGGGCGGTGCGGTGCCTGCGGGCGGATCGCTCACCCTTGATAAGGTCGAAGAAACCCGTACCGCGACTTTCCTTGAGCGGCGCGAGATGGGCATCGTCAACATTGGCGGTGCGGGCACGGTCGAGGCGGGGGGCGAGAGCTTCGCCATGAACGAGGGCGATGTGCTTTATATCGGCATGGGGTCGGGGGCGGTGACGTTCACAGGGCAGGGGCGGTTCTACATCACGTCCTGCCCCGCGCATCACGCGTATCCCTCGCGCCTTGTGACGGTTGCTGATGCGGCAAAAATGGAATTGGGCGATGCGGCGACCTCTAACAAACGCACGATCAACCAGTTCATCCATCCGCTCGTGATGCAGAGCTGTCAGTTGGTGTTGGGCTATACCGCGCTCGACGAGGGCTCGGTTTGGAACACCATGCCTGCGCACGTGCATGATCGCCGTATGGAGGCCTATCTGTATTGGGGCATGGACGAGGCGAGCCGCGTGTTGCACCTGATGGGTGAGCCACAAGAAACCCGCCACATGTTCGTTGCCAACGAGGAGGCCATTGTGTCGCCCACATGGTCGATCCACTCGGGTGCTGGCATTGGTAAATACACCTTTATCTGGGCCATGGCGGGCGACAATGTCGACTATACGGACATGGATTTTGTCCAACCGTCCGAGCTGCGCTAAGGGGGCTATGATGTCTGATCTGTTTTCTCTCACGGGCCGCCGTGCTCTCGTAACCGGTGCCAACACGGGCATTGGACAGGCCATTGCGGTGGCCCTTGGCGCTCAAGGCGCGCATGTGATCTGTGCCGGACGCCGGACCTGTGACGAGACCGTGGCATCGATTGCGGCGGCGGGCGGCAGCGGGGAGAGCCTGTTGCTTGATTTCGCCGATCCAATGGCCGCCAAGGATGTGTTCATAGGCGCAGGGATCGATATCCTTGTGAATAACGCGGGGATCATCCGCCGCGCCGATAGCGTGGACTACTGCGAGGAAGACTGGGACGCGGTGATCGACGTAAACCAAAAGGCATTGTTCTTTACCTGTCAGGCATTTGGCCGCGAATTGATCGCACAGGGCAAAGGTGGTGCGGTGGTGAACATCGCCTCGCTCTTGTCGTTTCAGGGCGGCATTCGCGTGCCCGCCTATACGGCGTCAAAACACGCGGTGGCAGGGATCACCAAAATCCTCGCCAACGAATGGGCGGCCAAGGGGATCACCGTCAACGCCATCGCGCCGGGGTATATCGCCACCAACAACACCGAGGCGCTGCGCGCCGATGAGGATCGCAATGCGGCAATTCTGGCGCGTATTCCTGCGGGCCGTTGGGGCGATCCTGAGGACATCGGCGGCACCGCTGCTTACCTGTGTTCCAAGGCTGCCAAATACGTCACGGGCGCTGTGCTCAACGTCGATGGCGGTTGGCTCGCGCGCTAACTCTATACCCGTGCTTGCCGCATAGGGCGGGCGCGGGGTTCTCTGTTTTAAAGGCCTCGCCAATGACTGATGTCACCACTTTGCCACGCTTGTCGCGCACAGACGCGCCCAAACCCGCCGTGGGTGTGATCCACCTTGGTCTTGGTGCGTTTTACCGTGCCCATGGTGCGATTTACATCGCCGAGGCGATGGCGAAATCAGGGGGTGACTGGGGCATTATCGGCGTGTCGCTCAAAAGTCCGACACAGGCGGAGCGCCTTAAACCACAAGGTTGTGCCTATACCGTGCTTGAACTGGCCCCAACTGGCCGCATTGCCCACCACGTCGAGATCGTCCAAGACGTGCTTGTCGCCCCGCACGATCCCGCCGCCGTTCTCACAGCGATGGCGGATGAGGCGGTGAAAATCGTCACGCTCACGGTGACGGAAAAAGGGTACTGTCACGAGCCATCCACGGGGCGGCTCAACCAAAATCATCCTGATATTCAACAAGACCTTGCCGATATCGCCAACCCAGCCTCTGCGCTTGGGTTTTTGGTGCGTGCGCTAGACATCCGCCGTGCAGCGGGTCTGCGTCCCTTTACGGTGCTGACCTGCGATAATCTGCCGGATAATGGCCGTGTTGTGCGCGGCGTTGTGTTGGAGCTGGCGGAGCTGATTGATCGCGATCTGCGCGATTGGATCGCCGCTGAGTGTCGGTTCCCCGCCACGATGGTGGACCGCATTGTGCCCGCAACCAAGCCTGAGGATATCGACGCACTCGGGGCGGATATCGGCAAATACGATGCCTCCCCCGTGATGATGGAGCCGTTCCGTCAATGGGTCGTGGAAGACGATTTTGTGGACGGTGTGCGTCCTGATCTAGGCGCGGTCGGTGTTCAATTGGTCACTAATGTGACGCCGTTTGAGGACATGAAGTTGCGCTGTCTCAATGGTACGCATTCGTCGCTGGCCTATCTTGGATATCTGGGGGGTCTTAAGACGATATCGGACACTGTGGCCGATCCCGATTACGCCGCCTTTGTCAAAGGGCTGTGGCGCGACGAGATTATCCCCGGTTTGACGCCGCCCGAGGGTGTTGATCTTCACGCCTATGCGGATGCGTTGTTGGCGCGCTACCAAAACCCCGCAATCCGTCATTTGACGTGGCAAATTGCCATGGACGGGTCGCAAAAGCTGCCGCAACGCATTTTGACACAGGTAGGTGAGGGGCTTGACGCAGGGCGTCCTATGGCTGGGCTCATCCTCGCGGTGGCGGCATGGATGCGCTATGTGAGTGGTGTCGATGATGCGGGCGCGCCGATTGATGTGCGTGACCCCATGGCGCAGAGCCTTAAGGCATTGTCGGATGCGGGCGCCGCGCCCCACGATAAGGTCCGAAATCTCTTGGGGCTACGCGATATCTTTCCTGCGGCCCTCTCGGGCAATGCGGTCTTTGTTGCGTCCGTCACAGAGGCCTATACCGGACTTGCGACGCACGGCGCGCGTGCGATGGTCGCACGGGCGATTTCATAATGTTGAACGCAGGATCAACCACATCGTTTTGCCAAATCGACCTATGATAAAACCTTATGCCCATTCGCGATGTTAACTCAAAACCGCTGACTTTTTTAAGCATCGAACTCTTGTATTAGCGATAGGCGCAGTCAATTCTATGCGAACAGATGCATTTTGCCCAAGGCGAGCCATGAACTTTTTCCCGATGTTTTTAAGAATGAGCGACCGTGATGTCGTGGTCGTGGGCGGTGGCGAGACAGCGGCACAAAAGGTCCGTTTGTTGCGCAAATCAAGCGCGCGCATCACCGTACATGCGCCTGATTTATGCAGCGAATTGCGCGCCTTAGTAACGTCTGGCGAGATCGAATTGGTCAACGGGGCACTGACGACCGCCACGTTCGAGGGCGCGGCCTTGGTCTTTCTCGCAACGGGATGTCCGGGGATTGATGCCAGCCTATATCCCATTGTGCGCGATGCACGCGCCTTGGTGAATGTGGTGGATCAGCCCGAGTTGTGTGAGGCCAACACGCCCTCGATCGTGGATCGTGCGCCGCTTGTCGTGGCGATCGGTACCGAAGGGGCCGCGCCTATTCTGGGGCGCCAGATCAAAACGCGGATCGAGGAAATTCTTGAGCCTGATTTAGGGCGCTTTGTGCGTCTTGCGGGTGGATTGCGTCCCACTGTTGCCCGCTTGGTCCCAAAGGAGCAGCGGCGCGGATTTTGGCGGTGGGTCTTTGCCGGACCGCCGCGCCATCTGTTCACAACCGGCCACGAGATAGAAGCCTCCGAATTGATTGGCGCAGCCATTGGTCGCAATGGTGCGCCGGATCAAAGCACGGACGGGATCTTGAGCCTTGTCCCCTATGTGACGCGGGTGCCTGATTTGTTGACATTGCGCGCAGTACAGCGTCTGCAAGAGGCGGATTTGGTCATTCACCGAAAGCAGGACACGGCGCTACTAGAACTGGCGCGGCGCGATGCCGAGCGGATGGTCATCGCCGATACGATGAATGCAATGATTCAGGCTCAAGCGGCTGTTGCATTGGGCGAACGTGTTGTATGGATGATGCCACTGAGCGATTTGGCAGGGGCGCGCAAATTGATTTCATGCGACTACGAAGTGCTGCCCCACACGCAAATTGACGGTATCATCTAACCCGACGACACGAGGTGCGACATGAGCGATCTGGACACACGCATTGCCCAAGCCCGCGGTGATATCCCCGCTGATATTGTGCTCAAAGGCGGCCGCATTTTTGATTTGATGACGGGTGAGTTGATCCACGGGGACGTGGCCATGTGTGGCGACCGCATCGCGGGGGTGTTTGACAGCTACACGGGCCTGCGCGAGATTGATGTGACGGGTAAAATCCTTGTGCCCGGGTTCATTGACACACATCTGCACATCGAAAGCTCGCTTGTCACCCCGTTTGAATTTGACCGCTGTGTGACGCCGCGCGGGGTCACGACTGCCATTTGTGACCCCCACGAGATTGCCAATGTCATCGGTCTGGACGGTATCCGCTATTTTCAGGCGGCGTCAGAGCGCACCTTGATGGATATCCGTGTGCAATTGTCATCTTGCGTGCCGTCGACCCACATGGAAACCGCAGGAGCCACGCTACTGGCGGGGGATTTGGAACAGGTCATGGGGCATCCGTCCGCCATCGGTCTGGCCGAATTCATGAACTACCCTGGTGTGATCCACCGCGATCCCGAAGCGATGAAAAAGCTGCGTCTGTTTGAGGACGCGCATATTGACGGGCATTGCCCACAACTGTCGGGGCGTGATCTCAATGCCTATATCGCCGCAGGGATCCGCACCGAACACGAGGCCACAACGGCGCAGGAGGCGCGCGAAAAGCTGCGCAAGGGGATGCGGGTGCTGATCCGTGAGGGATCGGTGTCCAAAGACTTGCATGCGCTGCATCCGGTGTTGACCGATCTGACCTCGGCCTACATGTGCCTGTGTACCGATGATCGCAACCCGCTTGATATCGCGGAATCCGGCCATCTGGATCACATGATCCGCACATTGATCGCGCTTGGCTGTTCGCCTTTGGCCGTGTACCGCGCTGCAACCTTGTCAGGGGCGGAGGCGTTCGGCCTTAAAGATCGCGGCATGATCGCGCCATCCAAACGCGCCGATATTGTGGTGATCGACAGTTTGGAAGACTGCAACGCGTCGATGGTGTTTGCGGGCGGGGTCGAGGTCACAGACGCCGCATTTGCCGCGCGCGATATCTTGCCGCCTGTGGCGCGCAATTCAGTTCAGGCCCCACGTGTTGTAGCGGAAAGTTTTCGCTCGGGCGGCAACCGCGAACAAACGGATGTGATCGGCATTCTTGAGGGAAAGATCATCACCGAACACCTGATCGAAACGATCCCCATTGTGGATGGTGACAAGCGCCCTGATCCCGTCCGCGACCTCACACGCATCACCGTGATCGAGCGTCACGGCAAAAACGGCAATATCGCAAGCGGCTTTGTCAAAGGCTTTGGAATGACGGCGGGCGCAATTGCCTCGACCGTCTGTCACGACCATCACAATATCGCCTGTGTTGGCGTCGATTACGCCGATATGGCCATCGCCGCAAACCGTATGAGCGAGATCGAAGGCGGGTTTGTTGTCGTGCGCGATGGCAAGGTTTTGGCCGAACTTGCGCTGCCCGTGGCGGGGTTGATGAGCCTTGAGCCGTTCGAGACGGTTCATGCCCAACTTGTCGACTTGCGCGCGGCGGCCCGAACATTGGGTGTCACACTGGAAGAGCCGTTTTTGCAACTGGCGTTTCTGGCTTTGCCCGTGATCCCCGCGCTCAAAATCACCGACCGTGGCATGGTCGATGTGCACAAGTTCGAGATTATCAGCTAGGCACGCGGGCGCGCCGCAGTTTAGGTGCGCGGCATGCCTGCGGGGCGCGACAGACGTTTGAGGGCGGCAGTGCGCGCCGAGGCGTTGACTGCGCCGTACCCGTCATATCCACCGACGCGCTGGACGATTTCGAAAAAGAAACCTTCGCCGTAAGGTTTTGAATACATTTGTAGAAACGCGCCGTCCTCGTCTTCGTCATACAGGATATTGTGCGCTTGCATCACGGCCAGTTTGTCCGCGTCTACATCTGCGCGCGCGGCCAGTTCGCCGTAGTAGTTTTCAAACATCGGCAGGCTTTCAAACCCGTTGTCGGCAAGCGCCTTGGCCGTTGCAAAAATATCGTCCGTCTCTAGGGCGATGTGTTGCACGGAGGAGCGGAAACTGTCGGCGACAAAGCGACCCGCAAAGGTGCGGTGGCTCTCCACACCGTTCATGGTCAGGCGGAATGCGCCGTCCGGACTTTGGATAGCGCGGCTGTGAACCACGCCGCCCGGATCGGCGACATCCACCTGTGGCATGCGTTCCAGATTGAAAATCGACGTGTAAAACAAGGTCCACGTCAACATCTCGTTGTGTTTCATGGTTTCTGCAAAATGGTCGATGCGTGTCAGGCCCACAGGTTTGGCGTCTTTGTCGACCAATTGCGTGAATTCCTGATCCCAAACCTGTGCCAGATTGGACGATTTGTCGAGCAGGTGCAGGACTGATCCGCCCACGCCGCGCACGGCGGGGATATTGAGTTCGCCCTCGCCAAGGCGCTATGAGAACAGGTTCGCGCCGAGCGCTTGGGCGCGGGATTTGGCGGCCTGCGCATCTGCAACGTTGAGCCCCACATCGCACACACATGTGCCGTGCATGACATAGGCAGAGTGGGCAAATCCCTCTTGTTCGGTGTTGATCACGATGTTGATGCCGCCTTGTGTCCATAGGCTCACCGCTTTGTGGATGTGTTGACCCGAGCGCGAAAAGCCAAGTGTATGCAACATCTTACCAAGGGTTGCGGCCTCCTATTCGTTGGCCGCGATTTCGACAAACTCGACGCCGCGCACGTCCACAGGCGCAGGCATGGCTGGCAAATCGAGATCAAGGTTCGGCTCAATTCGGCGCAAATCATCCATCAGTTTGACGAGGGAGCGGTGTCCGTCCGCGGCAATCACACGCGCCGATCCACCGCGAAACTGATCGTTGAGTATCTCGAGAGACAGCGGCCCTGCGTAACCTGTGGCCATGACCGCGCGCACGAAAGACACGATGTCTAAAACCCCCTCACCGGGCATATTGCGAAAATGGCGCGACAGGTATTCAAGGCCCACATCGATGTGCGGCGCGTTTGACTGGATTATATCCGCAAATTTGCAAATATCCCATTGAATTCAAATGCGCAGCCGATGTGGTTTTGGCTGGAAGAAACGTGACTGATAACCCTTTGGGTGAAGAGATCTCGAGGGTGTTCCAAGGCGTTGGTCTGGGGGGCGGATTGTTGATCATCGCCACGTCGATCACGGTCGTGCGCCGCGGCGCACCTAAACGGGCAGGCCCAATGTGAACCTGCCGCCATAGATTGATACTATGTTTGGGTTACGCCGTTTTTAGGAGGTGCGCACGTAGGGTGGCGTGATCGGTGATCTTGACGCCCGTGAAGATCTCGTAGGCATCGACGCCTTGCCAATAATACAGCTCATACCCTGACATAAACGCAGCGCCCGCGGCCTCTGCTTGTGCTTTGAATGGCGTATTTACGGGGGTATAGACCGCATCGAAGGCCCATGTGGCGGCCGGAAATGCGTCCTCTGGTACGGGTGATCCGCCGTAGCCGACCATGCCAAGGGGGGTGCAGTTGATCACGCCATCTGCGCGTGCAAGATCGTCAAGGGTGCCCACGCGCGCCAATGTGACGCCGTTGTTAGAGGCGTCGTGCGAGGCGTTGAGTGCATCCGCCAACTCTTGGGCTTTGGTCGTGTCGGGGTCGATCAGGATGATCTGTGAGGCATTCAGGCGTTTGAGGCCGAATGCCACCGCTTTGCCCACGCCGCCCGCGCCGAACATGACCACGCGCCCCGGTGCAATATCGCCAAGTGTGTCGCGAAACCCCGCGATAAAGCCGCTGAAATCCGTATTGTAGCCCTTTGGGCCGTCCTCGGTGAACAAAACCGTATTGCACGCGCCGATCCGCGCAATGTCGGGATCATTGATCGTCAGCTTTGTGACCACGCGCTCTTTGTATGGCAATGTGATGTTGAGACCGCGATAGCCGCCGTTCAAGGCATTGGCAAATGTGGTGTCAAAGTCGGTGCCCAAATCGGCTGGAATGAGGCGCTGATAGTCGACATCCAAACCGGTCATTTCACCGCAAAAGTGATGCAGGTTTGGCGCGCGGGACGCCTTGATATTGTCGCCAATCAGGCCGAGTTGGATCTGTGCCATGGGGTGTCCTCACACGAAATTCAGGGCGCGCGCGGCGCGGTATGCGCAAGCTGACGAGAAATTTGGATGAACGCAACGGTTTTGATGGAGCGATGGTTTAGCGCAGGCTATTCATAGCCAGTAGCATTGCAATTTGAATATAAAACATATGGATACGCAGCGTTTCTAAAGAACATGTTCAACGCAACCCATCACGCATAGCGGCTCATTCTACGTCGAATCGTAGCGCTACAGGATCAAAAACACACCCCGCGTGCGTATCCGCCACTAGCGCGACTGCGCCTAATCGGTCATATCCATAAGGCAGCTTTTGTAGGGCGGGATGTCTCGCCATGCCCAAGCTTTCTCGCGATCCGAAAAAGGACAGACCAGATGACCAAGACCATCTATATTATGAACGGCCCGAATTTGAACCTGCTTGGCAAACGCCAGCCCGATATCTACGGCCATGACACGCTCGACGATGTCGAACGTATGTGTGCGGATGTCGCTAAAACGGGCGGGTTTGCGGTCAAGATGATGCAATCCAACTATGAGGGTGGCTTGGTCGATTTTATCCATGAGGCGCGCGAGCACGCGGCGGGGATTATTCTTAATGCGGGCGCATATACACACACCTCTGTGGCGGTTCTAGATGCTTTGAATACCTTTGAGGGGCCAGTGATTGAGCTGCACATTTCACAGGTTCACAAACGCGAGTCCTTTCGCCATCATTCCTACATTTCGATGCGCGCGGACGCTGTGATGGCGGGCTTTGGCGTGAATGGATATGCTTTGGCCACGCAACATATGGGCACATTGATCTAAGAGCGGGCGCATTTTGGTCCTTGGGTTATTTGCCCCATGCTTTAGCGTGTGGGAACGGGATATGAGGGAGACAGACACATGAGCACGCGGATTGCCGTTGCGGGTGCGGGCCTGATTGGAAAACGTCACGCCACGGCTATAGTGGCGGCTAAGGATGTTGAGCTATCGGCCATTGTTGATCCAACGGATTCAGGGCGCGCCTTTGCCGTTGAGATGAATGTGGCGTGGTATGCGACACTCGACGCCATGTTTGCCGCCAATGTCGCGGATGGGGTGATCCTTGCGGTGCCCAACACGGTTCATGGGGAGACGGCGCTCGCCTGTGTTGCGGCGGGGATGCCCGCGCTGGTTGAAAAGCCGTTTACCACCGATGTGGCTGAGGGACGCGCGGTTTTAGCGGCAGCACAGGCGGCAGGTGTCGCACTTTTGACGGGTCATCACCGCCGCCATAACCCGTTGATAACAAAGGCGGTTGAGGTTGTGAAATCTGGCGCACTTGGGACATTGACGGCGGTGCAGGCGCAGACGTGGTTCCTCAAACCCGATCCCTATTTCGAGGTGGACTGGCGGCGGCACAAGGGCGCGGGGCCGGTGTATCTGAACCTCATCCACGATATCGACGTGCTCCATGCGCTGTGCGGCCCGATTGAAAGCGTGCACGCGATGGAAAGCAACTTTGTGCGTGGACATGAGGTCGAAGAAACGGCTGTGATCTTGCTCAAATTCCGCTCTGGATTGCTTGGAACTGTGAATGTGTCGGACGCTGCGGCGGCGCCGTGGTCGTGGGAATTGACCGCGCGAGAAAACGCACATTACGCGGCCACGTCCGAGAATTGCTACTGGATTGGGGGCACAGAAGGCTCCTTGGCACTTCCAAATCTCGCGCTGTGGTCGCATGCGGGCGAGAAGGGATGGTGGGATCCAATCACGATGACCAAACCGATCTTTGAGTTTGATGATCCGTTGGTGTTACAGGCGGCTCATTTCGGACGCGTGATCCGTGGGGAGGACGCGCCGCTTGTGAGTGGTGCGGATGGGTTGGCGGCGGTCGAAGTGATCGAAGCGGTGAAGCGCTCAGCCGCCACAGGACAAACGGTACACATCGCCGCCTAGTCGTTTCAGAGCGACGCCCCGAATGAGGGGGCGTCACAGGTTCAACCAATGCCAAGAAGGGCGAGCAGTGGCAAAAAGGCCATCGCGATCCCCGATCCACCAGACGCCTCAAGGGCGCGGCCAACAGGATCGTCCTCGTCTTCGACCGGATCAAGGTAGGGTTCGTCATCGGGTGTGGGCAGGTCGACGGTTGGGATATCGTCCACCGCCAAAAGCGACATGGCAAAGGCGTGTGGCGCAGGCGGTATGCTTGTCAGGTCGGCGGGCTGAGCGTCCTGTGAGGGTTCAGCATCCCACTGACTTGCCTCATCGATCAAATCGTCGAGAAGCGTTGCGGCGTTCATACTCGCGCCCGCACTATTTGCGGCATTGAACGTGTCGGCAAAGTCATCGGTCGGCACAACGTTGGTCATCACCACCTGCAAGATTTCTCCGGGCTGCAAATCTGCGGTCAAAAAGCCGTCCTCGTAAATTTCGGATTGGTCAAGGCGCTCGACATTTGGCGAGGACAGCGTGCTGCCGGGAAGGTCGCCATCATCGACCCCCAAACGTGTTGTCTCGATTGTTCCAAATGCGGCCACGAGCTGTGAGATATCAATATCTGTCGAGGTGCTCTCTGTCTGCGAATTGGATGCGATATAGAACACAAGTTGGTCATCACCAGCAAAGCCGTGAACGTCGACATCGCCCGCTTTGAATTCGCTGTCATGGGCCACGGGCGCAAAGTCGATCATTGATTTGCCCGGAAGCGTTTGCGACATCATCGTAAACATCTCACCGGCGGGGCTTTTCTCGTCATACTCAAATCCGGTTGCAAGCGGGTTCTTGGTGTTCTGGATCAGGGGCCACACATGCGCGACTTCGACGTCATAGGCCATGAACTCTTCGACAATATTGAGCATTTCATGTGCTTGGTAGAGGCCGTAGTCCGTGAGTTTATCAAGATCTGCAACGGATTTCTGGTTCCATTCCGTGATATAAACCTTGAGGTGTTCAAAGCCGTCTTTGTCGAGCCATTGCTCTTCGATCATGCGTAAATCACCCGTGCGGGTATGCGGTTGATCCGCGCCGCGCGAATACAAGTGCGAGACAATACCGTCCGCTGCTGCCGCTTCATCGGCGTCAAACTCGGCCTGAACCAGCGCATTGTTGATCCCGCCCCAGTTTATATTGCCGCTTGCGTAGATAAAGCCGTCATTGATGCCCGCATCAGGATAGCGCAGCGCGAGATCCTCAATGGTATCTTCGGCCGACCATCCGTCATAGGCGTCGGACAACCGTGCATCGCCGTAGTTGTAGCCCATTTGAAAAACGACATCGATTTCGCTCGTGTCACCGCCGCCCTGTGTGATGACGGTGTCCAATTCGTCGCTGATGATCTCACTCATCTGGGAGGCCACGCGACCATATTCGACCGAGGTCATAGCGCCGCATCCCCAGTATTCGTTGCCAATCTCAAACGCTGAAATCTCGGCATCGCCGTACACGCCTGACGAGACATCATTGATAAACGTGCGCAGCGCGACCTCGTCGATCTGGGCAAAACGATTGCCATTCGCGTCAACCTCATCGCCAAGGTTTTTGTTGACCGGCACGACGATTGTCACCGTGTGGCCATTGTCCGAGGCATAGGCCATGAAGTCAGAGATTGGAATGAACGGGATCGTCTCGCCCGTGCTGGGATCAATGACGTAATCCGCGTCTGGGTTTGCGATATCGAACATGTATTCGGTGAGCGCGCCACCTGGGTAGCGTATGTCTGTCACACCTAACGCCTCGATCGCCTGCGCATAGGATCCATCGCCCGTAAGGTCGCCGCGAGAGGCCAGAACATTACCGCCAAACAGCGATGATTGCGCGGCTTCGCCGGTGAGGTCTGCGGGATTAAGTGTGATGACCATAGTTGGCCCTCCGTCGAATGAACTAAAAACTCACAAAAGGATCGAGCGTCAGTGGGACGGGGATTGGATGGTGTGCCTGCGATCTACCTGGGCGAAGCTGGTGTGCGTGCGGCGTCGTGTGCGGGCCTTTGGCCCAATTTACTCACATGCGCGCAGCACGATGGGGGCGGTGCCCAAAGGGGGCACAGTCCTGAAACCAGTCTCGTGGCGGAGGGCCGTCCAAACGGAACGTCCGTTGACGTTATGACGGTGACCCGTTTTGTGTGTCGGGCGGCGCACGCGAGGCATGCAGGCCAGACAGGGACGCGGTCACAGTCACGCGGTCTGCGTCAGGGCGGGGGGCGGATGAGGCGGATCATCATGGCTCTCGAGTTACACCACCGCGCATAGGTGAGGTGCGGATGCATGTATCCGACGGCGCGTTGTGTCAGATGCGACAATACCCGATTGAGCAGCCCTAAAGACTTGACGAATGACGATATGTGTGAACGCGATATGTTTGGTGTTCAGGTCAAAAATCTGCCTCATCATGCGTCCTTTCGCGGGCTTAGTGTGTGTCGTTACCGTGTCGATCTGTGTGGTGCGTCCGCGTGTATGACCGGCGTGCAACCGCAGAACATCTCAGTTTGGTTCTTGTCGTGTCGGGCTGCTTTTGGTGGCGTGTGGACATGCGAATGGGCTTGCCGAAATTGGAAAGTTATCGGCACACACAGCCAAAAAGAGCAGATGGAAAAGTCGTTAGATCCTAGATTGCCCGAACCGCAATAACGGTGCGAAACTTGTTAATTTACATATTGTTAACGCAAGTTCTTTGCGTTTGGTTCGGGTCGCTACGCCCTGTGTTTTGAGGGCGGGGCACAAGATGTCTTTGACGTCCTGCGCTTGATCCTAGATTAACCTACTTTGTATTTTTTTGAACCTAGGCGGGGGTGGATCTTTGGTATGATTTTGACGCTGAAGCGTGACTGGGCTTCTTTTTAGCGATCTCGCCCACATTTAGATTTTGAAAACATGACAGATAGATAAAACAGAATATCCGTTGGAATTTTTTTAAAACCCTAAAGGATATATGATTCGTTTTCCCCGACTCGATCTGTGCGATCTCGCGGGACTATCGTCAAATTCGCCCAAAAAATGTGCATCTAGGGTTAATCAAGGGCGGGCCGAGGGTTTCACGCCCTTGCCGAATGTCCCCGGACATATGCGCGAGATGTGGGTCGGCCCTATGTCTTGTGCGGGCGATCTGCGTAGGGGTGCATCCCCGCCGAAGTCCTGATAGGGATGTCAAAACAGCCGTACATTCACAGTGCTACATGTGGCTTTGTCGACATTGCGGGTGCTATGAACCGAAATATTTGCCGTAAGTGTTTGCAATGAAACTAGAAAAATCTGCGCGCCTAAGCGTTGCCCCGATGATGGATTGGACTGATCGAAATTGTCGGGTGTTCCACCGCGTTTTGTCGCATCACGCGCTCTTGTATACGGAGATGGTGACGGCACCCGCGCTTGTGCGCGGCGGGGCGCGTCATTTGATTGCGTTTAACGCGGTTGAGCATCCTGTTGCGGTGCAGCTTGGGGGGTCTGATCCGGCGGAGCTGCGGGCGGCAACGACGATGTGTGTCGATGAGGGCTACGACGAGGTGAACCTCAACGTGGGCTGTCCGTCCGATCGTGTACAGTCGGGCGCGTTTGGTGCGATCTTGATGAAATCGCCGGATGTGGTGGCGGCCTGCGTCACTGAAATGCAAGAGGCGGCGGGGGATATCCCCGTGACGGTCAAATGTCGCATTGGTGTGGATGATCAAGAGGCCCATGCGGTGCTGCCAGCGTTTATTGCCACGATGCGCGCGGCTGGGATTAGCCGTATGCAGATCCATGCGCGCAAAGCGTGGCTTGACGGGCTGTCGCCCAAAGAGAACCGCGACATCCCGCCGTTGGATTACGACCTTGTCCACACCATGAAGGCGCAATTCCCTGACATGCATCTGTCGATCAATGGTGGCACCGCAACGATGGCGCATGTGCACGAACACCTTGGCGCGATGGACGGCGTTATGGTCGGGCGCGCGGCGTATCACACGCCCTATGATATCTTGGGCGATGCCGATGCGCAGGTGTTTGGCGCGGACCGTGCGCCGTTGTCTCGTGAGGATGTTGTGTTGGCGATGGAGGACCATATCGGGCGCCATATTGCGGCGGGTGGCAAGCTCACTCAGGTCACACGCCACATGCTGGGCTTGTTCGCGGGTCAGCGCGGCGCGCGGCGGTGGAAACGGATATTGTCGGAGCGCGGCCACCACGAGGGGGCGAATTTCGATCTGGTGCGTGAGGCCTTGCCATCCAACGAGGGATAGACGCGCTTTTGCGTCACCTTGCACATACAAAACGCCCCCAAAGTTCGGGGGCGTTTTGCGTTGTTGTGTGCGGCTTATTCGGCGGCCTTGATATCGGAGGACGGTGTGTCGTCCTTTGAGACTTTCGACGCCTTGTTTTGCGCGCGTGCGCGTTTGCGCAGCTCCGCCGTGGAGGTGACCGCGACATCCGCGCTTGCCTGTTCGACATGCGGCGCAGGGGTGATATCTGCGGGCATCTCGGGCGCGTAGTCTGGGCTGCCCCATGCGTTTGCCCCTGTGGTCCAAACGAACTCGGGGTTGAGCGTACGGCGGGCTTCGCGGTGCAAACGGTAGTCCGTTGCTGTGCGCGACCGTGCGCCAACAAGATTGGCCACGGTCATCACGATGCGGTGGACAATGACACGTGCCCAAACCCGAAGTGCGAGCATCGCAGGGGTAAAGATCAGCGTCAAAATCGTTGCAATCCCGAGGCCAAACACCACAGCCGTGGCCAAGTTGGTCCAGAATTCCGCAGTGGGCGAGTTGATCGAATAGCCGCCGTTGATGAAGTCGAGCGAAAGCGCGAACATCATCGGCGCCAGACCCGCCATTGTGGTGATCGTGGTCAAAAGCACGGGACGAATACGGTCCTCTGCGGTGCGAATGATCGCCTCGATCTTGGGCATGTAGCGCGAGTATTCTTGGTAGGTGTCGATCAGAACGATGTTGTTGTTCACCACGATCCCCGCAAGCGCCACAATGCCTGTGCCCGTCATAATCATACCAAACGCCATGTCGCGCACGAGCAAGCCGATGAGAACACCCGCCGTGGACATGACAACGGCCAAGAGCACGAGAACGGAGTTATAGATACTGTTGAACTGCGCCAGCAAGATGATGAACATCAACGCCAAAGCGGCCGCAAAGGCTTTGCCAAGGAAGGCGCCTGTTTCGCGTTGTTCCTCATCGTCTCCGGTCCATTCCCACGAAACACTGGCGGGCAATTCGGCCTCGGTGGTGAGCCACTCGGTGAGGGTGTCCACGCGTTCGGTCGGGGTGATTGCAATCCCGTCATCGGTTTTGAGGTCGGCGTCCACGCCCGCTTTTACGTCATAATAGCGCTTTTGATCGGCACGGTCGATCTGGGCAAGTTTTTCAACGGGTTCGCGGGTGATGAAGTTGGCAAGCGGGACAAGCCCGTCTTTGGTGCGTACCTTGAGCGTATCAAGGGTCGACAACACGCGGTACTCCTCGGGGAAGCGGACACGGATCTCGATTTCTTCATCCGAGCTATCCACGCGCATGGTATCGAGCATGATCCCGCGTGTGATCAACTGGATCATTCCGCCAACGGTGGCCACATCCGCGCCAAAGCGTCCGGCTTTCTCGACATCGACGTCGATCTGCCAATCAATGCCGGGCAGGGGGCGGGTGTCCTCGATATCGGTCAACCCGCGCATGTCCTCGTATTTGGCACGGACAATTTCGGTGGCGCGGGTCAGATCGTCACTGTTGTCGCTTTTGAGGCGCAAGTGGACCGGCTTGGCTGATGCTGGCCCCATGCCGAGGTTCAAAATTTCGGCGTATATTCCAGGAATGGCGTTGAGCCGTTCTTGGAGTTCGGCAATCACCACATCGCCGTCATAGTCGGGGGCGACATGGGTGTTTTCCCACGGGATAAAGCCAAGCAGTTTGGTCGATTTCGTCTCGTCGGGACGATCTTCCCACGGGATCAATTCAACCTGAATTTGGCCAATGGTGTCAGATGGGCCTGCCGCACCGCCCGTGTTGGCGTTCAATCCCCCTTCGCCCGCAAAGGCAAAGGCATTGTCGACGCCGCGCTGTGTCAGCACGATTTGTTCGGCCTGTGCCACAAGCGCGTCTTTTTCGGCCAACGACAGGTTGCCGCGTGCGCGCACGTAGACGATTGCTTGTTCTGGCTCTGAGGCGGAGAAGAACTCCATACCGGCATTGTTTTTGCCATAGTAGCCAAAGACACTCACAACCGAGATGACCACTGCAATAATGGTCACAACCGGCATGACGGGATTGCCCGCGATGGCCCATGTAAACCACCCAAACGGTGAGCGTTTGTAGCCGCTATCGACTTTCTTTTTGGTGCGTTCAATGCGTGCCGCAGATAGCGTAATGCCAAAGAGAGACGATCCGATCAGGAACAAGACCGGACCAAGATAGCTCGCCCATGCGCCACTCGGTGCGGTGTTACCAAACAGATAGCCCGCGTTCAGCGTTTGCATCATCGCGATGAACACCAGATAGGCCGCAGGGATCACCAAAAGGAAACGCACCCAATACGGCGTGGTGCGGCGCAAGCCTGCCGAAAAGCGGTCAAACACGCGCGCAATGCGGCCAGAAACGCCGCCCATAACGGGCAGGTAGACCAGCGCCACAATGAGGGACGCGGACAGAACAAAGATGATGGTGACGGGCAGCATGCCCATGAACTCACCCGCAACACCCGGCCAGAACAGCATGGGCAAAAAGGCGCATAGGGTTGTCGCGGTGGAGGACACAATCGGCCAGAACATGCGTTTGGCCGCTTCGACAAAGGCCGCCATCGGGCCT
>NZ_CBFHKW010000018.1:31969-48166 GCF_965656515.1 Celeribacter marinus
CGTCGCCTTCGTCCATTTTGCGGTCGGCAAATTCAACCACCACAATCGCACCGTCCACAAGCATCCCCACGGCCAAAATCAGACCAAACATCACGATGTTGGAAATGGTGATGCCCATGATCCCAAGCAGGATAAAGCACAACAAGAATGAGGTCGGAATGGCAAAGCCCACCAGCAACGCAGAGCGAATACCAAGCGAGGCCAGAACCACGATCATCACGAGCGCAATCGCGGTCATCACCGCACCCTCAAGCTGGCTCACCATTGAGGCCACTTGGCGTGACTGGTCATTGGACGTGCCGACATTGATCACCTGACGCAATTCCTCGGGCCACGAGGCCACTTCGGCGGCCACTTCGGCCTTGATCAGCTCAACGGTATCGATGATGGGGAAGCCTTTGCGTTTGACAACTTGTAGCGCCACGGTGGTCTCACCGTTAAAGCGCGCGGTTCCCGCACGGTCCTCAAACGTCAGGCGAATGTCCGCCAGATCGCCAAGGGTGATCACGCGGTCGCCATTTACCTTGACCGGCAATTCCATGACATCGCTTTGATCATTGAAGCTTGCTGGGATTTTGATCGCAAAGTTACCTTGTGCCGTCTGCACTTCGCCGGCGGCCACGAGTTGGTTGTTGTTGGCGACAACGGAAATCAATTCTTGGGCCGTGACATTATAGGCTTCGAGGCGCAGCGGGTTTATGGTCACTTCGACCATTTCATCGCGTTGCCCCGTGAGCTGTGCTTCCAAGATCGGCTCAAGCCCGTCCAAGCGGTCTTGGAGCTGTTTGGCGTAGCGCACGAGCGTGCGCTCTGGCACGGGGCCTGTGAGGTTTACGATCAGGATCGGAAATTCGGAAAAGTTGATTTCATTGATGGAATAGCTGTCCGCGCCTTGCGGAAACTTGGCCTCGACGCGGCCCATACGGTCGCGCACATCCGCGATCACTTTGGTTTTGTCCCAACCAAACTCAAATTCCATGGCCAGACCGCCGTAGCCCTCTGCGGCGGTGCCTGACAGTTTTTTCAAACCGTCCAGATCGGACATTTCGGTTTCCATCGGCTCGACAAGCAAACGCTCGGCGTCCTCGGCGGAAATGCCGGGGAAGGGGACGGAGACAAACAGGGCAGGGATCTCAATGTCGGGTTCACCCTCTTTGGGCAATCCGATGTAGGCGGCCGTACCCGCAATGAGCGTCAATGCGATAAAGGCCAGAATCATACGGGCGCGTTCACCGGCCCAATCGACGATACCAGTCATTAGTTGATCTCCTCGAAATGCGGCTCAACGGGCACGCCTGCGCGGACATACTCTTGTCCAACTGTGATAATATCGGCCCGCTCTGGAAGGCCCGCGACCCAAACGCCCTCACGGGTGTCGCGCAAAACCTGAATAGGCATAAAGGCCACCATTTGGGCGTCATCGACGATACGCACACCAAGCAAGCCCTCATCATTGAGGGTCAGAGACGATTGTTTGACCAGATGCGCCGATTTGCCCTCCGAGCGGATTGCCATTTCAACGGTCTGACCGTCACGGATGGCGAAATCACTGTTGGGGACTTCGATTTCAACGCGAAAGGTGCGTGTGGTCGGATCTGCGGAGCGCGACAGGAACGTCACGCGGCCCGTGATCTGTGTGCCCGTCAAAAGACGCGCAGAGGCGAGTGTTCCGACTTCGATACGGTCCACCTCGGCCTCGGGGGCAAAGGCCACCAATTTCATCGGGTCGAGCTGGATAACATTCGCACAAATCGATCCGGCTTGCATCAAGGTGCCAAGCTCGGCTGTGTCACTTTCCAACAAGCCCGCAAACGGCGCTTCAATTGTCAGGTTCGCGATATCTTGTTCGGTTTGGGCCAGTGCTGCGCGGGCGCGCTCGAGGCCCGCTTCGGCGGTCAGGATATTGGTTTCAGCGGCGTAGCCACCCTTGGCCAGTTTTTGCGCATTTCGAAGGCCCACCTCGGCTTCTGCAACTGCTGCTTTGGCCTGTGCCAAGGACGATGCACGCACGCCGACGTCGAGTTGACACATCACCTGACCCTCTTCGACATAGGAGCCTTTGCGCAATGGGGCAGAGACAACACGTCCCGATGTTTCAGCCGACACATTGACGGAGCGCGCCGCTTGCGTCTCTCCGCGTAAAATCACCGCACTATCGAGCACTTCGGCGACAGAATGTTCTGCGACCACTTTGACCACAGGCTTGTCGGTCACGTCACGATTGGCGGGTGGGGCCATGGCGTTGACATCGGCCTGTGCTTGGGTGGCGTCTGTGGTCTCAACACTTGGTTGCGTGCTGCCGGAGATTTCGCCCAATGTATCGCGTTGGAACACGAAGAAATACAGAGCGAAGCTGACGATAATGGCGATAAGAAGGGGGACGATGCGCATATGGGTCTCTTTAATTTATCTTGCCGAACGGCAACTGAGTATCGGGACGTCTCACTGGATCTCGCAATAAGGCGTTAGCATTGTGTAACATCAAGGCCTGTTAACATGATTAACATTGAGGCCAAGATGGTGTCGACCTGATGAAACAACAAGGGTTTTACAGTGTTATAGTGTGTTTACGTGCTGCATGTGGTGTTGGATTAGCATTTTACAGGCAATGGCGCATAAAATGGACAGTGTTTAAGGCGATATTGGATCTTTTGAATGATCTTTATAGGAAAGTAAACCGTTCTGTTCAGATTTCAAGCGGCATTTGACACATTCACTTTATCCAAGGGGCGCTTGGATCTGCGGATCAAGGGGTCGCCATCCCCCGCGATGTGCGTCCCCCCTTGGCATTCGTGCGCAGTTCAGGGTAAGAGTTTGGCCAAACGCAAACAGACAACGTAGCGGGGCGGCTTTGAGCAATACTGATAGCTTCATCGAAGAGGTGACCGAAGAGGTCAAACGCGACAAACTTTTTGCGATCTTCCGTAAATACGGGTGGATCGGCGTTGTGGGCGTTGTCGCTCTTGTTGGCGGCGCATCCTATAATGAATACGCCAAATCCAAGGCCCGTGTTCAGGCGGAAGCCGCGGGTGATGCGATCTCGGCGGCTTTGGCGGTCGAGGACACACAGGCACGTGCGGATGCCTTGGCGGCGATTGATCTGACAGGCCAGCCGCGCATTGTGTCCGATATGATCCGTGCGGGTGAATTGCACGCGGTGGGCAATGTCGATGGTGCGGTGGCGACCCTCGCGCCTTATGTGGCGGATGCGACCCTTGCCCCGGTGTACCGCGATCTTGCGCTGCTCAAAACGGCGATGCTTGGAGCGTCCAAGATGGACCCTGAGGCACGTATTGAATTGCTCGCGGGCATCGCGTCACCTGGTGCGCCCTACCGCTTGTTGGCCGAAGAACAGATTGCCGTGGCTCAGATCGAGTCAGGTCAGTTGGACGCCGCGATCGAGGGGCTACGGGCCGTGGCTGAAGACGGCGAAGCAAGTCAGGCCTTGCGCCGTCGTGCCGTTCAGATGATTGTGGCGTTGGGTGGCGATCTTAACGCGGATACCGACGGCTAAAGCCGATTGATGGGTGTGGGCTGAAACCAGTCCAAAGCAAAGCGGGCAAGCCCGTTTTGTGGTAAACGACACAGACGAGGGAGAAGGCGCGCATGACCGTATTGGGTAAAACCGCAGTGAAAGCAGGACTGTTTGGTCTGGCGGTTGCGTTGTCGGCATGTGGTGCGGGCCGTGAGGTCATTTTGACGGGTGAACGCCTTGATCCACGCAGTGGTGATCCGGTGGCCACATCGGACACAGCGGTGAATACATCCGCCCAAATCTCTCTTGGCAAACAGGTATCGCGCGCGGCGTGGACGCACACAGGTGCGGGACGCTTGCACGATGCAGGTCACAACGCCTTTACCGCCGGACAACCCGCCCTTGCGTGGACCACGCCCATCGGGACGGGAAACTCACGCAAGTTCCGTCTGACAACGGATCCTGTTGCCGCACAAGGCGTTGTTGTTACACTTGATGCCAAAGCAACCTTGACGGCCGTATCGGCGGTTACGGGCACACCGGTCTGGACGCGTGATCTCACACCTGCGGGCGAAAAGGCGGGGGAGGCCACGGGCGGCACGCTCGCCATCGACGGCTCCACACTTTATGCCACCACCGGCTACGGCGAACTGATCGCCGCTGATCTGGTGTCTGGCGGGATTAAATGGCGTCAACGGATCGACGCGGCAGGGGCCGCAGGTCTTACCGTCTATGATGGTCTGGCCTATGTGGTCGGCGCGGACAGCCGCGCATGGGCGGTCGAGACCGCAACGGGCCGCGTCAAATGGGAACTGGCAGGACCAGAAGCCATTACCTCTCGCGTGGGGGCCGCATCGCCCGCAATTACCGACACATTGGCAATTGTTCCCTTTGCGACTGGTGATTTGTTCGGCTCGTTTCGCAAAGGCGGCATGCGGTTGTGGTCTGCAAGCCTTGCGGGACAACGCAAAGGCTTTGTTTACGCCAAGTTCTCCGACATTACCGCCGATCCCGTTGTGATTGGCAAAACGGTCTACACGGGCAACCAAGCGGGCCGTTTCGGGGCGTTCAATGTTGACACAGGCGCGCGCCTTTGGACTGCAAATGAGGGGGCGTACAGCCCCGCAACTGTGATTGGCGGCGCGGTGTTCATAGTGACGGATCGCAATGAAATCGTACGGCTGGATGCCAAAACCGGCGCCCGCGTTTGGGGCGTTCAGTTGCCGCTCTATACCCAAGAGAAAGAGCGCAAGCGCAAGGGCGTGTTTGCCCACTACGGCCCTGTGGCCGCGGGTGGCCGCCTTTGGGTTGCCTCCTCTGACGGTGTGTTGCGCGGGTTTTCCGCTGACAGTGGCGCATTGAGCGCACAACTCACCTTGCCCGCTGGCGCGTCCTCCGATCCGATCGTCGTGGGCGGTGTGATGTATCTACTGCTCGACAATGGCGAGCTTGCCGCCCTCAAATAGGGGGGGCGCATACGACGACGCGGCGGACAAACAGGGCCAAAACGCGATTAGGCTTTACGGCCCCCCGCGTCTCGGTGTATCGCCACCGCTTGAACGCCGCGCCTCCGCGTGGCCGCTGGATTTAACGGGAGTTATCCCATGAGTTTTTCACTCGCCATCGTCGGACGCCCCAATGTGGGCAAGTCGACCCTATTCAACCGCCTCGTGGGGCGCCGTCTTGCCTTGGTCGATGACCAACCCGGTGTGACGCGCGATCTGCGCGAGGGCGAGGCCAAGCTGATTGATCTTCGCTTTACCGTGATCGACACGGCGGGCCTCGAGGAGGCGACCGACGAGAGCCTTCAGGGCCGGATGCGCAAGCTGACCGAGCGGGCCGTGGATATGGCCGATGTGTGCCTGTTCATGATTGACGCGCGCGCTGGGATCCTGCCCGCCGACGAAGTGTTCGCGGAAATTCTGCGCAAACGCGCCAAGCACGTGATCCTCGCCGCCAACAAGGCCGAGGGACACGCAGGCGAGGGCGGTTTCCTTGAGGCCTATTCGCTGGGCCTTGGCGAGCCGATGCGCATTTCCGCCGAACACGGCGAGGGTATGGGCGAGCTCTATGATATCTTGCGCCCACTTGCGGATGGTTATGACGAGCGCGCCCAAGCCGAGGCGCCCGAGGTCGACGTTGAGTTGACCGAAGAAGAGCAGGAATTGGGCGAAGAGGCCGGTGTATCACGTGATTTCACCGCCGAAAAACCGTTGCAAATCTGTGTCGTTGGTCGCCCGAATGCGGGCAAATCCACGTTGATTAACAAGCTGTTGGGCGAAGAACGCCTTTTGACCGGCCCCGAGGCAGGCATTACGCGCGATAGTATTTCTGTCACGATGAACTGGAACAACACGCCTGTGCGGGTGTTCGATACCGCAGGTATGCGCAAAAAAGCCAAGGTGCAGGAAAAGCTTGAAAAGCTCTCCGTTGCAGATGGTCTGCGTGCGGTGAAATTCGCCGAAGTTGTGGTGGTTCTACTCGACGTTTCCATTCCGTTTGAACAGCAAGATTTGCGCATCGCCGATCTGGCCGAACGCGAAGGCCGCGCTGTGGTCATTGCGGTTAACAAATGGGACGAAGAGACCGATAAGTCAAACAAAGCCAAAGAGTTGCGCGAAGAATTCACGCGGCTATTGCCACAGTTGCGCGGCGCACAATTGGTCACGGTGTCGGCCAAAACCGGCAAGAACCTTGATAAGCTCGAAGAGGCGATTTTATACGCGCACCAAGTGTGGAACCGCCGCGTGCCCACCGCCAAGCTCAACACGTGGCTCTCGGCCATGACCGAGGCACACCCGCCCCCCGCACCGGGCGGTCGCCGCATCAAATTGCGGTATATGACCCAAGTGAAAGCCCGTCCACCACAGTTCGTGGTGATGTGTAGCCATCCCGATGAATTGAACGCCTCTTACAAGCGTTATCTGGTCAACGGGTTGCGCGCGGATTTTGATATGCCCGGCACGCCGATCCGTCTATTTTTCCGCAGCCAAGCGGATAAAAACCCGTTCAAGAACAAGACGAAATCGGTGCCCTCGCGGTTGCGCAAACACCTTGGCAAAGGGCGCGCGGACGAAAAGAAAAAGTGGTAGCGGCCCACGCGCCCCACATCTTTTACCTATAGAAAATGGCGCGCAGGATCACTCCCGCGCGCCATTTTGTTTGATCAGATAGGGGTGTTAGATATTGAGGGTGACCCAAATCGGCACATGGTCCGAGGGTTTGGTTTTCGCCCGCGTGAACACGTCGATTTGACAGTCGGTGAGGTAATCGGCGGCTTGCGGCGACAGTAAAAAGTGGTCGATGCGGATACCGTCGTTGCGATCAAATGCGCCCGCTTGGTAGTCCCAAAAGGTATAAACCTCCGGCGCGGAGGTGGTCGCGCGCAAAGCATCGGTAAAGCCAAGCGCCATTAAACGGCGAAATGCCGCGCGGCTTTGTGGGCGAAACAGCGCATCCTCGCGCCATGCATCGGGGCGTTTTGCGTCTTCGGCCTGTGGAATGAGGTTGAAATCCCCCGCCATCAAAAACGGCTGCTCCAACGCCATTAGTGCGCGCGCACGCTCTTCCAATCGGGCGAACCATTTCAGTTTGAAATCGTATTTCGATCCTTCAACGGGGGTGCCATCTGGGTTGAGATCAACAGGGTTGCCATTGGGCAAATACAGCCCGCAAATACGAACAGAATTGCGCGCGCCCATCACCGTGGCTTCAATATAGCGCGCCTCGATATCGTCGGCCCCCTCGCGTCCCATGCCCTCACCACCGGGCAAGCCACGGGTGACATCCTCAAGCGGCAGTTTGGATAGGATCGCCACGCCATTAAACGACTTTTGTCCATGAGTTTCAACGATATAGCCCATGTCCTCAAAGTGCTCGCGCGGGAAATTTTCGTCGACCGATTTGATCTCTTGGAGCACCACAACATCCGGCTCGGCCTCGGTGAGCCAATCGGTGAGCGCGTCCATGCGGGCTTTGATCCCGTTGATGTTGAAACTGGCGATTTTCATATGAGGCTCCCGTTGATTTGCCCCTTTGTAGGGGGCTTAGCGAGAGGCCGCAATGGCGCGGCCACACGCGGCGGCAGATGACCATGCCCATTGGAAGTTGTAGCCGCCCAGCCACCCCGTGACATCGACCACTTCGCCAATGAAATACAGCCCCCGAACCGCTTTGGCCTCCATCGTGGCCGACGAGAGCGCATCGGTGTCGACACCGCCAAGCGTGACTTCGGCTGTGCGGTAGCCCTCTGACCCCACAGGGCGCAACTCCATGGCGTGGAGCGCATCGGAGATCGCGGTGAGTGCCTTGTCGGAGTGATCCGCCAGATTGCCCGACAGGCCCAGACGCTCGGCCAATGTGTTGGCCAGTTTGGTGGGAAATATCGTGCCAAGCCCCGTGTGCACCTGGCGGCGACCGTTCTCGCTGCGTGCGGCTTTCAGAGCGCCGAAAATATCGCGGTTGGGTGATAGGTTCACGGTGATCGGATCACCGTCACGCCAATAGCTCGACACCTGCAAAATCGACGGTCCCGAAAGGCCGCGATGCGTAAACAACAATGCCTCGTCAAACGCCGTGCCATTTGCTGTCACCCGCGCGTCCAGGGCGGTGCCCGATAGGGGCGTGATCCAGTCGAGCTCTTGCGGCGCGAATGTGAGCGGCACAAGGGCGGGGCGGGTGTCGGTTAGGGGCAGGCCAAATTGCTCTGCGATTTGGTAGCCGATGCCCGTTGCGCCCATTTTGGGGATCGATTTGCCGCCCGTGGCGACGACCAGATTGCGGGTGGTGACGGCGCGGCCAGAGAGGGTCACATGAAACGTATCTCCATCATGGCGCACCGCGTCGATTGTGGTGCCAAGGGCGATATCGGCCCCGCGCGCCTCGGCCAAAAGCATGTCGATGATCGCTTGTGATTTGCCATCGCAAAACAATTGGCCAAGGGTCTTTTCGTGGTAGGTGATACCATGCGACACGCAGAGATCGATGAAATCCCATTGTGTGTAGCGCGCGAGGGCTGATTTGGAGAAGTGTTTGTTTGCGCTTATGAAATTATCGGAACTTGCGTACATATTGGTGAAATTGCACCGCCCGCCGCCCGAGATGCGCACCTTATCTGCCGCGCGTTTGGCGTGATCAACCACAAGCACCTTTGCCCCTGTCTGGGTGGCGAATTTGGCGCAAAACAATCCTGCCGCTCCCGCGCCAAGAATGATGGTGTCATATGAGGATGCAAAGGAATGGGTCATAGGGCGTTAGTGACGCGGTATTGCTCTAAAAACAAGGTGAATTGAGCGAAATTCCCGCGCGATGACGCGCCGTGTCTACACGGGTGTGCATTGTGTGATTGGAGCCGCAAAATAGTGGCGCGACGCTACATTGAAAACGAAGTGCCACAGCCACATGAGGCGGTGGCGTTCGGGTTTTCGATCACGAACCGCGCGCCTATCAACTCCTCGCTGAAATCAATGACCGCGTTTTCCAAGAACGGCAAGGACACGGGGTCGACGACAACCATAGCGCCGTCTCCCTCAAGGCGCACATCGTCGCCCGTGGGGGCGTCCAACGTGATCTCGTACTGAAACCCTGAGCACCCGCCACCCTCGACGGCGACGCGCAATGCTTTGTCCTCTCCCGAGGCCGCGTTGATCTCGGATATGCGGGCAAAGGCGCGGGGTGTGACGGTGGGCGGAAGCGTGAGGGCCATGATGCGTCTCTTTATCAATACGTTTCGGTCATTTGCGCGATGTTTTGCGCAACCTTTTGCGCCATGTGTTTGTCGCGCGGTGTTGCATCGAATATAGGGATACAAAGGACCGCCGACAAGGTGGCCAAACGGGACTGTGAAGGTGGGCGCATCAGCGCCACCTCAAAAGGGGAATTGCGCAGATGTTGAAATCCTATGCGAGCCAACCGTTCGAGACGCGCGGGCGGTTGTTCGACGAAAAGCTATCGACCTTTCGTTCGCCCTTTCAACGCGACCGCGACCGGATCATTCACTCATCGGCGTTTCGTCGCCTCAAACATAAAACCCAAGTGTTCGTGGAACATGAGGGTGATTATTACCGCACGCGTCTGACCCATTCGATTGAGGTCGCTCAGGTGGCGCGTACCATTGCGGGGGCTTTGGGCCTGAACGAAGGTCTGGCAGAGGCAATTGCGTTGGCCCATGATCTAGGCCACTCGCCGTTCGGGCACACGGGCGAAGATGCACTTGAAAATCTCATGGCGCCTTACGGCGGGTTTGATCACAATGCGCAGGCGCTTCGGATCGTCACCAAGCTGGAAAAACACTATGCCGATTTTGACGGGCTTAATCTGACATGGGAAAGCCTTGAGGGAATCGCAAAACACAACGGGCCAATCACCGGTCCGTATGCTGACCCCAAACGCCATCCGGAGGGGCATGCACTGTCCTATGCGCTCGAAGAGGTCAACGATCAGTTCGATCTCGAATTGCACACCTTTGCCAGTGCGGAGGCGCAAGTGGCCGCAATTGCCGATGATGTTGCCTATAACCATCACGACTTGCATGACGGCTTGCGCGCGGGTCTGTTTACGGCTGATGATTTGATGGAATTGCCACTCACGGATCGCGCCTACGCAGATGTCGATGCGACTTATCCCGACCTTGAGGCCACGCGGCGCGACCACGAGGCGTTGCGGCGAATTTTCGGCTACATGGTTGAGGATGTGATTACGATTGCGACCAATCGTTTGGACAGTGCGCGCCCCGAAACGGCGCAGGATATCCGTGATCTGGATCGGACAATTATTCGGTTTTCAAAGCCGTTCTTTCAAAACTTGAAGGTGATTAAATCGTTCTTGTTCAAACGGATGTACCGCGCGCCTTCGGTCGTGGTCGAGCGCGAGCGTGTCACGGTCATGGTCAATACGTTGTTCCCGCTGTTCATGGCAAAGCCCGCGCTTTTGCCGCTGGAATGGCGTGACGAAATTGATGCGGCACGAGATGACACCCAGTTGGCACGAATTGTACTTGATTACGTGGCCGGGATGACCGACCGTTTCGCGATTCAAGAATTTGAACGGCTGTGCGCAACCCCGCGCGAGATATAGGACCTGAACATGACAAACCGCATGATTGGCACGACAGGCGTAGCCCTCACACCCTTAGGATTTGGCACATCAGGCTTGGGCGACATGCCCGACACTTATGGCTATTCGGTGGATGCGGATCGTGCTGCCGCGACCCTGCGGGCGATTTTTGGCGGCCCTGCGCGGCTGATCGACACCTCGAACAACTACGGCGCGGGGCGCTCGGAGGCGCGGGTGGGTGCGGTGATCAAATCGGACGGTTTGCCCGCGGGCATGACGCTTTCGACCAAATTGGACCGCGATCCAGACACCGGACGCTTTGACGCCGCGCGCGCGTGGGCCTCGTTGGAGGAGAGCTGTGCGCGTCTCGGTGTGAGCCAAATCCCGCTGTTGTTTTTGCATGACCCTGAACATGCCCGCGATCTTGACGAGGTCGAGGGCGCGTCAGACGCGTTATTCGAGATGAAAGAGGCGGGGCGCGCAAAGGCGGTGGGTCTGGCCATGGGGCGGCTCGATATCATGGAGCCGATGCTCAAATCACGGCCGTTTGACGCGCTGATTTCGCATAACCGCTTTACGCTGTTGAACCGGTCCGCCTCTGCGATGTTCGATTATGCCGCTGATGCGGGGATCGCCGTGATCAATGCGGCGCCGTTTGCGGGCGGGGTTTTGGCCAAAGGGGCCGACGAAATGCCGCGCGTCACGTACCAAGAGGCAACCGAGGAAGCCCTCGCGCCCGTGCGCCGCATTGAGGCGCTTTGTGTCAAGTACGGTGTGGCTATGGGGGCGGTGGCCTTGCAATTTTCCATGCGTGATCCGCGTGTGAGCACAACGTTGCTGGGCGTGTCCAAACCCGAACGGGTTGCGCAAGCGATTGACTGGGCGCAGATGGAGATCCCGACTGCGCTTTGGGATGAATTGGCACAGTTCCCATTCGAATCCGCCGATCCCGAAGCAAACCGAGAGTATAAAGCCGGCTAGTCCGGCACTTAAAAGGTGATTTAACGATGTCGATTGAAACGGTTACGGGCCTCGCGCCCGTCGAAGCATTTGCTCTTGTTGGTGTGTTGGGTGTGGGCGCGCAATGGGTGGCGTGGCGTCTGCATTTGCCCGCGATTGTTGTGATGCTTGCTGTTGGCCTGTTGGCGGGGCCGGTTCTTGGCGTGTTCGATCCGGCCCGCGACATTGGCGGTCTGGTCCAGCCGCTTATCTCTTTGGCGGTTGCTGTGATCTTGTTTGAAGGTGGGCTTACGCTTGATCTGCACAAGCTTGGTGATGCCAAAAAAGGTGTTATGCGGCTTGTCTTTGTCGGTGCTCCGCTTGGTTGGTTGTCATCCGCACTGGCGCTGCACTATGGCGCGGGCCTTGGATGGGAGGCCTCCACGGTCTTTGGCGGCATTATGGTCGTGACAGGCCCAACTGTGATTGCGCCGCTGTTGCGCACCGCAAAGCTTTCACGTCGCCCTGCCAATCTGTTGCAATGGGAAGCCATCGTGAACGATCCCGTTGGGGCGTTGGCGGCGGTGCTTGCCTTTGAATTCGTGTTGGTCGGACGCGAGGCGGAAAGCTTTAGCGGGGCTCTGATCGAATTGGGCGTTGGCATATCGGTGGCAATGGTCGTGGGACTGGTCGCCGGTTTGGGGATTTCGCGCGCGTTCCGCGAGGCATGGGTGCCCGAATATATGAAAGTGCCTGTGCTCTTCGTCACCATGTTGGCCGCCTTTGCCTTGCCCGACATGATGCTGCACGAAAGTGGGCTTTTGGCCGTGACCGTCATGGGGCTGGTGATTGCCAATGCCGATTTGCCCTCGTTTGAGGAGCTGCGCCGTTTCAAGGAACACGCAACCATTCTATTGGTGTCGGGTGTGTTTATCTTGCTTGCGGCCTCGCTCGATTTCGCGTCTCTTTCGACGCTGACATGGCGCGCGGGTCTGTTCGTGGCCTTGGTTATTTTGCTCGCGCGCCCGCTTACCGTTCTGATATCACTGGCGTTTTCTGGCTTGCCACGCAATGAAAAGCTGTTGATTGCCTTTACGGGGCCGCGCGGTGTGGTTCTGGTCGCAGTCGCAGGTCTGTTTGGGGAGCGCTTGGCTGCGGCGGGTGTCGATGACGGGGCTGTCATTGGTCCACTGGCCTTTATCCTTGTGTTGGCCACTGTTGTTTTGCACGGATTCACGCTTGCGCCATTTGCGCGTTTTTTGGGGTTGGCGCAAAGCGGCACGCCGGGCGTTTTGTTCATTGGCGGGTCGCGGTTCACCACCGCTTTGGCCGAGGCCCTCAAAAAGGCCGAGGTGCCAGTGTTGATTGCCGATCCCAACCACGCACGACTTGTACGCCCACGCGCCACGGGTTTGCCGGTGTTTTACGGTGATGTGTTATCCGAGGCGGCCGAGCACTCTCTCGAAATCCTCAGCTACAAAACCATCGTCGCGGCGACAGAAAATGACGCCTACAACACCCTTGTCGCTACGGATTTGGCACCTGAGTTCGGACATGATCAAACGTGGCAGATCGCACGCCACCGCGCCGAACAGGCCCGCCACGCCTTGCCCACGCAACTGGGTGGACGGGCGTTTGGCGCAGGCAAGACCTTTCGCGAGTTGGAGGATTTGATCATAGGCGGGTGGCGTATTGCCATGACGGGCCTGACCGATGAATTCACCTTTGAGGATTGGAAAGCAGGACGCACGGGCGCGCATTTGATCGGGTACGTACCAACGGACGGCTCGTTTAAACGGGTCACACCCGACGATATCGAAGTGTTGTTCCCAAATCGCGCCGAGGCCCGCATCGAAGATCTGCCCGAAGAGCAGCGTGAAACGGCGCGCGAGGCATTGCGGCGACGTCTGACAGATGCGCGTCGAAACAGCGCGCGCGCCAAACTGGGCGCAGGTGTGCGCATTGTGGCCCTCGTCCCACCGGAGAGCGAGACAAAAGAGGCGGTCGTTGAGGCCGCAAATTCCAAAAAGCCGCACGCATAGGGGAGGGGGATCGCGCGGTGATCTCCCCCTTGACCGTTGACGATTTCGCCCACCATGATAAACCCCGCGGATACTCAAAAGAGAGATCGTACGACATGAACCTATTCGCCGATATTCGCGCTCTGGTGACGGGCAGCCTTGATACACTTGTATCCGAGGGTGTTCTCCCCGATGGCCTTGATTACGCCAATGTGGCGGTTGAGCCGCCCCGCGATTCCCTTCACGGTGATATGGCAACCAATGCCGCTATGGTTTTGGCCAAACCTGCCAAATCCAATCCGCGCGCAATTGCTGAGGCATTGGCGGTCAAACTTGGCGCTGATCCGCGCATTGAAAGCGTCGATGTGGCAGGGCCGGGGTTCATCAACCTGCGTCTTGCGCCCGCGCTGTGGACAGGGCTGGTTGAGGGCATTTTGTCTGATGACGCCTATGGCAAGTCCGCGCTTGGGGCCGCCAAAAAGGTCAATGTCGAATTTGTGTCGGCCAACCCCACGGGGCCGATGCATGTCGGTCACACGCGCGGTGCGGTCTTTGGGGACGCGTTGGCCTCGCTCCTTGATTACGCGGGTTACGATGTGACGCGTGAATACTACATCAACGATGGCGGCGCACAGGTCGATGTGCTCGCCCGCTCCGCCTACCTGCGGTATCTTGAGGCCTTGGGCCAAGAGGTCGAGTTCCCCGAGGGAACGTATCCGGGGGACTATCTGGTTCAGGTCGGTGAGGCTCTCAAAGACAAGTACGGCGATAGCCTTGTCGGGAAACCCGAAGACGACTGGATTGACGATATCCGTGTGTTCTCCATCGAGGCGATGATGGATATGATCCGTGGCGACCTCAAGGCGCTCGGTGTCGAGATGGATAAGTTCTATTCCGAGAAATCGCTTTACGACACGGGCCTGATTGAAAGCGCGATCGAAGAGTTGCGCAGCAAAGACCTGATTTATCGCGGCACGCTTGAGCCGCCAAAGGGTCAGATGCCCGAGGATTGGGAAGCGCGCGAACAAACCTTGTTCCGCTCCACCGCCCACGGTGATGATGTGGATCGCCCGATCCAGAAATCCGATGGCGCATGGACCTATTTTGCCCCCGACATTGCCTACCACTATGACAAGGTGAAGCGCGGGTATGACGAGATTATCGACATTTTCGGCGCTGACCACGGTGGTTATGTCAAGCGGATGAAGGCGGCGGTATCCGCCCTATCCGAAGGCAAAGTTGGCTGTGATATCAAACTGGTGCAGTTGGTGAAGCTGTTTCGCAACGGCGTGCCGCTCAAGATGTCCAAACGCTCTGGCACCTTTGTCACCCTGCGCGATGTGGTGGAACAGGTGGGCGCGGATGTAACCCGTTTTGTGATGCTCACGCGCAAGAACGATGCGCCCCTTGATTTCGATTTCGACAAGGTTCTGGAGCAATCCAAAGACAACCCTGTGTTCTACGTTCAATACGCCCATGCACGCGTCCGCTCGGTGCTGCGCAAAGCCGAGGACCAAGGGATTGCCTTGACCGACACGCCGAACCTGACGGACCCCGCCGAATTGGCTGTGGCCAAAAAGCTGGCCGATTGGCCGCGTCAGGTCGAGATTGCCGCCAAAAGCCATGAGCCGCACCGTATCGCGTTCTATCTGTACGAGCTTGCATCGGATTTCCATGCGTTGTGGAACAAGGGCAACGACAACGAGGGTCTGCGGTTTTTACAAGAGGACCATGCGGCCTCTGCGGCAAAAATTGCGCTCCCACGTGCCGTTGCCGTTGTTATTTCATCGGGTCTTGGTATTCTCGGTGTAACGCCTGCGGAGGAAATGCGCTAAACGCATCTCTTCGGGGCAAGGGCGGATGTGCGTCCCCGTGTGAAAGCCGGCAAAGATCGGCCTCATACATCACATCAAGAGCAGTTTATAACCCGTTGATATAAAACAAAACGGGATGAGGTCGCATTGACGACTTCAAGAGGCAAAGAGGCGAATATGACGCAGGATTTTAAATCCCTTCACGGCACCCGTTCCGCTCAAATGGACGGCTACGCGGCGCAGCCAAATTATGGCCATGTGCAACCCCAACACGGGCAACCGCAGTATGGCGGTCAGCCGCATGCGCAGTATGTCGCGTCACATGATGCGTCGGGTGTGCATTCTGAGCAACAGTATGCACCGCAGCCTGCGTACCATGCGCCGCACCTTCATGCTCAACATCACGGGCAATATGGCAGTCAATTTGGTGCCCCTGAGTCCGGATATGCGGATTATGATGACGGTGCGGTTGCGCAAATGCCGCGACTGGGTGTGACGCAATGGGCGGGCGCGGCTGTGTCGCTTGTGCTCGTTTTGACCATTGGCGTTTGGGGGTACAAGCAAATGGTGCGCGATGTGTCGGGTGTTCCGGTCATTCGTGCTCTTGCGGGCGAGGCGCGCTCAATCCCCGACGATCCCGGTGGACAACTGGCCATGCACCAAGGTCTTGCCGTGAATTCCGTGACCGCCGATGGGTCTGCTGCGGCACCCGCAGATCGCTTGATGCTTGCGCCCAAACCCATCGCCTTGCAGGACGAAGATCAGCCCATGGGTGAGATCGAACCTGAGGCTACATTCGTGGCCTATGCGCCCGACACTAATGCCTATGCAATTGAGGCAGATGACGGTTTGACACAAATCGCCGTTGTCCCCGATGCGTTGGAGCTTACCGCTT
>NZ_CBFHKW010000019.1:0-28709 GCF_965656515.1 Celeribacter marinus
GACCGGTTTCGGCGGCAAGACGCACCGTATTGTTCGAACATCGCCCCGTGTACCATCCGCGCGGCGGCTCGCCCACGACTTCGGTATGCAGACGAATAGCCTCGGCGATCTGCGCGCGCTCATCGTCCTCGGACATATCCTTGTGCTCGACCCACTTTAGGCCGTGGCTGGCAATTTCCCATTGCGCGGCTTTCATTGCCGCAACCTGCTCGGGCGCGCGCGCCAGCGCGGTAGCCACGCCGTAAACCGTCACAGGAAGATCAGCCAACATCCGATGAACACGCCAGAACCCTGCGCGTGATCCGTATTCGTAGATCGATTCCATGTTCCAGTGCCGCTGACCCTGCCACGGTTGCGCGCCGGTAATTTCGGACAGGAATGCCTCTGACGCCGCATCGCCATGCAAGATATTGTTTTCCCCGCCCTCCTCATAATTGAGGACGATTTGAACGGCAATTTTTGCGCCATCGGGCCAATTTGCGTTGGGCGGCGTTGCGCCGTATCCGGTCATATCACGAGGGTAGCGATGCACAGACAGTATTCCTCCATAGATTAGAATATCAGTACCCTAAATTATTCATTCCATTTTCAAAAAAAATCATAAGGAGCATTTTGCTTCGGGCTTTTTGCGCATTGTCGTACACTCTGCTTATTATTGTGCAACTGTGCATCTGCAAACCTAAAGGATAGGCATCCTATGTCCGGATATTTGACGACTCACGTGCTTGATACGGCGCGCGGTTGCCCCGCGAGCGGCTTGAAAATTGACCTCTACAAAATGGACGGTGAAACGCGCACGCTGCTCAAGACCCTTGTGACGAACGCGGACGGGCGCACGGACGAGCAAATTTTACCCGCCAGCGCCTTTGAAACGGGTGTGTACGAGTTGGTATTCCATGCGGGGGCCTACCTCGATGCAATCGGCACGCCGCCCGAAGAACCACGCTTTCTCGATGTGATCCCGCTACGTTTTGGCATGTCCGAGGCCTCGCACTATCACGTCCCGCTGCTGCTCTCGCCGTTTGGATATTCGACCTATCGCGGCAGCTGAGCCGTGATCGAGCTGTCGCGGACAGCCGCACCGATCCGCTCGATGACAAATTCCATGAACAATCGCGTTTTTGGATCCTGACGTCTGCGATGCGTATACAAACACGCCATCTGAATTGCTTCAGGTGGCGTGTTTGTTGCCACAGGGATCAAACGGCCCTCTTTGAGGTGGTCAATAATTTCGAAAATCGGCTTGAGTACGATTCCATTTCCCGCCAACGCCCAATCCGTCAAGACATCGCCATCGTCCGATTCATATCGCCCCTCGACACGGAACCGTTTTGGCCCCGATGGCGTCATCAACCGCCATTGAAACTCCGTAGCCCCCGGAAAACGCAGATTTAAGCACTCATGCTTGTCCGCAATCAACTCGTCACCCGATGCAGGATTTCCATGTGCCTCTATATATGCGGGAGACGCGCACAAAATGCGTTCAATATCCGCGATTTTGCGGATGCGCAGATTGCTATCCTCTGGCTGTCCAAGAAAGAACGCCAGATCAAGCCCCTCGGTGGTGAGATCCACGGTGCGATCGGTCAGGCGCAGCCGGATATTCACCTCAGGATAGGCCCGCAAAAACTCGGCGATCAGCGGCGCGATTAGACGGCGCCCAACCCCGAGCGGGGCCGCCACATACAACGGTCCCTTTGGGTTTTCGGTGATATTGACCACCTGCGCCTCGGCGTTTTCAACAGCCTCAAGAATCTCACAGGCTCCGCCATAAAAGGCCCGACCATGTTCGGTTGGTGTGAGGCTTCGTGTGGTTCGTTGAAACAAGCGCACGCTCAAATGCACCTCCAATTGAGAGATACGCGATGATGTGACGGCGGGGGAAATGCGCAAATCACGCCCTGCGGCGGACATGCTACCCAATTCGTAGACGCGCACGAAGGTGCGGATGTTATCGAGATATGACATTGTTTTGTTTTTTTTGATGCTGTGGCGTGTATTGCTACAAT
Organism: Celeribacter marinus; assembly: GCF_965656515.1. GTDB lineage: Bacteria > Pseudomonadota > Alphaproteobacteria > Rhodobacterales > Rhodobacteraceae > Celeribacter > Celeribacter marinus_D. Next base: position 2,010 of record NZ_CBFHKW010000019.1, read on the forward strand.
ATACGAATACTGGCGACATTCTAGCGCCGTTTATCATCGCGTCGTGCGCAACATGTGCCCTAAGTTGTGGCATTGTGGACCCTTGCGCCGCGCACACAGATGCGGGACATAGGAGCCTACCTGTTTTGGCGCGCAACGCCACATATGCCCGCGAGGAGACAACCATGACATTCAATCGCTCGATCAAAATCGCACCCTCTATTCTATCCGCTGATTTCGCCAACTTTGGCGCAGAAATCCAAGCCATCGAGGCGCAAGGTGCCGATTGGGTCCATATCGATGTGATGGACGGTCATTTTGTTCCAAACCTGACATTCGGGCCGCCCGCCGTAAAAGCGTTTCGCCCGCACGTCAAAACGGTGATGGATGTGCACCTCATGATCTCGCCAGTCGATGCCTACATCGACGCCTACGCCGAAGCAGGAGCCGACATCCTGACGGCGCATATCGAGGCTGGCCCGCACACGCATCGCACCCTACAAGCCATCAAAGGCGCAGGTATGAAAGCGGGTGTCGCGCTCAACCCCGGCACGCCTGCCCAAGCTGTTGAACACCTTTTGGACCTCACTGACCTCATTTGCGTGATGACCGTGAACCCCGGCTTTGGAGGTCAAAAGTTTATCGACATGACAGACAAAATTCGCACGCTGCGCGCGATGATTGGTGACCGTGAGGTTCATATTGAAATTGACGGTGGTGTTGACACGGCAACGGCACCCCTTGTTGCCGCTGCGGGTGCAGACGTTCTTGTGGCTGGATCAGCCGTATTTCGCGGTGGATCGGTCGACATGCCATCCGTCTACGGCGATAACATCAAGGCGATCCGCGCGGCCGCGCAGGGCTAAGCGGCCCAAATGAACATTGGCGCGGTTACATGACCGCGCCAAGAACCGCAAAGCCCACAACCATCATGCCGCACAAACGGCTAATGCGGTCGCGCACCGCAAAGACAATCGGATCATCATGCATCTCGCCGCGATGTGTCAGTAATACGATACGACTGATCCAGAACAACAAAATCAGACAAATTCCCCAGAGCGCCGGCGGGTTGGAATAGAGCAACGCAACATCTGGCGAATTCATGTAAAGGGCGAGGACGAGGATCGACACATACCCCGTACCCAGCGCCATTTGCGAAATCACTTCGGCGTCCTCATTGCGATACCCACGACCCTCGGCTTGCACCTTTCCAGCGTTTATATTGTCCACCAATTCCGCCTGACGTTTGACCGCCGCCAAGGCAAAGAAAAAGAATACCGAAAACGCGAGAAGCCACATTGATAGCGGCACACCAACGGCCACGCCCCCCGCAATGATGCGCAGGGTATAAAGGCCCGATAGAACCGAAACATCGATCACGGCGCGGCGTTTGAAATAGAACGAATAGGCGGTGGTCATGGCGTAATAGCTCAGCATAACAAACAAGAAGATCGGACCAAGCGCCACGGAGAGCACCGCCCCCGCGCCCAACAAAACGCCCGCCATTGCCGTACCATGCGCAATCGGGACGGTCCCCGCCGCAAAGGGACGCTTGCACTTGCGGGCATGCGCTCGGTCCGCGTTGAGGTCGAGTAAATCGTTGAGCACATAGACCGACGAGGCCACCAAAGAGAACGCGACAAAGGCCATAAGAGCGCGTGCAAATGAGACGGCATCCAAATGGTGCGCCAGTAGCAGCGGCACAAACACCAAAATGTTTTTGAGCCATTGGTGCGGGCGCAGTGCTTTGATATAGGGTTTGCGGTCAATATGTGCGGTGCCCAGATGCTCAACCTCAATGCCGATTGCGCACACCTGCGCATGCAAGGCCTCGGACGCGTTGACCGTTATGGCGCGCGCCGCATGCGCCCACACATCAAGATCGGCCGCATGGTCCCCGACATAGGCAAACCCGCGTTCCCCGTAGAGATCCACGAGAAACTCCGCCTTGATTTGCCCTTTTAGATTTCGGTCGCCATCTGACCCATAAACCGCATCAAATACGCCCAAATGTGTGGCAATTTGATCCGCTAGTATTTGATCCGTTGCTGTTACAAGTACGACCACCCCACCGCCATCGCGCCATTTGGCAATGTAGTCGAGCACCTCACGATTGTAGGGCAGCGTGGTTACATCCACAGATGCCCGCGTTGCGAGATCGCGTTTGAGTGCGGCTTTGCCTGACTTCAACGTTCGGACCGCACGGATTGCAGCGCTCCAGTCGTGCGAGGCAGCATTCCAAAAGGTTTCGTGCAGCATGTCCGACTGCAACAAAGTACCGTCCAAATCAACGGCCAGAACCGTACCTTTGGTCTCGTTTACGTCTGTTGTCATACTCACGATGCACCTCAACTGCGCCCCAACTCCATGCGGGGCGATACTTTGGTTTGTGTTTCAGCTTCACATATCCAACGGGTTGCAGCTTTTTGGCAAGGCCTGCGAAGATTTAAGGTCACAAAGATGGGCCGTCGGGGCAATTGAGTCACGCAATCCGTCTTGACCCGCGCGGCGCGATGCCCTAATTCCACTCTCACCCGAGCGGGTGTTGTGTAATGGTAAGACCTCAGCCTTCCAAGCTGATGACACGGGTTCGATTCCCGTCACCCGCTCCATAAATCTCAAAAAAAACAAAATATGTTACGCTTACAGCGATCTGTATGTCGCGTGCGGCGCATTGAATAGAAAAAGCCCCCGCACACCGGCGAGGGCTTTCATAAGAGTCAAACGACTCCTTTATTTCATCGTAATACGGCCATCTGTGTAGGGCGTGTATGGCGCGTTTGCCGCGATGAACTCCGCGGTCACATCGGCCAAATCGGGACCAAAGTCATAGACGTTGCTGGCCTCACGGAACATTTTATAGCCGTCACCGCCATTGCGCACGTAGTTGTTGGACACAACGCCGTAGGTTTTGGACATATCGAGCGGCTCCCATGTGCCGTCCATATCGATCATGATGTCGACCACGCGTTCGCCCGTGGCGTTGCCACTCTCGACCGTGAACGTCATGCCCGCAACCTGTGGAAACCGACCATCATCCTCAGGATTGTCAAATTGACCCATCCCGTTTTCAAGCGCGGCCTTTAGCATCGCGCCATCGACGAAAAATGTCGAAAGCGTGTTCTGGAACGGCAGCACTGTGAGGACTTCGCCCTGTGTCACGTCACCGGCATCAATAGACGCGCGCAAGCCACCAGAGTTGGCAAGTGCAACATGAATACCCTGATCTTTGACGCGGTCCAACATCGCATCGGCAACAAGATTGCCCATCTGGCATTCCATGTGACGACACACGTCACGCGAGCCATCGATAGCCTCGGCGGTTTGTGCGACGACCTTGTTGCGGATTTCATCAAGCGGCACTGCGGCTTCGGCAATACGCGCAACGGTGGTCGCGTCCTCGGTCACAGCCGCATCCATAATGAGCGGCTCACCCGATGCTTCGGTCACGTTGCCGTCATCATCAAACGTCACGTTCAATTCCCCAAGGAATTTACCGTAAGCATAAGCCGACACGATGGCCGTCGAGCCGACCATTGTTGGATATGGGCCTTCGGCGCGCTCGTTGCTATTGGACAACAAGGTGTTGGTGTGGCCACCCACAATAATGTCAACGCCTGTGGTGTTTGCCGCCACGATTTGATCGACGCGGTAGCCCGAGTGGGACAGTACGATGATCTTGTTCACGCCCTCGGCTGTGAGTTTGTCCACTTCGCCTTGAACAGCCTCAGACGGATCGGTGAAAATCACGTTAGGACCAGGGGAGGCGAGTTCGTCGGTGTTTTGCGGCGTAAGACCAATGAGGCCAAGCTTCTCACCACCACGTTCAATGATCGTCGATTTCAGCAGCTTATCCGCAAGAAATGCCTCACCCGAAAAATCGGCGTTGGACATCAATACGGGGAAATCGAGCGCATCCATGAATCCACGTAGAACTTCGGGACCATCGTCAAACTCGTGGTTGCCCACAGTCATCGCGTCATAGCCCATTTTGTTCATCATCTCGGCGGCAAGTTTACCTTTGTAGTAGGTGTAGAACAGCGTGCCTTGGAACTGATCGCCGCCATCCACCAAGATGGAATTATTGGTGCGCGAACGCGCGTCCTCAATGGCGGTGACGAGACGTGCGGAGCCGCCAAAGCATTTGCCCTCGGTGTTGTCCTCGGAGGAACAGCCCGAATCGTATTTAGAGATCGGCTCAAACCGCGCATGGAAATCATTGGTGTGCAAAACCGTCAGCGAATAATCAGCGTAGGCTGCGCCCGCGCATAGCGACATTGCTGCGGTTGTTGTGAGAATCTTCTTGAGCATAACTGCCCCCCTGTTGAGTTACATCATGATGCTGCAAACACTTGATCAAAGAGTCAAAGGATCTGTCAACATTAGCGCTAAAGACGCGGTGTAACGCCTATATGACGGGCAAAGTAGACAGTGCGCCGCAGATCGACTCGCACGCGGTGCTTGACGCAGGCACCGCTTGGGGGCATCACCCGCCCATGATGATCTACAAAATATTCCGTGCCGACGAATGGGCCGAGCTACAAGCCAAGGGCGACACTAAGGGTGCGCCCGTGGATATCGTGGACGGTTACGTCCATTTCTCCACGGCGGCACAGGCGCGCGAAACCGCGTCCAAATGGTTCGCAGGTGTCGACGGTTTGGTTCTTTTGGCCTGTGACGTCGATGCCATGAGTGCCGATGTTAGGTGGGAACCTTCGCGCGGTGGCGCGCTCTTTCCCCACCTGTATCGCAATTTGCGCCTGAGCGATGTGGTGTGGGACAAGCCCCTGCCCCTTGCCCTAAACGACGCACCAGACAGCCACGTATTTCCTGAGGATATGGTATGAGTCTCACCGAGAAAATCGGCCTTGCCGTATTGCGCAAACTCGATCCAGAGCGCGCGCACACGCTGGCGCTCACCGCATTGCGCGCAGGGTTTGCCCCCTTGCCTGGCCCAGTGACCTCACACCGGCTCAAGACAACGATTGCTGGCCTCACATTGCCCAATCCCGTTGGACTGGCCGCCGGATTTGACAAAAATGCAGAAGCGATCCCGCAACTGTCACGCGCTGGATTTGGCTTTATTGAACTGGGGGCCGCGACCCCACGCGCGCAATCTGGCAATGCCAAGCCCCGCCTGTTCCGCTTGACCGAGGACCGCGCGGTCATCAACCGGTTCGGGTTCAATAATGACGGGATGGAGGTCATTGCAGACCGTCTTGGGCGCTGTCGTCAATCTAACCGCAAAATCGAAATTCCTGTCGGTCTGAACCTCGGAGCCAACAAAGATAGCGATGACCGTGCGGCCGACTTTGCCCGCGTACTGGCGCATTGCGGCAATCTCATAGACTTTGCCACGGTCAATGTGTCCTCCCCCAACACCGAAAAGCTGCGTGATCTACAGGGGCCGGAAGCCCTAGAAGCATTGCTCAGCGGTGTCATGGATGCACGTAAGGGGCTCGAAAAATCTGTGCCTGTGTTCCTCAAAATCGCACCTGATCTCGACAGTTCCGAAATCGACGAAATTGCTGAAGTGGCGCGAAAATCGGGCATAGACGCGGTGATTGCGACCAACACCACGTTCTCCCGCGATGGTTTGAAAAGTACGCATAAGGGAGAAATGGGCGGGCTTTCAGGCAAGCCGCTATTCGAAAAATCTACGCGCGTTCTGGCGCGTCTATCGCGCAATTTAGGCAAAGACGTACCGCTGGTTGGCGTGGGCGGCATTGAATCCGCTCTAGATGCCTACACCAAAATTCGTGCAGGGGCGTCTGCCGTTCAGCTTTATTCCGCGATGGTCTATCGTGGGCTATCGCTCGCCCCGCGCATCGCGAAGGGCATCGACGATTTGCTCAAAGCGGACGGGTTTGAAACAGTTGCTGAGGCGGTTGGAACACAGCGCGGTGATTGGCTTTAATCCGCCACGCCGCGCTCAAGGGCGGGGTATTTCCACCCCAGCGTGATCCCGCGCGCGATGTAGCTGATGATCAATGCGGCCCAAAGGCCGTTATTGCCCAATAGCGGAACCATGGTCCACACCGCGGCAAAATAGATCGCCACTGACAGCACCATCATGTTGCGCATGTCACGGGTGCGCGTGGCCCCAATGAACACCCCGTCGAGCATCCACGAGGCCAACCCCAAGAGTGGGGCAAGAACCATCCACCACAGATACGTGCGCGCCTCGATCCGCACATTGGTGGCCGTGGTCATGGCGTCAATGATCGTGCCGCCAAATATCGCAAAGGATACGGCGAGACAGAGGGCGACCACCACGCCCCAAAACGATACCAAAAGTACCCCACGCCGAAACGCATCACGCGATCGCGCACCAACGGCCGTTCCCACAATCGCCTCGGCGGCAAAGGCAAATCCGTCAAGCGCATATGCCGTAATCTCGATGAACTGCATCAGGATCTGGTTGGCGGCCAACGTGACATCGCCAAAACCCGCACCCAAGAATGCAAACGATACCATTACCGACAACAGCAGAACGGAGCGGATCAAGATATCGGTGTTGACCCGCGCCATATGCACAAGGCGCTCGGCCTTGAGCACAACGGCCCAATCACGCCACGCGGGGGTCGAAAACGCCTCGCGACACAACCATAGGCCAAGTGCCGCCCCGCTCATCTCTGCGATCACGGTTGCTATAGCCACGCCTTGCACGCCCCACCCGAGGCCTAGGACGAACCAGATATCCAAGACGATATTGACCCCGTTCATCCACAGTTGGAGTAACAAAACGGCCCGTGTGCGCTCTTGCGCGATCAACCATCCCGTAAGACCAAAAAGACAAATGGCAAAGGGAGCCGACCAAATGCGGATCGCGATGTAAGACCGCGCGAGACTCTCGACCTCTGGCGAGGCCGGCGAGACGTGAAACGCACCGTTCAGGATTGGCGCCTGCAAGACGATCAAACAGACCCCCGCGAGGGCGGCAATCATCAGCGCACGTGTCAGATAAGCGGACACTTCTGCGGCGTCCCCTGCCCCACGGGCTTGGGCCACGAGGCCGGTGGTGCCCATGCGCAAAAACCCGAAAATCCAATAGATCGAGGCAAGAATGACAGCGCCTATTCCGACAGCGCCAATCGGGGCCGCCGCGCCCATTTGCCCGACCACGCCCGTATCCACCGCGCCCAAAATCGGGACGGTGGCATTGGACAACACGATCGGCAATGCAATCGCCAACATGCGCTTGTGGGTCAAGGGTCGCAACTCCACTTGCCCAGCTTTCGCCAGATCAGCCATCGCAGCGCGGCATCAAGAAATGACACATCGCATCGGCAATCGGGCGGTCGCGATCCTCCTGCCATGCCGTGGCGTGCACTGTCGCGAACCTGCGCCCTGCACGCGTAATGCGCGCACTCGCAAATGTTTCCTGCGGCTTGCCAGAGCGCATATAATCAACCGTTAGATCAATGGTCTTGGGAATCGACGGCCAAACCTCGCCCTGAGCCGAAATACCGCCATCACCCATCCAAATCCGAGACCATCCCAAAGTCATAAAGGCCGTCATTTCGAGAAAGGACGCAATGGCCCCGCCGTGCAGCGCAGGCAAGGCAGGATTGCCGATCAAATTGGGCCGGTAGGGCATTTTTGCCGCCAAGGCCTCGCCTTCAGCGGAAAACTCAAACCCCATAAATGCGACATATGGAACGTTGCGCATCAGGTTCGCGAGCAACACGTCGCGGTTCAAAATCTCGCTCATTATGCGCGCTCCACGGTAAAGGCGCCGGTTGCTGTTGCCACGGGTATGTCGGACGTACCATCCGTCGCCGTGGCACGCACGAACGCAACCGAGCGTGTCATGTGATAGCATTCGGCGCGGGCGGTAATCGTGTGATGCGGCACCGCAGAGCGCATATAATCAATTCGCAAATCAAGTGTCGCAGTCGCATAGCCGGCTTTGGGATGGCTCATGACCGCAGCACCGGCACACGTATCCATTAGTGCCGAAATAGCGCCGCCATGGATAACGCCCGTCGCGGGATCACCGATCAATTTCTCAAGATAGGGCATCGTGATCGTGGCACCCTGTGCATCGATTTGCGTGAGTTCCATACCCAAATCACGACTATGGGGAATAGCCTCAATAAATTGTCGTGCGTTTTTAGTCCGTTGATCCGTCATATTATGCCCGCCCTTTGGTCAATTAATCGGGTTGAGCCGCGGAACCGCAAGCGCAAACTTGCATCTTGCTTCGGCAAGCTTGGCCTGACGTCCAACATGACGTAACGTCGCATTCCTATCGCGTGCGGGAGTGTTCACTATAGAATGATCACGCGAATGGTACGAACATCCTTGATCACACTCACCCGTGTTTACTATGGTTTGCGCGAAGGCGTCGAACCGAATTGCTTTTCTAAACCAACCCGTTTAGCTCTCACGTCAAGGAGGATCGAAATGTCCGATGACCGTTTAAGCTTCAAAGAGATGTGCACCACATTCGATGTGACGCCACGCACATTGCGCTATTATGAATACATCGAATTGCTCGATCCCGAGAAAGAAGGGCGCTCGCGTTTTTATACATCACGTGAACTGGCGCGGATGAAGCTGATTTTGCGTGGTCGCCGCTATGGGTTCTCCCTTGAAGAAATCCGCCAATGGCTGATGATCTACGAAGAAAAAGGGACACAAGCGCAAAACGATGCCTTTGTCGAACTGGCCGATCGTCAGCTTCACGCGCTCGAAGCACAGCGCAAAGAACTCGACGAGGCTATCGAAGAATTACGCAGTTTGCGCGGTGAAACCCACACCTCAACCGCTCAGTAATTGCATCTCGTAGGGCGGCGTGCGCGGTACATCACGTCGATCGATGATCACGTCCGTATTTCGACGTAACGTTCCATTGGTCTACATGATTTCAAAACGTCCGTCCGCGCCGCAAAATTCACCTATTTCGCCCCCCCAAACGATCGATCTTACACATGGCACAAAAGCAACCCAAAGCGCTTCGAATAGGGTTTTTTGGTATTTTTACGTGGAAAACATCAAATCGCTTGCATCGTCAGGCCCAGAACAATATTGCTCCTTCCGCTAGGTAACTATTCCGGAAATTTTACCATTTCTCAAATGACGCCACGTTAAAGTTTTGGTGGCGGGCATTGCACTTGTAGACTGGTAGCGAGGCATCCACTTCGCGCCGAAAGCACAGACAGGCCACCCGCGCCCGTCAACCCAGACGCCGGAGTGAATAAAGTGACAAATGAGGTACTGACCATTCGCGAGATGTGTGATGCGCACGATGTGACGCCACGCACTTTGCGTTTTTACGAAGCCAAGGAGCTTCTATTTCCAATCCGTGAAGGACAAAAACGTCTCTTCACACGCCGCGATCGCGCCCGCCTGAAGTTGATTTTACGGGGCAAACGATTCGGCTTTTCGCTCGAAGAGATCCGGCAGCTGCTTGATCTTTATAGCGATGCAGACAACGGGCGCGCCCAAATGGTTGGCACGCTCCACGCATATCGCCACCAATTGGGCGTGATGCAAAAGCAACGTGACGAGCTGCTCCAGGTTATGGGCGAGCTTGAAGAACAGATTGACTGGACCGAACGCGAAATCGGTTCAATGGAATAGATCGGGGCGGCAAATACCTTCCCGATGCACTGCAAGGGAGAAGGCAATGCCTAGCTACACAGCACCGACGAAAGACATCCAATACGTTCTACACGATGTTCTGAATATCTCAGGCTCCGATATCCCCGGGTACGGCGATCTCGAGCCTGAGTTTACCGAAGCAATTTTAGACGCCGCGGGCCAATTGGCCAGTGAGGTTATCGCCCCGCTCAATGCAGTTGGCGACAAAGAGGGCTGCACGTTTGAGAACGGTGTCATCACGACGCCCACAGGGTTCAAAGCCGCGTTCGAGCAGATGAAAGAAGGCGGTTGGACCGGCCTCGATCTGCCCGAAGAGTTCGGCGGCCAAGGCATGCCATATGTCATCGGCACCGCCGTAGGCGAATTGTTTTCGGGCGCCAACCAAGCGTTCACCATGTATCAGGGCCTGACCCACGGCGCAGTGTCCGCCATTCTGGTCCACGGCACAGATGCACAAAAAGCAACATATGTGCCCAAAATGACGTCCTGTGAGTGGACCGGCACGATGAACCTGACCGAACCACATTGTGGGACGGACCTCGGTCTAATGCGCACCAAAGCCGAACCAAACGCCGATGGTAGTTTTAAAATTTCCGGTCAGAAAATCTTCATCTCCGCGGGCGATCACGACATGTCCGACAACGTCATCCACCTCGTGCTGGCGAAAATCGCGGGTGGCCCCGAGGGCATCAAAGGCGTGTCGCTCTTTATTGTCCCTAAGTTCAAAGTGAACGACGATGGCTCCGTGGGTGCGCCAAACGGTGTTTCTGTGGGATCAATCGAGGAAAAGATGGGCATCCACGGCAACTCCACTTGCGTCATGAACTACGACGAGGCAGAGGGCTATTTGCTCGGCGAAGAGCACAAAGGCATGCGTGCGATGTTCACTATGATGAACGAGGCGCGTTTGGGCGTGGGCATGCAGGGCTTGGCACAAGCCGAAGCCGCCTATCAAAACGCAGTGATCTACGCCAAAGACCGCCTTCAAGGGCGCGCGGTGACGGGCGTGGCCAACCCTGATGGCCCCGCCGATCCGCTGATCGTGCACCCAGATATCCGTCGCAACCTGATGGACCAGAAAAGTTTCATCGAGGGCGCGCGGGCCTTTATGCTATGGGGGGCGCAACTGATCGACGCGGGCCACAAAAGCGGCGACAAAGACGCCGAGGGCCTCGTGTCACTGATGACCCCCGTCCTCAAAGGGTTTCTGACAGACAAAGGGTACGAGGCGACTGTGAATGCGCAACAGGTCTACGGTGGCCACGGTTATATCGAAGAATGGGGCATGTCACAGTTCACCCGCGATGCCCGCATCACCCAGATTTATGAGGGTGCCAACGGCGTGCAAGCGCTCGATCTGGTAGGCCGCAAATTGGCTCTGGATAGCGGTAAACACGTCATGGCCTTCTTTGACTTGGTCAAAACCTTTTGCAAAGACAACAGCAACGAGGACATGTCCGATTTCGTCGAACCCCTCAAAGGCGCGTCCAAAGACCTGCAAGCGGCCAGCATGTTCTTTATGCAGCACGGAATGAGAAACCCCAACGCGGCCCTCGCGGGTTCTTATGATTTCATGCATTTGTTTGGTTACACCTGCCTTGGCCTGATGTGGGGCCGGATGGCGAAAGTGTCGCTTGCTGCCCTTGAGAATGGCACGGACGACCCTGAGTTCCACAAAACCAAACTGGCAACAGCGCGGTTCTATATGGCCCGCCAATTGCCGATGACAGGGACCTTGCTCAAACGCATTGAAAGTGGCGCGGATACCGTCATGGCACTCGACGCCGAAAGCTTCTAAGATTGTCGTACCCCGAATTGAGACGCCCTCGCCCATCCGGCGGGGGCGTTTTTGTTTGCACGCAACACCTTGGCTTTTGACGGAGCGTAACAATGCCCACACGATTTAGAATGACGCGGCGTTTTCCTGTTTCAATGACAGAAGATGGCTATCGTCGTCTTAAGAAATTCGCACGTGATGCGGAGTTGGAGGAGGGAGAAGCGTTATCTTTTCTGTTCGAAAACTTCACATCCGTGACGCACGAAGAAAACCTCAAACACAGGCTAAGTCTGTTCCTAGCCGATTTGGAGAAACGGAAAAAATGACCGTCCGAGCCCTGCCATTCACAACAAACGATCCGTGCCACGCAGGGCATTTTGGAAATTTGAGCCAAGCAAAAACAGATAGCACTTGGACGAAAAATGCGCGTAGTGCGGTCGCAATCGTGCCCTCTACATCGGGTTGCTTCTTTGCGCACGCACCACGCGGCTTTTCCTTGGACGGCCATCGGCGTCCCCGCCTGTTCCGCCACACCATTGAACGCATGCGCCCGTTAAAGGCTCGTAAACAGACCCGCTTTTTCTTGGCAAAAATATCCAATATCCAACATTGGGTGCAGGACCACGATTTCGGAGAGCGCGCAGGATGACGATTACACTCTACGGTTTTGGCGAAAGCGGCCATTCGTATAAGGTGGCGTTGATGATGCGCCTCGCAAAGATCGATTTTGATCTACGGTTTGTCGACTTTTTCAAAGGCGAAGCCCGCAGCCCCGAATTTGCCGCGCTCAACCCAATGGGCGAATGTCCTGTGTTTGTCGACGGTGATTTGACGTTGACTCAATCGGGCGTGATCCTCGATCATCTCTCCAAACAGACGGGTCAGTTCGGCGGTCAGAGCGCGGCCGAGGCGCGCGAGGTGTTGCGGTGGACCTTTTGGGACAATCACAAGTTTTCAAGCCAGATCGGCATGACGCGTTTTTTGATGAATTTTCTGCCTGAGGACAAACGCCCCGCCGAGGTCATCGCATTTACCCAAGCGCGCATTAAAGCCGCTTACAAAGTGCTCGACACGCAGCTTGCTAGCCACCCTTGGGTTGCGAGCGGTCAAGGCCCGACCATCGCGGACCTATCGTGTTGCGCCTATCTCTTTTACCCCGAACCGTTCGGCTTTCACCGCGCGGATTGGACGAACATCGACCGTTGGCTTTCAAACATCGAGGCCTTGGACGGTTGGCAACATCCCTACGATCTAATGCCGCGCGCATTTCCTACGCAGGCCTGAGGAGGACCACATGACCGACGCCTATATTTATGACGCGATACGATCGCCGCGCGGCAAAGGCCGCAAAGACGGTGCCCTACACGAAGTGACATCCGTGCGATTGTCGTCGTTGATGCTCAACGCGCTTGCCGACCGCAACGGCCTTTCGTGTCACGCGGTCGAGGACGTGATCTGGGGCAATGTGACGCCGATTGGAGAACAGGGCGCGTGCCTTGCACGCACGGCCGTTCTGGCCTCCAACCTTGATCAATCCATCCCCGGCCTGGCGATCAACCGCTTTTGCGCCTCGGGCATGGAGGCCGTAAACCTTGCGGCGAACCAAGTGCAGGGTGGTGCGGGCATGGGCTATATCGCGGGCGGCGTCGAAATGATGGGCCGCATCCCGATGGGCTCCGATGGCGCGGCCATCGCAGCAGACCCGTCTTTAGCGATGTCGACCTATTTTGTACCACAAGGCATCTCCGCAGATATCATCGCGACCGAATACGGGTTCTCACGTGAACAGGCCGATGCCTTGGCCGTTGAAAGCCAGAATCGCGCAGCAGCCGCATGGGCGGACAACAGGTTCAACAAATCCATTGTTCCTGTACTCGATCAAAACGGGCTGACCATTTTGGACCGTGACGAATACATGCGTCCAGGCACCACAACTGAGGCGCTTGGCGCGCTCAAAGCCTCGTTCAAAGACATGGGCGAAGTCATGCCCGGCTTTGATGCTGTGGCCTTGATGAAATACCCGCACCTTGAACGCATCAACCACATTCACCACGCGGGCAACTCGTCGGGGATCGTCGACGGTGCGGCGGGCGTGCTGATCGGTAACAAGGAATTCGGCGAAAAATGGGGCATCAAACCCCGCGCCCGCATCCGCGCCACCGCCAAAATCGGCACCGACCCGACCATCATGCTCACCGGCCCCGTGCCCGTCACGCAGAAAATTTTGGCCGACAGTGGCATGAGTATTTCAGACATTGATCTGTTTGAGGTCAACGAGGCTTTTGCCGCCGTGGTCATGCGGTTTATGCAAGCGTTCAACGTCGACGCCTCAAAGGTCAACGTCAACGGCGGGTCCATCGCAATGGGCCACCCGCTTGGCGCGACTGGCGCAATCATCATCGGTACGCTGCTCGACGAATTGGAACGCACGGGCAAAGGCACAGGCCTTGCAACTTTGTGCATCGCATCCGGCATGGGTGCGGCAACCATCATCGAACGCGTGTAAGGGAGAGAAAACATGGCTGACTTTACACTAAGCAAAGACGCAGACGGCGTTGGCGTTATCACATGGGACGTGCCCAACAAATCCATGAACGTGCTCTCGATGGAGGGCATCACCGAGCTTGAGGCCTGTTTCGACGCGGCCCTTGCAGATGACGACATCAAAGGCATCGTGATCACCTCGGCCAAGGCCGATTTCGCGGGCGGCATGGACCTCAACATCATCGCCAAGATGAAAGAGGCCGCAGGCGACAACCCCGCCCAAGGGCTCATGGACGGCCTGATGAACATGCACGCCATCTTGCGTAAAATCGAACGCGCAGGCATGGACCCCAAAACCAACAAGGGCGGCAAACCTGTTGCCGCAGCCCTGCCTGGAACGGCCCTAGGTATCGGCCTTGAGTTGCCGCTGGCAACGCACCGTATTTTTGCGGCCGACAATCCAAAGGCTAAAATCGGCCTGCCCGAAATCAAGGTCGGCATCTTCCCCGGCATGGGCGGCACAACCCGCGTGTCGCGTCTGGTTGGCGCAATGGCGGCCGCGCCTATTTTGCTTGAGGGCAGAATGCTCGACCCCAAAAAGGCAAAGATGAGCCAGTTGGTGCATGAGGTCGTTCCTGCGGCTGAACTGCTCGCCACGGCCAAAGCATGGGTGTTATCGGCCAAAGACGCCGACATTCTCAAACCATGGGACGCAAAGGGATGGAAAATGCCAGGTGGCGCACCGTACCACCCTGCGGGCTTTATGACCTTTGTCGGCGCCTCTGCGATGGTCAATGGCAATACCAAAGGCGTCTATCCCGCCGCCAAGGCCTTGCTCTCGGCTGTCTACGAGGGCGCGATGGTCCCGTTCGATACCGCACTCAAAATCGAGGCGCGTTGGTTCACCAATGTGCTGATGAACCCCTCGTCCTCCGCGATGATCCGCTCGCTCTTCATCAACAAAGAGGCGCTTGAAAAAGGTGCGAACCGTCCCGCTGTTGACGACCAAAAGGTTAGCCGCGTCGGCGTTCTTGGCGCGGGCATGATGGGCGCAGGCATCGCCTATGTCGCGGCCAACGCAGGGATTGAGGTCGTGTTGATCGATCAGGCCCAAGACGCGGCAGATCGCGGCAAATCCTACGCCGAGGGCATCCTCGACAAGGGTATCGCACGCAAAAAAGTCACGCCCGAGAAAAAGGCCGAGGTCCTATCGCGCATCACCGCCACCGCCGATCTGGACGCGCTTAAGGGCTGTGATCTGATCGTTGAGGCCGTGTTCGAGGACATCGGCGTCAAAGCCGAAATGACCAAAAAGGTCGAGGCGATTGTGGGCGAGGACTGCATCTTTGCCTCCAACACCTCCACCCTGCCCATAACCGAACTGGCCAAGGCCTCCGTGCGCCCAGAACAGTTCATCGGCATTCACTTCTTCTCCCCTGTGGACAAGATGTTGCTCGTAGAGATCATCAAGGGCAAAGAGACAGGCGACATTGCCGTGGCCAAGGCGCTCGATTTTGTGCGCCAAATCCGCAAGACACCGATCGTGGTCAATGACGCTCGGTTCTTCTACGCCAACCGTTGCATCATTCCCTACATCAATGAGGGCATTCGTTTGGCCGCCGAGGGGGTCGATCTGCCGCTGATTGAAAACGGCGCGAAACTTCTTGGCTTCCCGCTTGGCCCGCTTCAACTGGTCGATGAAACCTCGATTGATCTGGGTGTCAAAATCGCCAAAGCGACCAAAGCGGCGATGGGGGATGCCTACCCCGATGAGGCCGTGGACGAGATTGTGTTCTGGATGGCCGATCAAAACCGTTTGGGCAAAAAGAACGGCGCAGGGTTCTACACCTACGATGAGGCGGGTAAGCGCGGCCTGTTATGGGACGGATTCAACGCCGAGTTCCCCGTGGCCGATGTGCAGCCCGACTTGGATGAGGTACAACACCGCCTGATGATGGCGCAGGTTCTTGAGGCCGTGCGCGCCCTCGAAGACGGTGTGTTGACCGATATTCGCGAAGGCGATGTTGGCGCGATCCTTGGCTGGGGCTTTGCCCCGTGGTCGGGTGGTCCGTTCTCATGGCTCGACATCATTGGGGCGGCCAAAGCGGTGGAGATTTGCGACAACCTGACGGCTACTCATGGTCCGCGCTTTGCGACACCTAGCCTCTTGCGTGACATGGCAGATCGCGGCGAAACCTTCTACGGGCGGTTCGGTACAGGCATGGACACAGCCGCGGCCTAATCGCACAGCGCCAAACAAAACAAAGCCCGCGCAGGTCTGCGCGGGCTATCTCACTAAATGGTGGCGGCCTGTCACGCCACGCGGGCGTGAGCAGACTGATGTCGTCCTGTGTCGGACCAAATCGCATCGCTTGCATCCTCACGGATCATTGCCGCAACCAATTTGCGCGCCTTTTCCGGCGATAACACCTCGTACCCCGGAACATTGGACTCGTCCGCCATATGCAACATGTCCGCACCCGAATAGGACGGACAGTAAAAGAGGGCGCCAACGTTTGCGAACACAACCTGTTCTGTCTCAAAATAAAGTGTGACGACGTCAAAGACGTCTATGTCGGTGTGTTGACGAATGCCCTTCAAGCCAATGAGAGACATCGCGGGGACAAGCGTAAAGGGATCCCCGAACATTTCCTCACCCAAATCGCTTTCGACCATGACGGGTTGATCGGGTAACATAAGCAGGGCATCACGGTTGCCAAGCGCCCCCTCAGGCACACAAATCGGTGCATCTGCGATATGTCCACGGTGTCTTTGCGCATCGATGAAACTACGCTCTAGGCGTTGAACGGTTTGCAAGCCATCATCGAAGGTCAACACCTTGTCGCCCTCTTGTACCGCCTCGATCTTGCGCCATCCGAGGCCTGTGGCAACTTGGGTTCCCGCGATCAATCCCGCAGATATCATAGGGCGCGCGAACGCATCCCGTTGCGCGAACGTCCACGCGCGCTGCAAGCCGTGCGCATCTCGCGCTGGTTGCGTCCTGAAAATCTCACCGAGTTTCATATCGTCATCCCCTTGCTCGGACATAGCGGGTGGCAGCCCGTCCGTTCTAGCAAGGTCACTTGGCCCTTTGGGGTGGGTCACAATTCGCCGCGAATGGGACCGAAATGTGGCATAATCCCGTCACGCGCGCAAATGAGCCACGTCACCGCCAATTGTTAACCATAATAACTCATATCCCGCAGTTTTTTCACCCTGCGTTAACCACATTTGCACATGCCCAATCTCACTACGGACCCCGCCCCATTGATTCCAAAAGAGATTCGCCACGGGTGCGCCGCTAAGGTTTATATAACGGTGATGACGTCCCCTATTGTAGCGCCCCACAATAGTAACCCCGAAAGGGCATTGAAACCGCGGCTGCGCGAGCCAAAATTTGACCCCATAGATATACAGAACGCATACTAAAGGCGCGCATCGCATTGTGATCTTGCAGAAAATTCGGCCACCCTGCGCTTGTTTGATGTGGCCAGCTGCTTTTCATTGTCGCATGGACGAAGGCGCGGTAAAGTCACCTAACAAGAACAAAAAAGCAGGCCCGCGCATGACTGCGCTTACAGAATATGATCGTTTGGAGGCATCCGCACTCTGGCGAGCCGAGGGAGAAACCCAAAAACGCGAGGTCCTCGTGACCATTGGGGATGCCACGCTGGTCATTTCAGATTTCGCAGGCACACCTTTGGCGCATTGGTCCCTACCCGCCATTGAGCGCGTGAACGGCACCAACGAAAAAAAGGCGCTTTATAGTCCTGACCCAAACACTGATGAGCGTTTGGAAGTCGACGACTCGACCCTTATTGATGGGATTGCGCGCATTCATCGCGCTTTGGAGCGTGGACGCACCCACCCCGGGCGCTTACGTGGCCTTGTGATTGGCGGGGCCGTTGCGGCCTGTGTTGGGCTTGGAATCTTTTGGCTGCCGAACGCTCTTATCCGTCAGGCAGTTTCAATTGTCCCCGATGTGACACGCAATGAAATTGGTGCACAGCTTCTTGACCGGATGCAACGCCTGTCAGGACAGCCATGCTCCACCGCACGCGGCGCCCTCGCTCTTGAGCATCTCAACACCCGCTTACGCGCAAGCGAGGGCGGGCGTCTCGTTGTGGTACAAAGCGGCGTGCCGATCACGCAACATCTACCTGGGCGCATTGTCTTGTTGAACCGCTCATTGGTCGAGGATTTTGACGACCCCGCCGTCCCCGCAGGTTACGCCTTGGCCGAAATGGAACGTGCGCAACAACATGATCCACTTGAACGACTGCTAAAACAATCCGGCCTCATGGCGACCCTGCGCCTGCTAACAACCGGCCACATCGACGCCGCGACATTGGATGCACACACCGAAGCACTTTTGATCGCACCACCCGCCGCAATTGTTGCAACGGATTCATTGATTGAGAGATTTGTACGCGCTCAGGTGCATATCGCCCCCTATGCCTATGCCGTCGACATCACAGGTGCGCAAACCCTCCCGCTGATCGAAGCGGATGCAATCCACATCGACAACACCCGCGCAACGCTCTCAGATGGTGACTGGATCGCACTCCAAGGCATTTGTGGCAGCTAAACCACCCGAGAACTCAAACAGGGCGGGATCACTTACTTGCGCGCAAAGGCGTCCGCGTAGCCAGCGGAGCGAATGGAGCCAAGTGCCGCCAAAGTCTGTTGCGACGATGCAAACGGGCCAGCGAGCACCATTTTGATGGATTTCCCGCCACGATTTAGGATCTGCGACGACACAGGCACGCCCAACGATGTCAGACGTGCAATTGAATTGTCAGCGTTCGCTGCCACCCCGAATGCCCCGACCTGAACGTAGCGCAAATTTGCGGGCGCGGACTGGGTTTTAGGCGTGTGAATAGGTGCCGCGCTTTTGGTCGATATACGGGAGGGCGCGGCCATGGCCACCTGTGCCTGTGGCACATAGACGGTGGTTTTGCTCTGACCTGTTCCAAACAAGGATTGCCAAAACGTCTTAGGCTTGGGCGCATACACATCGCGCGCAGGTGTGTCTTGTGTCCAGACCTGCGCTTGTTGCAAGTCACCTGCATAGGTGCGCGGGCCACGATTGGGGTTCAAACGCCCGTCATCCCACACTCGACTATAACCGGCGGGAACCTGCGTTGTGACAGGGCGCGCAATTGTAAACCCTTGAGCGGTAGCGGCGCGGTGTAGATCAACGCTATGTGCCTGTGCCTGCAAAGCTTGCGCCTGACGCCGAACAACAAAGCTTGACGGGTGCTGGGGCTGTGGGCCGCACCGTACATCTGTTGCCGTCATAAACTGCGCGGCATTCCCACTCAAATTGGAACACCCACTCGACGATGGTTGAACATAAGCGGGCTGTACATAAGCGGTGCGGACAGGCGCCGCGATGCGGTTGACCGATGCAACAGGCACCCGAACCATCGTCGGTTGCGTGGTCGTCATCTTTTCGCCAGCGGCCGTGCGCACAGTCACTCCTGCGGGCAGACGCTTCATCACATAGTCGGAGGGATGCGCGGTTTGCGGCCCATTGCGCACATCAAGCGATTGGGTGCGTGCACCCTGAACGGGCGCGCTACTTGGCAGTTGTACGGTCGCAGGCTTTGGCATTTGTGCGACAGCAACGGCAGGACGCGGTAGCGTCACGGTTACGGGGCGTGGCGCTTGTACGGGTTGCGCTGCGACGACCTGTGGTGTTGCGGCGCGGACCGCCATGGGTGGGGTGGGCGTTGTTCGCGTTGGCGCCACGGGTGCAACAGCCACCGGGGCCACTTTTGCAGGGGTTTGCACTACAGGATCTTTGATAACGGGTAGGTTTGATCCCGCAACTTGAGTGGGTTTAAAACCGCACATCACATCCCGAGAGCGCGTCACGCGGGGCACCCATTGCGTACCAGCGGCACCGCCCGCGCGCACGTAAACACAGCCTCGGCTGTCCACGTATTGTGATCCGGTGAAACTCGACGGGGGGAACTCCGCAGGTTCATCTGCATTGCGCAAAGTTTTGGCACTCAACGGCGCACATAAAACAATGGCAAAGAGCGCCACAATGGATACTGATCTAAAGGCCGTCATGGTGCGCCCCCACACAAAATGTTGTGGTTCAAGCTACATCACTTCCCCGTAGCTTGCAAAGGTGAATCCACAACTTTAGACGCTATTTCGTGCCAAACATACGGTCGCCAGCATCGCCCAAGCCCGGCACGATATACCCATGCTCGTTTAGCTTTTCATCCAAAGACGCGGTGACGATTGGCACATCTGGATGCGCCTCTTTCATCCGTGCAACTCCTTCGGGGGCCGCCAAAAGACACAAGAAGCGGATGTTTTTAGCCCCAGCCTGTTTGAGCAAATCAATGGCGGCAACGGACGAGTTACCGGTGGCAAGCATCGGATCAACTGCGATCACAAGCCGGTCTTCAAGCGCATCAGGCACTTTGAAATAGTATTGCACGGGTTGAAGCGTTTGTTCGTCACGGTACAATCCAACAAACCCGACCCGTGCCGATGGAATCAGTTCGAGCACCCCATCGAGCAGCCCGTTTCCAGCCCGCAAAATCGAGATCAGCGCAAGCTTTTTACCATCAAGAACCGGCGCATCCATCGGCTGCATCGGCGTCTCGATCCGTTTTGTGGTCATATCCAATTCGCGCGTGACCTCATAGGCCAAGAGCTGCGAAATTTCGCGCAAAAGCTGACGGAACACTGCCGTTGAGGTTTCCACCTCGCGCATAAGCGTCAGTTTGTGTTGCACAAGGGGGTGTTTCACGATCGTTAGGTGGTCAAGCATCTGATGGCATCCTTAGTCTGGCAAGAGAACGGTTTGGGTCACAAGAACGATTTTCCTGCTCCTAGGTTTTCAATTTCAAGGTGATCGGCAATCGAGGCAGCGACATCGACAAAGGCGACACGGCCAATTGCGCGCGCCCCGACCCCGTAGCCTACAACTGGGACCATTTCGCGCGTGTGGTCGGTGCCGACCCATGTCGGATCATTGCCGTGATCGGCGGTGAACAAGATCAAATCATTTGGGCGCACATGCTCTAACAGGCGCGAAATCTGGGCGTCGAACCACTCGAGGTGGCGCGCATAGCCCGACACGTCACGGCGATGGCCGTACAGACTGTCAAACTCGACAAAGTTGGCAAAGGTAAACGATCCATCTTCGGCCTCCTCCATCACATCACACAAGTGGTCGAACAAAGTCACATCCGCCCCTTTGCGCACCTCATCGACACCTTGCATGGAAAAGATATCGCCGATTTTTCCGACCGCATACACCTTGCGCCCTGCGGCCTTGGCCCAATCGCAAAGCGTTGGTGCAGGCGGTGCAATGGCATAGTCATGGCGGTTCAGCGTGCGTGTAAACCCGTCCGCCTCATTGCCCACAAAAGGACGCGCAATCACGCGACCGATTTTCATGGCATGTAGCGTTGGCGCGAGATCTTGGCATAGCTGCAACAATCGCTCCAAACCGAAATGGTCCTCATGGGCCGCAATCTGCATCACGCTGTCCACAGAGGTGTAACAAATGGGCCAACCTGTTTTGACGTGCTGTGCGCCAAAGTCATCAATCACTTGTGTGCCAGAGGCGTGGCAATTGGCCAAGGTGCCGCCCGCACCACATAATTTGGCGGTCAATTCCATGATTTTTTGTGGAAATGACGGCTCTGTTTTGGGGAAATAACCCCAGTCCCACGGGACGGGGACGCCCGCCAGCTCCCAGTGGCCCGATGGCGTATCCTTACCCTGTGAAACCTCGGCGGCGGCGCCAAACAGGCCTTGCGGCTGCGCGCCCAAATGCGGCGCACGATCATCTGATGCAACCGCGATGGCCGCGCCAAGCCCAAGCGCATCCAGATTTGGCATCCTCAATGGCCCCGTTCGACCGTCCTCCGCCTGACCATCAGCACAGGCTTGAGCAATATGGGCCAACGTATTGGCACCGGTGTCAGGGGTGCCCCCATTGAAAAACTGATCCGCATCGGGCGCACCGCCACAGCCAACGGAATCCATCACAATCAAAAATGCACGACTCATCCTGATACCTTTTCAAACACAAGCGGCACGGCCTCGGGCGGTTGCGCCGCGAATGATACCGCCGCACGAATAGCGGCCTCGGCGCGGTCAGCATCGGCGTCAGAGCGCGCATGGATCGTCGCAATCAGATCATCTTGACCCAGATACTCACCCGTCATGCAAAAATTGGAGAACCCTACGGCCGGATCAATTCTATCATCTCCCTTGAGACGACCGCCGCCCAAATGAACAACTGCCATGCCAAGTGCATGACCGTCCATCTGCGCAACATATCCTGATTGGTGCGCCACGACATCGCGCACCACGGACGCGGACGGCAAGCGGTCACGCCAGTGGTCAACAAAGTCGCGTGGCCCGCCCAATGCATGAACCATCTGACCAAACCGTTCAGCCGCAGAACCATCGCTCAACGTACCCCGGACAGCCAATGCGGCGTGATCTGCGTCATGGGCCATACCGGACAAGACCATCAACTCACCGCCCAATGCACATGTGAGATCGCAAAGGCGATTATCCACCTCGCCACTCGTCATCGCCTCCATAACGGCCATCACCTCAAGTGCATTGCCCATCCACGGACACAACGGCTGGCTCATATCGGTGATCAAAGCGGAGGTTTTGCAGCCTGCCCCGTTTGCAGTGGTAACAAGGCTTTGTGCCAAAGCGCGCGCATCGTCACGCGTTTTCATAAACGCCCCCGACCCACATTTGACATCAAGCACCAAGCCCTCAAGCCCCGCTGCAAGCTTTTTGGATAGGATCGACGCCGTGATGAGGTCAATACTCTCGACCGTTCCCGTCACATCGCGGATCGCATAAAGGCGCTTGTCTGCAGGGGCGATAGACCCCGTCGCGGACACAATTGCAAAGCCAGTTTGCGCCATGATGGCGCGAAACCTATCTTCGCTAACTTCGGTTTTGAGGCCAGGAATAGCCTCTAGTTTATCGAGCGTTCCACCCGTGTGGCCCAGACCGCGACCCGACACCATAGGGATAAACCCGCCAAGCGCCGCGAGCGCGGGCGCAAGTATCAAAGACACGCAATCGCCAATTCCACCGGTAGAGTGCTTATCAATCGGGGGAGACGGCGCATCCCATGTCATCACGCGCCCGCTGTCGCGCATCGCGAGCGTTAGCCCAACGCGTTCAGGGTCCGACATTCCGTTCAACAGCGCGGCCATCGCAAACGCACCGGCTTGCGCGTCTGTCACTTCCCCGTTTGCAAGGCCTTGGGCAAACCACTGCAATTCGACGTCCGCAAGGGCCGTCTTGTCGCGTAGTTTTTCAATGATGCGGCGCGCGTCCATTTCGGATTAATCCATGTGCTCGTGGCTGAACGCACCCGGCAGCAACTCACCCACGGTCATGATCAAGGTTTCGCCTGTACGCGACATCATTGTGACCTTCACATCCGGCGCGGCAAATTCGCGTAACTTTTGACGGCACCCGCCACAGGGCGGCGTTGGCGCGTCACCCGATCCGATCACGGCGACTTCTACGATGTGCGTCTCGCCGCCCAAAACCATCGCCGCAATCGCGCCCGCTTCGGCGCATGTGCCCTCAGGGTAGGCCACGTTCTCGACATTGACGCCCGCAAAAACCGCGCCTGACGACGTCTTGATTGCCGCGCCAACTTTAAAGTTAGAGTATGGCGCATAGGCGCGGTCTTGGGCCGCTTTGGCAGAGTCAATCAGGGACATGGATGTGGGCCTTTTTTCAAAATTTGACTACATGGTCGAGATTGCGCGCTTGGACATGGGGATGCAAGCAGGATGCAGACCTCATCACCAAAAATAGCAGTCAACACACCTAAATGCAGGGTGTTTGCGCTAACCTTCTCCATATAGCCACTGCAAAGCTTGCGTGACAGCCGCACAACGGCGTATGGGCAAAGAAAACAGAGCGTGACACGCGTGCAGTTTTAAATTAGTTTAGTATTAAACTAAATTCTGGAGAGACCCATGGCAGACGACAAGAGAGACGAAAGCCTTCGCAAGGCGGCCCTCGATTATCACGAATTCCCAAAGCCTGGGAAACTCGAAATTCGCGCGACAAAGCCACTTGCGAACGGTCGCGACCTCGCGCGCGCCTACTCGCCTGGCGTCGCAGAAGCCTGTTTGGAAATCAAAAACGATCCGAGCACGGCAAGCCGATATACATCGCGCGGGAACCTTGTGGCAGTTGTGACCAACGGCTCGGCTGTTTTAGGTCTGGGCAATATCGGCGCTGCCGCCTCCAAACCCGTGATGGAAGGCAAAGCCGTTCTATTCAAGAAATTTGCCAACATTGACTGCTTCGACATCGAAGTGAACGAGACAGATCCCGAAAAGCTGGCGGACATTGTCTGCGCACTTGAGCCGACATTCGGCGCGATCAACCTCGAAGACATCAAAGCCCCCGACTGCTTCATCGTGGAAAAACTGTGCCGTGAACGCATGAATATTCCCGTATTTCATGATGATCAGCACGGAACAGCCATTGTTGTCGGCGCGGCCGCAACCAACGCGCTGCGCGTTGCTGGCAAAAAGATCGAAGACATCAAAGTCGTCTCAACCGGTGGCGGTGCCGCCGGAATAGCCTGCCTCAATATGCTGCTCAAACTTGGGCTAAAACGTGAAAACGTCTGGCTTTGCGACATTGCTGGCCTCGTCTATGAGGGGCGCACCGAGGAAATGACCGCGCAAAAAGCCGAATATGCGCAAAAATCCGATCTACGCACATTGGATGACGTCATCGACGGCGCGGATCTATTCCTTGGCCTGTCTGGTCCGGGCGTATTGACCGCCGACATGGTCAAAAAGATGACAAAACAGCCGATCATCTTTGCACTTGCCAACCCGACACCGGAAATCATGCCCGATGCCGTGAAAAAGGTGGCACCGGATGCAATTATCGCCACGGGCCGCTCGGATTACCCGAACCAAGTGAACAACGTGCTGTGCTTCCCGTTCATCTTTCGCGGAGCCCTCGATGTGGGCGCAAGCGAGATCAACGATCAAATGCAGATCGCATGTATCGAAGGCATCGCAGCTCTAGCGCGCGCAACCACATCGGCCGAAGCCGCCGCCGCCTACCAAGACGAGCGCATGACCTTTGGCCCTGAGTACCTGATCCCGAAACCATTCGATCCGCGCCTGATGGGCGTTGTCGCCTCTGCCGTGGCGCGCGCCGCAATGGAAAGTGGCGTGGCAGCCCGCCCCATGGCCGACCTCGACGCCTACAAACAAAGCTTGGATCAGTCTGTCTTTAAATCGGCATTGTTGATGCGTCCGGTGTTTCATGCCGCCTCACAAGCAGAGCGCCGCATTGCATTTGCCGAAGGGGAGGACGAACGCGTCTTGCGCGCCGCCCAAGCGATGATAGAAGAAACCACCGACATGCCTATTCTCGTTGGCCGCCCTGAAGTCATCGCGATGCGTGCCGAGCGCGCAGGATTGAAAATCCGCCCGGGCATCGATTTTGAGATCGTAAACCCGGAGAATGACAGCCGCTACAGACAGTATTGGCAGTCCTATCATAAACTCATGGAGCGGCGCGGCGTCACACCCGATCTGGCCAAGGCCATCATGCGCACCAACACCACCGCTATCTGTGCCATCATGGTCCATGAGGGTCATGCCGACAGCATGATTTGCGGCACCTTCGGTCAGTATTTGTGGCACCTCAACTACATCGAACAAATCCTCGGAACCAAAGAGTTGCATCCCGTGGGCGCGCTGTCGTTGATGATTTTGGAAGATGGGCCGCTATTCATCGCCGACACGCATGTGCATACCGAACCCACGCCAGCACAAATCGCGGAAACCGTATGCGCCACGGCGCGACACATCCGCCGTTTTGGCATCGATCCAAATATCGCGCTGTGCTCACACTCCGAGTTTGGCAACCTCAACTGTATGACGGGCCGCCATATGCGTGAGGCAATTGCGATCCTTGATAGTGAACCGCGTGACTTCGTCTATGAGGGTGAAATGCATATTGATAGTGCCTTGACCCCCGACCTGCGCGAGCGCTCGTTTCCCAACTCGCGCCTTGAGGGACCGGCAAACGCGCTCGTCTTTGCCATCGCAGATGCATCGTCGGGTGTGCGCAACATCCTAAAAGCCAAAGGCGACGGTTTGGAAGTTGGGCCGATCTTGATGGGCATGGGCAACCGTGCGCACATCGTGACACCGTCCATTACATCACGCGGACTTTTGAATATGTCGGCCATCGCAGGCACACCTGTGACGCACTACGGCTAAGACGAACACGCAACACCACTGAAATCGCTCGCCCCATCTCAGGGGCGGGCGATTTTCATTTGCACATGCGGCGAACTGCAAACTTTGCAAATCAATTTGCTACACAGGTTTGCAATATTTTTACCAAACGACTCGGTGGCTTTGCTAGGACGGGGCGTGAGTAGAGAGCTTGCACGGCGAAAGTCGGCAGTCAGTGACCATCTGGCACAGGGAGGAGACCTTGCGAGGTGGTCACTGAAAGCGTTTAATCGCGCGATAAGTGAGGAGAATACCAATGGGTTACGCAGACGTTTATGGCGCGTGGAAAGCCGATCCGGAAAAATTCTGGATGCAGGCGGCCGAGGACATTTTTTGGTACGAAAAGCCATCAAAGGCCTTGTTCGACGAGAACGCACCAATTTACGAGTGGTTTTCTGACGGGATGACCAACACGTGTTACAACGCCGTGGATCGTCACGTCGATGAGGGACGCGGTGATAACCTTGCGATCATGCACGAGAGCCCGATCACCCATTCCTCCAAAGGTATTACATATAAAGAGCTGCGTGACCGCGTGGCCTC
>NZ_CBFHKW010000019.1:28808-41343 GCF_965656515.1 Celeribacter marinus
ACTTGCAGGTGCGCTGCAAATGCGCGGCGTGGGCAAAGGCGACCGCGTTATCATTTACATGCCGATGATCCCCGAAGCCCTTGAGGCGATGCTTGCCTGTGCACGGATCGGCGCAGTGCATTCGGTCGTGTTCGGGGGATTTGCCGCCAACGAGTTGGCCGTGCGGATCGACGATTGCACACCCAAAGTCATCATCGCCGCGTCCTGCGGGTTAGAGCCAAACCGCGTGGTGCACTATAAGCCGCTGCTCGACAAAGCCATTGATCTGGCCGAGCACAAACCAGATTTCTGTGTGATTTTCCAACGTGAACAAGAGGCTGCAAAACTCGTCGAGGGCCGCGACTTTAGCTGGCATGGGTTCCAATACGGCGTCAAACCCGCCGAATGCGTCCCTGTTGAGGGCAATCACCCCGCCTATATTCTCTACACCTCAGGCACCACAGGCCAACCCAAGGGCGTCATTCGCGCCACGGGCGGGCATCTTGTGGCGCTCCAGTGGACGATGAAAAACATCTACAATGTCGGCCCCGGAGAACGGTTCTGGGCCGCGTCCGACGTCGGATGGGTCGTGGGTCACTCCTACATCTGTTACGGACCGCTGATCACAGGGGCCGAGACATTGGTGTTCGAGGGCAAGCCCATCGGGACGCCGCACGCAGGCGTGTTCTGGAAAATTATCCAAAACCACCGCGTCAAATCGTTCTTTACTGCACCAACGGCCCTGAGGGCGATTAAACGCGAAGACCCCGATGGCGAATGGATCAAGCGCTACAAGCTCCATGACCTTCAGGCCTTGTTCCTCGCAGGCGAACGTGCGGACCCCGACACGATCAAATGGGCGCAAAAGCATCTTGGCATCCCCGTGATCGATCACTGGTGGCAAACAGAAACGGGGTGGGCCATTGCCGCCAACCCGCTTGGGATCGAAGAACTGCCCGTCAAAGTCGGATCGCCCTCGGTGGCAATGCCCGGCTATGAGATCGACATTCTGGATGACGCGGGCCACCCTGTTGCCAACGGCGAACTTGGTGCAATTGCGATCAAACTACCCCTGCCCCCCGGCACGCTGCAAAACCTGTGGAACGCCGAAGAGCGCTATAAAAAGTCCTACCTCAACACCTTCCCCGGCTATTATGAGACGGGTGATGCGGGGATGAAGGATGACGATGGTTACCTCTACATCATGGCGCGCACCGATGACGTGATCAACGTGGCGGGCCACCGCCTATCGACGGGCGCAATGGAGGAGGTTCTAGCGGGGCACCCCGATGTTGCCGAGTGCGCCGTGATTGGCGTCACCGATCAACTCAAGGGTCAAATGCCTATGGGGTTTTTGTGCCTCAACAAGGGCTGCGACCGCGATCATGCGACCATTATCAAAGAGTGTGTCGCCGCCGTGCGCAACGATATCGGTCCCGTAGCTGCCTTCAAACTGGCCTGTGTTGTGGACCGCCTACCCAAAACACGATCAGGCAAAATCCTGCGCGCCACGATGGTTAAAATCGCAGATAGCGAAGACTACAAAATGCCTGCCACCATCGATGATCCCGAGATACTCAACGAGATCAAGGTGGCGCTACAGGGCATTGGCTACGCTCAATAGACCCCGACCAAATCAGACAAAACGCGCTCCAATCGGGGCGCGTTTTCGTTTGGGGCGCTTGATTGCGGCCTTTAGGTGAATTGCTCGCGCAACAACCGCTCTTCCAACCCATGACCGGGATCAAACAAAATCCGGTGGTTCACGGATGGCTCAGAGGCGATTTCAACCCAAAGCACATTGCCCGCCGAACGACTATCGGCGTCCGCCATCACGGGACGCTTTTCGGGCTCCAAAATATCAATCCGAACAGTTGCAGATTTTGGCAAAAGCGCGCCGCGCCACCGCCGCGGACGAAACGCCGCCATCGCGGTGAGCGCCAAAACATCGGACCCAATCGGCAAAATCGGACCGCGTGCCGAATAGTTATACGCCGTGGACCCTGCGGGCGTGGACAGCAAAACCCCGTCACATACCAGCTCTTCCATTCGTATTTTACCATCGACGGAGACGCGCAGTTTTGCCGCTTGCGGGCCTGCGCGCAGCATCGACACCTCATTGATTGCAAGCGCGTGATGCATCTCACCATCCGCCCCCAGCGCCCTCATGCGCAGCGGGTTAATCACCTCTTCTACGGCTTCGGATAGACGGTCACGCAAACCCTCCTCGTGAAATTCATTCATCAAAAAGCCGACTGTGCCGCAATTCATACCGTACACAGGCACGTCCAGATGCATGGTCGCGTGTAGGGTTTGCAACATGAAACCGTCCCCGCCAAGCGCGACGATGACGTCCGCCTCCTCAGCCACAACAGGCGTGTAGCGCAGTTGCAGACGCTCAAAGGCGCGCTGTGCGGCTTGTGCTTCGCTGGCCGCGATGGCGATTTTGACCATGATATCTCAACTTTCTATAGTGACCCGCGACACGAATGCGGTGCCGTCTTTGTCAGTGTGCCTATCAAACCACGACAAGGTTTTCACGTCTTTTCAGCATGCTGCGCCCGAAGGCCTCATACCAACTTGATGAACACGATATCAAAACCGACCCATTCAAGATCATTATGCACGTGTTATGGGTTTTCCACGGCCCTCACTTTGGCTAAACACACCGCAGACTCGTCCCTGCTGCCAAGGAGCACCCCCATGACTTCCAACGTCCGCGACGCCGGTTTCTTTACCGAAGACCTTTCATTACGCGACCCCGCAATCTTTGACGTCCTCACAAACGAGCTTGGCCGTCAACGCGATGAGATCGAATTGATCGCCTCCGAAAACATCGTGTCCGCCGCTGTGATGCAGGCACAGGGATCGGTTTTGACCAACAAATACGCCGAAGGATATCCTGGACGCCGCTACTATGGCGGCTGTGATGTTGTGGACATCGCCGAGAACCTTGCGCGCGACCGCGCAAAGGAATTGTTCGGCTGTAAATACGTCAACGTTCAACCAAACTCGGGCTCACAAGCGAACCAAGGCGTATTCCAAGCGCTCTTGCAGCCGGGTGACACCATCCTTGGCATGTCGCTTGATGCGGGCGGCCACCTGACCCACGGCGCAAAGCCGAACCAATCCGGCAAATGGTTCAACGCCATTCAATACGGTGTGCGCAAGCAAGATCAGCGGATCGACTATGACCAGATCCAAGAGCTTGCGACCGAGCACAAGCCAAAGATGCTTATCGCGGGCGGCTCGGCCATTCCGCGTCAGGTCGACTTCGCAAAGATGCGTGAAATTGCGGACTCCGTTGGCGCCATTTTGATGGTCGACATGGCGCACTTCGCGGGTCTCGTCGCGGGCGGTCAACACCCATCCCCGTTCCCGCACGCCGATGTTGTCACCACCACAACACACAAAACCCTACGCGGTCCACGTGGCGGCATGATCCTGACCAATGACGTCGAGATCGCCAAAAAAGTGAACTCCGCGATTTTCCCTGGCATTCAGGGCGGCCCGCTGATGCATGTGATCGCGGCCAAAGCCGTGGCCTTCGGCGAAGCGCTTCGCCCCGAGTTCAAAGACTACGCCGCACAGGTTGTGAAAAACGCCCAAGCGATGGCAGACCAGTTGATGAAAGGCGGCCTTGATATCGTCACAGGTGGCACGGACACCCACGTTTTGCTCGTTGATTTGCGTCCCAAAGGCGTCAAAGGAAACGCGACTGAAAACGCTTTGGGCCGCGCGCACATCACCTGTAACAAAAACGGCATTCCGTTTGATCCCGAGCCACCAATGGTGACATCTGGTGTGCGTCTTGGATCCCCCGCCGGCACCACACGCGGATTTGGCGAGGCCGAGTTCCGCAAGATTGCGGATCTGATCGTTGAGGTCGTAGACGGCCTTGCCCAGAACGGCGAAGAGGGCAACGCGGCTGTTGAGGCCAAAGTGAAAGCCGAAGTTGAGGCGCTCTGCGCACAATTCCCGCTGTACCCGAACCTCTAAACCACCGCGAACATCACAGATCAAAGGGGCCAGTCATGGCCCCTTTTTTATGGCGTCAACATCTGTGGTGCTAAATCAAGTCTCGCCAGATCATGATGCCCAAGATCAAGCCAACCGTGACACACACGACAAAGGCAATGCTCGCCATCAGATCAAGGATTTTGTTTTTGCGCCGTTTTGAGGCATCCAAACCGCCGAGGTGGCGCGTCAAGTTTTTGACCGCACGCGCCACACGGTCGTGGTCAATCTGGCGCGACAACATTGGATGGGTTTCCCACTGCATCGCCATAGCGATCAGCGCCCCGTCACGGCGCGCCCAGCGCGGCAATCTACGCCCCGCCTTTGCAAGTTTCTCGGCAAAACCTACCCCCGCATGCACGCCAAGCCGTTCGCTCAAAAGCTCGGATAGCTGCTCTGCTTGGTGTGAAATAAGGGTGGTCATGTGAATGAAAATAGCAGGTGAGCGGCGCAGGTCACCTATTTTCTATATCTGCCCGGCATATGATCCTGAGGCCACGGATACGCGCAAGCGAGGACTCCCCGCTTGCGCGTCATATCGTTAGTCGCGCAGTGCGCCTTCGTCGTCGGCCCGTGCACGCATCTGCGCCTTTACCTTGCGTCCAAAGAACACGGGCAAGATGAAGCCAATGATCGCAATCAGCCAGAGTGTGATCGATAGCGGGCTATCAACCAACGTCATCCAGTCACCATTATCGATTGTGATGGCGCGCCGCAGGTTGTTCTCCATCGAGTTGCCCAACAGTGTTCCAAGGATGATGGGAACAAGCGGCACATCAAATTTACGAAGCACCCAGCCCAAAACACCAAACCCGATCATCACCAAGAGATCGAATGACGAACCTGAAATACCGTAGATCCCAACAAACGACACCATCGCCACAACGGGCATCAAGATACGTGGAGGCACCATCAACAGGCGGGTGAACAGGCCCACCATCGGGATGTTCATCGCCAAGAGCATAAAGTTCGCGATGAAAAGCGCCGCGATCAGACCCCAGACCACATCCGGATTTTGCGTGAACAACAGCGGGCCTGGTGTGATGTTAAGCGAGAGCAACACCGCCAAAAGCACCGCAGTGGTCCCCGACCCCGGAACACCTAGCGCAAGCATAGGAACAAGCGCGCCGCCGGCCGCGGCGTTGTTACCCGCCTCAGGTGCTGCGACACCACGTGGATCGCCCTTGCCAAACGTCTTGCCGTCTTTATCGACCAAACGTTTCTCGAAAGAGTACGCGATGAAGGAACCAAGGGACGCCCCCGCACCGGGCAAGACGCCAGCGACAAAGCCCAATAGCGTTGAGCGGATCATGGTCGGTGTAGTTTCTTTGATCATCGACATCGGCGGGGTGAGACGCCCCACTTTGATCTTGTCCGCTGTGCCCTCGGCACTCCCGTGGCGGTGTTCCAAGAAAATGAACACTTCGGAGAGCGCAAAGAGGCCAACGATTGCGACAAGGAAATCAAGCCCGTCATAGAGGTGAACTTCGCCAAAGGTAAAGCGTGGCACACCCGTCTGCGTATCAACGCCGATCATCGCAAAGCCAAGCCCAAGTGCCGCCGCAAATGCCGATTTGGCTTGGTTCGTCGACGACACGCCGCCAAGCGTCATGAAGGCCAAGGCAAATAGAGCGAAGTATTCGGCAGGCCCGAACAACAACGCGATTTTCACGAGTTGCGGCGCGAGGAAAATAAGCCCCCAAGTCGCAAAGAACGCTCCGACGAAAGAGGCAATGCCAGACAGGGAAAGAGCTTGTCCAGCCATACCTTTTTTCGCCATCGGGTGCCCGTCAAGACAGGTCATCATCGCAGGCTCGTCACCAGGGATGTTGAGCAGGATGGACGAAATACGCCCGCCATACATCGCGCCGTAATAGACTGAGGTTAGCAAAATAAGGGAGGGTGTCGCGCCAAGGCCAAGCGTGAACGCCAGCGGGATCAAAATCGCCACACCGTTCGACGGGCCAAGCCCCGGAAGCGCGCCCATTACAGTGCCCAAAAAACAGCCCAGAAGGGCCAAAAGGATGTTTTGCCACGTCAATGCAATGGCAAATCCGTCCGCAAGAGACGTCAAAGTATCCATGAGTGTTCTCCTTTAAAAGCCAAGTGGGCCGCGTGCGAGCGACAAGCCAAGCACGAGGTGAAAGACAACGTAAATGCCACCAGACGTACCGATTCCCGTCAGAACGGTCGCAACAAGCCCCGATCCCAAACGCCATGTCAGATAGGCCGCGGCAAATGCGGTCGCGATCAAAAAGCCCAACACGGGCAAGAGTTCGGCATAGAGCATCATAACCACAACTGCGGATAGAATTTCGGCAAGCCGTCCAAGGCTCGGCCATTCGGGCGCACTATCGGGCTTGAGCGCAATAACGATGGAACTGAGGCCAAGAATGGCGGCAATGATTAGCGGGAAGGCTTTGGGGCCAACAGCATCGGACAAAAAGCTTTCCTCAATCGCGAGAGCTGCGAAAGCAAAACCAATGGCGATGAGTAGGCCGACAAGTCCAAAAATTCGATCACTCATGGGACGATCCTCTTGAGGTAACGGATAAAAAGGGACGTGGGTAAACAGTGGGCGCCGCACTCGCATGCGACGCCCTCAAATAAGTGGCGTTCAAAACGCTTATTTGATGATACCGATCTCTTTGGAGATGGTTTGGATTTGGGACACGCTGTTTGCGACGAAGGCTTCGAATGCCTCGCCTTGCAGATCAAGCGGAGCCATGCCGTTGTTTGCCATGGTCTCTTTCCACTCAGGTGTCGCATAGAGGTCGGCGATCTTGCCAACCCATGCGTCATATGCTTCGTCGCTCATATCGCCCGGTGCGTAGAACCCGCGCCAGTTCGCGCCGATGGCGTCAACGCCTTGCTCTTTGGCTGTCGGGAAGTCCGCAAACTCACCACCAAGACGCTCAGGAGAGAGAACGGCCAAAACGCGAATATCGCCGCTATCGACAAAGCCTTTGGCTTCGGAGATGTCGCCTGTGAACGCCTGAACGGACCCTGCGAGAAGCTGTGTGACAGCCTCGCCACCACCGTCAAACGCGATGTATTTCACAGAACGCACATCATCGATGCCATAGGCATTCGCGGCGATGAGCACTTTGAGGTGATCCCAACCGCCAACGGCAGACCCGCCTGCAACGGAGATTGTGGTCGGATCGGCTTTGATCGTGTCGAGCAGCGCGGGCAAATCCGCGATCTCGCTATCTGCGGCCACAGCGATCACGCCGTAGTCAGCACCGATAGAGGCCAACCAGCGCACTTCGTCCATAGAGTTTCCAGGGTATGCGCCTTGAGCCAGACGTGTCGCAGTCGCCGCAGAGGCCGCAACGATCAGATCGTTATCATCGCCACGTTTGTTGACAACTTCAGCAAAGGCCACGCCACCGCCGCCACCCGCGAGGTTCACAACCTGCATGGTTTTTTCCAAAAGACCGCGATCTTGAAGCGATTTGCCGACCTGACGGCAAGTGAAATCCCAACCGCCGCCGGGGTTCGCAGGCGCGATACACTCAGGGTTTTCAGGGGTAAAACCCTCAGCGACAGCGCCAAAGGTGGATGCGCCAAGCAAAGCTGCGGCGACTGTAAGGCGGGTTGCCTTGATGATCATGTGTATTCTCCTCCACATATACTATTTTGTCGGGCCGTATGGCCGCCCGATGTCCAAAGCAGTCGCACCACAGGTTTGCGGTCTCCTCGCGACTTGCTATGAGGGAACTGTAGATGGCGAAGCTGTCGTGAACCTGTCACGATGGGCCAAGGTCGACGGAGGGGAACAAGATGCGCATATTGATCGTCGAAGACGCCGCCGATGTAGCCGAAGCCGTGGCTATCCGGTTGGGCAAAACGGGTATGGCGTGCGATCTCGCGGACAGCTGTGCCGTGGCCGAGGATTTTCTCGCGGTTCAGCGCTATGACGCAATTGTACTCGATATCAACCTGCCTGACCGCAATGGTACGGAATTGTTGCACGACATGCGCATGCGCGGCGACCGCACGCCCGTGTTGATGCTCACCGCTTTGTTTTCCGTCGATGACCGCGTGTCCGCACTTGATCTGGGTGCCGATGACTACCTCGTCAAACCGTTTGATCAACGCGAACTCGAGGCGCGGTTGCGGGCCTTGGTGCGGCGTGAGGCGGAGCACAAATCGGACGCCGTCACCCTTGGCCCACTTGCCTTTTCACCGGCGGCACTCAGCGCCACTCTTGATGGTGCCCCCCTTGATCTGACGCGCCGTGAAGCCACGCTTTTAGGACTATTGCTACGCAGTCAGGGGGCGGTTTTGAGCAAACAACGTCTTTATGACGGATTATTCGCCTTTGATGATGCCGATGTCGGTCTAAACGCGATTGAACTTTATATCGCCCGATTGCGCAAAAAGCTGTCGACGTCATCCATTGGCATCGAAACGCAACGCGGCCTTGGCTACCGGATTTTCGCGTATGAATAGATCCGCTGCGAACCTGACGGTCAACCGCACACTTTTGTCACGCGTGATGGGCGGAGTGCTATCGCTCTTGGCCATGGGCGGCGTGGTGGTCATGCTTGCCTCCTTTGCCTACGGAAAAAATGCCGCGCGCCAATCCTTTGACCGCTTGCTCGTCGGGGCCGCAAGCGACATAGCGGAATCAATCAATGTGGTCGACGGGACGCCTGTTGCCGATATTCCTGTCTCCGCTTTTGGACTATTGGCCTTCGCCGATGCCGACCGCGTGACCTATTCGGTGCGCGGACCCGATGGCACGCTGTTAACGGGGCATGACGGAGCAAAAGAACGCGTTGGCGAGACGCGCGCGATCACCCAACCGCACTTTTTCGACAGCGCCATCCAAGACGAAGCCGCACGGTTCGTCACGGTTGTACGGCGATTTTCTGAGCGTGATTTTTCCGGCAATGTGTTTGTAACCGTTGGACAGACCTTGCGGGCGCGCAACGCAATGGCAATGAGCCTCACAACAGGGGCCGCGATCGTGACCGGACTGGGTGGGATCGCACTTCTACTAAGTGCCTTTTTTGTCATTCGATCCGCCATGCGCCCGCTTGAGCGCATGACACAAGAGATGTTGGACCGCGACCCCTACGATCTCACCCCTATGCCCGCCGATGGCCCCGCCGAGGTGGTTGTGATGGTCCATGCCATGAACCGATTTATGGGGCGGCTCGATCGCCAGGTTGGCGCAATGAAACATCTGATTTCAGACACCGCGCATCAGTTGCGCACACCGGTCGCCGCAATCCGCGCACAAGCGGAACTTGCGATTGAGGATGACGGCGATCACCTCCCGCAACGCCTTGACCGGCTGGTGCGGCGCACGCGGTCGCTTGGGACACTGCTTGATCAAATGCTGTCGCGTGCTTTGGTGATTCACCGCTCTGACAACGCCCCTCCCACGCCAGTCGATTTACGCGACATTGCGCTCAAAGTGTTGGAGGATCGCGATCACGAAGTTCTGGCCCCTGACACTGTGGTCGACTTACGTATTGGCGAGACGCCCGTCATGGTGTTGGCAGACGATATATCCCTTGGCGAAGCCGTTAAAAACATGCTTGCAAACGCACTACGCCATGGAACCTCCCCTGTGGCCATTGGAACATCGTGTGACGACGGGCACAGCGAAATATGGGTCGAAGACGCTGGAAGCGGCCCATCTGCGGACGTCCTCGAAAAGATAGGACAACGCTTTGAACGCTCGGCCGCCTCAACTGGCAACAGTGCGGGCCTTGGCCTGTCGATTGTACGCGCAGTTGCACAGGCCTTTCACGGCAGCGTCCGGATGGACAAAACACCAACCGGCTTTCGCGTCACGCTAAGCCTGCCTCACCAGACCGAAGCGACATCATCATGAGACCATCCGGCACACAACGCGGCGTCATCGCTGCCCTCGTAGGCCTGTGCCTTTGGGCCACTCCGATGCGTGCCCAAGAAGCCATCGCGCAGTTTGGCGAACCGACGACAAGCGGCACATCCCTTGTCGTGCGCTCCACCACGGACATTGCCATTCTTGCCCCTGCCCTAACCGCCTTTGTCGCGGCCAATCCGCGAATTGGCATCACCTATGAGCAATGGGGATCAAACGCGCTGTACGCCGATAGTCTCGCGGCCTGTGAGGGCACCAATGCCTCTGCAGACATTGTGATTTCATCCGGCGTGCATCAGATGGTAGATTTGGTCAATCGCGCCTGCGCCAGCCCCTATGCGTCACCCTTTGCCGCGACCCTACCTGCGGAACGCAAGTGGCGCGACGAACTTTGGGGAATCACCCAAGAGGCCGCGGTTACGATCTACAACACAGCTCTCGTCCCCGCTGAGGACGCGCCGCAAACACGGTTTGCCTTGCTTGACCTTATGCGGCGTCAGTCCGACCACTACCGTGGGCGCATCGCCACCTATGACGTAGAACGCTCTGGGCTCGGTTTTCTGTTTGCATTCATGGACAGTCAGGAAGCCACCACGTTTGGTGGACTTCTTGAGGGGTTTTCACGCGTTGATGCGGTCGCAACCTGTTGTTCGGCGGAGATCATCAAAGGGGTGCAGCGCGGCGATTATTTGATCGCGTACAATGTACTCGGCTCCTATGTGGCCTCGGTCCCGCATGAGAACTTGGGCGTTATCTATCCAAAGGACTACACCCTATTTTTGTCGCGCGCCTTGATGATCCCAAAGGCCGCCGCGCATAAAGAGCAAGCCGCGCAATTTTTGGACTTTCTGTTGTCCCCTGAGGGACAAGGCATTCTCGCGCAAAGCAACTTGGTTCAACATCTTGATGCGGACGCATCCCCCCTGCCGCAAAGCGCACAGCGCTATATACCGATTGATCTGACGCTCCTTGTGGCGATGGATCAGCACCGCCGCGCGAGTTTCGTCGCAAAATGGCGCGCGACCTTTGGCGCGGGCCCACGCTAACCCCATTTTCGCACGCCCGCATGATTTGACCAAAAACCCAAACCCACACATGCAAAAAAGCCCGCAGTTTCCTACGGGCTTTTCGAACTGTCATAGGCCAACGCGTTTACACGTCAGCAACACAGACTTGATTTTGAATGCCAAGCTTGTCGATCCCAAGGGCAACCTTGTCGCCAACTTTGAGATAACGCGGCGGTTTAAAGCCAAGGCCAACACCCGGAGGCGTGCCCGTGGACACAATGTCACCCGGCTCAAGCGTAAAGAACTGCGAAAGGTAGGACACGAGGAACGGCACGCGGTAGACCATCGTGGAGGACGAGCCGTCCTGAACACGCTCACCATTCACCTCAAGCCACATGCCAAGGTTGTCAAAGTCGCCAACTTCGTCAGGCGTCACAAGCCATGGACCGGTCGGGCCAAAATTGTCGGACGATTTACCCTTGACCCACTGGCCCGCACGTTCCGCCTGAAATTCGCGCTCGGACACATCGTTGATCAGGCAAAAACCTGCAACGTGATCCATCGCGTTCTCTTCGGAAACATATTTCGCAGTCTTGCCAATCACGAAACCAAGCTCGACTTCCCAGTCGGTTTTGACCGAGTTGCGCGGAATGATGATCGGATCATTCGGGCCGCAAATCGCCGAGGTGAATTTAGCAAAAATGACCGGCTCTGGCGGAACCTCAAGGCCCGATTCAGCCGCGTGATCGGCGTAGTTGAGGCCGATACAGATAAATTTGCGGGTGCCGCCCACGCAAGAGCCCAAACGCGGGCTCCCCTCAACGATGGGCAGAGACGCCACGTCGATGTCTTTGAGAGTGGCGAGGTTGACCAAAACGTCCCCCGCAATATCCGCCACATGTGCGGAGAGATCGCGCAGATTGCCGTCACTGTCTACCAATGCGGGCTTTTCTGCGCCGCGCTCGCCGTATCGTGCAAATTTCATATGTCTTGATCCTTTTGTTTGGCGTCTTAAGCGGTCCAACCGCCGTCAATGACGTGGACTTGGCCCGTGGTAAAGCTGCTCTCATCGGA
Organism: Celeribacter marinus; assembly: GCF_965656515.1. Lineage (GTDB taxonomy): Bacteria > Pseudomonadota > Alphaproteobacteria > Rhodobacterales > Rhodobacteraceae > Celeribacter > Celeribacter marinus_D. The sequence continues at coordinate 40,752 of NZ_CBFHKW010000019.1, forward strand.
GGCGAGATAGGCCACGAGGGCCGCGATTTCGTCGGGCTCACCGATACGCCCCATTGGCTGACGCGCAATAAAAGCCGCCATCGCGCCCTCATAATCCCCCGTATCGCGCAAACGTTGGTGCAACGAAGGGCTATCAACGGTACCGGGTGCAATGGCGTTACAACGAATGCCTTTGGTCACATAGTCATTTGCAATGGCTTTCGTCATCCCCGCGACTGCGGCCTTGGAAGCCGAGTAAATCAGGCGATTGACAGGACCCGTGATCGGACCAGCGACAGACGACATGTTAATGATCGAGCCTTTTTCCTGCGCCAACATCGCGGGTAAAAACGCGCGGATCATGCGAAACTGCGCCTTGGCGTTGAGGTCAAACGCGAAATCCCACTCGTCTTCGGTGGCGGTTAAAATGTCGCCGCCATGCACGATGCCCGCACAGTTGAACAACACGTCCGCCGTGCCCACCTCAGCCGCAAAGGCCGTGATAGCCTCCCCGTCGAGGACATTGAGTTTGCGTGCCTCAATCCCGTCAATTGCATCGAGCTCCGCCAAAGCGGCCTCATTGATGTCAGTCGCAATAACGCGCGCACCCTCG
>NZ_CBFHKW010000019.1:41442-43782 GCF_965656515.1 Celeribacter marinus
AGGGCCAAACGCTCCGCTGAGGCGCGTCCAATCCCTTGCCCTGCGGCTGTCACAACGCAGGTTTTATTTTTCAATCGCTCCAAAGTCCCCTCCTCATACACGGGTTGGCATGGTGGCCTCTCCGGTGGGTTTGAAATGTCTATAGGCCAGAGGTAAAGCACCGCGGTCAAGTCCCTGCCCTGGAAATGGTATACCATTTTAAGATCGAAAAGCTATATTGCGAATTTCGCGCCCCGCCTGTTCACTTGTGCGCCATCCCTTACATCACTCTATTGCGTTGACCCAAAGTGGTCTTTGTCCGACACTTGATTAGCGCACATGACCGATTACGCCCCCTTTTTACGTCCCCTTTGGAGCCCCGCACCGATGCTGATCGACACTCACCTCCACCTCATCGACCGCAACCGTATCTCCTATCCGTGGCTTGCGGATGTTCCGGACCTGAACGCCGATTGGTCCTACGCGGCCTATGACGCCATGGCACAACGGCTTGGCATTGAGGGCGCACTGCATATGGAGGTCGATGTTGATCCAACTGACATTGCTACAGAAACCGCCATGGTTGCTGAGCTGATGGCACAAGGCGGGTCGCTCATGCGCGGTGCCATTTCATCCGCCCGCCCCGAAGATGAAGGCTTTGAGGCGTTTGTGGAGCGCTTGGATCTCACGGTCGTAAAGGGCATACGCCGCGTGTTGCATGTCATGCCTGATGATCTTTCACGATCCTCCCGTTTTCGCGCGAATGTACGTAAACTGGGGAAGTATGGTCTGCCCTTTGATATTTGTGCGCTGGCACGCCAACTTGATATCGCGATCGAGCTGATCGATGCCTGCCCTGATACCGAATTTGTGCTCGACCATTGCGGCGTCCCCGACATCGCGGGCGGCGCATATGACGACTGGGCCGCATCGATAAACCGTCTCGCGCAGCGCCCGAACGTGAACGCCAAAATATCTGGAATTACCGCCTATGCGACACCGGATTGGACCGTAGACACCCTACGCCCTTACGTCGAACATGTGATCGAAAGCTTTGGCTGGGACCGCGTTGTTTGGGGGTCCGACAGCCCAGTGTGCACGCTGAACGCATCGCTTGAACGTTGGGTCGCGGCCACGCATGACCTCACTGCGGGCGCATCAGACGACGAGCGCGCGCTCTTTTATGCGTTCAACGCCGCGCGCATTTGGGATCTCGCACTTTAGCTCCACCCCGACACAGGTGAGTCGCACGACAATCCGACCCCATGAGGCCACGAGCATCATAGGGTAAATACCCACCTGTTTTGTGTTAGCGCCCTCATTTGCACGCCACCTGAGCGGCGCACCCACGTGGCAGATGACAACTCGCAATTTACCCAACGTTAACCCTTTGCAATCACATCAAATTTTCTAATTTGTAGTCAAAATTTACAAATGCCGAACTCAAATAGTGAAGTTGTTAACAAAAAAACGTAGCATGCGCAGCATCTTACGCGCTTTTTGACAAAAACCCCGTTAAACCTCAACGCAGGAGGAGGTTCGCGTTCGCGCAACCCCCATGGAGACACTATTCAGGGAGCTTGCAATGTCTGACGAAACCCTCATGACAAAACCCTCACCGGCCTTTACGGCGTCTGCGCATATTGATCGTGCGGGGTATGATGAGATGTATGCGCGCTCTGTGTCTGATCCTGTGGGATTTTGGGGGGAGATGGGCAAGACGCTTGATTGGATCACGCCCTACACCCAAGTCAAAAACACCACATTCGATTTCGGCCGCGTGGATATCCAGTGGTATTCGGACGGCGTGCTCAACGTGTCCGCCAACTGTATCGACCGCCATTTGCCCAAGCGCTCACTGCAAACCGCGATCATTTTCGAGCCGGACGATCCCGAGACCCCCGCCCAGCACATCACCTACAAAGAGCTGTCTGACAAGGTCAACCGCTTTGCCAACGTGCTGTTGTCTCAGGGCGTGATGCGCGGCGACCGCGTGGTGATCTACCTGCCGATGATCCCCGAGGCCGCCTATGCCATGCTGGCCTGTGCGCGTATCGGCGCGATCCATTCCATTGTATTCGCTGGATTTTCCCCAGACGCGCTGGCCAACCGCATCAACGACAGTGGCGCAAAGGTGGTGATCACCGCCGACCACGCCCCGCGCGGTGGCCGCTCCACCCCGCTCAAATCCAATACCGATGCCGCCCTGTTGCACTGCTCCGACAAAGTGCGCTGCCTCGTGGTCAAACACACCGGCGAGCAGACCTCATGGGTCCAAGGTCGCGATGTCGACGTCAAATACCTGATGGAGCACGCAAGCCCCGACTGCCCGCCCCGTCCGATGAACGCCGAAGATCCGCT
>NZ_CBFHKW010000020.1:0-43730 GCF_965656515.1 Celeribacter marinus
GCGGGTGACTTCGTAACCAAAGCCGACGAAAGCGCCGAAGAGATCATTCGCGAGATGCTCATGGAAGCGCGCCCGACCTATGGCTATGTGGGCGAAGAGACCGAAGAGATCGAAGGAAAAGACCCGACACGCCGTTGGATCGTTGACCCTCTCGACGGCACCACTAACTTTTTGCACGGCTTGCCGCATTGGGCGGTGTCCATCGCGCTTGAGCACCGGGGGGAAATCGTCTCCGCCGTTGTGTTCGACGCGGCAAAGGGCGAATTGTTCTGGGCCGAAAAGGGCGCAGGCGCATGGATGAATGATCAACGTATCCGCGTCTCCGGTCGTCAAAAGCTCATCGAATCGATCTTTGCAACGGGTCTACCGTTTGCCGGTCGCTCCGATTTGCCTGCAACCCTCAAAGACCTTGCACGCGTGCTGCCCGCTACCGCCGGTGTGCGCCGCTACGGCGCGGCCTCGCTCGATCTCGCATACGTTGCGGCTGGCCGTTACGATGGATTTTGGGAACGTCGCCTTAAAATCTGGGATATGGCTGCGGGTATCTTGCTTGTGAAAGAGGCCGGTGGTCTGGTTGAGGCGATCGACCCTGCTGGTGATGTGCTTTTGGATTGCGAAGTTTTGTGCTCCAACGAGCCACTTTTTGACAAGTTCGCTAAAATGGTGCGCAACCAATAAACGACCGTTACAGACGGTACAAAAAACGGCCTCCACTGCGGGGCCGTTTTTTTGTGCGCTTTCTCCAAAATACCTAACACCCGCCTAAATTCAGACACGTTTACCATAGAGTTTGGCAGAAACATTTGGAGTAACGCACCATGATCAACCGTCTCAAGAGAGCATTTCGTACCTACCGCCCTGCCGATGACGGGGCCGTCACCGTCGATTGGGTGGTCTTAACCTCCGCCGTGGTCGGATTGGGTGTTGTCGTGCTTCAAATTGTTTGGGGTGGCGCGAATATCTTTGCCACCAACGTCAATTCCGACATCGAAAACATCGATGTTGTGAACTACCAAGAGGGCGGCTAATCCCTGCCACTTCGCACGCAGTGTTATTTTGATCGACGCACCACGGGCACGCGCGAGGTTTGAAACCTGTAACGGGCCTCGGAGTGCGGTGGGTGCCCGTGCGTGCGCGCCCAATAGGCTGTCCCGCCCAAGCGCCGCCATTCTGGTGCTGCCAACAACAGCCCTGCGACAAAGCCACCAATATGGGCGAGATAGGCCACGCCACTGTTCGCTGCGCCAAATCCTCCGAACAGTTGTAGTCCGAACCAAACGCCAAGCATGATCCATGCGGGCAGTGGGATGACTTTGAAAAAGATCACAAAGATAAACAAAACGTCGACCTTTGCCTTTGGAAACAAAAGCAAATAGCCGCCCATGACGCCGGCAATCGCGCCGGATGCGCCCACCATTGGCACCCACTCAAACGGGGCGGCGATATATTGGGCAAGCGCTGCGGCAATCCCGCACAAGAGATAGAACCCCAGATATTTCAGATGCCCCATCTCATCTTCGAGGTTGTCCCCGAAAATCCACAAAAATAGCATGTTGCCCGCGATGTGCATAAAGCCGCCGTGCATGAACATCGATGTGATGAGGGTATAGAACCCGTCTCCCGATGAAATGCGCGCGGGCACCATCGCCCAGTCCATGTAAATCCGCGAAATCGCGGCATCGTTGCTATAGCTCGGCCACATCGCCAAAAACACGGCAATGTTGAGCGCCATCAATGTGTACGTGACAAGCGCGGGGCGGCGGGACGGATTGTGGTCGCGGATTGGAAACATAATATGAGTAGGTGGTCTTTGTGCGTGTGGGGTCAAGTGCCGAACGACCCTTTACACCGCTGATTTGGTGGCTATGGTCGCGCCACGCTTTGGCCTCGCCAAAGTGCCGCTGACGTGCCCGCGTGGTGGAATGGTAGACACATGAGACTTAAAATCTCCCGGCTGTATGGCCGTGCCGGTTCGAGTCCGGCCGCGGGCACCACGCACTTTTCCAATTGGATAAAGTGAACACACTGCGCACCTGTCGCGGCCCTTATTGGGCGATTTGACTGGCCATGATAGCAATCGCCTTTTGATAGACCCCCGCCGCGTTCCACTCCTGAATGACGCTAAAATTGGGTTGACCCTCAAGGTATCCCTGTCCCGTTTTCCAGCCCTTTTGGGCAAGGAAATTGGCCGTGGATGCCAGCCCGTCAGATAGGTTGGTGAGATCGACAACGCCGTTGCCATCGCCGTCGATACCGTAGGTTTCGATATTGCCAGTTAGAAACTGGGTGTGGCCGACTTCGCCGTGCATCGCACCTTTGGTGGATGATGATAGCGCGCCTTTGTCCACCAATCTCAAGGCGGCCATAGCGTGTCCAGAAAAGAAATCGGATCGGCGGCAATCGTAGGCGAGGGTGCTGATCGCGGAGAGCACGTTGGCGCTGCCCATGTTCGAGCCAAAGGCTGTTTCCATGCCGTGGATTGCCACGATGACTTCGGCGTCGACGCCAAACCGCTTTTCGAGGTTACCGTAGTATGTCGGGTTTTTGGCGATACGGGCGCGGCCCATTTTGACGATCGTGGGCGCGCCGCGCACCTGCATGAATTTTTCGAGCGTGTATTTGAAGCTCTTTTGATTGCGGTCGGCGGCGATGGTTTTGGTGGCGTAGGACGTGGCCGCCAGTGCTGCGAGGCCTTTGGCCCCCACGCCTGCGTTTACGGCCTCGGCTGCGAACTGCGCCTTCCATGTCTCAAATCCGCTCGACGTGTTGCCACAGGTGGCGGCAAGGGTCGGGGTGGCGGTCAAAAGGGCGACTGACAGGGCGAGGATGCGGCGCATGGGCGGGCTCCAGTAATGGTTAATGAACACAGATGTGGGGACGCTAGCACGCAGATCAGGCGCGTAAAAGAGCGCCTTGTGTGCGACACCGTTGCCCGACGAAAAGCCGACGAAAGTCCGACGAAACGCCGACAGCCGTTTTGTGGGTGTGCCACAGAGCTAAACGTGTCCAAATCGAACAAAAAGGGCGCCCCGCGCGGGACGCCCAAATCAGTGGAATTCGAGGTCGATCAGCTGCGGATACCGGCGAATTTTTCTTGCCAGTCTTCGCGCTGCTCGTCGGTGATTTTGCCGAACAGGTTGTCAGGCACGGCAAAGGTGTGGCCGGCGGGAAGCTGTGCAAATGCGGTCGCTTTATCCTCTGGCCAAACCGCGTCTCCCGTCCCCATGGCCGTGGCCAGTTTGCCCGCCGCGTCAGGAATGAACGGCGCGGAGAGGCCCGCGTAAAGCGGGATCAGGTTGAGCGCGAAGCGAATTTGCATCGCGGCTGTTTCAGGGTCTTCTTTGAACACTGCCCATGGCGATGCATCTTGGAGATACTCGTTGCCGAGCGTCCAGATGGCGCGTAGTTCTCCGGCGGCTTTGCGCACGTCGATGGCGCCCATATGTCCTTGGTAGGCTTCGATTTTTTCTGAAATCGCAGCCATCAAATCGGTTTCACGCGCGCCGTATGTGCCGCCCTCTGGCACCGCTTCGCCAAACTTGGAGCGACAGAATTTGGTCACGCGAGACACGAAGTTGCCAAGTACGTCTGCGAGGTCTTTGTTCACGGAAACTTGGAAGTTTTCCCAAGTGAATTCGCTGTCCGAACTTTCGGGAGCGTGGCTCAATAGCCACCACCGCCAGTAGTCGGACGGCAGAAGAGACAACGCCTGATCCATGAACACACCGCGCCCGCGCGAGGTGGAAAACTGACCGCCATCATAGTTCAGGTAGTTGAACGATTTGATGTAATCGACCATCTTCCACGGCTCACCCGACCCAAGCATGGTGACGGGGAAAGACAGGGTGTGAAACGGCACGTTGTCCTTGCCCATAAACTGGACATAGCGCACATCATCGGCACCCTTGTCGGTGCGCCACCAGCGCTCCCATTCCGCATCGCTAAGCCCTTGTTTTTCCGCCCATTCCGCGCCACATGCGATGTATTCAATCGGGGCGTCAAACCAGACGTAGAACACCTTGCCTTCCATGCCTGCCCAGGGCTGATCGCCCTTTTGAACAGGCACCCCCCATTTGAGATCGCGGGTGATGCCGCGGTCTTGCAGGCCGTCCCCATCGTTGAGCCATTTCTTTGCAATCGAGGTGGTCAGGATCGGCCAATCGGCCTTGCTGCTGATCCAGTCGTTGAGCGCATCACGCATGTTGGATTGGCGCAGATACAGGTGTTTGGTCTTGCGTTCCTCAAGGTCGGTGGCCCCCGAAATGGTCGAGTAGGGGTTGATCAAATCGGTCGGATCAAGCTGCTTGGTGCAGTTGTCACATTGGTCGCCCCGCGCACTCTCAAAGCCGCAACTGGGACAGGTGCCCTCAATGTAGCGGTCGGGCAAAAAGCGCCCGTCAGTGGCGGAATACACTTGGGTTTCTTCAACTTCTTCAATCAACCCTTGCTCAAACAGACGCTTTGCAAAGTGCTGGGTCAGCGCACGGTTTTGATCGGACGAGGACCGCCCGAAGTGGTCGAACGACAGGCGGAACCCCTTGGCCAATTCGGCCTGAACCTCGTGCATTTCGGCGCAGTATTCAGCGACATCTTTGCCGGCTTTTTGCGCCGCGATTTCGGCAGGGGTGCCGTGCTCGTCGGTCGCGCAAAGGAACAAAACCTCGTCGCCCCGCGCACGGCGGTAGCGGGCGTAAAGATCGGCGGGTAATTGCGAGCCGATGAGGTTGCCGAGGTGCTTGATCCCGTTGATATAGGGAAGCGCGGAAGTGATGAGCGTGCGTGCCATGTGCGTGCGGGTCCGTCCGTTAAATTCTCTTAGGCTGTGTCTACCGCGCCGCGCGCAAAAGGGCCAGAGGGGACACGCCGTCCTTCGTGGCTGTTTGGGGTCTGGGCGGGCAGGTCGACGCCCTTTGTCGAATTTGCACAGCCAAAGGTGGCGCAAAGCCGGCCTTGCCCCTTTGAACATAGCGCCGCGCGCTATAAGTTAGCGACAACCCTGGGCACTGGGGGATGCAAACGCACAAAGACGGATAGGATATACCACCATGAAAATGCGCAAAATTGGCAAAAGTGATTTGAATGTCTCCGAGATTTGTCTTGGAACGATGACATGGGGATCGCAAGACAGCCTTGAGAATGCCCACGCTCAGATCGCCCATGCCAAAGAACAGGGTATCAATTTTATGGATACCGCCGAGATGTATCCCGTGAACCCCGTGCGCGCCGAAACCGTGGGCGACACCGAGGAGATCATCGGCAAGTATTTCGCCCAAAGTGGCGATCGTGCGGATTGGGTCGTGGCCACAAAGATTGCAGGCCCGTCAGGTTTTATCTCGCAAGAGGGCATCACGCCCGCCACGCTTGAGGCGCGGCTCGATCTGTCGCTCAAGCGCTTGCAGACCGAGTATGTCGATCTGTATCAACTTCACTGGCCCAACCGTGGCTCGTACCATTTCCGCCAGCACTGGTCCTTTGATCCACGCACCCAGCCCGCCAAAGAGGAGATCCTCGACAACATGCGTGCGGTGAATGAGAAAATGGCCGATCTGCAAAAGGCCGGTAAAGTGCGCGAATTTGGAACGTCCAATGAATCTGTCTGGGGCATGACCCAATGGCAGCGCGTGGCCGAAGAGACCGGTGGGCCGCGTATGCAGTCGATCCAGAATGAATACTCGTTGATGTGTCGTCTCTACGATACCGACATGGCGGAGTTTGCGGTGCATGAGGGCGTGACCTTGCTGGCCTATTCTGTGCTTGCCTGTGGCATGCTGTCGGGCAAATACCACGGCGGCACAACCATTGATCCTGACTCGCGTTTGGCTGTCGGGGGCGGGCTTGGTGGTCGCGTGACGCCACAAGCGTGGCCCGCCGTTGAGGCCTACATGCAGATTGCGAAAAATCACGGACTTGATCCCGTTGCCATGTCCATCGCGTGGTCGCTGACGCGGCCGTTTGATGTGATGCCGATTATTGGCGGCCGCTCGGTCGAGCAATTGCAGCACTCGATTGATGGCGGAACTTTGGTGTTGTCCAAAGAGGTTTTGGCCGAGATTGACGCCGCGCACCGCGCACACGGAAAACCGTTCTAATGCGTCTCGCTTCTCTCATCTCGGGCCTTGTTCTTGTAGTATGTCTTGCGGGATGTGCGCCCAGTGACGAGGGCAGCGATGTGATCTTGGGGCCGGGGGCTGCGGCGTCCGACCCCTCAAACGCGGCCACGCAACAGGCGGCGTGCGAGCGGCGCGGAGGTGAGTGGCGCACAGTCGGGTTGGGCGGGTTGATGACCTGTTTCACCACGCCCAAAGATGCGGGCAAATACTGTACCAAATCCACCGAGTGTTCGACTGAATGTCTGGCGCGCTCGCGTAGCTGCGCGCCGATACAGCCGCTCTATGGCTGCAACGACCTTTTAGACGCGCAGGGGCGTACAGTGACTCAATGCGTGGATTGATCGCTGTTCTCGGCCTTGTGGTGTTGAGCGGATGTATAGGGCGCACGCAGATGCCAGACGCCACGGGACCGCGTGATGCGGACGTACCGATGTCATCTATGGCGGCGTTTGATCCGCTTGAGTTCGCGGGACGCTGGAACGAAGTGATGACCTATTTGCCCGCAGGGGAATCTTGTGTTGTCGGAGGGATGACCTTTACGCCGCAACGCGGGGGCGACATGACCCTGACCGAGGGGCCGTGTTCGGATGGAACTCCACGGCGGGGTTTGGCCAAACGCATAGGGCCGGGGCGGTTTGAATTTATGGGAGAGACGCTTTGGGTGCTTTGGATCGACCAAGAGGTGCAAACGGCGGTGATCGCTACGCCGACAGGGCGCGCACATATCCTCTCGCGGTCATTGAGTATTCCCGCCGATAAACGTCAGGCGGCCAAAGAGATTTTAACGTGGAACGGGTTTGACGTGTCAACCTTGGCGCCGGCACGGCGCAACTAACCAGACAACGACATACAATACGGGAGGAGAGATCATGCGGATTTTGTTTACAGGCGGATCAGGCAAAGCGGGGCGCCATGTGGTGCCATATCTTTTGAGCAAAGGGCACCGCGTTGTGAATGCGGATCTTGTCCCGCTTGAGTGTGATGGGGTCGACAATTTGACGGTCGATGTCACGGACAGCGGCCAGATGTTCAACGCGCTCACGTCCTATGCCAACTTTGACGAACTTGAGCCGGGAACGGGCGTGCCCAAATTTGATGCCGTGGTGCATTTTGCCGCCGTGCCACGTATTTTGCTCAAACCCGATAACGAGACCTACCGTGTCAATACGATGAGCACCTATAACGTGCTTGAGGCGGCGGTGAAACTTGGGATCACGAAGGTGATTTTTGCCTCGTCAGAGACAACGTATGGCGTGTGTTTTGCAGACGGCGAACGCAAACCCGAGTATATCCCTGTCGACGAGGACCACCCCGTGATCCCCGAGGACAGCTACGCCATGTCCAAGGTCGTCAATGAGGTCACAGCACGCAGTTTTCAACGCCGCAGCGGTATCGACATCTACGGTATTCGGATCAACAACGTGATTGAGCCGCATGAGTATGCGCAAAACTTCCCAAGCTATTTTGCCGATCCAGACCTGCGCCGCCGCAACATCTTTGCCTATATCGATGCGCGCGATCTGGGGCAGATGGTGGATCTGATGTTGCACACGGACGGATTGGGGTTCGAGATTTTCAACGCGTCCAACGACAATCATTCTGTCAATCTATCTACAAAAGAGATCATCGCGCGATATTATCAGGGCGTCGAGGTCAAGGGCGACATGGGGCACGAGGAAACGGTTTATTCCAACGCTAAAGCCAAGAAATTGTTGGGCTTTGCGCCGGTGCACAACTGGCGCGATGTGCTTGAGGGGTAGACGTGAGAGACCCCGATCACGTTTGGTGATCGGGGGTGCCAAACTTTTTGACTAGTCGGTCAAGGGCGTTTGGGCGTATAGCGCCCGTATGCAAGATAAAACAACATATTCCGCCCACGCCCGTGCGGTGATCGCACTGGCGTTGCCTTTGGCCGGTAGTCAGTTGGCGCAATTCGCGCTTCACATGACAGATGTCATCATGATGGGGTGGTTTGGCCTCAATGAACTGGCCGCATTGGTCCTTGCGTCAGGCTATTGGTTCATCACGTTTATTTTGCTTGCGGGCTTTGCCTTTGCCGTCATGCCGCTTGTTGCAAACGCGGCGGGGGCAGGGGACACCACGGTTGTGCGCCGCTCGACTCGCATGGCGATGTGGCTCTCTGTTTTGGCAGCCGTGGCGATTTATCCTTTGTTCGGGTTTTCTGAGCGGGTTTTGATCGCGCTGGGACAAAAACCTGAAATTGCAGCCCTCGCTCAACCCTACTTGATCGTTGCGGGAATCGAGATGCTTCCTGCTCTTATTGCGATGGTGTTGCGGTCCTATTTCTCGGCCCTTGAGCGCACGCGTGTGGTTTTGTTGTTCACGGTTATTGCTGTGTTCGCAAACGCGGGCCTCAATTGGGTGCTGATCTTTGGTAATCTCGGCTTTCCGGCCATGGGGGTGATCGGCTCCGCTATCGCCTCGCTGATTGTGTCGACCCTGACGGTTGTGGCGCTTGTGATCTACGCGAACAAAGCGACTCCCGAGAACGAGTTGTTTCGCAACCTGACCAAACCCGATTGGGATATGTTCCGCACTGTGGCCAAGATGGGTGTGCCGATTGGGCTGACATCATTGGCCGAGGTGGGATTGTTCAACGCCGCCGCCCTCATGATGGGTTGGATTAGTACGGTGGCCCTTGCGGCGCATGGTGTGGCGCTACAACTGTCTGCCCTCGCCTTTATGATTCAAATTGGTCTGTCTCAGGCTGGAACGATCCGTGCGGGCAATGCCTACGGGCGGCGTGATGAGGCGGGATTGCGGCGCGGCGCGCTTGTCGTCACCGTGCTCTCGCTTGTCACAGCTGCATTGACACTCACGGTGTTCCTCTCGGCCTCGCATATCCTTATCGGTCTGTTCATTGCACCGAGCGAACCTCAGCGTGATCTGGTCTTGGCGGCGGGTGCGGGCTTTATGGTGTTTGCGGCGCTGTTCCAGTTTTCAGATGGCGGACAAGTTACGGCCCTGTCGCTTTTGCGCGGTGTGCAAGACACGACTGTGCCGATGTGGCTTGCGTCCTTGTCCTATTGGGGCGTGGGGTTGCCCGTGGCCTATGTTTGCGGCTTTGTGCTTGATATGGGCGGCAACGGCATTTGGGTTGGCCTACTCACCGGATTGAGCTGTGCATGGGTGCTAATGGCGTGGCGCTTTTGGATGAACAAGTCGCGCATTGGCGGAGTATCTGCCTAAGCGCGGCCTAGCCTTTCGCCATCAGCCGGTCGGCCTTTTTGCGTACGAGAACTGTCCGCAAATCATGCATGGTCAACAGCAAGTCATCCGTGACCAGTTCTAACTGTTCATCTGTCGCGCGTGTTTGGGCCCAATGGGCCGTATAATTGAGGTGATCCACCGCGCGGTGAATATCATCAATGTCGCGCTCTGCCAGAATCACCGCCCGCTCTGCCATCCAGTTCTGGATCGCGACGAGATCCGCATCCGACAATACACGCTGGCCATGCGGTTTGATCTCGCCGTTTTTCATGTTGATGACCGCGATTTGATCCATCTCGATGCGCCGTTGGCGGTTCTCGGTGTCCACACGGAACACAAAGGCACCGTTTTCACGCACGCGAAAGTAATAGTCGGGAAGATCAGCGCTCATAGCAAAAATGGCTTTCAGATGGTTAATACAGCGCAGAATAGAGAGCGGGGGCGGCAATGCAAGCGCCCGCCGCCATGTTTAGGTGAGTGCGGCGCAGAACGCCTGAATGCGGGTACAGGCCTCTTTGAGGGCCGCATCCGAGGTGGCGTAGGAAATGCGGAAGTTGGGCGATAGGCCAAAAGCCGCGCCAAAAACAACCGCAACGCCGTGCTCTTCGAGCAGCGCGGTGCAAAAGTCCTCGTCCGTTTCGATTCTTGTCCCGCCCTTGGCGGTTTTGCCGATGCATCCCGAGATATCGGGATAGACATAGAATGCGCCCTCTGGCACGGGACAGGTGACCCCGTCGATTGCGTTTAGCATCTCCACCACCAAATTGCGCCGCCGCACGAACACCTCATTGTTGCGCGCGATGAAGTCATGTGACCCGTTGAGCGCCTCAACAGCGGCGTATTGGGAAATCGAACAGGGGTTCGACGTGGATTGCGACTGGATTTTGCGCATTGCTGTAATCAACTCTTTTGGCCCCGCGGCGTAGCCGATCCGCCATCCGGTCATGGCGTAGGCCTTTGAGACGCCGTTCACCGTCAGCGTGCGCGCATACAGGCGTGGCTCAACTTCAGCAGGGGTGCAAAACTCAAACCCGTCAAAGGCGAGGTGTTCATACATATCATCGGTCATCACCCAGACATGGGGGTGGCGCATCAAGACATCGGTAAGCGCGGTGAGTTCGGCGCGCGAATAGCCCGCTCCCGTGGGATTGGACGGTGAGTTAAAGATCAGCCATTTGGTTTTTGGTGTAATCGCCGCCTCCAATTGCGCCGGCGTCAGTTTGAAATTGGTGTCCAACTTGGCCTCGACACAGACAGGGACGCCCCCCGCCAGCAACACCATGTCGGGATACGATACCCAGTATGGCGCAGGGATCACCACCTCGTCGCCCTCGTTGAGAGTGGCCGTCAAGGCGTTGAATAGCACTTGTTTGCCACCAGACGAGACGCTGACCTGATCGGGTGCATAGTCTAACCCGTTGTCGCGTTTGAACTTGGCGCAGATGGCCTGTTTCAACTCGGGAATGCCATCCACGGCGGTATATCTGGTTTTGCCCTCTTCAATGGCGCGAATACCCGCCGCTTTGATGTGGTCGGGCGTGTCGAAGTCTGGCTCGCCTGCGCCGAGCGCAATGATGTCACGCCCCGCGGCTTTTAGCTCTTGGGCCTTTGTCGTCACAGCAATGGTGGGCGAGGGTTTTACGCGGGCAAGGGTATCAGACAGAAAGGGCATGAGGCATCTCCGTGGAAAAAAACTTACGCTTTCAGTGACACAATGTGACGCGAACGCCAAGACGCCGCTTGCGATCACGCGGGCAGGGGTGCAAAAAGTGCGTATCAACAAGGAGACCATCATGACCGAAACACACGAGCACCGCCTCAAACGGATCAAAATCCGCGCATGGCGCCGTGGTATCAAAGAGATGGATTTGTTGATTGGCGGCTATGCAGATGCACATTTGCCCACAATGACTGCCGACGAGTTGGACGCATTCGAGCACATGATGGATGAGAACGACCAAGATTTACTGGCTTGGGTGACGCATCAGGAACCAACGCCGGCCCATTTTCAGGTGATGTTGGATAAAGTGGTTGCGTTTGCAGACCCTAAATTATGGTTAAAGTAAGGCCTGTAACGGCCAGATATAAAAAACTTTTCACCGTTTAACCTTATCTTGGGGAATTGGACGCACATTGAGACCCGAACTGCTTTGTCGGAGTGCTAAATGAGCGTCCATCCTATGATTGAAAATCCTACGAATACGACATTTATGTCCCAATACCTTGAGGCACTGTCGCTCGTTGAACGATTGCATCGACTGCTTCTTGATGTGATCAAAGACGAGTTTGAACGTGTTGGGGTGTTGGAAATAAATGCGGTGCAAGCCCTGCTTTTGTTCAACGTTGGCGAGAACGAAGTGACCGCAGGCGAATTGAAATCGCGCGGCTACTATCAGGGCTCCAACGTGTCCTATAATCTCAAAAAGCTTGTGGACATGGGATACATGCACCATCAGCGTTGCGAGATTGATCGCCGCTCGGTGCGAGTCAAGCTCACGGAAAAAGGGCGTTACGTGCGCACTACTGTTGCCGAACTATTTGCACGTCATGCTGAGGGACTTCAGGGGCGCGGTGTCATCACCTCCGAGGGGGTCGAAGATATCAATACCGCGCTACGCCGTATGGAGCGGTATTGGACTGATCAAATCCGCTATATCTACTGATCAGGATTTTACCGACATGCGGGTAGACCGTTAGATAAAAGGCAGGCGTTGCGCCTGCCTTTATCATTTCAGTTTACTGTGGGCGCGGTTTTGTCGTGTGGCGCGCCGTTGGGGTATTTACCAGTGGCCGGTGTTTTCCATCGACAGCCAAGGCTCCTGTGGGGGGAGGTTTTCGCCCTTTTGCAACAGCTCAATGGAGATATTGTCGGGTGAGCGCACGAAGGCCATGTGACCACAACGTGGAGGGCGATTGACCGTCACGCCATTGTCCATAAGGGTTTGGCACAGCGCGTAAATGTCATCGACTTCGTAGGCGAGGTGACCAAAGTGGCGACCGTCACAGGGCAATCCGTCATCGCCGTCCCAATTGTATGTTAGCTCGACCGGACAATCCTCTTGGCCGTCTGGGGCCATAAAAATAAGGGAAAATCGCCCTTGTTCACTG
This sequence comes from Celeribacter marinus, assembly GCF_965656515.1. Taxonomy (GTDB): domain Bacteria; phylum Pseudomonadota; class Alphaproteobacteria; order Rhodobacterales; family Rhodobacteraceae; genus Celeribacter; species Celeribacter marinus_D. Next base: position 12,450 of record NZ_CBFHKW010000020.1, read on the forward strand.
TCATGACGCTTGGTCTCTTTCAGACCTAAAAGCGCATAGAAAGCCATCGATTTTTCCAAGTCCTTTACGCGAACCATTGTGTGTAAATAGCGCATATGCTTCCTCCCGTTGAATGTGCTTGGTGCGATTTTAGCGGAGATCACGGCAATGACCATGCCTGTCCATGCGTTGCCCGTTTGCGTAAATGCACGCGCAAAAGCGTGCTAGAACGCGGACTTGATCCCAAGGCCAATGGCCGTGGTGCGCGTGTCAAACCGCGACATGTTGGACCATGTCTGGCCGAAATTGATTTTTAATTCGGGTGCAAAGCCGTAAATGGCCTGATCTGTAAACGTGAAGCTCGCCACGCCGAATAGGGTTTTATCGCTTCGTGTGACGGGGGTGGGCACGAACGGATAGGCCTCATAGCGCGAGACCTCGGCGCCGATGGCGAAATACGCTTGCGTGCCAAAGACCGGATTGGCCGCTGTGAATTTTGTCGACACGCCGTAGCTGTCGTGGGCAAGTGTGGATGCGTCTGAAAACACGCGCTCAACATAGGCCGCGTGGTTGAATGATCCGCGCGCGGTTTTTGCGGGCGTGAAGCCAACGCTGTAGCGCACAGAATGGGAATCGGCGCGATCCGGTGACACGGCAAAGGTGCCGCGCGCCTCAAGACTGTTGCGGATCACGCCGCCGTTTGTAAGCGCGCGGATGTCGGTGATCGTCGCAGATAGGGTGTCGCTATAGGGGGCGCGACCGGAAAAGACGCGCCCTGCCGCGATGTCCCATGCGACCGCGTGCCGTTTGCCAAGCGCTTTGGTGCCGCCAAATTCAAGTGATATCCGCCCAAAATCATAGTCGGACTCCACTGCGTCTGGGGCGTCTGTTTTGGCCGTGGAGGAGAGTTTTACGAGCGTGTTGCTGACACTCGCGCCCGCATAAAGGGACAGGCCGCGCGCTTTTTCCCAGCGGTGTCGCGCCGCCGCACTGGCGCTAATCCGGTAGCCGGACAGGGCCTGACTTTGCGCGTCGACGGTGCCTGTCCACGGTGATCCGTCGACAGAATACACGTCCCCCTGCGCCCCATTGTTGACGTTCGATGAGGGCGATATGGAGAAACTGAAATTGGTGGTCCACGGGTCGTAGCGCCGTATTTCGTTGAAGTTACGAGCGATGCCACGCTTTTGTGCGGGCGTGTCTGCGGTGTTTGAGGCGCGGCGCAGCCACAGTTTTGATTGGAATGTCTTGCCGTCTTTGTAGGCTTCGACCGAGGCAAGGCGGGCCACGCGGGTGCGTTCACTGGCGTTTGGAGCTCCACGCCACGCCGCACGCGCAGCCCTCAATGCAGCGTCCGTGCGGCCAAGTCGGCGCAATGCATCAATACGGATCAAATGGGCGGGGTAAACATCGGGACGCGTGACCAAAAGACCATCGACGAGTTTTAGAGCGAGATCCGCGCGCCCCGAAACCAATTGCGTTTCAGCGAGGGCGAGAACCTCATTTTGACTCAATTGCAACACTGGCGCGACAGTCTGCGCACACGTGGGAGATGCGAGGATCATGAATCCAGCCAAACACGCAGACAGGGCATGAGGCATACGCAATTGCATTACCGATCTCGATGAAGGAGGAAGGCACCCGTTTCGTTCACGCTGTTTTCGTAAATAAAGTAGTCTTCATCCGTTCGAAAGAAGATTTCGTTTTGGTTTGAAGCGATATTCTCACTGTCAATGAGTACAGAAGCGTCCACGGGCGTGTCGAAGCGGTCGACGACGACGGTTCTGTCTAATTCGTCTGGTCGGGTTACCTGCATAATTCCGTCTTCATTGATGTCAATCCAAACGGGGTCGATGTAGATGTCGTCGCCGCCGGTAAACTCTAATGTGCCAACAGCTAACATGTCCGCATCTGAGCCGACCAACATCCCCTGAATGGTGCCAGAGCCGCCATCACCATTGCCAATGTCCTCGAACTCACCCGGAGTGTCATCGTCGCCAACGACCCATTGTGCGGCACGCCGCGCTCCAATCGTGCCCTCGGCTTGGAATTCACCTTGAGTGTCGAGCACCCCGTTGGCTGCATTGCCGCCAACGTCGTATAGGTCACCCAGAAATTCCCCCTGAGCACTGTAGGCTTTGCGCTCGGAAATGTTGAAGTAAACCGCACCTGCGCTATTGAGTTTTTCAAAGTCGATTTCAAGGACCATGGCGCCTGAAACATATTGCGTTTTTTGAGCGTTGTCGAATGTGCGGATGGCGGCATAATCGCCGCGGAAATCTGCTTGGTTCGTTTTCGGCATTGTGACGCCGCCATTGCGCCCGTAAATGAACGCACTCAGATCGTACTTGGCCTCATCGTGTAGCGAGGATCCAACCACAGTGACGTATGCCTTGCCGTTCGCACTCGTTTGATGAACCGCGAGATTTTGGAACTGAACAATAGGTTCGCCGCCAAATTCGTCGCGCGCGGTGTTGTCGCGGTTGCGGTAAACATAAAAATCGCCACTTGCGCCTGCGGTTCCCGTTGGATTTCTCGTTGTTGCTAAACGTACGTAGCTGTCATCTTCGCCATCAAACGGCATCCCTGTGATAATCAACTCATCGCCATCATCGATGACGGTCACGGAATCGGCGCTCAGGTAAAAATCCAAATCATCTTTGGTCGGATCGGTTTGCGCCTCATGTAACCGCACGATGGAGCGATCTGCGCTTAGATCTTCGTCCGCTGTTCCGCGCAGGTCGGAGATTGCGGAAATGACTTCTGGCGGTTCGGGCGTTTCGGGAACTGCGTTTGGTCCTACGGATTTATTGTTGCTGCCACAGGCCGAGAGGCCAGCCAAAAGAACGGAGATCAGGGCTATTTTTGACGTGCTCATTTTGGCCTCACCGAAAGGATATCTAAACGCGCGACTTTCATCACTTTAGTATGCCAGAACTTCCAAAGTGTCGCGCTATTGTCAACTCATGCATTGGTGTCGCGACGATAATGCCTGCGGTTGGGGGGATTCATTTTGGGAATGTGACGCAATCGTCCCTATGTTGCGGGTGTTCGCGAAGTCGTGTCCAGATATAGTGGGATCTGATTCGACCCGAGCATGAGGGAAGCCACAGCGCCATGAAGCAGTATCACGATCAACTTCGCACCATTCTCGACCACGGCGTCGAAACCACGGACCGCACGGGGACGGGGACGATTTCGCATTTCGGGATGCAGGCGCGCTATCCACTGTCGGACGGTTTCCCGCTTGTCACCACCAAAAAGCTGCACCTGCGCTCGATTATTCATGAGCTGTTGTGGTTCATCTCGGGCGATACAAACATTGCGTACCTTAAGGAACACGGGGTGCGGATTTGGGACGAATGGGCCGACGAGAACGGTGATCTTGGGCCTGTGTATGGTCAGCAATGGCGCAAATGGCCGGGCGGCGAGCGCGGCACCATTGACCAAATCGAAGGCTTGATTGAGGCGATCAAAGCCACGCCAGATAGCCGCCGCCTGATTGTTTCCGCATGGAACCCCGCCGATGTGCCGCACATGGCGCTCCCGCCGTGTCATACGCTTTGGCAGGTTAAAATATTGGGCAATAAGATGCACTTGCAACTGTATCAACGCTCGGCAGATATGTTTTTGGGCGTGCCGTTCAACATCGCGTCCTACGCGCTTTTGCTCCAGATGCTAGCACAGGTGACGGGCTATGAGGCGGGTGATTTCGTGCATTCAATTGGCGATGCCCATATCTATTCCAACCATGTTGATCAGGTGAACTTGCAACTGTCGCGCACGCCCAAAGCACTGCCACAGGTGCGTCTGAACCCGGAGGTTAAAAGCCTGTTCGATTTCACGTTCGACGATATCGAAATTCTGGATTACGACCCTGATGGTGCGATCAAAGCGCCGGTCGCTGTGTGAGGGGGCGGTCATGATTTCGCTCATCGTCGCGCGTGACCGCAATGGCGCTATTGGCAAGGGCAACGATATCCCGTGGCATGCGCCCGAAGATCTCAAGTTTTTCATGCGCGAAACCATGGGCGGGGCCGTCATCATGGGGCGCAATACATGGGACAGCTTGCCCGCCGCCGTCAGGCCATTGAAAAACCGTCTCAATATTGTGGTGTCGTCACAGGGTGTTGATCACGAGCATGTCTTTGCCACGCTTGACGCCGCGATTGCCTTTGCCAAATCCCAAGGCCGCGCACGTATTTACGGCATGGGCGGGGCGGGTATTTACGCGGCGATGATGCCGATGGCCGACCGTTTGCTGATCACAGAGGTGGATTTGGAGGTCGAGGACGCCGATACATGGTTTGCGCAGGTCGACGAGGCCGAATGGCGCGAGGTTGCGCGGATCACACTTGGTGGCGCGGGGCCGCGCTGTGAGGTCGTGGAGCGACTACGCGTTTCTTGAGGGGATATAGTGAGCGCGGCACGGGCGATTGTTTTTGTTAGACATCAAGCCGAGATATCAAGCTGCTCAGCGATGCAATGGGGTTTGACCATGAGTGCACCATTGGGTTATCGTTTTGGCAACTATAGTTTTTGATACGTTCAGGAGTTTTTCATCATGGCTAAATCTGCATATGCCCTCGCGGCGTTGGCTATTATTGCCACCCCGGTTTTTGCCGCTGATTACCAGCCTGCACAGCATGGTGTGACGCAGTTTGCCTATGAGCAGCACGTAGGGAACTATTGCCCTGCGGGCCTTCAGCCGATCCGCTACAACGGGATTGTGTGTTGTGGCGAGCCTAACGCAACGGGATATTCCGAGGCTCCAGTGGTCCGTCGGCACGCACCCGTGCGCACCTACGCGCAGTCTACAGATCCCAAATCACCCGCATACACGCCCGAACGCATCCCCATGGGAAAATCTCCCAACTCTATGGGCGGCAGCTAATTCATTTGCCACTGCGCCTTTATTCGCCACAGCGTTGATCCAAACGGGTTTGGCACGCGTACTCTAATAAAAGGAGATTCGCGTGTTACAAATTCTAACGCTATATCTATCGACGGCTGTGGTTTTTCTTGGCGTAGATGCCGTGTTTTTGAAAAATGTCATGCGCCCTGTGTTCGAGCGGACCATCGGAGATTGGTTGCTCGATGACTTCCGCGTTGTGCCTGCTGCACTGTTTTACCTCTTCTACATTGCGGGTGTTTTGATTTTTGTGTCCTTGCCCGCGTTGGCAGGTGGGTCGTTGGTCGCGATCGCGGCCAAGGGTGCCTTACTTGGTGCGTTGGCATACGGGACATTTGAATTCACGTCTTACGCCGTGTTGGATCGTTGGTCCGCGCAGTTGGTTGTGATGGACGTGGCTTGGGGCGCGTTCGTGACAGGTCTGGCGGCTGTTGCAGGTGTTGTCATTGCGCGCGCTGTGCACGGCTAAGCGATTGCGCGCTGGATTTCAGATTGGATGAAATCCGCAATAGCGCGCCCTAAAACATCATGTGCGGCGGCGTCAAAATGGATGCCGTCCACATCAGAACAGCGAATAACCGATCCTGCATCGAAAAAACCCACATCGCGTTTTTCGGCTTCGGCTGCATAGAGCGCGGCGATATTGCGGGCTTTTTGTGTCGCTCCGGCAAACTCATCAGCCAGGATCCCTGCCTCGAACGGCGCAGGGGGGGCAATCAAAAACGGCTCGAACCCGCCATGACGCTCCTGCACATCTTCCGACAACGCAACATCAAGTAAAAAGCCGACATCAGACGCGATTTCATCGGCGCTCGCGTCGAAGTGCGCCTTAAAGTCATTGGTCCCTAGCATGATAGCAAGTGCGTCAATCGGACCATGGCTTTCGAGGGCGATGAACAGGCCGATGCGCCCATCCATATGCGGCCCCATGACGGGACAGGGTCGCGCAGTGGTCCGCCCCGGCAAGCCCTCTTCGGTCAAATCCCAATCCAACGTTTGGGCGCACACAACAGGCCACCGGTGTTCGATGCGCGGCAAATTGGCGTCAAACGCAGGCACAGGTTGCGTCCCATACGTGTTGCTATCACCAAAGCATAAGAGTCGGGGCATGGGATGTCCTTTTGGGCGTTTTGGTAAATCAATCAGGATGCAACTTGGGCCGAGTGGCCCCTGATTACAACCGTATTTGGCGGTGTTTTCTGGGTGTATTCTCTCCGAAAAATGAGCAAAATGAATGAACTCACGACGAAAGGCGACATGAATATGATAACCGTTTACGGAATTAAGACCTGTGACACCTGCCGCAAAGCGGTAAAGGCCCTCGATGTTGAGCTGCATGATATTCGCACCGCGCCGTTGTCCATGGCGCAGCTGGCACAGTTTCATGAGGCGTTTGGAGATGCGTTGCTCAATACGCGCTCGACCACATGGCGCGGCTTGTCCGACGAGGAGCGCGCGCTGGCACCGCTTGACTTGTTGTCAGCCCATCCAACCGTGATGAAGCGACCCGTGATTGATCGTAATGGCACGCTTTATCTGGGGTGGGGTAAGGATGTTCAGGCGGCTTTGTCGGATGTGTAGTCCGACTGTTTGAGGCGTGAGTTTAAGAGGGCGTCGAGGGAGAGCGATCCCGCGCCCATGCCGACCAATGTTGCGAACAAAAAGACCCAGAAAGCGCGCTGATCAAGGATGAGTGCATCCGAGGCGCGGTCGAACCACGCACCGATAGTTGTGGGGTCCGCGTCGTGACCAATGATGTCGGTCAGCGATTGAACAACGGTAAAGCCGATCATGCCGAGGGCAGCGATCCGTGTGAACAAGCCGATGACGATCAACGCCGGTAAAATGAACTCGGCGTAGGTGCCGCCCATAACAACGAGCCAATGGAATGCACCCAGTTGGCTGGCATCATATCCCGCCGCTTCCATCTGACGTGGGAAAATCTGCGCGTAGGCCCCAAGGGATGGTGTGAATATACCGTCGAGTTTGGTGAGGGCTGACCCCCAAAAATAGCGCAAGAGAACGGCGGCAAATACGATGCGGGCGAAAACGGGCAACACGTGGGTAGATGTCCGAGTGATGCGGTCAAAAAAATCAGTCACGCAATGTCCTCCAAGTGAATGATGGCCCCGCCCGACATGAGCGCGCCGATAAAGACAGTAAGATCGAGAGTGTGCGGCGCCCCCTCCAAGGCTTCGCCTAGGGGCGTCCCCGTGTTTAACGCGGTTAGGATTGCAGATGTGCCTTTTGGAAATGCCTGTAGCACAGGGTCAAACTCTGGCCGTGTGATCAGGATGTCTTGCGCGGCTCCTGTGGGGCTTGGCCCACCAAACGCGGCACCATGGATCTCCAAAATAGGGTAGGGCGAACACACGATGTGGACTGCGGGCGCGAGGGTGACGCGCGCGGCAAAGGCCGCAGGATCGGTGAGGCGATTTGGGGCAATCGCGGGGGCATCGGCCGCGTGGTACGCACACCGCATCGCCCATTCTAGGCGCGCAACATCCGCCAGATAGGGAAGAGATGCGGCGGGGGAAAAGGCCGCGATAAATGCCGAAAATTCTGCGCCGTAGAGTGGCATAACGGGTGATTTTGGCGGGTGAGCGCGCACAAACGCGCCCGCCATTGCGTCAAAAAACGCGTCGCCGACCAGTGATTTGACAGCAGGAAATCCGGCGCCGAGAGCGTCTTTCAATCCAACCACAACGTTGTTGCGATAGACGTTGAACCGCTTTGTGGTCGCGCGCCCTTGCCCGTCCGAGATGCCTCGGGGCACGGGGGCCGCAGGGTCGAGTGTTGCGGTGATAAAGGCGGCTTGGCTCATGCGTGCACACCTTCTAGTAGGGTAGCGGCGCGCACGGCCTCCCGTGCAAGGACGTCCCACGCTGGCACATCGTTGTCCCATTCGATCAGAGTTGGTTTCGGCCCGCCCACCGCGATGGTATGCGCGTAAAGCGCCCAAACCGGATCGGCGATCTCGCGTCCGTGACTGTCAATCAATAGCGGCGCGCCGTGGTCGTCCTCATCCTCGTCATGCCCGCCTAGATGGATTTCTCCCACAGCCGCGTGATCGAACGCATCGATATAGGCGCGGGGGTCGAGATTTAGGTTGGTCGCAGATACAAAGACGTTGTTCACATCGAGCAAAAGCCCGCATCCCGTGCGCCGTGCCACTTCGCGCAAAAACGCCACTTCGTCCCATGTGCTTTCGTTAAAGACCAGATAGGAAGACGGGTTTTCGAGCAACATCGTGCGTCCGATTGTCTCTTGGACTTCGCTGACATGCGCGCAAATACGCGTCAACGTGGCATCGGTGTAGGGCAGTGGCAGTAGGTCGTTGAAATATCCGCCCGCACCGTCGATATTGTGCGTCGACCACGCTAGATGTTCGGAAAAGGACGCGGGGTTCAACCAGTCGATGAGGTGTTTAAGGCGGGCGAGGTGATCGGGGTCAAGGCGGCCTTCGCCGCCAATCGACAGGCCAACACCGTGGACGGATAGGGGAAATCGTTCGGATAACGCGCGCAGTTGCGCAATGGGTCGCCCACCTGCGCCCATGTAGTTTTCGGCGTGAATTTCGAGCCATTTGACAGGATCTGCCCCCGCCAAAATATTTGAAAAATGCTGGGGTTTGTAGCCAACACCGGTTGCTGCGGGCAGAGATGTTGTGGTGGTTTGTGCGGCGTCCAACATGGGGCTCTCCTATGTTGTGGATGGGGCGGCCCGATGTGCGCGCCGCCCCGATGTGCGATTACATTGGCAAGTCGCGCTCAAGGGCTTCGAGAGAGCCCATGCGCTCTGGCTGATCGCCCATCGCCGCAATTGTAATGCTCTCACAGGTGCCTTCGGGGACGAGTGACCATGCGTTGCCTTGGTAGTCTACTTTGGATGTTCCAGCGCAGGATGTGCCCGGACCCGCCGCACAGTCATTTTGACCGGCCATCGCGACACCAAAGCATTTTTCTTGTGCTTGAGCGGATGCGGTGGTGGCGTGTGCGGACAATGCGGCAGCTGCGGCAACGGCCAGAGCGAGTGTTTTTGTGTGTTTCATTGTGTGTCTCCCAAAACTCATACGTTTGTTAGCGCCATCGTGGCGGTGTCCCAAACGTGTCAGATGAGAGCGATCACAGACCACTCACGAGGGCGTGTCCTTACGCGTCTGTTAGGGAGTGTAACAAACGCAAACGTGAGTTTAGGGGGCTGAAATGTAAAGCGCCCTCTCGATTGAGGGCGCTTTATGTGTTTATTATCAGTAATTTGTGGCTTTATTTCAAGTCGGGCGCGAGTGCCTCTTGTTTCAATGTGCTCACGATTTTGTCGAGGGCGACAACCGAGGTTTGCTTCTCTCCGAGGCGGCGAACTGAAACAGTTCTTTCCTCAACTTCGCGGGCGCCCACAGCTAAAATGACCGGAACTTTACCAAGCGAGTGTTCGCGCACCTTGTAGTTGATCTTTTCGTTGCGTGTATCGGCCTCGGCGCGCACGCCTTGCGCCTTCAATGCCGCGACGACTTCGTGGACATAATCGTCCCCATCCGAAATGATCGAGGCGACCACCACCTGACGCGGGGCAAGCCAGAACGGTAACTTGCCCGCATGGCTTTCGATCAAGATACCGATGAAGCGCTCGAACGAGCCAAGCACGGCACGGTGCAGCATTACGGGGCGGTGTTTGTCGCCGTCCCCACCTACGTAGCTCGCGTCAAGGCGTTCGGGAAGGTTGGGGTCGATCTGAAGTGTCCCACATTGCCAATCGCGCCCGATCGCATCGGTGAGCACGAATTCGAGTTTGGGGCCATAGAACGCGCCTTCGCCCTCTTGAACTTCAAACTCGTATCCAGCCGCTTTGATCCCGTTGGCCAAATCGGTTTCCGCCTTGTCCCAGCTCTCTTCGGTGCCAACGCGCTTTTCAGGGCGGGTGGACAGTTTTACCTTCCACTGGTCAAATCCCAGATCGGCATAGATTTTCGCCAAGAAGGTGACAAATTTCTTAGTCTCTTCCTCGACCTGATCATCGGTACAGAAAATATGGGCGTCATCTTGGGTGAACCCGCGTACACGCATGATTCCGTGTAGTGCGCCAGATGGCTCATAGCGGTTGCATGATCCAAATTCGGCCATGCGCAGCGGCAAATCGCGATAGGATTTTAGCCCCTGATTGAACACCTGAACGTGACATGGACAGTTCATCGGCTTGAGCGCGTTCACAGTCTTTTCGCGTGCGTGGTCTTCGTCGACTTCGACGATGAACATGTTGTCTTGGTAGTTTTCCCAGTGTCCCGAGGCTTCCCACAGTTTACGGTTCACAACTTGGGGTGTGTTCACCTCGACATAGCCATCGCGCTCTTGTTGGCGGCGCATGTAGTCTTGCAGCAATGTGTAGATACGCCAGCCGTTCGGGTGCCAGAAAATCTGTCCGGGGGCCTCTTCTTGCATGTGAAAGAGGTTCATTTCGCGGCCCAACTTACGGTGATCGCGTTTGGCGGCTTCCTCCAACATTGTCAGGTGCGCTTTGAGCGCCTTGGGGTCTTTGAACCCGACACCGTAAATGCGTTGTAGCATCGCATTGTCGGAATTCCCGCGCCAGTATGCGCCGGCAACAGACATCAATTTGAACCCGTTGGCGGGCACTTGGCCCGTGTGTTGCAGGTGCGGACCGCGACACAAATCCTGCCACTCGCCGTGCCAATACATGCGGATCGGCTGTCCATCATCGGGGATCATCCCAACCAGTTCGACCTTGTAGTGCTCGCCACGTTTTTCGTAATGCGCAATCGCATCGGCGCGGCTCCACACCTCGGTGCGGACCGCATCGCGGGCGTTGATGATCTCTTTCATCTTCGCCTCGATCGCGCCGAGATCCTCGGGGGTGAATGGTTCTTTTCGGTCGAAATCATAGTACCAACCGTCTTTGATCACTGGGCCGATAGTCACTTTGACATCCGGCCACAACTCTTGGACGGCGCGGGCCATGATGTGGGCGAGATCATGACGGATCAACTCGTTGGCTTGGTCGTCATCTTGCATGGTGTGGATTGCGATCTGTGCATCGGCTTCAATCGGCCATGCCAAATCCCAATGCGCACCGTTCACGGTCGCAGAGATTGCTTTTTTGCCAAGCGAGGTTGAGATGCTGTCGGCAACTTGTGCGGCGGTGACGCCCGCGTCAAACGCGCGTGAATTGCCATCAGGAAAGGTGAGAGAGACTTGGGCCATATGTGGCACTCCTCGTCAGTTTGGCGCCCACTGAACGCCCGGTTGCGGGTTATATTTTCGCGCCCTATGTGCTTTAGGCGGAGGCGCAAAGTCAATGCGAAAGAGGGGGTGTTGCGCCCGCATTGCCCGCATTTCATGCGAATTCTGCCCTCTCATACGTATCGCCGCCGACACATGCGGCTTTATTGGTGATGTTGCGTGTGGTGCGTTTGCAAAGAGCGCTGAGGCGCGCTACCTGTCAAGGGAGATCAAAATGGAGCCTGACTATGACCGATTTCCTCGATGCCCCGACAGGGCGTAGACTCGCCTACAACCACGTCGAGGGTGAAGGCGTCGGGGTTGTGTTTCTTGGTGGCTTTATGTCGGATATGGCGGGCACCAAGGCTGTGGCTCTTGAGCAGTGGGCCCGCGCGCAAGGGCGGCCGTTTTTGCGCTTCGATTATTCAGGACATGGCGAGAGCGATGGCCGGTTTGAGGACGGTTGTATCGGCGATTGGGCCGAGGATGCATTGGCCGCCATTGAGGCGCTCACACTTGGGCCTCAAGTACTTGTCGGCTCATCAATGGGCGGATGGATTTCACTCATTTTGGCCAAGCGTATTGCAGAACAGATCGCGGGCTTTGTGGGGATTGCCGCCGCGCCCGATTTTACCCAAGACGGGTTTTGGGCGGGGTTCGACGCCGATCAACGTACCGCTTTGGAGCGAGACGGCGTAGTATATCTACCGTCCGGTTATGATAGCGATTATCCCATATCCAAACGTCTGATTGAGGACGGGCGCAGCAATCTTGTTTTGCGCGACCGCCTGTCCCTTCCGTTCCCTGTGCGACTTCTCCAAGGGACCAATGACGGGTCGGTAACACGCGAGACAGCTCTGCGGTTGATGGATCACATCGACGGCGCGGATGTGCGGCTTACCTTTGCCAAAGGGGCCGATCATTCGTTTTCGACAATCGAGTGCCTTAAAATGGTCGAAGCCGCGATTTTTGATGTCCTAGGGCACATGTCCCACGGCGACGATGCGTAGGGCGAGGCCATGATCATGGACGCAGACAGATATGAGAGAGTGGTGGGGTAAATGTCCAACGCGGTGGTGTTTCTTCCGGGGTTTTTAGCAGATGGGCGTGTTTTTGCGGATCAGGTGTCGGACCTCAGTCGGGAGTATGCGGTCATGGTCGCCCCATTGGTTGGTGCGAGTGTAACCGAGATGGCCGATCATGTTTTGGCCCATGCGCCGCCACGCTTTGCCATTGCGGGGCATGATTTGGGCGCGTCTGTGGCCGCCGAAGTGCTGCGCCGCGCGCCTGACCGTGTGGAGCGTATTGCTCTCATCTGTGCCAATGCTCAATCCGAGCCACCGAATGCAGCGGCTGCGCGCGAGCCACGCATGGTGCGCGCGCGTTCCGGCCGGTTGGGCGAGGTGTTGTTTGACGAGTTGCCAATTGGTGCCTTGGCCAGTGGTCCGCACCGCAATGCCATCCGTGACTATTGGATCGATATGGCGCTTGAGGCGGGTGTTGAGGGCTATCTCCATCAATCCCGCATCATGCAGCGCCGCCCTGATCAACAAAACATTCTGCGCCGCGCACGTTTGCCCGCGTTGGTGATTGGTGGTCAGCACGATACCATTTGTCCGCCGCGTAGACAGGATTTTATCGCCCAACTTATGCCGCGTGCACAGTTGGAGATTATTGATGCGGCGGGGCATTTGCCGATGCTGGAGGCACCGCAAACCGTCACGCGAATCTTGCGCAGCTGGATGCAAATCGATGCGCCTTTGGTTTTGACGTGATGGTGGCAAACCAAAACGGCGCCCTTTTTCAAGGACGCCGCGTGTTTTGGATTGAAAGGCCTTTGGCCTAACCCGCTTTCTTCTTCGCGTCTTTGCCCGCAACCACGCGCGGCCCAGAGTTCTGATCGATGAAATCCAGAACCAAGGGTCGGATATTTGTGCGCCAACTGCGGCCCGCAAAAATACCATAGTGGCCTGCGCCTTGCTCAAGGTGCGATGCCTTCATGGTGTCGGGGAGGCCCGTACAAAGCGCTAGTGCCGCAACACATTGACCAGGTGCGGAAATATCGTCCTCGGATCCTTCGACGGTTTTCACAGCAACATCGGTGATCGCGCCGATATCTACTTTGCGGCCTGCCACAACGAACTCGTTTTTGGCGATTTCCAAGCCTTTGAAAATACGCTCGACCGTTGACAGATAGAATTCTGCGGTCATGTCCATCACGGCAAGGTATTCATCGTAGAATTTGTTATGCTTGTCGTGTTCCGAGGCTTCGCCTTTGGCCACGCGGCTGATTTGGTCAGTGAAGGCTTGGCTGTGCTTTTCGCTGTTCATGCCGATAAAGGACGAGAGCTGCAACAATCCCGGGTAGACCTTTCGTCCGGCCCCTTTGTATTTAAAGCCAACGCGCTGAATCATACTCTCTTCGAGTTGCCCCATAGTGACGCGGTTGCCGAAATCCGTGACATCGGTCGGGGTCGCATCGGGGTCAATCGGACCACCGATGAGTGTGAGCGAGCGCGGTTGCGCCGCGGGTTCATCTTCGGCCAGATAAGCCGTTGCGGCAAGCGTGAGGGGCGCAGGTTGGCAGACTGCGATCACGTGTGTCTGCGGGCCCATATGTTTCATGAACTCGACGAGGTAGAGGGTGTAATCCTCTACGTCGAATTTGCCCTCGGAGACAGGAATGTCGCGGGCATTGTGCCAGTCGGTGATATAGACCTCGCAGTCGGGTAGAAGCGAGACAACGGTGGAGCGCAGCAAGGTGGCGTAGTGGCCTGACATCGGAGCAACGATCAAGACCTTGCGCGGCAGTTCCTTGCGGCTTTGAATTTTGAATCGGATCAGGTCACCGAACGGCTTGGAAACTTCTGTGACCACTTCAACAAGGTGGTCTCGCCCATCTTCGCCGACAACGGATTGGATATTCCAGTCCGGTTTTGTGACCATGCGCGCAAACGAGCGCTCAGTGACTTCGCCCCATGCGGACAACCATTGCAATCCTGGGTTCGGAACGAGCGCGAACGCAGGGTAGGATCCAAGGGCCCGCGCGGACGCGCCAAGCCATTGGTTCGTATTGCGAACCGTTTCCATCCAATCGTAACTTGCCATAAATCGCATGGTGGTCTCCTGCTGAGGTCGGTGCGCGCGTAATATTTGTGCGTGCAATAGCTTTCCAGAGTCAAACTGTGTCGCTATCATGTTACCATACTCTTACAGTAAATGTTAATGCTGCAAGTGCAAAATGATCGGGGAGGAGGCAATATGGCTCATGATGGCACCGTAACAGGTGGTGACGAACGTCCCGAACTCGATAAGCTCAATGAAAATATCGAACGAATTGAGGGGCTGTCGCAGAGGTTGTCAGCGGCGCTTGCCCGTAAAAAGCCGATCCCCGCAGCGTTGCAAGGACCAAGCCAAGAGCTCTATATGAAGGCGGCGAGCGCCTATATGTCCGAAATGGTCAATAATCCGGCCAAGATCGTCGAACATCAAATCGGCTATTGGGGCAAAACGCTTAAACATTATGTCGAGGCTCAACAGCGATTGACGAAGGGGGATATGACCCCGCCGCCAGATGATAGCCCTAAAGATCGCCGCTTTTCCAACCCGCTTTGGGACACGAATCCCTATTTCAACTTTCTCAAACAGCAATACATGACAAATGCTCAGGCCGTTGAGGCGGCTGTTGTTGATATGGGTGCGCTGGACGATCGCGAACGCAAGCGGATCGAGTATTTTACCCGTCAGATCGTTGATATGATGGCGCCGACCAACTTTTTGGCAACCAACCCCGACGCCTTGGAGCGCGCCGTGGCGACCGATGGCGAGAGCCTCGTGATGGGGTTAGAGAACCTTGTGCGCGACCTTGAGGACCATGACGGTGAGATGGTTGTAAATCTCGCGGACAAAACCGCGTTCGAGGTGGGCAGGAACATCGGAACGAGCAAAGGCTCGGTGGTGTTTCGCAATCGTATGTTCGAGCTGATCCAATACGCGCCGTCGACAGAAACAGTTCACACCACACCGCTTTTGATCTTTCCACCTTGGATCAACAAATTTTACATTCTTGATCTCAAAGAAAAAAACTCTTTGATCAAATGGGTCGTGGATCAGGGATATACCGTTTTTGTTGTCTCATGGGTTAATCCCGATGAAAGCTACGCCGATGTGGGTCTCGAAGACTATATTGAACAGGGCTATTTCACCGCGATTGAACAGGTCAAGGACATCACCGCGCAAGATAAGATCAACGTTGTTGGCTATTGTATCGCAGGAACGACGCTCTCCATTGTGCTCGGGTTGATGCAAAAGCGCGGCGATACGTCAGTAAACTGTGCAACCTTTTTCACCACACTCACGGATTTTTCGGATCAAGGCGAGGTTGGCGTGTTTCTGGATGACGATTTCATCGACGGGATCGAGGAAGAGGTCAAAACGTCAGGTTTGATGAAGTCGCTCTACATGTCACGGACATTCTCCTATCTGCGTTCGAACGATCTCATCTACCAACCTGCGATCCGCTCCTACATGCTGGGCGAAGCACCGCCCGCCTTTGATCTGCTCTATTGGAACAGTGACAGTACGAATTTGCCCGGCCGCATGGCGGTGCAGTATTTGCGCGGGCTGTGTCAACGCGATGAGTTGGCCACCAAAGGTTTTGAGATTTGCGGGGAGACCGTCAAATTGTCCGAAGTCTGCGTGCCTTTGTGTGCGATCGGCTGTGAAACCGATCATATTGCGGCGTGGGATGCATCGTACAATGGCATTCGCAAGATGGGGTCCACGGACAAGACCTTTATCTTGTCGGAGTCGGGCCACATCGCAGGCATCGTCAATCCGCCGTCGAAAAAGAAGTACGGACACTATACCAATGACGATCTGTCGTTAGCCCCCCAAGAGTGGAAGGGCACGGCGACCTTTACGAGCGGAAGTTGGTGGCCGCGTTGGGAGGCGTGGTTGTCTGGTCGCTCCGGCGCGCAAATCCCCGCGCGCAATGAGGGTGATTCGGGTCATGACATTCTCGCTCCCGCACCCGGAACTTACGTTAAGTCATCTTAAAGGTATGATAAGGTATTGCTTTGGCTCACTTTTGCTGCATCGCAGCATTAAGGCTTGATTTTCTGCATTGCGGCATGCATATTGTTCGCAGATGCAGAAATTGGCAGCGCCCAGACTTCTCAGGACGCATGCTCAAGATAGCCAGTAAGGAGTTATACCAATGGCCAAGACTGATGACATGACAAAGATGATGAAAGACATGATGGGCGCATTTCCGGTAGATATGTCCGCTATGCAAGAGACATTCAAAACCCAAGCATCGCTTGGTGAGAAAATGTCCAAAGTCGCTGTTGAAGCGGCTGAGAAATCTACAGAGATTTCGTCCAAGTGGACAAAAGAAACACTTGCGAAAGTTGCAGCTTTTACATCCGCTAAAGACGAGCCAACAGATTACACAAGCGCAATGACCGCGTTTGCATCTGCTCAGGCCGAGCTTGCCACTGAAAACATGGCTGCTTTCGCTGAGATCGCCAAAAAAGTTCAGATGGAAACTGTTGACCTGTTGCTTGCCGCTGGCAAAGACATGGGCGAAGACATGACCGCCGCTGCTAAAAAAGCAACGGACGAACTGACATCCGCCGCTAAAAAAGCTACGGACGAAGTGACTGCTGCTACGAAAAAAGCGACAGCGAAATAATCGCATAAACTTCATCTGCTTTCTCCCTCCTCCCTGAGAAACGCGGATCGCGAGACGGGCTCCTCCTTTTTGGCGGGGCCCGTTTTCTTTTGCATTTGCGAAACCCATCCCTTAGCGTTTTCTGCAACGCAATAAGGGAGGGGAACCCAATGGCCGATATAAAAGAGCCTTTGCTAATCAAGCGGTACGCATCGCGCCGCCTCTACAACACCGAGACCTCTGACTATGTCACGCTTGGCGATATTTCGGAGTTCATACGTGGTGGCCGCGAGGTTCAAATCGTTGATTTGAAATCCGGCGATGACTTGACGCGTCAATATCTACTTCAAATCATTGCAGAACATGAAAGCCGTGGAGAAAATGTGCTGCCACTCAATGTGCTCAACGATTTGGTGCGTAGCTACACCACCGATGTGACATCGGCCGTGCCGCAGTTCTTGGCTCAAAGCTTTGAGATGTTCCGTGATGGGCAAGAGAAGATGATGCAAGGATTAGGCGGATCCATTCCGGGTCTGGGTGCCGTTCAAGCGCAGCAAGAAGCCTTTATGAAGGCGATGACAGGCGGACTTGGCAGTCTCGGGACAAGTTGGGCAACACCCGCCAAAGAGCCTGAGCCGGAACGCAGCCGTAGCGATGGCGATGATCTCGACACCATTAAAAAGCAGCTTGCAGAGCTTCAAGATAAGCTGTCGAAACTGAAGTAAAGCGTGGCCGCGCGGATCAATAGCGATTTGCGCGGCACAACATGAGGGCGAACCATGAGCGATACGGTCACGCGTTTGACCCTTTGGGGGGTGGAGGTTTTTCTCGCCGCCGCCGAAGAGGGATCGGTGTCTGCCGCTGCACGTCGTCTCGGGGCATCGCCCTCTGCCATTTCCCAGCAGATTACCAATCTTGAAACCGCACTTGGCGCGGAATTGCTGAACCGGTCCAGCCGTCCGATGACGCTCACGCCTGCGGGGCGCATTTTGCGACAACGGGCGTTGGTGATCCGCTCTGAAGCGGCGCGCGCGCGATCAGAGATAGCCAGTTTGGACCTGACCCAATTGGGTCAATTGCGCCTTGGTATGGTTGAGGATTTCGAGGCATCGGTGACGCCGACCCTGATTGCGGATATGGCGGATCGATTGTCGCAAACGCGGTTTGAATTGGAAACGGGGCCCTCGCACCGTCTGCTTGATAAGTTGGAACACCGTGCTCTCGATATCGTTGTTGCGGCCGAGCTTGGCGCGCCGGCTGCATGGATGGATGTGCGTGCGCTGTTGCGCGATCCGTTTATCATCGTCGTGCCCAAAGGGCGTACACCAGACCCCGACACGCTCTGCAACCTGCCATATATTGCATACACAAGCCGTCATGCGATGGGGCGCACATTATCGGCGCATCTCGCCGAGCAGGGTGTGCGCACTCCACGCCGGTTTGAATTGGACAGCTACCGCGCGATGCTGGCGATGGTAGCCAGCGGGACGGGGTGGACGATCCTAAGCGTCTTGGGCGCACAGCACGCGGGGCGGTATGCGGCCGAAATTGACGTGCATCCACTGCCGATGGCACCATTGGCCCGCACATTGTCACTCTTTGCCCATACCGATGGAATGCCGGATATGGCGGATGACATTGCAACGCGTTTGCGTCCGTTAATCCGTGACCGCGTTGTGGCCCCTGCGGTTGACGCATGGCCGTGGTTGGCGGGCCAAATCGAGCTGATCACAACGTAAAACGCCGCTCCATGCGAAGCGGCGTTTGTAGATCAGTGTCGCGTTCTAGCCGCTTATTCAGCCGCGATCTTTGCCGATTTCGCACGTGTTGCCGCCTCTATCAGGGCATCGGCGATATAGTCGAGATCGGCCGTTTCGAGGCGCGCAGGCAGGCGCGTATCACAGGCTTTCGACAACATTTCACGGGTCTTGGGGAGGGCGGGAGCCTCTCCCAAAAACTGCCAGTTCCAAAACGCGCGGGCGTTGTCTGTGGACAGGCCAAAGACCTGAACCGATACGCCATTTTCCTTGGCCGCGGCTTGAAACGCAATCGCCATGTCACGGTCAAAATCAACGAGATTGAATTGCAGGCTGTCGGGTGCACGGACCTCTTTGTCCAGTTTCGCCGGCACTGTGAGATAGGGACACGTCTCAAGGCGTGCGGCGACATAATCGTGGTTGGCGCGGCCATCAGCGACACGGCGCGGCACCTCTTTGAGTTGGGCGCGCACAATGGTCGCGGACATATTGGACAGGCGCGTATTGTAGAGGGGCAGTTTGTTTTGCCAGCGGTCAAACGCCTCTTGCAGGGCATTATTCCGCTCTGTGTTATGTTTTTGCCAGTTGTGTTCATAGGCCCCTGACATGATCACGGCGCGGGCATAAATGTCCTCGTCATCGGTGATCATAATGCCGCCTTCGCCTGCGTTCAGCAGTTTGTAGGATTGAAACGAGAAACATCCGATCTGGCCAATAGTGCCAACGTTTTTACCATCCCAAACAGTGCCAAGCGAATGTGCGGCGTCCTCAATCAATGGAATGCCTTTGGCGTCACAGGCCGCTTTGATTGCGTCCATATCCGAGGTGTGGCCGCGCATGTGCGAGATAAGAACAGCGTCTGCATCGACCATTTTCGCATGAAAATCATCCAGATCGATCCGGTAGTTATCCCCGCATTCGACAAGCACAGGCGTGCAATCGGCATGAACGATGGAGGAGGGCACCGCGGCAAAGGTAAACGCAGGAGTTAAGACCTTCGCTCCGCGTGGCAAGTCCAAAGCCTTGAGCGAGAGAAACAAGGCGGCGGAACATGAGGCAACGGCGAGCGCATATTTTGCACCCAACATCTGCGCGAACTCTTGTTCCAACAAGGTGACGGGGGCATCTTTGGCGGCGGTATAACGAAACAAATCACCGCTGGTGAGCAAGCGCTCGACTTCGGCGCGGGCCTCTTCGGGGATTGGTTCTGCATCGTAAACGTTTGGAGCGCTGGCCATAACTTTCACCATTTTTAAATTCTGCTTTCGGAATACCTGTAAACACCTGCGGCGCGAAAATCCACGCATTCTTGAACGGGCAAGCGAAATATCGCAAATCCGTTACATGAGGGGCCCGCGTGGGGGCGGGTGTTCTAGGTGTCGCGTATGACTGCGGACCGGCCTGATGTCAAAAAGGCTGCAATCTGTGCCGTCAGCGCGGCTTCGTCATTGGGCAAGGTTAGCGATTGGTGGGCGGCGGCAAATACACCGTCCGGATACACGCCGTTTGGCCAATCGGCATTGAGGTAGCTTTGGATTGTGGCGTGTGACAGCTCGGGATGAGGCTGCACGGTATAAATCGTATCGTCGTACAAGAGGGCGGCATTGGCACAGTTATGTGATGTTCCGACAACTTCAGCGGATGGTGGCAGTGTCGTTACCTGATCTTGATGCCAAGCGTTTAAATGCACATCACCCAAACCGTCGAGCGCATAGGACGTACGGCCAATGCCCCAACCGCCGTCATATTTTTCGACGCGCCCACCCATCGCTTGGGCGATAATCTGATGGCCAAAACAAATCCCCGTCATGCGGCGTTGTGCGGCAAAGCAATCGCGAATGAATGTCTCCAGCGGCGCAATAAAGGGATGATCTTCGTAGGCGCCATGTTTGGAGCCTGTGACAAGCCACGCATCTGCGTCCGTGATATCGTCCGGAAACACCATGTCCACCACACGCCACGTCTGAATTTCAAACCCGTAGGGAGTGAAAAGCGACGAAAACAGAGCGGAGAAATCGCCGTGTTGCTCCATGACGGACAGGGGCGGATCACCACATAGCAAAATGCCTAGCTTCATGGATGTGCCTTTAACGGATCAACATCATCCGCGCGCGTTTTGGACGCTGCGCAGAGGAGGGGAGATGGCGATTCAGATGCCGCCCGATCAGACCAAAGACCATGATCACGATGAGCGTCAGAACCACAAAGAACCCTGCCACAATAGGATAAGGCACAAAGGGGTTGAACGTCTTTTCCGCAAAGTAGGACGCATAGTAAAGCGCATCGCCCTTTTGCTGCCATGCGGGAAAGCCCGAGAAAAAGACAAGCGCGGTGGCGTGGAACAAAAATATCGCCTCATTGGTATAGGCCGGCCACGCAAGACGCAGCATCGTAGGCCATGTTATACGGCGAAAGCGCGTCCATCCCACCATGCCGTAGGCGTCCGCGGCCTCGATATCGCCCTTGGGGACCGAGCGCAGCGCGCCATAAAAGATTTCAGCGGAATACGCGGATGTGTTCAAGAACAAGACGACCAATGCACCCGCCCACGCACGGGTCAGGTTCCCTGTCTCAATCGTTATGCCAAAGATGTCGATCCCTGCTTTGGGGAGAGCCACAAACAATTCGTAGGCCAAAAAGAATTGAATGAACAAGGGTGAGCCGCGAAACAAAAAGATGAACCATTCGGCGGGTTTGCGCAGCCATTTGTTTGAACTTGCTTTCGCCATGGCCAACGCCGTTGCGAACACAAACCCGAGCATCAAGGCCACGAGACCAAAATAGATGTTCCAAATCATACCCGACCCGATCAGCGTGATCTGGTCGCACAAGGTGATATCGGATTTCGGCAACAGCCGCTCGCCAATCCCGATGGAGCGCAGCGCGTAGGCGGATATGGTTTCAGCGCATGTCATGCTCATGTCGCTTTCCTCATCTCTTCGCCCGCCACGGTAGCTTGTCCGTGTGAGAGTTTTCGGGTGATGCGGCCAAGCACGATCTCAGAGACCCGCGTAAAGCATAGATAGAACACCAACAACGCGAGGAAATACCAGAGCCGCCAATCGGGGTGTGGGTAGGTGTATTGAGACGTTTTTGTTCCGCCCAATTCGCGCGCCCAATATACGATATCTTCGACGCCGAGTAGGAATAGAAGCGGTGTGGCTTTGATCAAAATCATCCAAAGATTGCTCAGGCCTGGCAGGGCGAAAATCCACATTTGTGGCACCAGAATGCGCCAAAACGATTGGCGGTGCGACATGCCGTAGCTTTCTGCGGTCTCGATCTGTGCGTGTGGGACGGCCTTCATCGCGCCGGCCATGACGTTGGCCGCGAATGCACCAAACACAATGGCAAATGCCAGAACCGCGAGGGTGAAGCCATAGAGCTCATGCACCGATTGCGGCGCTGAATTGAGCGGTAATTTGGCCGCCGAGCAGACGATAAAGTCATTGCCTTGGCGGATCGGTTCGGACCAGTCGGGGCACTTTACCTTATGGCGCAGCCACTCGAACCCTTGGTCCATTGCAAAGGGGACAAACAAAAAGAAAATAATATCGGGAACACCACGCACCATCGAAGTATAAAGCGCACCAATCCAACGGATCGGGGCAAGGCGCGCGCGCGATGCCATTGCACCCGCAAATCCCAATGCCAACGCCGCAGGCGCCGTAATCGCAAGCAGCGATAGCACGACAAAAAACGACTTATAGAACAGCATATGCTTGCCCGTTGTCAGATAACAGGCGAGCCAGTTCAGGCCGTCAATGGCGGAAGGATCTGTGCAATATTCAAACATATAAAAGGTTGAGAAGGGGCCAGCGCAAAACTGGCCCCGCCCTCTTGGATCTTAGTACTGCGCTGTTTCGGCGCCAAAGTACTTGACGAGAAGGGCGTTCAACGAACCGTCCGCTTTCATGGAGTCGATAGCTGCGTTGAATTTGTCTTTCAACTCAGTGTCGCTTTCGCGCACGCCAAGGCCGATACCGCCGCCCAGTGGCACGTCGTCGCCTGCGAACATGAAGCCTTGCTCTTCAACGAAAGGCACCAAGGCGTCTTTGTCTGCGAACACGCCGTCCACTTCGCCGTTTTTCACAGCAGCAATGGTGTCGTCGAGGGTTGCGAATTCAACAAGCGTTGCGCCGGTTTCAGCTACGTAACCCGCTTGGATTGTGGATGTCTGTGCCGCGATCACGCCGCCCATCATGTCTGCGCCTTCGGTCAGTGTGGCGTAGGCAGATGCGGTAGGTGGGTAGTAGTTTTGTGTGAAATCAATCACTTCGTCGCGCTCGTCGGTGATCGACATGCCCGCAATGATAGTGTCGTAGTTGCCCGATACGAGGTTTGGAATGATTGTGTCCCACTCGTTTGTGACCCACTCACAGGTGAGTTCGGCGCGTGCACATAGCTCGTCGCCCACTTCGCGCTCAAAGCCTGCAACTTCGCCGTTGTCATCAATGAAGTTGTAGGGAGGGTAGGCGCCCTCGGTGCCCATGCGCACGGTGTCGGCAGTCGCAGCACCGGCCATGAGAGCCAAAGCCGCAGCGGAAAGGATGAGTTTGTTCATTTTAATACTCCCAGGTTGGTCTTTTTAGGCTGAAACAGTTGCACTTAGAAACTGTTGTAGCCGTTCCGTTTTAGGCGCGCCAAAGAGGTCGGCGGGTGCGCCTTCTTCTTCAACACGGCCTTGATGGAGGAAAACCACGTGATCTGACACGTCGTTCGCCATTCGCATATCGTGGGTGACGATGATCATGGTCCGGCCTTCTTCGGCCAACGCTTTGATCACTTTCACCACCTCTTGTTCCAGTTCGGGGTCGAGCGCGGATGTCGGCTCGTCGAATAACAAGGCCTTGGGTTCCATGCACAAAGCCCGTGCAATGGCGGCGCGCTGTTGTTGGCCGCCCGACATTTGCGCAGGGTAGACATCGCATTTGTCACCAATGCCGACCTTGTCCAGATAGGCGCGTGCGGCCTCTTCGACGTCTTTTTTGGGCCGCCCCAAAACCGTTACAGGCGCTTCCATGACGTTCTCAAGGATCGTCATATGCGCCCATAAATTGAACTGTTGAAAGACCATCGACAGGTTGGTGCGAATCCGCATCACCTGTTTACGGTCAGCGGGCCGGCGGTGCAGGCCTGTTCCCTTCCACGTAATCGGCTCGCCCTCGAACAAGATTTCGCCCTGTTGGCTGTCTTCCAACAAGTTGGCACAGCGCAAAAGCGTCGATTTTCCTGACCCCGAGGAGCCAATAAGCGAAAGCACATGGCCGCGCGGCGCGGTCATCGAGACTCCTTTGAGCACTTCAAGGGCGCCATACGCCTTGTGAAGCTCCCGAATTTCGATCACGGGCGTATCCATGGGCGGATTTGTTTTTGAGTCAGTGGTCAACATTCGAACGAGTTAGGGCGAATTCTTAAGCAGATGCAACAAACATCATCGAATTGACCCTGCGTCGCAACGTTAACTATCCGAAATGGCGAGGATTTATGCGTCAATCTGCGCGAATGTTCATCCAAATGCAGTGTCGGGGCCGACTTTTGAACGTCAACGTCTAAAGGCGCTCACCCACAGATTCGCAAGCTGCCTCGGATGTGGCGGCTATTTTGCCTTTGCTTCAACGCGTTGGCGGGCCAAGGCACTATCGCGATCATTGACGCCAAGTAGATTGGCAACCAAACGCAAAAGCGTATCTTCGTCGTGATCGCGCGCTCCATCGGCTAACACAACGGACCATAGGCTTTCTATGACGCTTTCGCGATCCTCGTAGGGCACGGCGTCCTTGATCGCGCGGGTAAAGCGCACTGTGTCAGGGGCTTCCTCTTCGAGGTGTTCGGCGCGTATGCGCAGCTCGGTCGCATCGGACTGGCTTAAGGAGTAGCGGTCCGACAGCACCGTCTCGATTTTTGTGACCTCGGCAGGATCATAGTGCCCATCCGCGCGCGCCACGCGCACCAAAAGCGCGCCAAGTGCAAGACGCGAATCCAGGTTCGATAGGCGCGGCGGGTTCGGTTGGAGGAGGTTTTTTATAAAATCTGCAAACATAGACTTCATATAAACCGCGATTTGGGAAAAGGAAACGGGTGCACGCAACTGTGATGGGGTGCCGTTAGTGCGCCAAAATGGGTAAGAGCGACGCCACAAGAAGGGTGGCCATAGTCCAGTTAAAGATGCGCAAGCGCCGCGAGTTGGTAAGCAAGCGCCGCACCTCGGTGCCCATCCATGCCCAGACTGTAATGGCGGGAAAGTTCACCATGAGAAACCCAAGCCCCACAACGGCCGCCGCCGTCCATCCCTCGCCTTGTGCATAGTTGGTTTGCGCCCCAATCGCCATAATCCATGCTTTTGGATTGACCCATTGGAATGCGACCGCTTGCCAAAATGTGAACGGTTTACCGCCGGCTGCGCCCTCTTTGGGTGGGGCGGCATTCGCGATTTTCCACGCGAGCCACAGCATGTAAGCGAGTGAGACGACAACCAGTATCTGACGCAAAACCGGAACTGCCTCAAACAACTGTGCTAGACCCAGACCGATTACAAACACCATGAATGAGTGGCCAAGAGAGATGCCGAGCATATGCGGTAAAGTCCGCCGAAACCCGAAATTGGCGCCCGAGGCCAAGAGCATCAGGTTGTTTGGTCCGGGCGTGCCAGAGGCCACAAATGCAAATGTCAAAAGGGCAAAGAAAAGGGTCATATCCATAACGGGAGGCTATAGCGGGTCGCGCGCGAATGTGGTGCGCTTTTTTTTGATAATTATGATCACTGTAGATGATGAAAGGCCTGTATCTGGCGTCGAGCCGCCCAAACGCGGTGAATGACGCGAATGATGGTTTGCGCGGTGGCACGAGCGTGTTAGGCGAAAGAAAACCGCGCGAGGCAGACCATGTACCGACCTGACCAAACTGGCATAGACGATCCAACTGTCCTGCGCGCGGCGATGCACGAAATTTCGTTCGGCGCGCTTGTGACGCCGCATGAGGGCGGCATCGAGATTTCGCATGTTCCGTGGATGGTGCGTGAAGAGGGCACAAAAACCTATCTCGAAAGCCATATCGCACGCCCGAATGCCCATTGGACTCTCGCGGGTGCAGGTCAATCGGTGGTGATGTTTCAAGGGCCGCACGCGTATATATCGCCAAGCTACTATCCGTCAAAACAGGTTCATGCAAAGGTTGTCCCAACGTGGGGTTACATCGTGGCGCATGCCCATGGCACATTCGAGGCCATTCAGGACGGCGACTGGTTGCACGCGCATCTGAGCGCCTTGTCGGATCGCCATGAGGCGGGGCGCGCCAATCCGTGGGCGATGTCTGATGCACCTGTGGCCTACATTGCCGCCCTCAAGCGCGGCATTGTCGGCATACGATTTGACGTGTCACACATGGAAGGAAAGTGGAAAGTGAACCAAGCCAAATCTGAGCAGGATCGTGCGGGCACCTATCACGGCTTGATGAGTGAACGTAGCGACATGGCGCGGGATTTAGCAGAAGCGCTTGAATTCTTTCCAAAAGCTGACGATCAATAACTGACAGGGTGACGGACGTCGCGTTGGTCTACATGGCAATGGGAGGTCGCGATGTTCTTGAGTGTCTTTGAAATGTTCAAGGTGGGCATCGGCCCGTCATCGTCGCATACGATGGGGCCAATGGTGGCCGCAGCACGGTTTATGGCCGCATTGGCTGATCAAAACATCACGCCTGTCCGAGTTCAGGTACGATTGCTTGGATCACTTGCATTTACGGGAAAAGGACACGCGACCGATCGGGCCTGTATTCTTGGGCTGGCTGGATTTAGCCCGCAAACATTTGATCCGGTCCGCGCCAATATGGTCTTTGATGCGATTTGTACGGATCACGTTTTGCCCGATACTGGCATTGCATTCGACCCTTCGATTGATTTGATTTTTGACTATGACACGCCGTCCCACGGTCATGCGAATGCTATGGAAATTAGGGCGGTAGGCGTCTCTGGCGTCCTGTTGTTGTGCGAGACCTACTATTCTATTGGCGGTGGTTTTGTGTTGACTGCTGACGAGTTTGAGCAGGCACAAAGCCAAGATGCGAGCGCGCGGTCCGATGTGCCCTATCCATTTCAATCGAGCCTTGAGATGTTGGACATGGCGCAATCGGCGGGATTGAGCATCGCCCAGATGAAGCGCGCAAACGAGGTGTCGCGGATGAGTGCGGCCGATCTTGATCGCGGAATCGCTCAGATTTGGTCCACGATGAATGCCTGTCTGGAGCGGGGGCTTGCGGGCGATGGAATTCTACCCGGGGGTCTTGCGGTGAAACGCCGTGCGCGGGGTATCTATGTTAATTTACAAGAGCTGCAACACAGCAATCTTGCGCCGCCCCATATCGTCAACGACTGGATTTCGGCCTACGCAATGGCGGTGAACGAGGAGAACGCAGCGGGGGGCCAAGTGGTCACCGCGCCCACCAATGGTGCGGCGGGTGTGATCCCTGCGTGCATCCGCTACTGGCTCGATCATGTCCCACAAGCCGATCCGGCGCAGTTACCCGATTTCCTTTTGACGGCGGCGGCCATCGGCGGATTGATCAAACACAATGCGTCAATCTCGGGAGCGGAATGCGGATGCCAGGCCGAGGTGGGATCCGCCTCAGCAATGGCGGCGGCGGGCATGTGTGCGGTTTTGGGCGGCACGCCTGCGCAGGTTGAAAATGCCGCCGAGATTGCGTTGGAACATCACCTTGGCATGACCTGCGATCCGGTTGCGGGCTTGGTCCAAGTGCCATGTATTGAGCGCAATGGTTTAGGCGCGATTAAGGCGGTCGCAGCCGCGTCATTGGCGCTGCACGGCGATGGATCGCATCTTGTTCCGCTCGATAGCGCAATTGCAACCCTGTGGCAGACGGGGCGCGATATGAGCGACAAATACAAAGAGACCAGCCTAGGCGGGTTGGCCGTAAACATCCCCAATTGCTAAGCTAGACCCCGCACACGAAAACGGGCCCCCGTAGGAGCCCGTTTAAATCGCACGCTGTGATGGCTTAGACCAAGCGTGAATTGTCTTTTGCGGCGCGGATGAAATCCTTGAACAAAGGCGCGGGCGCGAACGGTTTGGATTTTAATTCGGGGTGGAATTGCACGCCGATGTACCACGGGTGATCGACCGCTTCGACAATCTCGGGCAGGCGTCCATCAGGGGACATGCCAGAGAAAATCATGCCACAGCTTTCGAGTTTTTCACGGTACTTTGTGTCAACTTCATAGCGGTGACGGTGGCGTTCTTCGATCTCGGTGGTGCCATAAGCCGCAGCGACTTTGGACCCTTCTTTGAGGGTTGCGCTATAGGCCCCAAGGCGCATGGTGCCCCCTTTGTCGTCGCCTGCGTTGCGGCGCACGGTTGCATTGCCTTGGATCCATTCCTTGAGGTGGTAGACCACGGGTTCAAACCGTTTGCCGCCTGCCTCGTGGTCGAACTCCTCGGAGCCTGCGGTTTCGATGCCCGCGAGGTTGCGTGCGGCCTCGATGACGGCCAATTGCATGCCCAAACAGATACCGAGGTAGGGGACTTTGCGTTCGCGCGCGAATTTCGCGGCCTTGATTTTGCCCTCGGTGCCGCGCTCGCCAAAGCCACCAGGGACCAGGATCGCGTGGAACCCTTCGAGGTGGGGAGCAGGGTCTTCTTTTTCAAAGATTTCCGCGTCGACCCATTCAATTTTGACTTTGACACGGTTGGCCATGCCGCCGTGCGTCAACGCCTCGGCGATAGATTTATAGGCATCTTCGAGTTGCACGTATTTGCCCACAATGGCAACTTTGACTTCGCCTTCGGGGTTGAAAACACGGTCGGCTACATCGTGCCAAACGGTGAGGTCCGGCTTGGGCGCGGGTGAGATGCCGAAAGCGTCAAGCACTGCTTGATCAAGGCCCTCACGGTGATAGGCCAATGGAGCCTCATAGATCGATTTGAGATCAGGGGCTGCAATCACGTCCTCTTTGCGCACGTTACAAAATAGCGCAATTTTTTCGCGCTCTTTCTCAGGGATCGGATGCTCGGAGCGACACACCAATACGTTTGGCTGAAGGCCGATGGTGCGCAGTTCTTTGACCGAGTGCTGTGTCGGTTTGGTTTTCAACTCGCCCGATGCGGTGATGTAGGGCAGGAGCGTGAGGTGCATGAAAATACAATCGCCGCGTGGTTTGTCTTGGGCGAACTGTCGGATTGCCTCAAAGAAGGGCAAGCCCTCGATGTCGCCAACCGTGCCACCGATTTCACAGAGCATGAAATCAACTTCGTCATTGCCAACATGCAAGAAATCTTTGATTTCGTTGGTCACGTGAGGGATCACCTGAATGGTTTTTCCAAGATAATCACCACGGCGCTCTTTTTCGAGAACATTGGTGTAAACGCGCCCCGACGAGATCGAGTCGGTGTTGCGCGCGGCCACGCCCGTGAACCGCTCGTAGTGGCCAAGATCGAGATCGGTTTCCGCACCATCATCCGTGACGAACACTTCGCCGTGCTCAAACGGGCTCATCGTGCCTGGATCGACGTTGAGGTAGGGGTCGAGCTTGCGCAACCTTACGGAAAATCCGCGCGCCTGAAGAAGGGCGCCAAGAGCCGCAGAGGCAAGACCTTTGCCCAAAGAAGATACAACACCGCCGGTGATGAAAACGTATCGTGCCATGTGATGAGGGGCTCCCGTGAGTGTCCAAAAAAGAGTAAAACACGCGAAAATATTTCGCGTGTATCACGGGATTTGAGAGCTATCAGATTCGGTCGTCCCGCGCAACCAAACCGCTACATGTTGCGGAAATTAATCCCGCAACGCCCATGTTTTGGGGTTATTCGACGCTTGGTGGTGCGATAGGCGCGTCTGTGGCCGAGGGTGGCAACAGGCTTTCGCCGGATGGCAACACAGGGCTCGATACGGTATCATCTACCGTTTCGGTGGCGGACATGTTGTCCACGACCGAGGACACATTGGCCTCGCGCCGCGCCAGAACCGTAAGAGTGATGGAAGTAATGATGAACCCAACCGCAAAAATCCATGTCAGTCGCGTGAGGGCCGTTGCCGCACCGCGTGCCGACATCGCATCACCTGCGCCGCCGCCCATGCCAAGACCGCCGCCTTCAGACCGCTGAATGAGCACAATGCCAATAAGGCAAAGCGATAAGATGAGGTGGACGACGAGAACAACGTTTTCCATGGATCTGCTTTCGATTGGTTCGTTGCGGGTACTTAAGATGAGATTGCCCTATACGCAACCCCGTGCAAACGGATCGGGCACAAATTGCGCGCCGCTCGTGCGTGGTGTTCCTATATACAATGTGGCGTTGTGAGAGGTTTCACACGTTTTGCGGTTCCCTCACCGCCCGCGCGGCGCTATACGGGCGCGGGTTTCAATCCAATCAAAGGATTCATCATGGCTAACGTCGTCGTTGTCGGCGCCCAATGGGGTGACGAAGGTAAAGGCAAGATCGTGGACTGGCTCTCGGAGCGCGCGGATGTGATCGCACGCTTCCAAGGTGGCCATAATGCAGGCCACACGCTCGTCATCGACGGCAAGGTCTACAAGCTACATGCGCTGCCTTCGGGCGTGGTGCGCGGTGGCAAGTTGTCCGTGATTGGCAACGGTGTTGTTCTGGATCCGTGGCATTTGTTGAGCGAGATCGAAACGATCCGCGCTCAAGGCGTCGAGATTTCGCCTGAAACGCTGATGGTTGCCGAAAACACCCCGCTTATTTTGCCAATCCACGGTGAATTGGACCGCGCCCGCGAGGAAGCCGCGTCCAAAGGCACAAAAATTGGCACAACAGGGCGCGGCATTGGCCCGTGTTACGAGGATAAAGTGGGTCGCCGTGCCATTCGTGTGGCAGATCTGGCTGATGAGGCCACGTTGATTGCGCGTGTTGACCGCGCGTTGCAACACCACGATCCATTGCGTAAGGGCCTAGGGTTCGAGCCAGTTGATCGTGACGCCTTGATCGCGGCGCTCAAAGAGATCGCACCAAAGATTCTCCCGTATTCCGGTCCCGTCTGGAAGGTGATGAACGAGAAACGCAAAGCCGGCAAACGCATCTTGTTTGAGGGCGCACAGGGTGCATTGCTCGATATTGATTTTGGGACATACCCGTTTGTGACGTCATCCAATGTGATAGCGGGCCAAGCGGCCACAGGTGTCGGCATCGGTCCGGGGGCCATCGATTACGTCCTTGGGATCGTTAAAGCCTATACCACCCGTGTGGGCGAGGGACCGTTTCCGACCGAATTGCATGATGCGGATGGTCAACGCCTTGGCGAACGCGGCCACGAGTTTGGCACCACTACAGGGCGCAAGCGCCGCTGCGGTTGGTTCGATGCGGCCTTGTTGCGTCAGACCTGTGCGACGTCGGGCATGAACGGCATCTGTTTGACCAAACTGGACGTGCTTGACGGGTTCGAGACGCTGAAAATTTGCGTGGGCTATGACCTCGACGGGGAGCGTTTGGACTATCTCCCGACCGCGGCCGAAGAACAGGAACGTTGCGTGCCGATTTATGAGGAAATGCCGGGGTGGTCCGAAAGCACCGAGGGCGCGCGCACATGGAATGATCTGCCTGCAAATGCGATCAAATATGTGCGCCATATCGAGGAATTGATCGATTGTCCTGTGGCGCTCGTGTCGACCTCACCCGAGCGTGAAGATACGATCCTTGTCACAGACCCGTTTGCGGACTAACTGCCCGATATGGCTTTGACCTATAAAACCCGCCG
>NZ_CBFHKW010000021.1:0-7289 GCF_965656515.1 Celeribacter marinus
AATTTATGGGGCTACCGGGTCAGTTCTCAGTGACATTCAACACCGCCGAGCCAACCGCGCCTTGGGCGCATGACACCACGTGGCGGCCAAACTTTGTGACTTTATAGCCAACTTCAAATACACAGACCTTCATTTTTCCCCTATCCGCCGCAAACCAGCAGCACATTAAATTCCGCTCGGCCACGGTGATGGGCCACATGCGATTACATCGATGCGAACGCTGATGCGGGGTTAAATTGAAGCGGGAGAAGTGCGGCGCGTTCGTCGCAGATCGCGTGTCTTAGGGCATGGTCGGCATCTAAGAAGACGCAACCCAAAAGACCCAAAACAAAGCAATTGCATCATCACACACTGCGCCACGCAACCGCTTGATTCTTAGCCCAACACGCGTTTCGTCAAGTTTACGTGATATCCATGGATGCTCGCGGGAGCATTGTTTCATAAGGATATTGCCGCCGCAAAATGGTCTCATAATATAACCTTAAGGGTCATAAGCGGCGCTTGTTTGGACGTTGTACGCACTTCGCGAAACCGTCTTTATGATCGCGACGATGCGAACGGCGCAACTCAACGGCAAAACCATAATCTGCCACGGAACGCCCTCTCAACAAAAACGCGTATTCCCCCTGCCCAGCCGATCAAACTGATGCTTGAAACGACGCCGTTGTCGTTGGAGGGGGTGTGACAAACGGACCTTGTTACAATACATGCGGGCGCATCTCAGTATAGTGGGTTAAACGCATAGATGATTGACGCACACAAAGGCAAATGACAGGTCGACGCCGCCGCCTCCAGTCGCTACTTTGCGACACAATCTAAAGTTTCCAAACACCACACGACAGGTCCGTATGCCCGATAAACCGAACACCCCACGTCCCTTTAACGTTGTTGTCGTCGGACAGAACGGCCGCTTGATGTATGAGGCCCTTTTGTTTGCCGCGTCATTGCGTCATAGCGATCCCGACTTCGAAGGGCGTGTGTTCGTCGCCGAACCGCAACCAAACGCGCACTGGAACAACGACCCGCGGATGCGTCAGCCGGAGTTGCTTGAGGCGCTAAAGCGGCTCGATGTCGATATCCTCCCGTTCGAGAGCCGCCACTTTGGCCAGTCCTATCCCTATGGCAACAAGATCGAGGCACTGTTTGCACTGCCCGAAGGCGAGCCGTTTGTGTTCTTTGACACAGATACTCTGATCACGGGCAAGCTGTCGGACGTGCCGTTTGATTTCGACCGCCCCACCGCCTCACTCAAGGTTGAGGGCACATGGCCGCAGATCGAACTCTACGGGCCTGGGTATGCGGACATTTGGAAATCGCTGTATGAGCGGTTCAATCTGGATTTTGACAGCTCTCTCGATCTCGAACAGCCCGATGAGTATTGGCGGCGCTATCTCTATTTCAATGCAGGGTTCTTTTTCTACAAATGCCCGCGCGTGTTCGGCCAACGCTTTCTCGACTACGCGCTTGAGATCCGCGACAATCCGCCGAGAGCCTGCGAGTTGCAGGTGTTCGATCCGTGGCTCGATCAAGTCGCACTGCCGCTTGTCATCCATTCGCTTGGCGGCGGGCGCAACACCGTGCCACCCAACACGCTCGACGGTGATGTGTCGTGCCACTACCGCACCTTTCCGCTCTTGTTTGCGCGCGAAAGCGACCACGTGATCGACGTGCTCAACGCGGCCTCCGCCCCCAATTGGATCAAGAAAGTACTCAAAGACTACGAGCCGATGAAGCGGATGGTCTTTCAGAACAAAGGCGAAAAAGTGCGCGCGATGTTTGACCAAAACGACCTTCCGCGCAAAGAGCAACGCATCCGCAACCAGATCAAAAAAGCGAACCTGTGGATGCGATGACGAACACACTGGGTCTGCGCCCATGAGCGAAGGTTCGCAGACAAAACAGATGGAATTTTCTTAGTCTTTGCTTTGGTTCAAAGACAGGGTAGATTTATTTGGTTAACACGATTTAGAACTTTAATTAATGGCGACAAGGCACTGACATGAAACCAAATTTTGCGCTTAATTTGAGTCATGACGGTATTGCGCTTTTGCATCGCGGCCCCGATGGTTGGTATGCCATGGGTGAGGTCTCGCTCGAGGATCCCGATATGGGCGGCGCGCTGGACGCCCTGCGCGCTCTGGCCACGTCCATATCGCCAAAGGGCTTAACGACAAAGCTGGTTATTCCGAACTCGCAAATTCTGTATCGCACCATTCCCGATCCGATGGCCGCCACCCCATCCGCCACAAACACCGACCGTATTCGCGCCATCCAAGCGTCCCTCGAGGGTGCCACACCCTATGCGCTCGACGAGTTGGTCTGGGACTGGCGAGCATCGCAGGGCAGCATCCAAATCGCCGTTGTTGCCCGCGATACGCTCGCCGAGGCAGACGCCTTTGCCGTTGAGCACCGGTTCAACCCGATCTCCTATGTGGCACTTGCGGAAAGTAGTACCTTTTCGGGTGAGCCGTTCTTTGGACGCGCAAGCACCGCAGACACCGTTATTGGTGCAGAAACAGAAATCGAGCCAGACCGCGATGCAATCGTGGTGCGCGCAGGCCGTCCGCCCCAGCCCCAGTTGGAGACACCTGAGACCTCGGACGATGCAGATGAGGCTGACCACGAGATCGCCGCAACGCCAGACACGGCACTCACGGACACAGCAAAGCCATCGAGCGATGTGAAAGAGAGCGACCTTGCCAAAGACAATGACGCCGCGCTGCCAACCGCGCCGCGCCCGCTTTCGGCCTTTCGCTCGCACCGCGACCCAGACGCCGCCGACCAACCCGTATCCGATGGCGATACAAGCGAGCGTCTGCGCGCCCAAGCCTCGCGCCTGTTCGCCGCCGCGCAAGATGACGATGTGCAAGATGACGACGCACCGCAAACTCCCGAGGCCCAAGACAAACCACATGTCGCCGTGACCGCGCCAACCCTGCCCGGTTTTGAGACTGCGCCCGTAGCGCCCGCAAAACCGGCGCCCACGGTGAAACGTAGCGCCCCCTTGCCCGAACCGGCCCCTATGCCCGCCCCCACGCGCGGCATTAGCAAACTGCCCGCCGCGCCCGCGACATCACCCGCGAGTGCAACGCCGCCCCTGTCGGTCGCCACACAAAAGGCGCAGGCACAACGTGGCGCACCCCTAGACACAACACCAGCTGTTTCGCCCGCTGCACCCCATGTGGTCACTCAGGTTTCTGGCGGCTTTGCTAACACAGGGGAACCGTCGATCGCCGATATTTCGGACGTGGCCCACATCGCACCTGTCGCCGAACCTGAACCGGATCGTGATCCCTCGCGCCTCGCCCTCACCGCACAGGCAATTACGCGCAGTGCAGGACTTGCTGTCTCAAACGCCCTAGGCCACGCGCGCACACGCAAAGAACAACGCCATAGCGCGCGCCGTGCAAAGGCCAAAGACGCCGCAACACGAGCTGCACCACAGCCTGAGTCCGCCCCGCTTCCCGTACAAGATGCGACAACCGAAGCGGAGGCGCTGACCGTCTTTGGCGCACGCCGCCTTAGCCACGAGCAGCGCGGAAAACCGCGCTACATGGGATTGATCCTAACCGTTGTGCTCTTGGCGATCCTTGGCGCTGTCTACATTTGGGCGAGCTTTTTACCCGACACAACACAGGGGTCGCAATCAGGCGTACTTGATGTGCCGGCCGTTCAAACGACCACAACCGTTTTCGCCGACGATCTGTCTGACGCCCCTGTTCCACCTGCGCCCTTTGATGAGGGTGTAGACGCGACAGGGGAGGCAGACGCCGATATCGCGGATGCCGCCATTCCCGAATTGGCGACTGACGCCCTCCCCGCCACATTGGGTCAAGACACGCAACGCCTGAGCCTCAAAGACGTCCAAGATCACTACGCCGTTACAGGCGTTTGGGCCGCCGCACCTCAAGCAGGAACAACGAACGACACCGATGTGATTGACGATCTGTATATCGCCTCGATCGATCCGCAAATCCTCTCCCAAGATGCGATTGCCCTGCCCGATGCGCGCCTGCACACCGCCGAAGATTTGCCGCGCCCGACATTGACGCCTGTGCCGTCGAACACGACCTTTAACCTCGATGCACGCGGCCTTGTGATCGCGACACCCGAGGGCGCGTTAAGCCCTGAGGGCGTGATGGTCTTTGCGGGGCGTCCCGCCGTTGTGCCGCCTGCGCGCCCCGAACGTGCGCCCGCCGAACCAATCGTGATTGATGACAATGATCCGCTCCGCGTGGCACTCATGGCATATGTGCCACAACCGCGTCCCGATCTGCTTGTTGAAAACAACGAGCGCGCCAATCTTGGCGGGATCACGCGCGCCCAACTGGCCGCGTTTCGCCCCGCCGCGCGCCCTGCGTCACCACAACAAGAGGCGCAAGAGGACGCAGAGGCCGTGGGCGAACCGGCCCCCGAGGCCACCGCGCCGCTTGTGGTCACCTCCATCGTGCCAAGTGCCCGCCCCGCAAATATCGAAAAACTTGCCGCCGCCGCCCGCGCAGCTGCCGCTGCGGCCGCAACCGCGACTGAGCAAAATACGACAACCAACTCGACCGCAACACGCGTCACCGCCAAAGTTCCCGCAACCACGGTGCCGCGCTCTGCGCCGACCAGCGTGGCAAATGCCGCGACAGTCAAAAACCAGCTCAACTTGCGCCAAGTTAATCTAATGGGGGTCTATGGCTCATCGTCGGATCGGCGCGCCTTGTTGCGACTGCCCTCGGGCCGTTTTGCCAAGGTGAAAGTCGGCGACAGCGTCAATGGCGGCCGCGTTCAATCCATCACCTCGGACGCACTAACCTACGTAAAAAGTGGCCGTTCAACAACGCTCAAAGTCGGCGGATAAGATTCTTGCCCAATTGCGTGTAAGTTTCGATCCTGACACTTGTTGTTCACATGTAAGTGCTTAGTTTTATAGATGGGATGATTTTGTCATAAACGGCCTCGTTTCAATCGCGACCCCGTATGATGATCGCTACATTTTGAGATGGAGATATGCCGCAGATGGACGGTTTTTTGGCCCAAGCCACAATTTACCTCGCCGCCATCGTTATTGCTGTGCCCATTGCACGCCGGTTGGGACTTGGTTCTGTCTTGGGGTATCTCATCGCAGGCATCGTGATCGGACCGCTGCTTGGTCTTGTTGGCCATTCTCAAAGCACGGATTTGATGCATTTCGCTGAATTTGGCGTTGTGATGATGCTGTTCTTGATCGGTCTCGAACTCGACCCACGCGCCCTATGGGAGATGCGTCATAAACTGGTCGGAATGGGAGGATTACAGCTCACGCTCACCTCTGGAGTGATCACATGGGCTGCGATCTGGTTTGGGCAACCGTGGCAAACCGCACTGGCTCTTGGGATGATTTTCTCGCTCTCTTCCACGGCTGTCGTGCTACAAACCTTATCCGAAAAAGACCTGATGCGTACCAGTGGCGGGCGCGCCGCATTCTCGGTCCTGCTCACACAAGATATTGCGGTGATCCCTATGCTTGCAGCCTTGCCACTGCTTGCAATCGGATCGGGAATTTCGCTCAACTCTGATGGCTCGATTGCGCGCGCCTCTGACATCGTTGCACACGCCGAGGAGTTGTCCTTGATACAAGGCCTACCCGCATGGGGTGTCACTCTCGTGACATTGGGCGCGGTGGCCACAATCGTGCTTGCGGGCATCTTTTTGACCCGCCCCGTCTTCAGGTTTGTCCATGCGGCCAATATGCGCGAGATCTACACCGCCATTTCGTTGCTGATGGTGGTGGGAATCGCGCTGTTGATGAACGCTGTAGGACTGTCCCCTGCGCTTGGCACATTTTTGGCGGGTGTGGTTCTGGCCAACTCAGAATTTCGCCACGAGCTAGAAAGCTCTATTGAACCATTCAAGGGCTTGCTGCTCGGCCTGTTTTTTATCGCTGTGGGCGCTGGGATCAACTTTACCATTTTGTTCCGCGACCCTCTTTTCATCATCGGGCTGACCCTGATCTTGATGATTACAAAAGGTCTCATCCTTTATGGAATTGGACGGCTGTTTTCATTGCGAAAGCGCGGGCAATGGCTGTTTGCGCTCTCCCTCGCTCAAGCGGGCGAATTCGGTATGGTTTTGACCACATTTGGCTTGCAACAAGGTGTCCTGACAATCTGGCTTGGCCAGCGCGTGATGCTGATTATTGCGCTCTCTTTGGTCTTTACTCCGCTGTTTTTCATCCTGCACGACTACTTGCGCCGCAAACTCACAGAGCGCGGCGAAGGGGCCGAAGCCACCGATGAAATCGACGACCAACAGGCGATTATTATCGCAGGTATCGGTCGCTTTGGCCAAGTGGTGAACCGTCTGGTACAAGCCTCCGGCTTTAACACAGTGGTGTTGGACAACGATCTGAAGACAATCCAAGTGATGCGTAAATTCGGGTTCAAAGGCTTCTTTGGTGATCCGACACGGCCCGAATTGCTGCATGCTGCTGGCCTTGATGATGCAAAGGTTCTTGTTGTCGGCCTTGATGATCCGGCCGCCGCCACGCGCCTTGTCACCTATGCGCGTCAACACAACCCGGATCTGTTTATCATCGTACGCGCCCGCGACCGTATCCACGTCTACGAGTTGTTTAAAGCGGGCGCAGATAAAATCGTGCGCGAGATGTTCGATAGCTCCCTGCGTGCGGGGCGATACGTTTTGGAGGAAAT
Organism: Celeribacter marinus; assembly: GCF_965656515.1. Lineage (GTDB taxonomy): Bacteria > Pseudomonadota > Alphaproteobacteria > Rhodobacterales > Rhodobacteraceae > Celeribacter > Celeribacter marinus_D. Next base: position 6,678 of record NZ_CBFHKW010000021.1, read on the forward strand.
GGGGTTCAGCGAATATGACGCGGCCATGACCGAAAAGGCCTACTATCAACATGACCGCGAGGCGATGCGCAATCTGGCCGAATTGTGGGATCCTAAGATCCCGCTATCCGAAAACACCGCCTACATCGAGCGCTCTCGTACCCTCGACAAAGCATTGGAAGCGGGCCTGATGGAGCAACTTGAAACGCGCCGCCGTCAAAGCGAGGAGGCGGCCGAATAGACCGCCTCTCTCACCGAGACCAAACCTTGTTTTAGCCCGCCGCGACTCCGGCCTCCGCAAAGGTCGCCATGCCGGAATGACACTCGAGCGCGGCACGGATGATCGGGATGACCAGTGCCGCCCCTGACCCTTCGCCCAACCTAAGGCCAAGCGACACAAGCGGTTCTTTGCCAAGAGCGGCGAGTAGTCGTCCATGCGCCGCCTCATCCGATTGATGCCCCGCGATGCAATGATCCAACGCCCCCGCGCAGGCATGTTCCAACGTGGCCGCAGCGGCAGTGCAAATGAACCCGTCGAGAATGACAGGAATACGCAGTGCACGCGCGCGCGCAATTGCCCCCGCCATCGCCGCCAGTTCACGACCGCCCAACGCGGCCAAAATACCAAGCGAA
>NZ_CBFHKW010000021.1:7387-15839 GCF_965656515.1 Celeribacter marinus
ATCCTTGCCCGCGTGACGCGCCACACCTGCGGCAACAACGTCCTCTTTGAGCTTTAGCCCCGCATCGGACACACCCGTGCCACGCCCGACCCAAGCGGCCGCCGCGCCGCCATAAAGCGCATTGGCGATAGCCGCCGCCGAGGTCGTATTGCCGATGCCCATTTCGCCTACCACAAGCAAATCAGCCGTGGGGTCAACCGCATTCCAACCCACCGTGAGCGCGGCCACACAGTCGGCCTCATCCATCGCGGCCCCTTGCGTGAAATCGACCGTTGGACGGTCGAGATCAATTGCATGAACCGACATCGACGCCCCTGCAGTGCGAGACAGCTGATTAATCGCAGCCCCACCTAGTTCGAAATTAGCAACCATTTGAACCGTAACTTCGGGTGGAAAGGCCGAGACACCTTTGGCCGTGATCCCGTGATTGCCCGCGAAAATAATCACCTGCGGAGCCGCCACTGTAGGACGCGCATCACCGCGCCACCCCGCATACCAAAATGCAATCTCTTCGAGCCGCCCAAGCGAGCCCGCAGGTTTGGTCAATTGCGCATTGCGACTTTGGGCCTGCTCGCGCGCGACAGTATCTGACGCAGGCGCATCAGCCAGAAGATCAGCAAACTCGGCTAGGGTAGAAAAAGACATGTGTCACGCTCCTGCATTGTCATTCTTTAACCGCTTGTCTATCGCTAGTCGCCATGACTGAACAGGACAAACCCGCCCCGTTTCGCCCGCAGGCTCATGACATAGCAACCACGCTTGCGTTGCTGACCCGACTGCCTGTACGCGCCAAATTTGATCGCACCGCTCAGGCCGTGTGGGCCTTTCCGCTTGCCGGCCTTGCGGTGGCGTTGATTGCGGGCGCTGTGGCGACGATCTCAATTTGGCTATCGCTCGGTGCGGCGACCACATCCGCGCTCGCGATTGCAACGGGCGTGATCATCACAGGCGCGATGCACGAAGACGGGCTTGCCGATAGTGCGGATGGTCTGTGGGGCGGTTGGGAGCCAGCGCGCCGCCTTGACATCATGCGTGACAGCCACATCGGCACTTATGGCGTTTTGGCGCTCATTCTGGCCATGCTCATCCGCTTTTCTACATTGTCCACATTGGCCCATGCGGGTGTGATTGTGCCCGCACTTATGGGCGCAGCCATACTATCGCGCGCAGTGATCCCGTTCACCATGGCGCTCTTGCCGCCCGCCCGCACCGATGGGTTATCGGTCCAAACCGGACGCCCCCCACGCCGCGCCGCTGTGTTGGCGGCCGTCATCGCACTGGGCCTATCATGGATTGTGGTTGGGTTCGTGCCAACGGTTTTGGCCGCAAGTGCCGCGACCGCAATCGGGTTTGGGGTCGGCGCTCTCGCCAAGGCAAAAATTGGCGGACAGACTGGCGACATTCTAGGCGCCACGCAACTTATCTGTGAGTTAGCCACGTTGCTCACCTTTGCGGCGCTTGCAACCTAATCGACGCCACATAAAAAAACCGCCGCGAGGCATCCCCCACGGCGGCTTTACCATATCAGTCCGTCGACCCGCTTATGCGGCGGCGGGCGGTGGTGCGCGGCTGATCAACACGTCATTGATCTGTTTTTGCGCATCGGTCTCTTCATCACCGGAAACAGCCGCAACTTCGCGGGTCAAACGGTCAAGTGCCGCTTCGTAAAGCTGACGCTCGGAGTAGGATTGCTCGCGCTGATCATCGGCACGGTGCAGGTCGCGCACGACCTCCGCGATGGCGATCAGATCACCGGAATTGATCTTTTGCTCGTATTCCTGCGCACGGCGCGACCACATAGCGCGTTTGACCTTTGCCTTACCTTTGAGGGTTTTCATGGCTTGGTTCACCACGTCGGGCGAGGAGAGCGAGCGCATGCCCACTTCGATGGCTTTGTTGGTCGGAACGCGCAATGTCATCTTGTCTTTCTCAAACGAGATAACAAACAGCTCCAGTTCCATTCCTGCGATTTCTTGCTCTTCGATCGAAATGACCTTGCCCACACCATGAGAAGGGTAAACAACGAAATCGTTCGGGCTAAAGTCGAGTTTCTTAGACTTGCTCATTTGCAGCTTTGTCCTTGCATAAGCTATTAGGTCCGCCTCACAGTCACATCAGCTTCACACGCCTATGAGAGAAAAAGCCGCACCGTAATGCGACGTTCCTGTCAATTTCTGCCCGTGTCAGCGGGAATTTGGCGCGAAAAACCCAAGCCCCGATCACGCATCGCGCAAGGGGTTGGGAGAGATATGCCCTAAGGTGGTTGGAGCATCATACCACAAAATGAGCCGCGAAAAAAGTGACGCAATTGCGAAACGGGCACCATCCCAATGAAATATGGTGAAAAACAGTGAAAACGCGGCGCAAATAGACCGCGTTTTATCCTAATCAGCGCAGGAGTGATTCGCCCTATGCGTCGCCTTCGCCAGCCGCTTCGGAGAAATACTTCTCCATCTTACCGGTCTCGCCGTCCTTTTCCTCATACCCGGGCATCGGGTCTTTTTTGGAGAGGATAACGGGCCACGCCTCGGAATACTTGCGGTTGAACTCAACCCACTTTTCCATATCCGGCTCGGTGTCTGGACGGATAGCGTCAGCGGGGCACTCAGGTTCGCACACGCCGCAGTCGATACACTCGTCGGGGTGGATCACAAGCATGTTCTCCCCCTCGTAAAAGCAGTCCACTGGACACACTTCGACGCAGTCGGTGTATTTACAGGCGATACAGTTTTCAATGACTACGTAGGTCATGGGTGTCGGTCCCTCATCAATGCTTGCGCCTTAGCTATCGCCGCTTTGCAGATCAATCAAGCATATCACGGCGGGAAAGAAGGCCGGTGCGACGATCTTTCTTAGTTGGGCGACCTTTTCCCTCGAATTTGGGGGATGGCGGAACGTAATCCCGCGCCTCTTTGACGGGTGTCTTGTCAATGTAGAGGGTTTGGGCTTCGGGCGCTGGGCCGCGCCTCGTTCCCAACATCGCAACCTCAACCACACGAATGTCGTCGCCTTGCACAAAGGTCAGGACATCGCCCTGCCCGATCAAGGTGCTCTTCTTTGACGTTTTTACGGAATTGAGGCGCACATGACCGCTCGTAACGACTTTGGTCGCCAACGAGCGGGTTTTGAAAAAGCGGGCGAACCACAGCCACTTATCGAGACGGATTGTCTCCCGCTTTTCGTGCATTGTGTCTTACTTTTTATCTTTGAGACCCATTAGCGCGGCGGCGAATGGATTATCGGGATCAATCGGCTTTTCTTTGCGTGGGGGGCGCGCGGAGAAGTTTTGCGGCTTTGTATCGCCACCTTTTCCTTTGCCACCGTCACGGCGTGGACCGCCTTTGCCATCACGGCGCGGGCCACCTTTGCCGGCGGGTTTTCCGCCTTGTTTGGCTTGGGGGCGTGCGCCTTGGGCCTGACCTTGGTTTTGACTACCCTGGCGGCGATTGCCACCACGATTGCCGCCCCAAGTGAAGGTGTAAAACACCTCCATCTCGGCCTCAACAACAGCCGCATCAGCGGCCTCACCTACCGGTGTTTCAGTCTCGGCCACGTCAGCCACTGGAGCTTGCGGTGCGACCTCTTCAGCGGCCTCAGCTGTTTCAACCTCAGCTGCATCACCAGTCGGTGCGGCCTCTACAGGTGTCGTTGCCGCCTGCGCCGCCACAACGCGATCCGCCGCTTTGACTTTCACCCGCTCGGCCTTCTCGGACTTGTAGCCCAAGCCGTCCATGAGATTGGCAAACTGTTCCAACGTCATACCGGTGATCGACAACATGTCAGGGTTCGCCTCGAACCCGCCACGGCTATCCTCGGAGCGCAAAAGATCCGCCAGACGTTCCAACATGTCGATACGAATCGCACGCTCACCACCAAGGCGGTAGCCGGACATATCGTAATAGCCCTCAGGCGCATCCTTGAGCGCGGGAATGGTCACCAGACCCGGAGGGGGGCTATCGGGAAACTCGTCGAGTTTCGCGTTGAGCGCCCACAACAACAGACGCAAACGCGTCGGTGCGGGTTTCAAAATAGCCGGCATAAAGATCGTGAACTGACCAAAGCGCACACCGTGTTTGCGCAACGCGCCACGGGCCTCTTGGTCCAGCTCTTTCACTTCGGTTGCAACGGCTTGGCGCGGGATCACGCCAAGGTTTTCAACCAGACGGAAGGCAAAGCCACGCGCAAGACCTGTCAGCGCCTCGTCTTTCGAGATCGCCAAAAGCGGCTCGAACAAGGTCGCGATTTTACGGTCGATGAAATGCTGCAAGCGGCGTTTGACCTTTTCGGCCACGTCCACGCCTGCGGCCTCATCAACAAACGCTGTGACCTGTGGTTTGAGCGCATCATCGCCCGCAACCAGCTTACCCACAGCATATTCGCCCCACATAAGACCACCTTGTTCGGTGAAATCCATCTCCGTGTCGGGCGCATTATAGAAGCGGTCAGAGCGCAAATTAAATTCTGGCGCGAGCGCGGCAGTCGCGGCTTGCGTCAGTGTTTTGGCTTCATCGGGGCTAGACGCCTTATCCTGAATAAAGCGGAACCCTTCGAGACGGCCAATGAGTTCACCCTCAACCGTCACTTCACCTTTGTCGTTTACGTCGGCCACAAGGCCCTCCTTCTGCTTCAACCGCCGAAGGAGCACACTCGTCCGCCGGTCAACAAATCTCTGCGTCAACGCACCGTGTAGCGCGTCTGACAATCGGTCTTCTACTGCGCGGGTTTCTTCGCGCCAATGATTTTTATCATCGACCCAGCCCTCGCGCTGCGCAACATATGTCCAAGTTCGGATATATGCCAGCCTTTTAGACAGGGTATCGATGTCGCCGTCCGTGCGGTTGATCCGTTTGATTTTCTGCGCGAACCAGTCATCGGGGACACGCCCGAATTCGTGCAGGAACCCGAATATCTGTTCCAACAAGGATGTGTGTTCGCCTTTGCCTATACCGCGAAAATCGGGAACGCGGCAGACATCCCATAGCAAACGGACATCGCGACCCGTTTTAACGCGAGGGCGAACGGCCTGTAATTCTGATATGGTTTTTAACGCCATCAGATCGTCGGCTTGCGGAGCTTTGACCAAAACCTGATCTTTCGGGGCGGCTTCCAGTGAGGCAATCAACCCCTGAACCGACCCGAATTCCAAACGATCATTGCGCCATAGTAGCCTTTTGATCGGCGCGAACCGGTGTTCCTCGATCGCCTCAATGACCTCGTCATCAAAGCCCTCGGCCTCACCCGTCACGCCAAAGGTGCCATCAGTCATGTAGCGCCCTGCCCGCCCCGCGATCTGGCCCAACTCATTGGGGGCCAGATGTCGCATCCGCCGCCCGTCAAATTTGATAACGGAGGAAAACGCCACATGCCCCACGTCCAGATTAAGCCCCATCCCGATGGCATCCGTGGCCACGAGGTAATCCACATCACCGTTTTGATAGAGCTCCACCTGTGCGTTGCGCGTGCGCGGGCTGAGCGCCCCCATAACAACCGCAGCGCCCCCTTTTTGACGGCGCAACAACTCGGCCATGGCATAAACATTATCAACCGAAAACCCCACGATTGCAGAGCGCGCGGGCATCCGACTTACCTTTTTCGACCCTGCGTAGGTCAATTTGGAAAAGCGATCGCGGTGCATGAATTGCGCTTTGGGGATCAGATGCTGAATGACGGACCGCATGGTATCGGCGCCCATAAACAACGTCTCGTGGGTGCCGCGTGCGTTCAAAAGACGGTCGGTGAAAATATGCCCGCGCTCGGGATCGGCGCACAGTTGAATTTCGTCAACAGCCAGAAAATCCGCCCCCATCCCCGTGGGCATCGCCTCCACCGTGCACACCCAATATTGGGCACGCGCGGGGACAATCCGCTCTTCGCCCGTGACCAATGCCACAACAGACGGGCCACGTGCGGCCACGATGCGGTCATAGACCTCTCGCGCCAAAAGACGCAGCGGCAAACCGATGACGCCCGTACGATGACCCAACATCCGCTCGATCGCATAGTGGGTTTTACCCGTATTTGTCGGACCCAAGACGGCGATCACTTGGCCGCCGGTGCCCAAAGCACTGCTCATTTTGTTCGCCTTTGCTCAGGGGTGCAGGGTTAAGAGGACACGCAATATGTCGCTATAGCGCCGTGCCCTCAAGGTGCAGTTCCAGCCGTGCAATCCTGTCAGACAGTCCGGTCATATGAGGATGCACTTCGCGGATTACATAGAGAACTTCAAGAGCCTTTGCCGCACCATCGGTCGCCTCCAAGATAAGCGCCAAGCCCGACAAAGCGCCAAAATGACGCGGCTCAACCGTTAAAACGCGCCCGATATCTTGCATCGACGGCCCATAAAGCCCCGCCATATAATAGGCCGTTGCACGCCCGTTGTAACCTTCGGCAAAATCTGGCGCGTGATCTATCAGGGCGGTGAAATGCTCGATCGCGCCCCTAAAGTCACCGATAGCCAAGGCGTCACGCCCGCGTTCCAACAGTAAATCCATCGCGTCAGAGCCGGAGCGCGCCAACTCTAGCGCTATTTCATCCTCGATCTGCGCCGCCTCGCCCGCATGCGCCTGAGACAGACGCGCGAACAAATCGTCCAGACGCGCGGCATCCACCGCCGCCGCAGGCATCACTGCGCAAAGGACCGCCGATACGCTCAGGGACGCAACGGCACGTTTGAGATATTGTTGAAACCACATCATAACAATCCCAAGTGTAGCTTTCTGGCCAAGCGGGGCAATGCCTCGTATCATAAAATGGTCATCACATTAAAAGGAACACGCCATGAGCGACGTTATCACCACAGCCGTGGACGCATTGAACGAGAAAATCGAAGGCGGTTTTGCCGCTGGGACCGCAAAATTCGTTATCGAAGGCGAAGGCTCGATTGTCATCGACGTTGATGGCGCACGCGCCAGCGATGACGCAGCAGACGTCACGCTAACGGCCGATGTCGACACATTCCAAGGGATGCTTGACGGCTCCTTGAACCCGACTGCCGCTTTTATGGGCGGATCGCTGTCGGTTGATGGAGATATGGGCATGGCCATGCAACTTGGTGCCGCACTGGCATAACCCCCTTGCACGGTGCGGCGCCCCATGGGAGCGTGTCGCACCGTGATCGATTATCAGCCTGAACCACATTATTAGTACCAGTACATTTAAAGCGAGAATCGTATGAAAGCCGCGCCGTATTATGCCGATGTTGCCGATGGTCCCCAATCGGGCCACGCCTATTGGCTCACGACATCTGACGGGCTACGGATCCGCGCAGGGGTCTGGCCACTGGACGCCGAAACCGCACACGACACCGCAAAAGGCACAGTGTTCATCTTACCCGGCCGCACCGAATGCATTGAGAAATACGGACGTGGGGCGCGCGATCTCGCCGCTCTTGGCTATGCGTCCCTTGCGATTGACTGGCGTGGACAGGGCATTGCGGACCGACAGTTGAGCAACCGAAATATCGGCCATGTCGTCTCTTTCTCCGACTACCAATATGACCTCAAAGCTGTGATTGATATGGCGGATACGCTCAAACTGCCACAGCCCTACTTTCTCATCGGCCATTCCATGGGCGGTGCTATCGGCCTCAGAGCGGTTATTAACGGTGCGCATCCCTTTAAAGCGGCTGTGTTTTCCGCGCCAATGTGGGGCATTGGGCTCAATGTAATCCAACGCATTTTGGTCAAATTGGCCGCACCGCTCCTATCGACACTTGGCCTATCGGGCATGATTGCCCTTGGAACGCGCCAAAAACCGTACATGCTTTGGAAGTCGTTCAAGGGCAACAAACTCACCTCAGATCGTGACATGTACGGCTATATGGCGCATCAAGTGATTGCACATCCCGATCTATCCCTTGGCGGGCCGTCTGTGCGCTGGGTCCAAGAATCAATGCGCGAGAACAAAGAAGTGGCGACATTGTCTGCGCCCGACCTACCTGCGCTTTGCTTTCTCGGCTCGGACGAGAAAATCGTTCACACAGACGCGGTGCGCACGCGCGCTATCAATTGGGCCAGTTGCGAGCTGGTCGAGATTGCGGGCGCTCGGCACGAGATTCCAATGGAAACGCCTGCGATACGTGCCGAATTTTATGGAAAATCAGCGGCTTTGTTTGATACGCAATTGAGCTGACCCTTTGCATCTACGCGCACACTCCCTATGTGTCATTCAACACGACATTTTGGAGATCGCTGATGCACCTGACCTTTCCCGCGCCCGTTTTCGATGCCAATGCCCAAGGGGCAAGTGACAAGAATTTTGGCGATCTTCCCAACTGGGATCTAAGCGATCTGTACCCAGCCGCGGACGCACCCGAGGTGCAGCGTGATCTTGATTGGGTTCACACCGCCTGTGCCGCCTTTGCCGCCGATTATGAGGGCAAGCTCGCGGATCTTGACGGCGCGGGCATGTATGAGTGCATCACCCGCAATGAGCGCATCTCCCAAGTGGCAGG
>NZ_CBFHKW010000021.1:15936-43490 GCF_965656515.1 Celeribacter marinus
GGCCGTCTCGGCTCGTTCGCGGGGCTGCTGTACTACCAAAACACCACCGATGGTGAGCGCGTCAAATTCTTTTCCGATGTCCAAGACAAGCTAACCACCTCCACCGCGCCCTTGGTGTTTTTCTCGCTCGAAGTGAACCGCATTCCCGATGAGACGATCGAGACCATGCTCGGCCATGCCGATCTGGCGCGTTACCGGCCGATATTTGAGCGGATGCGCAAAATGCGCCCCTATCAACTGTCTGACGAGTTGGAGCGCTACGAGCACGATATGTCCATCGTCGGGGCCTCCGCATGGAACAAATTGTTCGACGAAACGGTTGCTGATTTGAGCTTTACCGTGAACGGCGAGGACATGGGGCTAGAGGCTATTGCCACGCTTTTGTCGGAGCAAGACCGCGACACCCGCGAGGCAGCGGCCCGCGAAATCGCACGCGTCCTTGGCCTCAACATCAAAATTTTCACCCGTGTTCACAACACTTTGGCCAAGATGGGCGATGTTGAAGATAAATGGCGCGGGATGCCAACACCGCAAACAGGGCGTCACCTCTCCAACGATGTCGAACCGCAGGTGGTCGAGGCGTTGCGCAACTCCGTAGTTGCCGCATACCCCAAACTCTCGCATCGCTACTACGAGTTGAAACGCGGGTGGCTTGGCCTCGATAAGCTCCAAGTCTGGGACCGCAATGCGCCTTTGCCAATGGAAGAGAAACGCACCATTCATTGGGACGAGGCGCGCAAAACAGTGATGGACGCCTACGCGGGGTTCGACCCCAAAATGGCCGCACTCGCCGAACCGTTTTTCGACAAGGGATGGATCGACGCGGGCGTGAAACCCGGCAAAGCCCCCGGTGCCTTTGCCCATCCGACCGTCACGGACGCGCACCCCTATGTGATGCTCAACTATCTGGGCAAACAGCGCGATGTGATGACGCTGGCGCATGAATTGGGCCACGGCGTCCACCAAGTGCTGGCCGCCGAGCAAGGTGAAATGCTGTCCTCCACACCGCTCACACTGGCCGAAACGGCGTCTGTTTTTGGCGAGATGCTCACGTTCCAAAAACTTCTGGCCGATGCCAAAACCGATGCCGAGCGCAAAATCCTGCTTGCAGGCAAAGTTGAGGACATGATCAACACGGTGGTGCGCCAAATCGCGTTCTATGACTTTGAATGCAAACTCCATGAGGCGCGCAAAAGCGGAGAGTTGACCTCTGCCGATATCAACGCGCTTTGGATGTCCGTTCAGGGTGAAAGCCTTGGGCCTGCGTTCGAGTTTATGGACGGCTACGAGACCTTTTGGTCGTATGTCCCCCACTTCGTCCACTCACCGTTCTACGTCTACGCCTATGCCTTTGGTGATGGGCTCGTGAACGCGCTCTATGCCGCCTACCAAGAGCAGCCAGAGGGCTTTCAAGACAAGTATTTCGATATGCTCAAAGCGGGCGGATCACTGCACCACTCCGAGTTGTTGAAACCCTTTGGCCTTGATGCCTCGGACCCTAAATTTTGGGACAAAGGCTTGTCGATGATCTCGGGCATGATTGATCAATTGGAAGCCATGGAATAGCGCGCCAAACAAATGCGCACGCCCCACACAAACGCAAAAGCCCCGCACATGAGCGGGGCTTTTTGATGTCTGGTGGTTGGCTCTTTAGTCCAGTTCGGTCCACGGCCACGGCTTTGTCTCGCTATCGGCAGTGATGTAACGTGTAGATTTTGCAAACCAAATCCCGACGTCTGTGCCGAACCCTGCAATGCGGGCATTGGGCTTTTTACCAGACGTCAAAAGAATGACCCCCTGCACAAGTGCAAGAAACCCAATGATGGTGGAGGCGAAACTCATCATAATCCAGATCAGGACCGAATAGAGGATACGCGCCGCAAGGTTTTCATGCACTTCGCCCACAGGACGTTCGCGCGGTTCAGTGCCCAAATCGGGCATAACGTGATCAAATTCGTTGGGGTCGGCCATAGGTGATTCCTTTAACGATTTGATAGATACTTTACCTTGTTCCGCGCGTTGCCCCAATGGAAAGCGGCCCCAACACGGCCCGTTCAGGCCCGATCTGCCGCAAAAACCGCATCGATCATCGTTTGCGTCCCCTTGGCGTTTTCCAAATCCCACGGATAGGCAACACCTGCGCGCACCGTGCGACAAAAGTTTTCGACCTGAACTGCGTAATGATTGACGGCTGGAAACGTCTCGATCCGGACATGATCGGACAGGCGGATTTCCAGTTCGGCCTGCCCCGCGACACGGGCGTTGAATGGAGTCTTGACCACGATCACGCCTTTGGTCCCATGAAACCGCGCCTCTTGGTAAGGCGCCATGCGCATGGAGACATAGCCATGGTAGGAAAAGCTCGGGAATGTTGCGGTGATCTCGGTTGTGACATCGACACCCGCCTCACGCACAATGCGGGTCGAGGTAATCGCATCAGGCTCCTCACCCGTCACAAACCGCGCGCACCCAAAGGCATAGACACCAATATCACCGGCAGCTCCGCCACCCGTCTCGGCACGGTTGCGGATATTGTCGGTATCGGCGGCGTTGTTGTAGGAAAACGCCACATCGACCTGAACCAAATCGCCTATAACCCCCTCAGCGATCAAATCGCGCACGCGTGTCCATTGTGGGTGATGCGCGATCATATAGGCCTCTGCACAGTGCAGACCCGTGGTGTCGCGTTTGGCGATCAACCCGTCGATCTCATCCGCGCGCATCGCAACCGGCTTTTCGACCAAAACATGTTTGCCAGCATCCAACGCCTTTTGCGCCCATTCGACGTGCAGGTGGTTGGGAAGCGGGATGTAAATCGCGTCCACCGTGTCGCTGGCCAAAAGCGCATCATAGTCCGTGAACACCTGTAATTCAGGACAAAACGCCTGAAACGGTTCGGCCTTTGCCGCGCTCGATGTGGCCAAAGCGACCAATTGTGCGCCCTCGGCCTCATGGATGGCCCGCGCCATAAATTCGCGTGCAAACTTGGCCGCGCCTAAAACGCCCCACCGTACTGGATTTGACATGTCATCCTCCTATGCCGTTTCGCTCACACTGCCCGAGACGCGCGCATAAAAAAAGGGGCAGCCGCGATCCGCGCGCAGCTACCCCTTTTGCATAAATAAGGAGGACGGTTTAGGCGTCCTCGGACATGCCCTCTTGGGCTGCGAGAACCTTCATCCGGTCTTGCAACTTTTCAAACGCACGCACCTCGATCTGGCGAATGCGTTCACGCGACACATCATATTTGCTCGACAAATCCTCTAGCGTCACAGGCTTGTCTTGTAATTTACGCTGCACAAGGATGTCTTTTTCACGCTCGTTGAGCACGTCCATCGCTTGCGCCAATAGCGCTCTGCGGCTTTCCAATTCGTCCTTGGCCTCGTAATCAGCGGCCGTATTGGCGCTTTCATCTTCCAACCAGTCTTGCCATTGCGCCGCGCCATCCTCGTCACCGACCGTGGCATTGAGCGAGGCATCGCCCCCCGCCATCCGGCGGTTCATGGAAATCACCTCGTCCTCGGTCACACCCAAATCAGTCGCAATGCGCGCCACGTTGTCAGGGTGCATATCCCCAACTTCAAGCACGCCAATACGTGACTTCGCTTTGCGCAGGTTAAAGAACAGCTTCTTTTGGGCCGATGTTGTGCCAAGCTTCACAAGGCTCCAAGAGCGCAAGATGTATTCCTGAATCGACGCCCTGATCCACCACATCGCGTAGGTGGACAGACGAAAGCCCTTTTCGGGATCAAACCGTTTGACCGCCTGCATCAGCCCCACGTTAGCCTCTGACACGACCTCAGCCTGCGGCAGTCCGTATCCACGATAGCCCATAGCGATTTTAGCAGCCAATCGTAGGTGCGATGTCACCAGTTTGTGCGCGGCTGAACTATCCTCGTGATCGACCCACCGTTTGGCCAACATGTACTCTTCTTCGGGCTCCAGCATCGGAAATTTGCGGATTTCTTGCATGTAGCGATTCAAACCCTGTTCGGGCGATGGAGCCGGCAGATTGCTGTAATTACTCATATTTCATAGCCTCCGCGTTTCATTTGATAGCATGTTACACCAATTAACATGATGTAACAACCCTTAACATAAGTTGGACCACCTAGGGGCGGTCGTTCGATCCGAACTCGAGAGACCAAGCACCCGTTGCCGTCAAACCCGTGACTTAAACTCATGTCTTTAACGAAGCATGGACGGATTTCCGTCAGTGTTCCATGCCTCATGACGGTCCTCACAATATTGTGCGGAATCGCAACAATGCAAGGCGCGCGTCCCTGCATTTATGCAAGGGCCACTGTGCGCACGCCTACGGCGCGAACGATCTAAAACAATCAATTGAACGGCGCGGGCCTAGCCTAGGGATGCGATCAAACCCGCCATATCGGCGGGTAATTGCGCCTCAAAGCTCAAATCCTCGGACGTCACGGGATGCTTGAACCCCAAGACCGCCGCATGAAGCGCCTGACGCGGGAACTGCGCAATCGCATCACGGGCTGCTTCTGACAGCGCTTTGTGCGACAGCTTGCGCCGCCCGCCGTAGGTTTGATCCCCGACAAGCCCGTGACCGGCATGCGCCATATGCACACGAATTTGATGCGTCCGTCCCGTTTCCAGCCAACACTCGACCAGAGCCACCTGAGGCGGCGTGCCGAATAGGTCCAACGGTCGTGCGCGCGTAATCGCATGACGCCCCTCGGAAAAACTTACCGCCTGCTTTTGGCGATCATTCTTTGAGCGCCCAAGCATTGTAGAAATGCGCAAAATGTTCGCGCCCTCAAAACCGATGCCTTTAACGCCACGCAACCGTGGGTCCATCACATCAGGTGCACCGTACACCAGCGCGATATATTTGCGCTCGACCGTGTGCTTTTCAAACTGTTTGGCGAGACCGTGGTGGGCCTGATCGTTTTTGGCCACGACCAACAACCCGCTGGTGTCTTTATCAATGCGATGCACAATACCGGGGCGCTTTTCGCCGCCGATCCCCGATAGGCTTTCCCCACAATGGTGCATCAGCGCATTCACAAGCGTCCCTGAAGGACTTCCAGGTGCAGGGTGCACCACCATCCCCACAGGCTTGTTGATAACAATCAGATGCGCGTCCTCAAAAATAACATCGAGCGCGATATCCTCAGCCACAAGTTCGGTCTCAACTGCTTCATCCACCGTGATCTCGATGGTATCGCCCTCGGAGATCTTAGCCTTTTGATCCAAAGCCACCGCTCCATTTACAACAACGGCGCCATCCGCAATCAATCTGGCCAGACGTGAGCGCGACAAGTTTGCCGCCTCTGGCACATCGCGGGCAATCGCCTTATCAAGGCGCTTGGGCGGATTTTCCGCAATCTGAAAGGTGATTTTGATGGCTGACATGGACGAACCCGTGGGTGAACTGATGGACATTGATCCCGCCCAAGCCGCTCATCTGACATTTCTGCGCAGACTTGTGACGGCTCTTACGGCGGTGATGATTGGCGGGCTTTTAGTCTTGATCGTGCTCTTTGTCACCCGCTTCCCGACGATTAGCGCAACGACGCCCTCCAAAACGATCGCATTTGACCTGCCTGCGTCGATAACGCTACCGGACGGGGCCACCCCCATCGCATTCACGCGCGGGTCCGATTGGGTCGCGATCACCACCGAGACAGAGATCTTGATTTATGACGCGGCAACAGGCGCACACCGTCAAACCGTCACACTCAAATAGTAAGTATACCGTGCAGCCGGCCTCGTCGAAATCAAAATGGAGGGGGTAGTGGTACCACCTCCTGGTCTCGAACCAGGGACCTCCTGATCCACAATCAGGCGCTCTAACCAACTGAGCTAAGGCGGCACTGCGGGGGATTTACTGCGCACAGGATTGGAATGCAAGAGGTGATCCGCGAAAAATGCAGCTATCTCTTTTCCTTGCCTCCCGCCACACAGCGGCGTAGGTGGTAACAATGATCAAAGGAGCCGTTTTCATGGGTATCAATTCAGAAAAAGACATCGAAGCAAACCTGCAAATCGGTCCAACGACCGAAGGCATGGTGCGTCTGTTCATCGAGGCAAACGGTATTGAAGTGCCCATGGACTTCGATCCTGAAGAAGCCGAAGAAATCGCAGAAGAGCTACGTGCCGCCGCCGATCAGGCACGCAAGATCGGGTAACACACGACTCAACGCCCCCTCCCACGCGGATAAAGTTCAAGGACCGACAGATCCGGTAGGTTAACGCCATAAGAGGCGCGCAATCCCCGCCCAATTCGACTTGCCCCTTGCCGTGAGCTGCACCGCGCCCTACATATGAGCGGACGGGATCTGCTCGGTTCGTACATATGGACGCATGACTCCGGTGGCCTTAAGCACCCGTACGGGAGCTGGCTCTGTCATGACCCTGGTTATGTTACCTGGCACCCACCTGATTTATCAGGCTTCGGGAGCAACGCGTTGCTACGGCTGCTGCGGTCCCCCGTCACCTCTCCCCCATAGTACTCAATAGTGCAAAACGGACGCCAAAGCGTCCGTTTGTGTCGGTGTTATTGCTGCGCCGCATTACCTGCGATGTGAGGCCGCCACGCGCACGGGGAGCGGGTCAGATAGAACAGGCAAATCATCGCGCTTGCCGCCCTGATCATCATCGTCGTCTTTCCCCGCCATGCTCATAATGGTGATGGCAAATTGCACCCCCGCAAACACGATCCCGTTGGACACCCAAAGAATCACCACTGCCAGAATTCCGACATCGGAATGGGTGACGAGATGCCAAAGGTTGGCGACATTAAAATACAAAAGCGCACCCACAAAGGCGGCAGAAATCACAAAGCCGATAATAGCTTGCGTGATATACAGTTTGATCAGCTTTGGCATGACGGTGCCTTTCATGACGACTCAGCGTCGCAACAGTAGCACGCAGCGGACAATATTCCAGATCGCCATGTGTCGCAGGTCAGCGCGCCGCAAACAAAAAGCCGCAAACCTGTTTGGCTGCGGCTGATTGCGTAATTGTGTGATGGGGGCGCGGGCCTAAGTGTCAGACCTTTGGCTTGAACGCGTCTGGCTGGCATTCACGGGCCATGTGATCCAAAACAGCGTTGACGAATTTAGACTCTTTGCCACCCGGATAAAACGCCTTGGCCACGTCCACAAACTCTACAATCACCACCTTGGGTGGCGTCTGTTCGGCAATCAACTCACCACCTGCGGCCCGAAACAGCGCGCGCATAGTGCTATCAATACGTCCGATCGGCCATTTGGCAACCAACGCACGGTCCGTCATTTGGTCAATCTTGGCTTGTTCATTCACAGCCGTCTCGGTGATCATGTGAAAGTGATCCACATCGCCCTCGATGAATGTGCCCTCTTCGGCTGTTTCCAAACCAAAGAAGTGATCATAAAACTGACGGCGAACCTTATCGACCGTCTCGTCGGACGCTTCCATTTGAAATAGGGCCTGCACCGCATAGAGGCGGGCCGCAGATTTCATATCGCGTTTCGAAGGTGTCTTTTTATCGGTCATGCCGTGGTCGGTCCTGTGGTCTTGC
The DNA here is from genome assembly GCF_965656515.1 of Celeribacter marinus. GTDB lineage: Bacteria > Pseudomonadota > Alphaproteobacteria > Rhodobacterales > Rhodobacteraceae > Celeribacter > Celeribacter marinus_D. Next base: position 23,468 of record NZ_CBFHKW010000021.1, read on the forward strand.
CCGCAATGCGGAGCGCATCGGAGTGAAATCCGACGTCCTTGGGCGAAGCGGACCATTTGCGCGAAAGCGCGACAAGATGCAAGGCCGCAGCGGCAGCTCCGCCCCCTTTATTCTGTCCTTTTGCCTGTGCACGCACAACGGCTTGGGATTTGGTCTCTACTGTGAGGATACCGTTACCGATGCACAGGCCCGACAATCCCATAAGCGTAATGGCGCGCGATGAGTCGTTACACACCGTATCATAATGCGTGGTCTCGCCACGAATGACACAGCCAAGGGCGACGAAGCCGTCAAAATTCGACGTGCGATCCGCAATGGCAATCGCCGTCGGGACTTCAAGTGCGCCGGGCACCTCGATGAGATTCCATGTGGCACCTGCAGCCTCGATCTCGGCCTTGGCCCCCGCGACCAACTCATCTGTGACGTCCTTGTAATAGGGCGCAACGACGATCAACACCTTGGTTGGTGTGTCAAATGTTGGTGTCTCAAGAATATTGTGGGTTTCACTCGCGGCCATTATACGTCTCCGTCGATTTTTCGGGTGCCGGTAATAGACAGCCCATACGCCTCAAGCCCCACCACTTTGGGCTTGGGGTTATTGGTGACAAGTTCCAGTTGCGATAGGCCAAGAGCGGCCAGAATTTGCGCACCTAGACCATACTGGCGTAGCGTCTGTGGGCTTGCCGCATCTTCCCCCGCCATTTTCATATCAAGATCGCGCAGCAACACGACAACGCCGCGTCCTTCGGCGGCGATCAATTCCATCGCCCCCTCAATCTCGCGGGACGTGCGCCCGATGCCAAGCACATCTTCGAGCGGGTTGAGCGCATGCATCCGCGTCAAAACCGGCGCGTCCGTGCTCACATCACCCTTGGACAGAACAACATGCTCGGCCCCTTGCAAATCATCGGTGAACACCTGCATGTCCCACGCGCCACCAAAGGCAGAGGTCACGGTGCGATGTGCTGTACGCGTCACGAGATTGTCGTGGCGGCGGCGATAGGCGATCAGGTCGGAAATTGTCCCGATCTTGAGGTTGTGTTTTTGTGCAAAGGATACCAGCTCGGGCAGACGCGACATCGAGCCGTCATCATTCATAATCTCGCAGATCACCGATGAGGGCTGTAGCCCTGCCAAACGTGCGACATCGACGCCCGCCTCGGTGTGGCCCGCGCGCACCAACACGCCGCCATCCTTGGCGCGCAGCGGGAACACGTGGCCCGGCGTGGCAATATCGGCAGAGGTCTTTGACGGATCAATCGCCACCGCAACCGTGCGGGCGCGGTCATGCGCGGAGATGCCCGTCGACACACCCTCTTTGGCTTCGATCGAAATGGTAAACGCCGTCTCGTGACGACTAGAATTGCTCGTGGCCATCAGCGGCAGCTCAAGCGCGTCAATGCGCTCGGACGTAAGCGTCAGACAAATAAGCCCGCGTCCGTGGGTGGCCATAAAATTGATCGCCTCAGGGGTCGCCATTTGAGACGGGATCACCAGATCGCCCTCGTTCTCGCGGTCCTCGTGGTCGATCAGGATAAACATCCGACCATTGCGGGCATCCTCGATGATTTCCTCAATGGAGGAAACGGCACTGGCGTAGCTCTCGTTTAGGTCGGTCATAAATATCTCTTTTCGCAGATCGGAAGGAATGGCGCACGGTGTTGCCCCCGCGATACCTTGTCACACCGCACTTTGAAAGTGCGACGCAACGCTCTTAGTCAAACTCGGCCAAGCGGGCCACGTAGCGCGCGAGGGTGTCGATCTCCAGATTGATCACATCGCCCACCGATGCAGACCCCCATGTCGTGACCTGTTGCGTGTGCGGAATGATGTTCACGCCGAACCGGCAGCCATCGACCTCATTGACCGTAAACGATGTGCCGTCCAAGGCCACCGAGCCTTTGGGAGCCACGAATTTGGCGAGGGCCTCGGGCGCGTCAAACACAAATCGCGTGCTCTCGCCCTCGTCCGTCATTGACACAATCGTCGCCACACCATCCACATGACCCGACACGATATGACCGCCAAGCTCGTCACCAAGGCGCAAAGCACGTTCGAGATTGAGCGCGCTGCCGACCGCCCAATCACGGATATTCGTTTTGCTCACACTTTCCGCCGAGATTTGCACATCAAACCAGTTTTGCGGCGCAGTGCCGAGCGCAATCACCGTCAAACATACACCGCTACAGGCAATCGACGCGCCGATGTCGATCCCGTCCACATCGTAATCGCACCCGATCCGCGCGCGCAAATCGCCCTTTTGCTCAAGCTCCAGAACGTGCCCTACATTAGTGATGATGCCTGTAAACATGGTGTTTTCCTCTCGAATTCGCCCCAAGAGGTAACGCTGTGCCGCCCCCCTTACAAGGCCGATTGCGTCACATCCCGATATCGCGCGGCTATGTCTTAATTGACACGCCGCTCATAAACCCGAAAACTAAGCCACACATTGGCCCGATTATTCCTCTATGTCGTTCTGAATTGGTAATAAAAGCGACCCCCGACATGCGTGATCCCGTAACCAGTAACAGTTCAGACCAGCGCCCCGACGAGACGCGCGTGTTTCTCATGCTTCAAGGACCGCACGGACCGTTTTTTTGGCAGTTGGGCAAGATGCTTCGCGCGGCGGGGGCCACCGTTTGGCGGGTCGGGTTTAACGCCGGCGACCGCGCCTTTTGGTTCTCGACCAAGACATTTCTGCCCTACACCGATACGCCTGAGGCGTGGCCTGATACCTTTCAATCCATCGTCGCGGACAAGGGCGTCACCGACATCGTTTTGTACGGCGACCCGCGCCCCGTGCATGCCCTCGCCGTAGCCCGCGCCAAAGAGTTGGGCCTGCGCATCCACGTCTTTGAGGAGGGCTATCTGCGGCCGTTCTGGATCACCTACGAGCGTGATGGGGCGAACGGACATTCCGCTCTGATGGGCCTGAGTGTGGAGCAAATGCGCACGGCATTGGCGAACATTGATCACGACAATATCGAGGCACCCGACCATTGGGGCGACATGCGCCAACACATCTTTTACGGCGCGCTCTACCACTGGTTTGTGATGTTTCGAAACGGCGCGTTCAAACATTTTCGCGGCCACCGCGAATTGCCAGTGACCTACGAATTCATGCTCTATTTCAAACGCTTGATCATGATGCCCCTGCACCGCGTGTCTCGCCGCTGGCGCACGTGGCGCATTCGCCGCTCTGGTCATCCATTTCATATCGCCCTGCTGCAACTTGAACATGATGCCAGTTTTCAGGTGCATTCGCCCTACTCCACCATGCCCGAATTTATCTCGGACGTGATCGACGGGTTCGCCAAAGGCGCGCCGCGCCACCACCACCTCGTGTTCAAGGCACATCCGCTCGAAAGTGACCGCCGCAATCTGTTGGCCGAGGTTAAACGACTTGCCGCAAATTTTGGCGTCACAGGACGCGTGCATTTCGTGCGCGGTGGTAAGCTTGCCTCCTTGCTCAACTATGCTCGCTCGGCCGTTACCGTCAACTCGACCGCTGGCCAACAAGCCCTCGCGCGCGGCTTGCCCTTGCGCACATTTGGCACCGCCGTCTTTGCCAAGCCTGAATTTGTATCGCATCAATCCCTCGACGCGTTTTTTATGCACCCCGAGCGGCCTGACACCCGCGCCTACAAAGATTATCGTCAATTCCTATTGGAAACCAGTCAGGTTCCCGGCGGGTTCTATTCCGCGCGCGGGCGGCGTCAATTGCTGCGTCTTGTCGTCGATATGATGCTGGCGCAACACGGGCCCTATGACGCGCTGATCAACGGAAATGCCCACCCCCGCCCGTCTTTGCGGCCCACGCGGTGATCAAACGCCGTTCAGATCCACCGCTACATTTAGAGCCAAACAACACGCTCCATACACTCACTGGCCATGCCATGACAGGTCGCGGCGCATAGGCAACACCTTACGGCGCGAAAACCCACCGCACCGCCTGCACAGTGGATTTTGATCCCGCAATCAGGTATTTATCCCCAAAAGCTTGTAAAAAGCATCGAGAGGTAGAGCAGTGAACGTATTTAAATCGCGCATGGCCCGTGCCGTGATCGCAGCCGCGCTTGTGGCCAGCGTATCCGCCTGTGGCCTCCCCCGATCCGGTCCCAACAAAAAAGAAATCTTTGCAGGTTCTGTCCTGAACGAAGGTGACGCATTTATCATTGCCGTGAACGACCGCGTCACTGCGGCTACGGGCGTCACTCAATCGCTTGGCTTCACCCAATCCTTTATCAGCGCGGGCGTTGTCGGCTCCGACACGATCAATCCGGGAGACACCTTGGCGTTGACCATTTGGGAAAACGTCGATGACGGTCTGTTGGCCAACCAAGGGGCCAACGCAACCGTGCTCAACCAAGTTCAAGTGGATGGTGCGGGCTTTATCTTTGTGCCATATGCGGGCCGTATCAAAGCTGCGGGCAACAGCCCCGAAGCAATCCGCCGCATCATTACCGAAAAACTCGACACCCAAACCCCCGACCCGCAAGTTCTCGTATCCCGCGTGGCTGGTGACGGCGCGACCGTGACGGTCGCGGGCTCCATCAATGGCCGCGGCGTCTATCCGATCGAGCGTCCAACACGGACGCTATCCGCCATGCTAGCGGCGGCAGGTGGTGTTAACGTCAGCCCCGACATTGCCCGCGTCAAAGTCACCCGTGGCGGCAAAACAGGCACCGTTTGGTATGAGGACATCTTTACCGAACCAAATTACGATATTGCCCTGCGCAACGGCGACCGCATTTTGATCGAGGCCGACCCACGCGAATTTATGGCGCTGGGCGCAACGGGCACACAAACCGTTGTGCCATTTGAAAGCCGGACACTCTCCGCCCTTGAGGCCATCGCACGCGTTGGTGGATTGCAGACCAATAGCGCCGATCCAACGGGCGTCTTTGTGTTTCGCAACGAAAACGAGGCTATTTCAAAACAGGTATTGGGCCGCGATGACATCACAGGCACACAGCGCCTCGTCTACGTTCTCAACCTGACAGAGCCGAACGGGCTGTTTATGGCGCGCGATTTCATCATCCGCGATGGCGACACGGTTTACGTCACAGAAGCACCGTTTGTGCAGTGGCAAAAAACGCTGGGCGCAATCAACGGATCGGTATCGGCGGCGGATACGCTGGCCTCTAGCGTTCAATAACCGGCACCATGAGCCACTCATGGATCACGCCTAGCACCGCCTCGAACACTGGTTCGGGGCGGTGTTCCATTTCCGCCGAGCTGCACGACCATCCAATACTGTTCACCCACGCCAAAACCCGTACGCAATCGTCGCCGCCCCCCGCATGGATCGGCGCCGCGCCCCTATGGGCCGACATGGCCCCCGCGGGGATTTGGGCGGACGCATTGGCGTGCCCTCTCACTGGTAAACGCTCAGACCTTGAGCACTTGCTCGCCTGCGCGCCGTTGGATGATACCGCATTACTGGACCGCGCGCGCGCGGGGATCGCATGGTGGCAATCATCGCAAATATGCAAGTATTCTGCGCAATCGGAGCATAATCCTAAGATAAATGTTCCATATGTCCTCGTTTTAGATCAGCCCAAATCGGACGAAAGTTTCGAGAATGGCTCGGATACCGATGCTCTGTTGCGCGAAATGCTTGTTTTTGCCCAGACCGAGCTGACTCGCACCCATGTGGTCATTCTCAGCGTTGAAGGCGGCCATTTCACCGACGCCGAAACGTCCGAAACCATCACCGTTGTGCCGCATACGGCCAATCCGTGGCCGTTACTCGAGTGCGCCACGCGCGTCTATTCACACAGCGCCTCTCTTGGATTTGAGGCCATTTTGTCGGGCCACCATCCGCGCGTTTTCGGACAGCCATGGTACGCAGGATGGGGCCTAACAGACGATGAAAATCCCGTACCGCACCGCGCGCGCGCACTCACCCGCGCACAACTTTTTGCCGCATCCATGATCCTTTACCCCACATGGATCAATCCGCGCACCGGCGCGCCCTGCGATTTCGAAGCGGCGATTGCCCACGCACAGGCCCGCCACCGCGCCGCCCGCGAGGACACGCATGGATATGTTGCATCGGGATTGGTACGCTGGAAACACAAACACATGCGCCGCACTTTTGGCCGGGCTCGGTTTGAGATCACCAACGATCCACAAAAAATCGCCTTGGCGAGAGACAACGGTGCGCGTCACATGGCCTGGGGGGCCCATCAAACCGCCGACATTCGCGTCGAAGATGGCTTTTTGCGCTCCAAAGGACTGGGGGCCGCTCTCATTGCTCCCGTCTCACTCACGCTCGATGAGAACGGGGTTTATTTCGACCCAACACGCCCGAGCCAACTTGAAAACCTCATAACACAGCGCGCCGATCTACCAGAGTTTGCACGCCGCCGTATCCGCGCGTTTCTGACGCGCCTGAACACGGCTCGGTTGACCAAATACAACACCCGAACGACCCATGTTAAACTTCCCCAAGGCGAGAAAATCCTTGTCGTCGGCCAAGTCGAGGATGACGCCTCGATCAAATTAGGGGCGGGCGAGATTACGACCAACCGCGACTTGTTGCGCGCGGCGCGCACTGCACACCCGACTGCCTATATCGTGTTCAAGCCCCACCCAGACGTCGAGGCAGGACTGAGAAAAGGTGACTTGGCCGAAATACGCGATTTGTGCAACTTGATCGCGCATAACGCAGACCCGATTTCTCTCATTGAGGCCTGTGATCGGGTCTGGACAATGACCTCTCTGCTTGGGTTCGAGGCGCTTTTGCGCGCGACACCCGTGACATGCACAGGCACACCGTTTTATGCAGGCTGGGGCTTAACTGATGATCGTGGGGGCGTCCCCGCACGCCGCGCGGCACGTCCCTCCCTTGAGGGCCTCGCACACGCCGTACTGATCGACTTTCCCCGCTACAGTGATCCGGCCACGGGCGCACCAATCAGTCCAGAAGACGCCGTTGATCTTTTGAGCGCGCAAAAACAAGGGCGCAGTGCAATCGCCCAATTCGCCTTGGCCCGTCTGATCCAGCTGCGCAATCGCTTTGTGAAATAATTTAGCTTCGCGTCCAATGGGTTAGCGCATCAACCCCAACCTGTTCGACGTGTGAAACCTTATATCGGCGTGCCATTGCCAAATGATCGAGACCGAGCGCGCCAACCGCCGACTTGCCCTCTGCTCCAATCGCAAGGCCCGCCGTAAACAACGCAACATGATCGACCAAATCCGCGGCCAAAAGAGACGCGGCCAATGCGCCGCCACCCTCACAAAAAACACGCGTCAGACCCGCCGCACCCAATGCGACCAGTGCAGCACGTGGATCCAGTTTTCCACCCACAACGGCCACCTCAAACAGGCGCGCCCCCAAACCCGTCCATGCCGCAATGAGATCGCGCGGAGCATCCGGACCATGGACGAGCCATACAGGTGTCTCATGTGCGGTTTGTGCAAGTTTTCCCGTCAATGGGATATCCAAACGGCGTGACAAAACAACGCGAACGGGCTGTCTCACAACGCCAAGATCACGAACGTTGAGCGTTGGATCATCGGCTCGTGCGGTCCCGCCACCGACCAATACCGCATCATGAACCGCGCGCATGGCATGAACACGCCGCCGCGCGAGAGCACCGGTAATCCATTGACTTTCGCCCGTTGCCGTAGCGATCCGCCCATCCCATGAGGTTGCAAGCTTGAGCGTCAGCATCGGCTGTCCAAGCTCAATGCGCTTCAAAAAACCTATCTGATCCTGAGACGCCTCATCCGCGCAAACGCCCGTAACAACCTCAAGACCTGCGGCTCGCAGATGGGCAATGCCCTGTCCGTTGACACGCGGGTCAGGATCCCCCAAAGCGATCACGACACGCGCTACCCCTGCCGCGCTCAACGCACCGGCACAGGGCGGCGTTTGGCCGTGATGTGAGCATGGCTCTAACGTGACATAAGCCGTGGCCCCGCGCGCCGCATCTCCAGCCTGAACAAGCGCCATCGTTTCCGCATGCGGACGCCCGCCCGCCTGCGTCCAACCACGCCCCACAATGCGGCCATCGCGCACAATCACGCAGCCCACTGCAGGGTTCGGCCAAGTCGATCCAAGGCCACGACGCCCAAGCGTCAACGCATGGCGCATATGGGCATCGTCACACATTTGAAATGCTACTCTTCGGGCGCGCTTGGGCGCAACTCACTGACAAACTTATCAAAATCGTCAGCCGCTTGGAAGTTTTTATAGACCGAGGCAAAGCGCACATAGGCCACGGTATCGATCCGCGCGAGGCTTTCCATCACAATCTCACCAATTGAACCTGACGGAATATCCGTCTCGCCCATGCTCTCCAAACGGCGCACAATACCCGAAATCATCTGATCTAAACGCTCGGGTTCAATGGGGCGTTTTTGAGTTGCGATGCGAATAGACCGCTCGAGTTTGTCACGGTCGAAATCTTCGCGGCGCCCGTTGGTTTTGACAACCACCAAGTCGCGCAGCTGCACCCGCTCATATGTCGTGAAACGCCCGCCACATGACGAGCAAAACCTACGGCGACGGATCGCAACGTGGTCTTCAGCCGGACGGCTGTCTTTCACTTGGGTATCCATATTTCCACAAAATGGACAACGCATCGGCGTCCCCTTTTCTCTAACACTGCCTCTTTCATGTGGGGTCTACGCCCCACTTATCCACAGGCACTATAGGGGTGTGACCAAACCTTGGGTAGATAGAAAATTAACCGCAACATATAGTATCGCACGTGTGTGGCCCCAAAGACTCTCGCCCCGCGATTGCTACCTCAATAACGCGACAACACGGCGCAGGTGCGCTCGGTCTCGATGTTCGAAAAGGTAAAGTCCCTGCCATGTTCCAAGCGCCATACGGCCCGAAATAATCGGAATAGTTATAGTTATTGGAAGCATGGATGCCTTGATATGGGCGGGCATGTCATCCGGTCCCTCGTAGGTATGCGTCAGATAAGACATGCTCGGATCTGATGTCGGCGGGGCAAGACGTGCAAAATAGGCTTTGAGGTCGACTTGCACATCGGGGTCTGCGTTTTCCTGGATCAGAAGCGAAGCTGACGTATGTTGAACAATCAACGTTAGTGCTGCCTCCAACTGCCCCTCCCCCGCAACCCAACGCGCCACCTCATCCGTTAACTCATACAGGCCCTGCCCGTGGGTCGAAATTTCGAAAACGGTGTGGCTCATGGCGCTTCCCTCATTCACACGGTCCGGCGCGCAACGGCTTTGCTGTGTCGGCGCGACAAAATCCTGCGTCTTGCATCGCAAAATTCAGCGTGTCCAACTCAAATACTGTACCGGCCTCACCGCTGACATCGCAGGCCAGTGTGGCAAGCACGCGACCCGCGCGCGCAACCTCAAGGGCGCCTGACATTTCTTGGTCAACTTTATCGTAGGACCAAGAGAGCGTGTAGGAAAATTCTCGATTGTGGACGGTCACGCGGTCCCAGATCGACCGCCCGATGCCGCTCCAAGGCAGCATCGCGATTTCGTCAAAGTCACGGGTCAACTCTATCTCTGGCGCGCCTGCGGTCCCGAACCGATAGGTTACACGCGACTCGTCCGGCGTGAGGCACAATTCAACCGCCTTGCTACCGACAGAGCATGCAAACACCGCCTCTTGGTTGCCCGCACACACGGCTAAGGCAGGTGACGCGACGCAGACAAAGACAGCAATCAAAGGTGTGAGAAAATTATAGGACATTTGATCCTCATGTGATGAGGAACCATAGCCCAAAGCAGCGCGTGAGAAAAGTTAAGAGGCGTTATCGTCTACGACACACACCACAGTAGGCGTTTCTGGAGCATGACCAGATACGGATGTGATAGCCGCCTCCATAACTGGCGGCGCGAATACGGCCGCCAAGGTTGCAACACACAGCTCCAAATCGGACGCAGACACTGGAATCTCAACGACTTGCACAGCATTAGAGGGGGCCGCTACAGACGCGGTTGTGACCATGGCCGTAAGAGACGCGATTATGAGAATGAGGTTGGATGACATTGCAGTACCTTTCTGGGACGGGCCCCGAGAGGTAACGCATAAACAGTTAACAGACGTTCAACTTCGGGCGCAAATCTGACCCTGCGCTGCATACAAAAACGCCCCCGTTTCCGAGGGCGTTTTAAAACTTACTGATCCAAGAAACTGCGCAGTTTGCGTGAACGGCTCGGATGCTTCAGCTTGCGTAGCGCCTTCGCTTCGATCTGGCGAATACGTTCGCGGGTCACTGAGAACTGTTGCCCCACTTCCTCGAGCGTATGGTCGGTGTTCATCCCGATGCCAAAGCGCATGCGCAAAACGCGTTCTTCGCGCGGCGTGAGGCTGGCCAAGACGCGCGTTGTCGTCTCTTTGAGGTTTTCCTGAATGGCGCTATCGAGCGGCAAGATCGCGTTCTTGTCCTCGATGAAATCACCAAGCTGTGAATCCTCCTCGTCGCCAATTGGCGTCTCTAAGGAAATCGGCTCTTTGGCGATTTTCATCACTTTGCGGACTTTTTCGAGCGGCATCTGCAGCTTCTCGGCCAATTCCTCAGGCGTTGGTTCGCGGCCGATTTCGTGCAACATCTGGCGACCCGTGCGGACCAGTTTGTTGATCGTCTCGATCATGTGCACAGGAATACGGATCGTGCGCGCCTGATCGGCAATAGACCGTGTGATCGCCTGACGGATCCACCATGTCGCATAGGTGGAGAATTTATAGCCACGGCGATATTCGAACTTATCAACGGCCTTCATCAAACCGATGTTGCCCTCTTGGATGAGGTCAAGGAACTGTAGACCACGGTTCGTGTATTTTTTGGCGATGGAAATCACGAGGCGCAGGTTGGCCTCGACCATTTCTTTCTTGGCCTGACGGGCTTCTTTTTCGCCCTTTTGAACCTGCTGTACGATGCGGCGGAATTCAGAGATATCAACACCAACGTACTGACCAACTTGGGCCATATCGCCGCGAAGCTCCTCAACCTTGTCAGAGTGACGGTCAATCAGCATCTGCCAGCCGCGGCCCTTTTTGGCATCCATCCGCTCAAGCCACGTTGGGTCAAGTTCTGCCCCACGGTACTCTTCGATAAACTCACGGCGGTTAATACGCGCTTGGTCGGCGAGCTTCACCATGCCGCTGTCGATCATCATGATCCGTTTGTTGATGCCATAAAGTTGGTCAATCAACGCCTCAATACGGTTGTTGTGCAGGTGAAGCGAGTTGACCAAAACGACAATTTCAGACCGCAACTGTTGGTATTCTTGCTCTTCGGCTTTCGAGAATGTGCCATCTTCGTTCAGCGTGGCACTCATCCGCAAATCTTGCATTTCAGACAGGCGCGCAAAATCACCCGAAATACCGGCAAGCGTTTCCAGCACGGAAGGCTTGAGCGCCGCTTCCATCGCCGCAAGCGACATGTTGGCCTGCTCGTCCTCATCCTCGTCATCGTCGTCATCGTCGCCAGAAATCGGATTGCCGTCGGCGTCGAACTCTTGTGCTTTTTCTTTTGTGGTGTCCTCGGTTGCTGCGGCGGCAAGGCCACCCACAACGGCCTCTTGATCATCACCGTCCAACCCTGTGCCGAACGTGGCCTCAAGGTCGATCACGTCACGCAGCAAAATATCCTCGGACAACAATTCGTCATGCCAGATGGTGATCGCCTGAAACGTCAGCGGGCTTTCACACAACCCCAAGATCATCGTATTTCGGCCGGCCTCGATGCGTTTGGCAATGGCGATTTCGCCCTCGCGCGACAGCAATTCAACCGATCCCATTTCACGTAGATACATCCGCACGGGGTCATCAGTGCGATCTAGCTTTTCAGCATCCCCACCGGCGAGGGTCAGATCACGCGCTTTGGTCTCGACCAATTCGCCGCCCTTGGCCTCTTCTTCTTCGGCTTCTTCGGCTTCGATGATGTTGATGCCCATCTCGGAAAGCATCGACATCACGTCCTCGATCTGCTCGGAACTGACCTGATCAGGGGGCAGAACGTTGTTGAGCTGATCGTAGGTGATGTAGCCTTTTTCACGCGCCTCGGCGATCATCTTTTTAACAGCGGCTTGGCTCATATCGAGCATTGCATCGCTGTCTTGATCGTCACGTTTGGCGTCGTCGTTGTCTTTGGCAGCCATCAGGCGCTCCTCATCCGAAGTCGTGTTGCCTGTCATCGGCGCACATCGCGCGTCCGAATCAGGTCGTAATGCGAATCATGTCATGCGATTCGGCGATTCGCCACCCGCATACCGAAGATTACTTACCGTTTCGCGTCTCTGGGACCAGATTACAAGCAATGCTGTCCCCGACCCGCAACGCGCGCTCTATAAACAGACGCCATAGATAGGGCGTCTGGCCCGTTTGTCAGCCCTGTTTATCAGGACCAATGCGCGACAACAGATTACGAAAGAACGCCCGCTCATCGCGCTTCACCTCCGCACCGTTGTCGGCGATATCAAATTCTGTCCGGTCCTCTGCCTCGGCTTTCGTCGCCTTGTTGCGCGCTTCAGCCGCCGCTCCCAAACGATAGGTAACGTTTTCATCGCCCGCGTCCACCAGATCAACGATCCCGTCATTGACCTCACGCAGATACCCACGACGCGCTTTGATCTTGGCCAACTCCTCAACCAGACACACCTCCGCCGTCTCCAAATCAGGCTTTCGAACAGGGGGGGCTATTTGCACATGGGGATGTGCCATCAACCGATCAAGGGGTGCACGCCCCACCATATCATGAACCGCATCCCAAAGCCCCGCCCCGGCATCGCAGTGCGTCAAAATAGCATTCAAGATCTGACCATGCTCGGGCGTCGAGGGATGCAGCCCTTCGAGTTGCGACAAAAACGTCTCCGCGAGTGTCGGGTTGCGCAACACCGTTGCCAAAACCACGGCCTCGCGCATCAGATCGCCAAACCCCTCGTCGCCAGACACCAAAAGGGATGCTTTGAGACCTTCGGTTGGAATGGCTGGACCTGACGCCCAACGGCCACCCTGACCGCGCCCGCCGCCCTTGCGCGGCTGCCACGCGCCGCCGCCCTGTTGACGCGGCGCGCTGTTCTCGCGTTTGGGGTGGAACAACTCCCATCGCATTTCTTTGAGTATGTCACCATAATGCGATTTGATCGACGGGTCGGCAATCGGGCGGATGGTGTCACGCAATACCTTATCCAATGCCGCACGCCGTTCCGGACTATCGAACACTTTGCCCTCGGTTTCGCGCCGCCATAACAAGGCCACCATCGGCAACGCACCATTGAGCTGCTCTTGCATCGCTTCGGCGCCGCGCGCCTTGATCAGATCGTCGGGATCTTGTCCCTCGGGCATCACCGCAAAGCGTAAACCGGACCCCGATTGCAACAGCGGCATGGCGATATCGATCACACGGTAGGCCGCCCGCAGGCCCGCCTTATCACCATCAAGCGCGATCACCGGCTCGGAATGCATCCGCCACATCAGTTGCAACTGCATCTCGGTCACAGCGGTGCCAAGGGGGGCCACCGCCGCCTCAAAACCGGCCTCGGCCAAGGCGATCACATCCATATAACCCTCGGCCACGATCAGCGTCTGACCGCGCCCGCACGCCGCCCGCGCGTTCTTTTGATTGTAGAGCGCGTTGGATTTATCAAACAGCTCGGTTTGCGGCCCGTTGAGATATTTCGCCCGCGCATTGGGATCCATCGCCCGCCCGCCAAACGAGATCACCCGCCCGCGCCCATCGCGGATCGGAAACATAATACGGTCGCGGTAGAAATCGTACATTGATCGGCCATCGTCAGGCTTGCCCGCCAGACCCGCCGCATGGGCCAACTCCGCCGATATGCCGTTGTCCTTAAGATACGCCAAAAGAACGTTGCCGTTGGGCGCATAGCCAATCTCGAACTGTTCGCGCGTGGCCAGTTTCATCTCGCGACGATCTAGATAGGCACGCGCCTGTGCCCCAACCGACTGGCTCAGGCTCATCTTGAAAAACCGCAAGGCCACCTCGTTCACATCAACCAACTCGGTGCGCTTATCGGCTTTCTTTTGCGCCTGTGGATCGCGCTCGGGCATCGGCATGCCAACTTCGCGGGCGAGAATTTCAATCGCTTCCATGAAACTGACGTTTTCCGTCTCTTTCACAAACCCGATCGCGTCACCTTTGGCATGGCACCCAAAGCAATAGTAGAACCCTTGCTTGTCATCGACGTGGAAGGAAGCGGTCTTTTCGTGGTGAAACGGGCACGGCGCCCACATATCGCCTTTACCCTGATTGGACTTCTTGTTGTCCCACATGACCTTGCGGCCAACCACTTGGGTTAGCGACACGCGGCTGCGCAACTCATCGAGGAATCCGGGAGGCAATGACATAGGGCGCAGTATCCGTCCGCAAGCAAGCAGTGTCCAGAGGGGGAAACACCCAAAGCCCATCGGACTTTTGGCCAGTGCAATGTGACCTGAAACGGCCCCGCCCCCTCATTGATCCCGCAGTAATCATTTCAGTCAAACGCAAAACGTCTGATTCGAATCACACGCGTAAGGGTCGCGACCCGCAGTTGGTTTGTGGCAAAACGGTGGCAAATATGTCCATACGGTGGCGACGTGACGTCCAATTATGGCGCACCCCGCCGGCATCCGTAATCAATACCAAACCATTGCCATGATTGTTGAAATATCCGCATTGATTGCGAGTTTTAGTTTACCTGCGGCGAAACTATTTGATAACTCTAGGCAACTCTTTTGGGTAGGAGCACTGCGCGAAGACGCAGCCTGCCAAAAAGAAGCTGGGGACTATTGGGGGCACCACAACGCAAAAGCGGATTGGTGCTATGGAAAAGTGTAAGAAACAGTCCTTTGGGACGACGACCCTCTCGAATTTGGGGGGCAGCACCATTGCGAAGAAACGCATTGGCGATATTTGGCGTGAAACCGCGCGCAACGAAGATGGCTCACTTGCAATCTTCGGGGTGTTCACCTTCATCATCATTCTGATCCTTGGCGGGGTCGGAGTTGATATTGTGCGCCACGAGCAGCTGCGCTCCGAGCTGCAAAGTACGCTTGATCGTGCTGTGCTGGCTGCGGCCAACCTCGACAACACACTTGACCCAGAAGCGGTCGTCACCGACTATTTTGAAAAGGCGGGATTGGTTCAGTACCTGTCTGACGTGCGTGCCGAAGCAACGCCATCAGGTCGTCGCATCACGGCCGAAGTTGACGCCACCGTCCCGACATACTTTATGAAATTTGCCTCCGTCGACAAGATCGAGTTGGCCAGCCTTGCCACCGCGGAACAAGGGATGACAGACCTCGAGGTGTCACTCGTCCTCGACGTGTCAAACTCTATGAACTCCATGGGCCGTTTGGACAAACTCCATGACGCCGCGTGGGATTTTACAGACATTGTCTTTGAAAACTCAGCGTCCGCGAACGTATCGTTCAACGTTATTCCCTACGCCACGCAAGTGAACGCAGGTGCAGACCTTTTGGAGACACTCGATCTCGATGATGCGCACAACGACTCGCATTGCATCAACTTCGAGGCCGCAGATTTCAACACCACAAAGCTGGAGTTCGCGCAAAACGAAAATGGTCGCAGGTACGAGCAAACCATGGTCATTGACCCGTGGTACCGCAACTCCAATACCTCCGGCTTGGTCTTGCCTGTGTGCGATCCGAATAGTTCCAATGAAATTATGGCTTTCTCCAATGACGAAGCCGCGATCAAAACCATGGTTGAAAGCCTTGAAGCCGACGGCAACACGTCCATCGACATCGGTGTGAAATGGGGGGCCGCAATGCTCGACCCTGACAACACAAAACTTGGCGGCACCTCGGGCTACCCGCTCACACATTCGGGCGGCAACCTTAAGGTGATGGTTGTGATGACAGACGGCGTGAACACCGATCAATTTCACATGCCTGACCCCTACCGCACTGGGATGTCCGACATGTATATCTACAACGGCAAAACCTCGATGCCGGCGCGCTACAAGACGTGTAGCGGATGGTATAACTCTTATTGTTCCTACACGAACGGCTACTACATCCCCGAAAACAACAGCTACCAATCCAGCCCGTATGGCGGCAATTCGGCCCAACGGATGGCATGGAAAGACGTTTGGAAAAAGTACACCATCGATGGGCATGCCTACCGCCGCTACCAGGCCTCGGGCAATGCCAACGACTACTATAACTGGATGGACGACACCCACACTGCACAGGGCAACACGGCTAAAAACGCGCGTATGCTTGCCGCTTGCGAAGCGGCCAAAGACAAGGGTGTTTTGATCTTCACCATCGGCTTTGAAGTCTCCGGCACCGATGCCAACACTGTAATGCGCAACTGCGCCACCTCCGCGTCCCACTATTACGATGTGGAAGGTCTGGAACTAAATGACGCCTTTTCCGCGATTGCGACCAAGGTAACAGAACTGAGGTTGACCCAATGAGTATTTTTTCAAAGTTACGCTCGACCTCTCGCCGCTTCTGGCAGCGCGAGGACGGCACTTCGACCATCGAATTTGTGGTGATCTTTCCCGCCTTTGCCATGATGATGATGGGCGGATACGAGATCGGATACTACACCGTATCCCACACCATGATGGACCGCGGTCTTGATCTGGCGATGCGCGATGTCCGCTTGGGCAAACTCTCGCCCGTGACCGCGAACACGCTCAAACATTCCGTATGCGAGTACGCCAAATACGTCGCCAACTGCGAGGCGAAATTGCACATCGCAATGGAACCCGTAGATGCGGTCGGCTTTGTCGCGCCTCCCACCGCCGCGTGTCTCGATAAAACCACCAACGCGGCCCCGAACACTACGTTTGAGGATGGCGACGAGAACGAGCTGATGTTGGTGCGGGCCTGCATTAACGTTGAACCGATCTTTCCGACAACATGGATCGGCGGCGCGCTACAACCAAGCCCAACAGGCGATCTGGTCATGTCGACCACTGCTGCCTTCGTCAACGAACCCAATACTTAACGGAGGTCTGGGCTATGGCCTTTTTCCACACAGCTGATTTGCGCAGGGTCAGACGCAGCTTTCACCGTAAAGCCGATGGCTCGATGTCCGTGGAGGCCATGCTCGTCATGCCCTTGATACTCGCAGCTCTGATGATGTCATACGGGTTTTACAGTGCGTTCGACGCCAAAATGCGGGCGAACAAAGCGGCCTATACCTTGGCCGACTACATCACCCGCCAAACGGACGCCGTGACGCCCGAGTTTGTTGAGGGGATGGCAGAAATGTACAAATTCCTCAACAACAAGCGCGACATCTCACTGCGCGTGTCGGCTGTACGGTGGTCCACCGCCAACACTGACGCGGGTGAATACGAGTTGGTTTGGTCATCCGGCATGGGGGAATTGGCCGCTCTTGACGGGGTGTCCGATATCGAAAGCCGCTTGCCGCTGCTATCAAACGGCAGCGAAGTGGTGGTGGTGGAAACAATCCGCCCGTGGTCCACGCCGTTTAACATCGGGTTAGCTGGCATCAAATTCTCCGATGTCGTCACCACCCAACCACGCTTTGCCACCCAAGTTCTATATGAGGATGGTTCGGCGACAACCAGCGCGCCATCGGGAAATGTCGTCGCGGATGTGACCGGCGATGGTGGCTCGCTTGGTGGCGGCTAACACTGTCGCCATTTGATTAAGACACGTTGGCGCAACCACGCCACCACATTCACGCCACGCCACGTTTAACAGACGGGTGTGGCGTTTTGCATGACCGTAGCGTCTAGCGCTTTTAAAATTCGCCCAAGACACTCTAAATAAAGACAAATATTACGGAAAATCAAAAAACACATATTTGTCTTAATTGTTAACGAGACGTCACAAACTTACCTAATTCATGCTTAACAAAGGTCCGAAACCCCAGAGATATTGCCTCATGGATAAGAGCGGGACACGCCCGCAATCGAGAGGATTAGGCAATGCTTGGCAAAGTTCAGAACGGACTTAAACACTGCATAAAGGCGTTTCGGCGCACAGATGATGGCTCTATGTCGGTTGAGGCCGTTATGGTTATGCCACTGGTTTTGTCGGGGCTCATGCTTTCATACGGCTGGTTTTCCGCCTTTGAGGCCAAAGCACGCGCCAACAAAGCCGCCTACACGATTTCCGACTACGTGACCCGCCAAACCGAGGCGATTACACCAGAGTTCATTGAGGGACTGGGCGACATCTATCGCTTCCTCAATCACGAGAATAACGTCTCGCTGCGCGTCTCCTCCGTGCGGTGGTCCACGGCCGATAACGACAATGGCGAATACAAACTGATCTGGTCCTCTGCGACCGGCAACTACGCCGCTCTCGAGGCCGCAGATGTCGTCGATATCGAGCATCGCTTGCCGATCCTGACGGACGGCGGCGAGGTGGTGGTTGTTGAAACCGAGCGCCCATGGGCCGCGCCCTTTAACGTGGGTCTTGGCGAGATCGCCTTTACCGACTTTGTGACGACAACCCCGCGTTTTGCCAGTCAGGTCACCTATGATGACGGCACCGGCGGTGCACAGCAAACGGACACCGAAGATCAGGAAGTCGAAGAGGAATGGGACGGTAGATATTCTTCAGGCGGCAGTCGTCGAGGCAGCCATCACCGCTAAGCCTGCAACACCGCGGGCCACGCCCAATCACAATACAAAAAAGACCGCGCATCACAGCGCGGTCTTTTCCATTGAGCACCATCAGGCCGCACCACGCGGGCGCACCCCAAACGGGTTATGCAATCGGCGTGTCAGACAACAAACGCGACGCAAGGATGTCCGCCATCGCCTTTGTCTCGCCCGCAGGGGTCACACCGCCAACACCCACACGCCGACCAAACCGCCACCATAGGCCAGGGGCCCATGTCAGTTGCGTTTTTGATTTAAGCACCACAACGAAACCGTTCGACGGCTTGAGCGCAAATGCCCCGCGCTCGACCTTTTCAATGTCGTCAATACGGCACAACACGCGGCCTTCCGCCTCTTCGAGCGCCTCTTGCGTCAGCACCAAATGCGTGGCCGTGGCGTTCCAAACCCGCATGGCCGAGAACAAGGATGCAAATCCGAACACGGCCAAGACCAGCTTCCAAAACAACACCATCGTGCCCGTGGTCAACGCCACGTAGACAAGTAACGCTCCCAAACACAGCATCATAGCGGTTGAAAACCAACGGCGGATCGGTGACGGGTACAGAATAAATGTCTCTCTCACGGCAAGGCTCCAAATCTGACAATTTTCATCACGTGACTTCTCCCCTACCGCGCTCTTGATGAAAGAGAAAGCCGCAAACGTATCTGCACCGCAGCAGTGCATTGCTCCCCTTGGCGTGGGCGTCTATGGTCCGGCACACAAACCGTTCGCCTCGTTTGCCCGCTCAACAGGACCATTCATGCCCCGCGCCGCCCGTTTTTTCATTCCCCTTGCTGTGATCGTTATAAGTGTGAGCGGCTGTTCGGATCGTCCCGATTTGACGGGCCGTGTGGCACCTGCGGCCAAAGGCACGGCTTGGCCTACCCTATTGCCCAGTGATCAGTTGACGACAGACGCCGACACTGATGCCTCTGGCGCGGCGCAAACCGCCAAAGACCTGAGCGCACGCGCCGCCGCCTTGCGCGCCCGCGCGGCCCGTTTGGCCGCCACACCCGTCCTCTCCTCCGCCGAGCGCGCCCGCCTGAGTGCTGCGGCCAACGAATAGCCCTCAAGTTTTGGAATAGCGCAGTGTCCACGCCCGTTGCACAGGCGCACGAATAGAGCTAACAGAGCGGACAGATAATCGTTACCGTTCGGAGACCCCCATGGCCAATTCCCAATCTACCAAAGCCCCCCTGCGTCTCGGTATTGCGGGCCTTGGCACCGTTGGCACGGGCGTGATCAAAATCGTTCAGAGCAAAGCCAATCTGTTGGCCGCACGCACAGGCCGCGCCGTAGTTGTCACCGCCGTTTCGGCGCGCAGTCGCGCCAAAGATCGCGGCGTCGATCTGTCCGGCTACGCATGGGAAGATGATCCCGTGGCCTTGGCACAACGCGATGATGTCGATGTCTTTGTCGAACTGATGGGCGGCGCAGATGGCCCCGCCAAAG
>NZ_CBFHKW010000022.1:0-43011 GCF_965656515.1 Celeribacter marinus
GATGTGATTCAAACGGTGGATCGTCCCAAGCTCGCCAAAACCATTGCACGTCTGGCGGTTGAGTTGGGTCACTGTCCCCGTCTGTTCGTTCAGGTGAACACAGGCGAGGAGGTGCAAAAGGCCGGAATTTTGCCGCGCGATGCGGATGCCTTTATCATTGAGTGTCGCGAGATGGGGTTGGCGGTTGAGGGGCTGATGTGCATTCCGCCCGCCGATGAAGATCCCGCCCCTCACTTTGATATGCTGCGCGAGATTGCCGCGCGCAATGGCATCGCGGGTCTATCCATGGGCATGTCGGGTGATTTCGAGGTGGCGATTGCGCACGGGGCCACGCATGTGCGGGTCGGCTCCGCCATTTTTGGAGATCGCGATTACGGGTGATCTGATTTAGCGGATGATAAGACGGGTGCGCGGTGTGATGTGATCCACAATCCACGCAAGGTGATCGGCACGAAAGGCCACGCATCCTTCGGTCGGGTGGCGCGGTTTGCGCCAACGGTGCACGAAAATCGCGGATCCGTAGTGTGGTTTGGCATCGGGCCAGTTCCAGTCCGTGATCAAAAACAGATCATAAAGGGGGTCGGCGCGGCGTAGCTTTTCATGGCGCGCAGGATGCGGAAATTTTACTGCCCTATTATAGAGTGTGTTTTCGGGATCATCGCACCACAGATCGCGCGGGGTAATCGGTGTCGCCCCTGTGATGCGGACACGATCGGGCCGCGCCCACAGTTGCGGTAATGTGTGAACTCCGCGTGGTGTCGCCCCGTCCCCTTCGCGTTTGTGGTCCGTAATGCCGCCCTTGCCGATGGAGCAAGGAAAGCGGCGTCCGAGAAATCGCGCCCCCCACTTTGTGACGACAATATCGTGTGGTGATAGCGCGGGGGTCACAACAAATGCCCTGATTTCTTGGCTTTGGTCGCCAGATACGCGGTGTTGTGGGTGTTTTTGCCAACTTTGAGCGGGACACGCGCGGTGACATCGATGCCCTGTTCTTGCATGCGTGCAATCTTTGCAGGGTTATTGGTCATCAGGCGCACTGCGCCAAATCCCATCTCTTTGAGGATCGCGGCACCGATCCGAAAATCGCGTTCGTCGTCCTCAAATCCAAGGCGGTGATTGGCCTCGACCGTATCGAACCCTTGGTCTTGGAGGCTGTAGGCGCGCATTTTGTTGGCGTGCCCGATGCCGCGGCCCTCTTGGTTCAGATACAAAAGAACCCCCGCACCCTCTTCGCCCATCTGCGCCAAGGCCGCATGGAGTTGCGGGCCACAGTCGCATTTCAACGAGCCAAACAGATCGCCCGTGAAACACGCCGAGTGAAGGCGCGCCAAAACCGGCTTGCTGCGATCGGGGCGACCTATTTCGACCGCAAAATGCTCCTCGCCGCCATCGTCGGGGCGAAACACGTGAACGCGGCCGGCATTTGACGCCGCAAGTGGCACGCGCGCATGGATCACATCATTGAGCGGGGCAAGATCGGCCATATGAGGCATGGCGCGATCAATCGGCAACGCCGTTAGGCCATGAGCGGTGGCAATGTCGGTCGCGTTCTCGACCAACACAACAACAGCTGCAGGCAATAGGCGCGCTGATTTAGCCAATGCAATAGCGGCACGGTGGACCGCGGTGTCGCCATCGCGCAGGGTCACAAACGGCCCTTTCATAGGGTGGGTGAGGTCATCAGCAGGGTTTGCGACCGCTTCAACCCAAAGCGTGGTCGCCGCAGTCGGCAGCTTGATCCGCGCAACATCGCCATCATAGGCGTGCGCATTGAGCGTGGCGGCGCGGCGCGATGTGATGGCCAAAACCGCATCACCTAAGGCGCTCATGTCCGCGAGACGTTCAGGTGATAGGCCTTCGGCGGCGATGACAAGAGCGTCACCATGCAGACTACGCAATACCACAGGGACGCCCATGCGCAGGTCGGCGCGGGCGCGCGCGATGAGTTCCGGTAGGCTAGGCGCGAGGCTCATGGAGTTGCTTTCGATGACAGGTCAGGCCCCTGATGTAGCGATTTTTGTCCGATTGTGAAACATTTAGCGTCTCTTTCACACGCTTGCGTGAGGGAGTGTCGCAAATCTTGTCGAACGCGTGATCGCGCATCACATCTATTCCAGACAAAGAAATTGGAAGGAGGCTCAACCATGGCCACTCTTAAACGCATTCTCCTCGTAGATGACGACGACGATCTGCGCGAGGCTCTCAGTGAACAGCTCGTTATGACCGAAGATTTTGACGTGTTCGAGGCGGGTGACGGCGCGGGCGGCATGGAGCGGATCAAGGAAGGTCACTATGATCTCGTGATCCTTGACGTCGGCCTGCCCGACACGGACGGGCGCGAGTTGTGCAAACGGATGCGCAAGTCGGGCGTGAAATCCCCGATCCTTATGCTCACGGGTCAAGATAGCGATGCCGATACAATTCTTGGTCTCGATGCGGGTGCCAATGACTATGTGTCCAAGCCATTCAAGTTTCCGGTGCTGTTGGCGCGTATCCGCGCACAGCTGCGCACGCATGAACAATCTGAATCGGCTGTGTTCCAACTTGGGCCATATACCTTCCAACCTGCGCAAAAGATGCTGATTACCGAGGACGAAAAGAAAATTCGCCTCACCGAGAAAGAGACGAACATTCTCAAGTTCCTCTACCGCGCAACCGAGGGTGTCGTGGCACGCGATACGTTGCTGCACGAGGTTTGGGGGTACAATGCGGGGGTGACCACGCACACATTGGAAACCCACATCTACCGTCTGCGCCAAAAGATCGAACCGGATCCCTCGAACGCGCGCCTGTTGGTAACGGAATCGGGTGGCTATCGCCTCGTTGCCTGAAATGTAACGTTGGACTGAAAATTGCGGCATGTGGGGGTGTTAGAAACCTCGCATGTCGTTTTTCGTTGTTGAACAGCAAATCGAAAAAGGACGTGCACCTCGTCATATGCGCTTTGCGACACCGCCGTGTTACTCGATCATTTTGCGCAGCTTTCGGGTGGTCCATTGGCGGGCGGCGCGCTAATGTTTGCGCCGACCCAAAAGGAGACGCCCCACATGTCCTTCACCCTCGCCACTTGGAATATCAACTCGGTGCGCCTGCGCGAACCGATCGTGTGTAAGCTTCTCGAAGAGGAAGCGCCCGATGTCTTGTGTTTGCAAGAGTGCAAATCTCCCGTCGACAAAATCCCGATGGAACGGTTTCACGCCCTTGGCTACACGCACATGGTTGCGCGGGGCCAAAAGGGCTATAATGGCGTGGCAATCCTGTCCAAAATCCCGATGATTGAGGCTGGAGCGGAGGATCACGCCAATCTGGGTCATGCGCGCCATATTGCGGGCAAACTGGAAAACGGTGTCACTATTCACAACTTTTATGTGCCTGCGGGTGGGGACAAGCCCGACCGCGAAATCAACGAAAAGTTTGGTCAAAAGCTCGATTACCTCACCGATATGCGCGATGCGTTTCGCGCCGATGCGCCTGAAAAAGCCATTCTTGTGGGCGATTTGAACATCGCCCCGCGTGAGGATGATGTGTGGGATCATAAGAAGCTTTTGAAAATTGTCTCGCACACGCCCGTTGAAATTGAACATTTGGCACAGGTGCAAGACGCGGGAAAATGGGTCGATATCACACGTCAGGATATCCCCGATGGTTTGCTCTATTCGTGGTGGTCGTACCGCGCCAAAGATTGGGACGAGGCCGACAAGGGGCGCCGCCTTGATCATGTTTGGGCCACACCCGACATCTCGGCGTCAGCCCATTCCAGTCGGGTCATGCGTGCTGCGCGTGGCTGGGAACAGCCGTCTGATCATGCGCCGGTCTTTGCGACATTTGATCTCTAATACAGGTCTTTAAATCCCGCGCCTTGGGGCGCATATAAAGCCAAACAGATATTTAGCGGAGACGAGACAATGGATTTCGGGCAAGCAACCCCCGCGCCGAGCGGCGCAAACATATATGATGTGTCTGAGGCCGACTTTATGGCCAAGGTCATCGATGCCTCACAAGAGACACCGGTGATCGTTGATTTTTGGGCGCCTTGGTGCGGTCCGTGTAAGACACTTGGCCCCGCTTTGGAGGCGGCTGTGACGGCGGCGGGCGGCAAGGTCAAAATGGCCAAAATCAACGTCGATGAGAACCAAGGCATCGCAGGCCAGATGCGTGTGCAGTCTATTCCAACCGTTTTTGCCTTTTACCAAGGCAAGCCTGTTGATGGCTTTCAAGGTGCCCTGCCAAAATCCGAAATCGATGCCTTTGTGACGAAAATCGCAGATTTGAACGAAGAGGACGGCGGTCTGGCCGATGCAATCGAGGCAGCCGAGGCGATGCTGGCCGAGGGCGAATTGGACGATGCTCTTGAGACATTTACCGCGATTCTCGAAGAGGATCCAAACGCCGTGGCCGCGTTTGCGGGACTGGCAAAATGTCATGTGGCCAAGGGAGACTTGGATGCCGCCGAGGCCGTGCTCAACGGTGCGCCCGCCGACGTCGCAACAAGTGCCGCAATTGAGACCGTTCAGGCGCAAATTGCCCTTGCCCGCGAAGCCGAGAACGCTGGACCCGTTGATGAATTGCGCGCCAAAGTTGCCGCTGATCCGGCGGACATGGCCGCCAAGTTGGAACTGGCAACGGCCTTGCACGGAACGGGCGATGTTGCCGGTGCGGTTGATGTGTTGCTCGACGCTGTGCGCGCGGATCGCGATTGGAATGAGGCGGCTGCCAAGACGCAGTTGTTCAAGATTTTTGATGCTCTCGCTCCGAATGACAAAGTGGCGCTAGATGGGCGGCGTAAATTATCATCGATCCTGTTTGCCTAGTGGCTGCGCAGCGCTAGTTATGTCGGTATGATAAAAGTGTCCGACCTTCCACAGGTAATCCCTGTCTTCGCGTTGCCCGGGGCGCTGTTGCTGCCACGGGCGCGCCTTCCGCTCCATATTTTTGAGCCGCGCTATTTGCAGATGATCGAAGACTGCATGAAGACGCCTGAGCGCCTCATCGGGATGGTTCAACCTATTGGTGCGACACGCCTGAGCGCGATTGGGTGCGCAGGTCGATTGACGGCATTTTCGGAAACCGAAGACGGCCGATATATGATCACGCTCTCAGGTATTTCGCGCTTTCGTGTGGGCGAGGATGTGACGGGCACATCGCCCTATCTCAAGTTTACAGCCAACTGGGATAGTTTTGCCGCCGATCGAGGCCGCGCTGAGCAAGACGCGAGTTTGGATCGCGATCGCTTTATGGCGTTGTTGTCGCGGTATTTCGCGAGTGAAGGCCTTAATACCGATTGGGATGATTTGGGTGAGGCGGACGACGAGATGTTGATCAATTCCTTGTCGATGCTCTGCCCCTTTGAGCCCGAGGATAAACAAGCGCTGTTGGAGGCTCCGTCCTTATCTACCCGCCGTGAAACCCTTGTCACACTGATGGAGTTCGCTCTACATGGCGGAACAAATGAGGAGATCATGTGATGGACGCCGAGCAATCAACCCACTTTGACCGCCGTATGTTGGAGGCGCTGGTGTGCCCCGAGACACATACTGTGCTGAGCTACGATGCCGAGCGTCACGAATTGGTGTCCAAGGCGGCGGGCCTCGCGTTTCCGATCCGCAATGGCATACCGATCATGCTCATCTCCGAGGCGCGCAGCCTCGACGATTAAGACATCGCTAGAGGGCAATCCCGCGCATCAGCTTTGGAAGGTCGCCGTTGACGCCCGCAGCCTCACGGATGGCTTCGCGCCGCACGTTAGGCAATGCATTGACGGCCCCCATCCCAAGATCACGCACAAGACGTAGCATGGGGTTGTCGTTCGAAAACAGCTTGTTAAACGTGTCAGTCATCAATGCCATCGTCGCGATGTCAAAGCGGCGCCATTGGCTATAGCGGGCCAAAACGTCTTCGCGTCCGATATCTTCGCCACGCCTGTGCGCCTCAATCAAAACTTCTGTAAGGGCACCGACATCCTTTAGTCCTGCGTTTAAACCTTGGCCTGCGATGGGGTGCATGCCGTGAGCCGCGTCCCCGACCAGTGCGACGCGTGGCGCGTAGAATGCGTTCGCAAGCGTGATGTTGAGCGGGTAGGTGAACCGCCCCCCTGCCAACGAAATCTCACCAAGAAAATCGCCAAAGCGGGGCTTGAGAACCGCGAGATAGTCCTCATCGTTCAGGGCTTGGATTTGATGCGCCACCTTGTCGCTTTCCGTCCAAACGATCGAGCTTTGGTTGTTGGGTAGGGGCAATATAGCCAGCGGACCGGACGGTAAGAAATACTGATGCGCGCAACCGCCGTGGGGCTTTTCATGTTGAACGGCGCAAACGAGCGCGGTTTGCTTGTAGCCCCATCCGGTCCGTTTGATCCCTGCGCGCGCTGCGGTTCCGGAGCCGCGCCCATCACATCCTACGATCAATTTTCCGACACAGGTGGAGCCGTCAGATAGAGTAAGCTGCGCGCCGTTTGGCAATATATCTTGGCCTGACACCGTACATTCGACTTGGGTGATGTTCGGGTGATCGTTCAACGCGTCCAAGAATACGCGGCGCAAATACCTGTCTTCGATCATAAACCCTACGGGGCCATCATCGATTTCGGCATGATCGAACTCTAACATAAAGGGGGCAGGGGCCTCACCCGGTTTTCCATCCGTCACTTTGACGTCCAAAATAGGCTGCGCCTTCGGTGCGACCGCATCCCATAGTTTGATCGCTTTGAGTAACTTTTGTGAGCCGAGCGATAGCGCGTAGCCGCGTCCGTCAAAATCCGACGATAGCCGCGCACTTATAGGCAGCGCATCAATGATGGTCACGGACAGGCCCGCATTGGCGGCCGCCAGTGCTAAAGCGGGACCATTAAGCCCGCCGCCTACGATAAGCAGATCGGATGTTTGTGTCATGACCGTCAATATGACGCGCGACACGGGATTGTCCATGCGCCTTTGCGTCGCTAGCCTAGGGAAAACGACATCGTAGATATCAAGGACGAACCATGGCCAATGACCACGAGATGAGCATGTGTGATCTGGGCCGCGCAATTGACGCGGGGCGGATTGATCCTGTTGATTTAACAGCGCATTTTCTGGAACGGGCAAAGACACACCGACTATCGGGTCGTATCTATGCACGGATGATGGACGATCGCGCAATGGCAGAGGCCGAGGCGGCAGCCTACCGCGCCAAAAATGGTATTCGGCGCGGCCTATTGGACGGTGTTCCGGTGTCATGGAAAGATTTGTTTGATACGGCGGGGGTCGCGAGCGAAGCAGGGTCAGCCTTGCTTAAAGATCGTAGTCCCACCGCAGACGCCGAGGTGCTCAAGCGCGCAAGTGCCAGTGGTCTTGTCGCTTTGGGAAAAACCCATATGAGCGAATTGGCGTTCTCTGGTCTTGGTCTCAACCCTGTGACGGCGACCCCGCCATGCGTGAACAACGAGAATGCGGTGTCGGGCGGATCGTCGTCGGGGGCGGCCACATCGGTGGCTTACGGCTTGGCGGCTGGCGCGATTGGGTCGGACACGGGCGGATCGGTCCGTATTCCCGCCGCGTGGAACGATCTTGTCGGGTTTAAAACCACATCTGGACGTCTTCCGCTTGACGGTGTTGTGCCACTTGTTGCGTCGTTTGATACCGTTGGGCCCATTTGCAAAACTGTCGAAGATGCGGCTGAACTCTTTGCTGTTCTCGACGGGTCGCCCGCCCCCGATTTACGGGGTGCATCCCTTGCAGGCACGCGGTTTTTGATCCTTGATAGTGTCGTGTTTGAGGGGATCCGAGCCGAGCCTCTGAACGGATTTGAGCGCGCTGTCGAGGTGCTGAAATCTGCGGGGGCGCAGGTTGAGCGCGCATCGCTCCCCTGCGTGGAAGAGGCAATGGCGCTGTCTGCGATCTTGTTTAACACCGAAGCCTACGCAGAGTGGCGCGATGTCATAGAGGCCGCACCGGATTTGATGTTCCCCCCTATCCTCGATCGGTTTCGGGCGGGACGCGATTTTGGCGGGTGCGATTATGTTGCTGCGTGGAAAAAGCTGCATCGGTTACGTGCGGACTACATCGCCCAAACGGCGGGGTTTGATGCTGTCATTCTTCCGACTGCGCCGATCCTTGCGCCCGATATCGCGCGCCTTCTGGAGGATGACGATTATTACGTGTCCGAAAACCTCTTGGCGCTGCGCAATACACGGGTGGGAAATCTGATGGGACTGCCGGCCTTGACGCTTCCAACGGGAATTCCGTCCACGGGACTATCCGTGCAAACCCCGCCAAACACCGAGGCGAAATTGTTGCGTTTGGGCCGCGCCATTGAGGCGGCCTTGGCCTAAAAGTCACATATTAGGCCAAACAGGACGTAAAACGCGTCTGTTTTTGTGGACCGATGCCGCGTGGGTCGCTATCTTAACCACAATGAACCGGGCGAGAATGATCCGGAAAACGAGGCAGTAGCAGTATCATGACGTTCCCTGAGCGGTTTTCAAACCTGCCAGAATATGCGTTTCCGCGGTTGCGGAGCCTTCTCGACGCGCATGCGGCGGGCGGCGATATAATGCATATGACTATTGGCGAACCCCGCCACGCCATGCCCGATTTCGTGGCGGACGTGATGGCGGAGCATGTCTGCGACTTTGCCAAATACCCCGCCAATGAGGGCACCGAGGGACTACGAGCCTCAATTGCCGCATGGATTTTGCGCCGTTTTGGCGTCACTGTCGATCCCGCAACAGATGTCATGGCGCTCAACGGCACCCGTGAGGGTCTGATGAACGCTTGCATCGCGTTGTGCCCCGAGACCAAGAACGGCAAGCGGCCGGTGGTTTTGACCCCCAACCCGTTTTACCAAGTGTACGCGGTGGCCGCCGTCACTATCGGCGCCGAACCTGTGTTTGTACCTGCTACGCGCGAGACGGGGTTTTTGCCCGATTACGCCAGCCTGCCTGCTGAAATTCTGGACCGTACTGCGATCGCCTACATCTGTAGCCCGTCCAATCCACAAGGGGCCGTGGCGTCCCGCGACTATTTGCGTGACCTGATCGCTCTGGCCGAAAAGCACGATTTCAAAGTGTTCGCGGATGAATGTTATTCTGAAATCTATCGTGGCGAAAAGCCCGTTGGCGCCTTGCAAGTTGCACGCGAAATGGGGGCTGATCCCGAACGCGTGGTGATCTTTCATTCGCTGTCAAAACGCTCCAATTTGCCGGGTTTGCGCTCTGGCTTTGTGGCGTCTGGGCCAAAGAATATTCACCACATCAAACAACTGCGCGCCTATTCCGGTGCTCCGCTCCCGCTTCCAATTCAGGCGGTGTCCGAACGTGTTTGGGCCGATGAGGCACATGTCGAGGCGTCTCGCGCGCTCTACGTCGAGAAATTTGAAATTGCGGACGCCGTGTTTGACGGCATCGACGGATGCGCCGCGCCGCAAGCGGGATTTTTTCTATGGTTGCCTGTCGCCAATGGCGAAGAGGCGGCCATCAAACTGTGGACGCAAACAGGCATTCGCGTCCTTCCGGGCGCGTATCTGTCGCGCGATGTGGATGGGGAAAACCCCGGCGAAGGCTATATTCGGGTCGCATTAGTGGCTCCAAAAAAAGAAACACAGCGCGGGCTTATCGGGCTTCGTGACTGTTTGTACGGGTAAGAAAGAGGCAAACATGGCATCGTATCAGGCACGCGGGAGAGACCCTCTTTTTGATCGTAACACACAGGCTGTTTTGGAGCGGCGTGGCAAGGAGTTGATTGGTATCCTCCTATTGGGTGTTGGCGTATTGTTGGCTCTCATGCTTGGCTCCTACGTTGCCGAAGACCCCTCGTGGATTTCTGTCACCGAAGCTCCAGTTCAAAACATGTTGGGGCGGTTTGGGGCCACATTGGCGTCTCCGCTTATGATCATTGTCGGCTATGCGGCGTGGGGCCTGCCGTTGGTGTTTGGCGCGTGGGGTCTGCGGTTTATCCTGCACCGCGGGGCCGAGCGTAGCTTGTCGCGTTCTGTTTTTGCGCCGATTGCGATCGCCGTTGCATCCGTTTTTGCATCCTCATACGGCACACAAGCACAGGGGTTTGGCGGGCTATTCGGAGACACCGCCTTGGGTGCGCTTGTCGGTCTGTTGCCAATGGGAACGGCAGTCGCACTTAAAGTGATGACCTTCGTGAGCTTCGCGGCCACAGGTGCGGTGATGTTGTTCGTTTTGGGATTTACCCGTCCCGAATTGTCGGCTGCGCTACGCTTTCTCGTTTTGGGTGTGATCTCTCTTTACGCCGTTGTGTTGCACCTGTTGGGGCGCACGGCAAAGGGCTCCGTCTCTGTGACACAGCGAATGGCAACTCATGCGGTGGAACGTCGTGAGACTCGTCGGGTTGCGGCCGCCGAGGCGGCTGATTTGAATGCCGCGATACAGGCGCAATACGCTCAAACACCCGTGACTGCGGCGCCACGTGTTGTGCGGGCTGATGCGCATATGAGCGCTGTGGATGCGGCCACATATCCCGCTCCCAATCCAGCAAAACCATCGCTTTTGGGCGGCTTTCTCAAACGCACGCCAGAGCCAGTTTACGACCTTGAACCGGAGTTGATCGAGCCCGGTCTTGCCCCTGAGCCGCCCGTGACGCATGGCAATAATCAACGAATTTCGGCAAAGATTTCGACAATTATCAGCTCGCGCGCCCGTGCAGGATCGCGTGATTTGCCCGAGCAGCCTGAGCGCGTGGAACCTCCTTTGAGCGCCGCGCAAAAGGCCGCGGCACGCTACAAAAAAGGCCCCGCGCCGATGATCCTCGCAGACATGGAGCAGGCCAACGCCGCTAGCGCGGCCTATGCCCCACTGGGCGATGAGGCCCAACGAGGCTACGCTGCCCCTACCGATTACGCCGATCCGTATGATGACGGGTACGCCGATCCATATGCGCAAGCAGACGAAGAGCCTATTATTGAGCCGCTTGATGTGCCTGATTACATCGCGCCACAGGCGCAACGCTTTACCCCTTCGCCTGCTATTCCAGAGGCGAAAAAGGTTGTGCAGCATCCCGTGCGCAAACCTGTGACTCCGTCAAAACGGGCGCAGGCAGAGACGCAACCGACCCTCAAATTCGACCCTAAAGAGGCGCAATACGAAGTCCCGCCACTGTCGCTCTTGGAGAACCCGATCCATATCGAGCGGCACACGCTTTCGGATGAATCCCTCGAAGAGAACGCACGTATGCTTGAAAGCGTACTTGATGATTACGGGGTCAAAGGCGAGATTGTATCGGTCCGCCCCGGCCCCGTTGTGACCATGTACGAACTCGAACCCGCACCGGGCCTCAAGGCGTCGCGGGTCATCGGTTTGGCCGACGACATTGCGCGCTCGATGTCGGCGCTCTCTGCGCGTGTGTCCACTGTTCCGGGCCGCTCGGTCATCGGGATCGAATTACCAAACGAGCACCGCGAAACCGTGTCGTTCCGCGAAATTTTGTCGACCCGCGAATTTGGGGATGGCAATCAAAAGCTACCACTTGCCTTGGGCAAAGATATCGGCGGCGACCCTGTTGTGGCGAACCTTGCCAAGATGCCTCACCTGTTGATCGCGGGGACCACCGGTTCGGGGAAATCCGTAGCCATCAACACCATGATCCTGTCGCTCCTGTACAAGCTGACGCCCGAGGAATGTCGCCTGATCATGATCGATCCCAAGATGTTGGAGCTGTCCGTGTATGACGGCATCCCACACCTGTTGTCGCCCGTTGTGACCGACCCGAAAAAGGCCGTGGTCGCTCTGAAATGGGCTGTGGCGGAGATGGAGGATCGCTACCGCAAGATGTCCAAAATGGGTGTGCGCAACATCGACGGCTACAACGGCCGCGTCAAAGATGCGCTTGGCAAAGGCGAGCTGTTTTCGCGCACTGTTCAGACCGGCTTTGACGATGATACGGGCGATCCCATTTTCGAAACCGAAGAGTTTCAGCCCGAAACACTTCCCTATATCGTCGTGATCGTCGACGAGATGGCCGACCTGATGATGGTCGCAGGCAAAGAGATCGAGGCCTGTATCCAACGTCTCGCACAGATGGCGCGTGCCTCGGGTATCCACCTGATCATGGCGACACAACGCCCGTCTGTGGACGTGATCACCGGCACGATCAAGGCCAACTTCCCAACGCGTATCTCGTTCCAAGTGACGTCTAAAATTGATAGCCGGACGATCTTGGGCGAGCAGGGTGCTGAGCAGCTTTTGGGCATGGGTGACATGCTCTACATGGGCGGCGGCGGTCGGATCATGCGCTGCCACGCGCCGTTCGTGTCGGACGAAGAGGTTGAGAAAATCGTGTCCTACCTCAAGGCCTACGGTCCCCCTGATTATGTTGGTGGCGTGGTTGAGGGCCCTGCGGGTGACAAGGAAAGCGACATCGACGCCGTCTTGGGCCTGACCGGTGGCAACTCCGATAGCGAGGATGCGCTTTATGACACCGCCGTGGCGATTGTGATCAAAGACCGCAAGTGCTCGACCTCCTACATTCAGCGCAAGCTGTCGATTGGCTACAACAAGGCCGCGCGATTGGTCGAACAGATGGAGGACGAGGGCGTTGTCTCCTCGGCCAACCACGTGGGCAAACGCGAAATTTTGGTCCCTGAAAGCCAGATGCCGATCTAAAACTCTGAAACATGAAATCACGCGGAATTATGCCCGCGTGATTTCTTTTTGGGTGAAAGCCCGCGGTAGGATGCCTATATCTAATCCATGATCTTTACTCGTATCGCCTTGGCGCCCGCCCTTTGTTTATTTGCGCTTGTCGCACCCGCTGCGGCAGAAAAACTGTCGCTCGCCCAGTTGTCCCAATATCTCAACACACTTGGCACGGTCAGCGCCGATTTCGTCCAAACCAATGATGATGGCTCAAAGTCCAACGGTGTTTTGACGATAAAACGACCGGGCCGGATGCGCTTGGAGTACGCGGCGTCCAATGATCTGGTGCTCACCGCCGGTGGGCAAGTGGCTGTGTTTGACGCCGGATCTAATGAGCCACCGATGCGGTTTCCCCTCTCAAAAACGCCGCTCAACGTCATTCTTAAAAATAACGTGAATTTGGATCAGGCGCGGATGGTTGTCTCTCACACCGAGGAAAATGGCGATACAGTGGTGCGTGCCCAAGATCCGTCACACCCCGAATACGGCTCAATCGATCTTATTTTTAGTGACACACCCATTCTCAAAGCGTGGATTGTGCATGATGATACAGGCGGATCGACGACCATACGTCTGACCAAAATGCGCCTTGGGGGCGCTGTGTCGGATGCAAAATTCAACATCGGCGCCGAGGCTAATCGGCGCGGCACGCCGTTGGAGTGACGCCGACCGATCAGACCGGTTTAGAGACAAAAAGGGCGGCCACATTGGGCCGCCCTTTGCTATTCTACGATGTGTGCGTTCAAAGTTTACCACAGGCGCGTAGCTGTGCGGCATATGTGGCAGAGCGTGATCCAACCTCGGACGACACACGCATCAGCCATGATTTTGCGCGATAGCTGCCGCGTTTATACCCTGTGCGGCCCTCGTGATATGCGAGGTATTGCGCACGGGCATCGGATTTTGAAATCCCGAGTTGATCGGTGGATTGCGCCATATACCAGCCCATGAAATCCGTAGCGTCATTGATCCGGTCGCGCCGCGCGCCAAACCCACCCTCAGCCTTGCGGTATTCGTCCCATGTTCCGTCGAGCGCTTGTGCGTAGCCATACGCCGAGCTTTGACGCCCCATCGGGATTACACCAAGGACAAATTTATGGGGTGTGCGCGCGTTCCCAATGAATTTGCTCTCTTGGTAAATCGTCGCCATTTGAACGTTAACAGGAATGCCCCATTTGCGCTCTGCACGTTTCATCGCGCGTAGATAATTCGGGTGCTGGCTCACGATGGAGCATGCATTGTCTAGGTTTCGCGGCGCGGAATGGTTGCCACTGCCGCAGGCCGACACCAATACCAATAGTGCGACCGTTTGGAATGCTTTACGCATGACTGCCTCTCAAGTGTTTTTTATAGTTTTTTACACTTTACCCGAATTTGCGCATTCGTGAAATGGCTTTCGCGTGATCGTGACCGCATTCGGCGAAAATCAGAGCAACAAACCGAGCAGCACAGGCAGGTAAATCACCGACAAAAACGTTGATGCCACGACAAGTCCCGCGACCTCTTGTGCCTGTGCGCCGTATTTTTCCGCCAACATATACGAGGTCACCGCGACCGGAGTGGCGAGTTGAACCACCAAGACGGCAAAGGGGACGGGCGCGAGATCAAACCATTGGCCGACACCTGCGGCGATGCCCGCACACAAGATGACCTTGCCCAACGATAGCGCCACGGCGCGGCCCATGCTGTTGACTTGCAAGCGGGCCATGGCAACGCCAAGCGTGATCAGCATGACAGGGATCGCAATCTGACCGAGCAGATCCAGTGTGTTCATCGCAAAGGTCGGAAGCGTCCAGCCTTGCCACAAAAACAGCCCCCCCAAAAGGGTGGCTCCAACGAGGGGTTCTTTGATCACTTTGCCCGGATGCCCGCCACCGGCCGTCACATAAACGCCAAAGGTGAACGACCACAGCGCCATTACAGCAAAAACGACAACGGCGTAGCTTAGGCCTTCGTCACCGAATGCGAAGTATGCGAGCGGCAGCCCCAAGTTTCCGGTATTGCCAAAAATGAGGGGTGCGAGATATGTGCGGATTTCCAGTTTAAACACTTTCACGGCGACAAAGGCGACAGCTGTGACAGCGGCAAACCCGACCGTGGCCGCCATGAGTAGCGATGTCAGCGCGGCCGGTTCAATCTTTGCATTTACAAGGGCTACAAAGATGAGCGCAGGGATGGAAAGCGTCATCGCAAGGCGCGTTACAAACTCGATGCGATATTCGTGTCCCGCTTTGACCCATCCAAACCCGATCAGGGCGAGGAGGAAAACGGGGGAGACAATTTCAAGGACTGTTAGGACAAGTTGCACAGACTGTTTCCTAAATTTTTGGCTCCCCACCGTGGACAGCACGATGATTAACGGTCTACTAACCAGAAACGGGGGTTGCAATGTCATGTTAAAGACGCGCGCCAAATATCATTTGGGTCAAGTCGTGAAGCACCGAAAGCATTCCTTTCGGGGTGTGGTTTTTGATGTTGATGCGACGTATTCGAAAACCAAAGAATGGTATGACAATATACCGGAATCCAGTCGCCCAAATAAAGATCAGCCGTTCTATCATTTGCTGGCCGAAAACGAGGAGAGTTATTATCTCGCCTACGTGTCAGAGCAAAACCTGATCGCGGATTATTCTGGCGTTCCTGTTGAACATCCCGACCTGCCCGATTTGTTCGGCCCCTTCGAGGATGGAACATACCCGCTTCAGTTTCAAATGAACTAGTGGGTGGATGGCGCTTTTGCTGTCGTTAGATCATGCCGTGGTGTCGGCAGCACGAATGCTGAAGCTAAAGATGTTTGACGATCCACGGCGCACGTAAGCAAGATCATGCGCCAATTCATGAATCAAAAACCATCCAAACCCACCCTCTGGTAGCTCGGATATGTCATCCGTCATAGGCGCAAGCGACCCCTTGGGCGGCTCTCCATCTGGCATCGGCAAACCGCGATCTGTAATTCGAAACGCTAGTCCGTTCGCATCTATAGAGAGGGCCACTTCGATGGGGCCCTGATCCGTACCTCTATATGCGTGTTCCACGATATTATTGAGCGCCTCTGCGAGGACCAACTCAATGGCCGCGATATCGTCGGGTGAACGCCCGTGGTCGTCCAGTTGCGCCTTTAACGCGCGCAGCGCCTTGCGCACCGATTTTTGAGATGCGTTCAATGTTATGCGGTGATTCATGGGGCCCTGTAAGACAGACAGGTTTTGTTCCGCCCTAAGATGCATGTTCGGTATCCGTCGTCGCATCGGACACGCGGGTGTGAATCTTGAACACTGTATTCATCCGTGTCAGATGAAAGACCCGTTCGACAGGGGGTTGTAGCGCCGCCAGTTCAAGGGTCATTCCATTGCCGAGCGCCTTCATGCACGCGACAACCGCACCAAGCCCCGAGCTATCAAGGAACTCAACCTGTGCCAGATCCAACAACACACGATCAGGCGCGCCCTGTGTCAAATTTCTTATGCCATCCTTGAATTTGATGGCGCTCGCCGCATCGATACGGTCCTCCTCGACAGTAATAAGACGAAGATCGTCAAAATCTTTATGGGTCAGTTTCATCGGCATACCTATCGTTCCAACTCTTGCATACCGTAGGTGCAAATCGTTAAGAGCGGGTTTGCACGTCACAACAAAAAGGACCTTGTGAATATGGACAGCGGTTTGGATCAGCGCATTTTCGCCCTAACACAGGGGGAAACCGATGCCGTTGCATTGATGGCGACGCTTGCGTGTGAGGTGCACCATAGTGACACGCGGTTCCATTGGACGGGTTTTTACCGTGTCGTCGCGCCTGATCTCATGAAAATCGGTCCCTATCAGGGCGGGCACGGCTGTCTTGTCATTCCGTTTTCGCGCGGTGTGTGTGGCGCATGTGCGCGCACGGGCGAGGTGCAGTTGGTTGATGATGTCGAAACCTTTGAGGGGCACATTGCCTGCGCGTCCTCCACGCGATCCGAGTTGGTTTTACCCGTGCGCAACGCGTCCGGCGCACTCATCGCCGTGTTTGATATCGATAGCGACCTTCCGGCCGCTTTCACGCTCGAGGATGCCACGCGCTTGCAAGCCCTTCTTGATCGGGTCTTTGCGGATGTTGCCCCCGCGTGGTAGGCGGGCGGCATGAACACGTTGAACTTTACCGAATACACCCCGCCTGATGTGCCCCTCGACGTGATCCACGCCGACCATGAGGTCTTGCTTATGGGCAAGCCCGCGGGGTTGTTGTCCGTTCCGGGTAAGGGCGAACACCTGTCAGATTGCTTGATCACGCGGGTTCAGGCGGCGTTTCCCGAGGCGCTTTTGGTGCACCGTCTGGACCGCGATACCAGTGGTGTGATGGTCTTTGCGCTCACCGCCCATGCCCAACGCCACCTTGGCCTGCAATTCGAAAAGCGTCAGACAAAAAAGACCTATGTTGCCCGCGTCTACGGCACGATGGCCGAGCGAACCGGCACCGTTGATTTGCCCCTGACGTCAGATTGGCCGAACCGCCCGCGCCAAATGGTGTGCCATGAAACGGGCCGGCAAGCGGTCACGGATTGGCGGGTTCAACGCTATGAGGATGATGTTCCCGCGACTCGTGTGCGCCTTTTTCCCAAAACAGGCCGTTCGCACCAATTGCGCGTGCATATGCTTGCGCTGGGCCACCCGATTTTGGGCGATCCGTTCTATGCGACTGGCGAGGCGCTTAATGCCCCGCGCCTTATGCTGCATGCCGAGAACCTTCGCTTTCGCCATCCCGATGGGGGCAAGGGGATGTCGTTCACGTCAAAGTGCCCGTTTTAACGCGTCCGAGCTGCCCACGTAAAATTGTCGCATGGCTCTGTCTTGCACTGTTAATTCCGAATTTAGAATATATCTAACGTAACCAGACGCCATAGAGACTCAAAAGGAGAAGACCATGGGCCTTCGCATTAACGACATCGTTCCAAACTTTACCGCCATGACCGATCAGGGCGAAATTACGTTCCATGACTGGATTGGCGATAGCTGGGCCATCATGTTTTCCCACCCCAAGGATTTCACACCCGTGTGCACCACCGAATTCGGTGCTGTCGCGCAGTTGGCCGATGAATGGGCCGCGCGTGGTACCAAGGTTATCGGCCTGTCCGTCGATGGCCCCGAAGAGCACGTTCAGTGGAAAGCGGACATCGAGGGATTTGCAGGGGCCAAAGCGGGCTTCCCGATTATCGCGGACACCGATCTGGCGGTTGCCAAGGCGTTTGATATGCTGCCCGCCGAGGCCTACCTGCCCGATGGGCGCACTGCCGCCGATAGCGCGTCTGTGCGCTCGGTCTTTATCATCTCGCCGGATAAAAAGGTGCAGTTGATCATGACCTACCCAATGTCCGTGGGCCGCAACTTTGCCGAAGTGCTACGTGCGCTCGATGGTCTGCAAAAAACCTACGGCGTCCCCCTCGCCACCCCCGCCAACTGGGAAACAGGCCAAGACGTCATCGTTGCCCTATCGCTAGACGACGCCGCCGCCGAAGCCAAATTCGGCGCAATCGACAAAAAACTACCTTACCTACGCTTCGCCAAAGATCCGAAGTAAGGTGGGTTCTGCGCTAGACAGCCGCGCTGCCTAGCCTATCCCAATGGGGACACCACTGGTTTTGGTGTTCCCATGCAGCCTACCAAAAACGTGCTGACGGCAAGCCATGAACTTGCAACATCGTTAAAGAAGATCGTATTCACCGACCCCGCCACGAAAATGATGATCGCGACCACTGTTGCGAGAAAAAACGCATCTTGATTGTCCCGATTGATCAGCCTCCATGCGACGATTGGGCTGAGAAGCGCAAGCGCGGCGGCCACTCCAGCAAATACACCGCCCGATACGGCGCTCGCAAAAACGTCATTGTGAGGGTGAGAGTACGCTCCATCCACGCCTTCGATCAAATGCGGACGAATGGCCTCAAAGCGCTCGGTTAGGCCAAATCCAAAAAGAGGGGCATCGCCAATTGCAGAAAGCGAGGCGATCCACATATGCATCCTGTAATAGTTTGAATTATTTACATTCTCGCCTGTGAGGAGTGTTTCAATGCCTGATGTAATGCGATGAAGGAAGTTGATGTTTATGATGTCGAGGTGCTGAAACATTAAGACAGCGCATGCGCTCGCGATGAATGCGCCACATAGCGCACTCGTCCAAGTTTTTGAGTGTGTTAAGTGCCAAGCAATCAGTGGCGAGATCAGAACAAGAGCGATTGCGGGTCCGCGGCTCCCAGATAAGATTATGGCGGCGTAGGCCCCTGCGAGGGCGCACCCAAGGGCGAATACGCGGAGCGTGCGGGTGCGGCTTTGCCACCCTAGCAGGCACATTGCGGACAGACTTAGGCTGACCGTGGAAAACGGAATAGCGTTGCCGCTAAAGAGCGACAGTCGGGGTTGATGGTAGCTTTTGAGAGCGTGGCCAGACGGCAGTAGATCCAAGATGAGGATCACGAGATAAATGCCAATAACGCTGGCGCACGCGATATTTCCCAACGCTTTGGGCGCGATTTTAAAGCCCGCTTGGGCGCTGAGCAAAACCAGTAATCCTACGAACGCAATCGGAAACATTGGTGCCGCTGCCGCGACGAGATCACTCCACGGCGTTATTGGTAGGCTCCGCAACACTAAGACATACCAGACACCTGAGAGAGCTAGATATACGGTGAGTACGCGATAATTCAGGCGTGATGACCATATTTTTTTCCCGTCAAAAACGAGAAATGCGAAAACGAGTATTACCGCAAAACCATGCCCAAGTGAGCCGATGAACCCAAATGTAAAAAGTGTAATAGCCGTCAGCCAAAAATATTGCGCCTGATGGTTTGATAGATTTGTGTCTGTCACGAATGGCTACCCTAAATACGTAAAATAAATTCGATAATGGTCATAAATGTGCGCAATTCACAACGTCAGAACAGCTGCAGCGCGACAATTCAGGCATATCTCATCCATCCGTGAGTAATGGCGATTTCAGCATAGACCAGCGGACAATACACTTATGAGAGGGCTCGAAATTGTTCAACCAAATCGACACCTCTCCCATATAAAAAGCCCCACTGTTTCCAGCGGGGCTTTCGGGTAGCGCTTAAGCCTAAGGATTACTCCTCGGACTTTTCTTCTGCGATCTCTTCGCCTGTTGTCTGGTCGACCATTTTCATGGCCAAACGGACTTTACCGCGGTCGTCGAAGCCGAGGAGTTTCACGTAAACGTCCTGACCTTCTTTGAGCACGTCAGACGGGTGGTTGAGGCGGCGGTTTTCGATCTGGGAGACGTGCACGAGGCCGTCACGCTTGCCAAAGAAGTTCACGAATGCGCCGAAATCGACGACCTTCACGACTTTACCTTTGTAGACCTTGTTTTCCTCAGGCTCGGCGACGATCGAGTGGATCATGTCGTAAGCTTTTTGGATTGCCTCACCGTTCGCGGATGCGATTTTGATGATGCCTTCGTCGTTGATGTCGACTTTTGCGCCAGACAATTCAACGATTTCACGGATCACTTTGCCGCCAGAACCGATCACTTCGCGGATTTTATCCGTTGGGATCTGCATCGTCTCGATACGTGGTGCGTGCACGGAGAAGTCGCCCGCGCCAGACAGAGCTTTGTTCATCTCACCAAGGATGTGCAAACGGCCCGCTTTGGCCTGAGCCAAGGCTTTTTGCATGATCTCTGGCGTGATGCCCGCGATTTTGATGTCCATTTGCAGTGACGTGATACCGTTTTCGGTACCGGCCACTTTAAAGTCCATATCGCCAAGGTGATCTTCGTCGCCCAAGATGTCGGACAGGATCGCGAATTCGCCATCGTCTTCCATGATGAGACCCATAGCAACACCGGCCACAGCGGATTTGAGCGGAACGCCCGCATCCATCATGGACAAGGAACCACCACATACGGACGCCATTGAGGACGAGCCGTTGGACTCAGTGATCTCGGACACAACACGCACGGTGTATGGGAAGTCGGTTGCAGCAGGCAAAACAGCCTGAAGCGCGCGCCATGCCAATTTACCGTGGCCGATTTCGCGACGACCTGGGCCAGACACACGACCAACTTCACCGACCGAGTAGGGAGGGAAGTTATAGTGCAGCATGAAGTTCGACTTATACGTGCCGGTGAGCGCGTCGATCATCTGTTCGTCGTCGCCCGTACCGAGTGTGGTCACAACCAAACCCTGTGTCTCGCCGCGTGTGAACAAGGCGGAGCCGTGTGTGCGGGGCAAGATACCTGTTTCGGACAGGATGGGACGGATCTCATCGAGTGCGCGACCATCGATACGCTTGCCTTCTTTGACGACAGTGCCGCGCAGAACCGAAGACTCGAGTTTCTTGAGGGCGGCACCGAGGTTCTCATCGGCAAGCTGCTCTTCGCTCAAGGAGGCTTTGATACCCTCTTTGGCAGCAGACACAGCGGCAACGCGCTCTTGCTTGTCCGTGATCGCGTAGGCCGCTTTCATGGATGCTTCGCCAGCGGCCTTAACAGCAGCGGACAAGGCGGAGTAGTCAGGCGCCTGAAAGTCGAACGGCTCTTTGGCTGCATCTTCGGCCAGATCAATGATCAGGTCGATAACAGGCTGGATTTGCTCGTGCGCAAAGGTCACAGCGCCAAGCATTTCTTCTTCAGAAAGCTCGTATGCTTCGGACTCAACCATCATCACGGCGTCTTTGGTGCCGGCCACAACCAGATCGAGACGCTGCTCGGGGTTGTTGCGCAACATGTGCATGTCGTCGACAGTCGGGTTGAGGATGTAATCGCCATCTTCATAACCAACGCGTGCACAAGCGATCGGGCCCATGAACGGCGCGCCAGAGATCGTCAGAGCCGCGGAGGCTGCGATCATGGCAACAACGTCGGGATCGTTGACGAGGTCGTGGGACAAAACGGTACACATCACGAGCACTTCGTTTTTGAAACCTGGTACAAACAACGGGCGGATCGGACGGTCGATGAGGCGCGCAGTCAGCGTCTCTTTTTCCGTTGGACGCGCTTCGCGTTTGAAAAAGCCGCCCGGAACTTTACCGGCAGCATAGTATTTCTCTTGGTAGTGAACCGTGAGCGGGAAGAAATCCTGACCCGGTTTTTGTGCTTTGGCGAACGTTACGTTGGCCATAACGGAGGTCTCGCCCAAAGTGGCGATGACGGTGCCGTCAGCTTGGCGGGCAACTTTGCCCGTTTCCAGTGTCAGCGTCTCTTCGCCCCACTGGATAGATTTTTTCACTTCGTTGAACATCTAGCTATCCTAATTGGGAGCACTCCCGACCCCTGTCGGGTCTCCCGTTATATATGGCGGCCGCATTGCCGCCGACCCCGCGTATCTATCTTTCGCTGTGCGGGGGTCGTCGCACATACGTCTCAGATATTCCCCGCGCATATAGTAAAATTGGGCTTTTGGGAAGGGGCAGCGTGGTTTGGCTCACATGCGCGCGCCAGACCACGCATCAGCCCGACCACTTAACGAGGGGCACAGAGTTTTTGGTTGGGTCTTTATCGCAATTTGGTAAGGTAGACTGCGTGGCGTCCGACATGATTGCGGCGCACAAAAGTTAAAAGGCTAGGTGGTATGCGGTACGGTTTTATAAGCGTTGTTTTGGCTCTTTTCTTGCTTTTTTCAGGGCGCGTCGCCGCGCAAGATACTCCAAAAATACTGGCCATCGGCGACTCGCTTATGGCGTGGCACAGCGTTTCGGGGCAATCGATTGCCGATGTTGTGGCCAAACAGCTGGGCGAACCGGTCATAAATAACTCCGTGGGCGGTGCAAAGATCATTCACGCGTTACCGATCACGGGGGCGCTTGGCATGCGCATTGACAGCCAGTTTCAACCCAAAGGCTGGGATTGGGTTATTATGACCGGTGGCGGCAATGATTTGTTTTTGGGGTGCGGGTGTAAGGCCTGTGATCGCCGCATATCGCGCATGATTGATCCAACGGGCCAGACGGGCGACATTCCCAAACTCGTCGCGCGCA
The DNA here is from genome assembly GCF_965656515.1 of Celeribacter marinus. Taxonomy (GTDB): domain Bacteria; phylum Pseudomonadota; class Alphaproteobacteria; order Rhodobacterales; family Rhodobacteraceae; genus Celeribacter; species Celeribacter marinus_D. Next base: position 22,601 of record NZ_CBFHKW010000022.1, read on the forward strand.
TTCGTGCAACGGGCGCACGTGTCGTTTACATCGGGTATTTGCGTAGTCCCGGCGTTGATAGCGTCATCGATGTCTGTTTGCCGTTCGGCAATACGCTTGAGGCGCGGATCACAAATATGGCGCAGCGCGACTCAGGCGTGACGTTTTTGTCCTTGGCCGACCTGACGCCAGACGGTGACCGCTCCATGCACGGTCTTGATATGATCCATCCTTCGGTAAAGGCCTCGCGATTGATTGGCACGCAGGTGGCAAGGATCATCCAAAAGGCGGACAAGTCGCGCTGAACGTCGGGGTCGGTTTTGGCGGCTTTGCGATGGAGTTAAGTGGCATTTTGCTGTCGGGAAATGTTTAAATAGCCCGCCCTAAAGGTATGAACTTTATCAAACAGCCCGCCTTAAACATGTGAAAGACTTTAATCTATGTGTCTGAATGGTGTTGAAATCCTGATGTCGGATGTCGGGCCCGCGCATGAAAAAAGCGCGCCCCGAAGGACGCGCTTTTCACATAACTGTCGGTCAGCTTAGCGACGGATGCCGAGACGCTTGATCAGGTCAAGGTAACGTGCTTCGTCTTTCGACTTCGTGTAATCAAGAAGCTTACGGCGCTTCGCAACCATCATAAGAAGGCCACGGCGACCGTGGTTGTCTTTCTTGTGTGTTTTGAAGTGCTCGGTGAGCGTCGCGATGCGCGAGGAGAGGATAGCAACCTGAACTTCGGGCGAACCAGTATCGCCGTCTTTGGTGCTGAACTCTTTGATTAGGCGTGCTTTTTCTTCTACAGTAATCGACATCGGGGTCTCCTTTAAAGGTTAGGGTACGAAGACGGCGCAGGCCGGGATGTCGTCCAGCAAGGCCCATGAATCACCGCACATTCCTGCACGGATGGGCGCGTATAGGCGCATTCGTGCAAAAAAGGAAGCAGTTTATGGCCGTGTCGATTTACTGGCCTGCCTCGATCTGTCGCGTGTCGGTCATGATTTCGGTCGCCAACTGTTTGGCCCATTCACCTACAATTGGAACAACTTCCATCTGATTGAGGATAAAACCAACGATAGATACCAATATCGTCGCTCCGGCCACAGACCCGAACCCGAACGCAAGCCCTCTAAGTAATTGAAACCACATCAATTTCCACGTTGAGTTGTGAATTTGAACAAAGCGATGTTCATTCAAACGGTGAATTTCGGCTGTCAAAGCAACCAGATCGTCAGTTGGTAAATTTGGATGTGTCATGCCCGAAGGGATAAGGGATTTTGCAGAAAAAACAACAGCGTAGAATAATCAATGTTGAAATTTTGCGATGCTTAACAAGCGTTTAGGTTAAGTTGTTTGTATCTTTCGCTGCGAAAATAAGGCGCGTTGGCGTATGAAGGACGTGTTTCGTTTTAGGGGGTGAACGCATGTTATGGGCCTTTGCATTATTGGGAATTCTTCCCGCTGCATTCATGTTTGTCGAGGCGTCTGCACCCGATGAGGATGACGCATCAGGCGACATGTCGGTGCCGCCGCCGTCAGATGAGGAGGCGACATCGTCGGGGCTGGCAGAGCTTTTGTCTGGCTCCGCGTTGGTATCGAGTACACAAGGGGAGTTGGGAGGCGACGATCCACCCGCCCTTTTGCCGAATGATCCTGAAGAGGCAGCCATCGCGGGCCCCGTTGGCTCAAATTTTGACGATTTATCAATGCTTTCCGATCCAGATGCGCCATCATTGCCAGGGCCAATAGGCTCGGACTTGGACGATATTTTAGACGCCAATACTCTGGTCGAAAACGTAACGGGCGACCAAAGTGGTGAGACCGTGACCTACACACTCGATGATAGCGGTGACGCCTTGGTGTTGCCCGACGACCGCCAACAAGGCGGGAGTGACGCCACTTTGCGCGTTACAGATGGTGTTGCATCACTCGACACCAACGGGACGCTCAACGTTGTGACGGGTGGTCTGGGGGCGGATACAATCGGGACGGGCGATGACGCGGCTATTGTGTTCGGCAATGCCGGCGACGATGAAATCTTTGCGGGCGATGGCTCGGCAATTCTGTATGGCGGCGATGGTGACGATACCTTGGTCGCAGGATCGGACGCGCATTCAGATTACTATTTGCACGGCGGGACTGGCCGCGATGCGTTCGTGATGGAGTTTGACTCTGAGTCAGGCCAGCCAACGATCGAGATCGCGGACTTTGATCCGCTCGTCGATACCATTACGATCGAGGTTGATCCCGTGACCGCAGCAGATGGACCTGTTGTCCTTGGTATAGCGCAAACGGACGATGGCCTGTCGAGTGTTATCATGTTGAATTCTATATCTATTGCGACCGTGACGGGCATCGTCAACTTGGAGCCTGGCGTTGTCACTATGACGGGAGCTTAGGCGCCTGGGCGGCCTCGCTCAACGCCAAAGTTCCAAGTTTTTCTCGTATGAAATATAGAGCGGATGCTTTGGGTGCCCTGCTTTTGATAGGCCAAGGTGATACAGGTCGTGGCCTGTTTCACGCAACAGTGCCTCAATGGTTGCGCCACGCGACAAGTGCGCACCATGTGTCCCCCAAGCGCATATAATGTTGTCGGCCCAACTGCTAAAACCTAAAATGGTTATGTCGTTTTCGGGGCCGATTGGGTCAGCTGCGGCGCGCATATTTTTAGGGTCGGTGTCGCGCCAAGCAAAGATGTTGGTCACGCAAAACGCCCCAAACCCCAATGCGCGCGCGCGGCGCTCACACCGTTCCACGGTCGGGTCGTTTTGCACTTCGGTCGCGGTGGATGGATTGAGCATCACAAACAGAGCTTTGCAGCCCTGAGTGTCCCATGTGCGGGTCAAAGAATATCTGTATCTTTCACAGTCAGAATAGACAGCAACGGATGGGGCATCGCCCTTGATATGTGTGCGCGTGATCATTCAATATAATTGGCGGTTTGCGGATCTCTGCGCAAGGCGGCCTTAGAGGTTAAACACACGTGAGGGGTGCAATTCGCCGGATTTGAAAACGCCGACTGCAACGGGACGTCCCTCGAATGAGGCCCAAACTTCGTCGCCATACTCCACGCCGTCAGCCGGATAGACCATACCGGGATTGCCATGGCCCAAGCGGATAACGCCATCAGGCGTACAACGCACTTCGTCCAGATCAGACAGGCCCTCTTGGATGGGGCGAATATAGGCGTCGAGCGCGTCAGTCTGTGCATGCTCATCGATGGTCTCAATGGTGATTCCGTCGCTGGCATCCCATGGGCCGGACCACTCGCGGCGTAGCCATTCGACGTGACCAAAACACCCTAGGGCCGCGCCAAGATCGCGCGCAATTGCGCGCACGTAGCCACCCTTGCCACAGACCATTTCGAGTAAAACGTGGTCGTCGTCTGTGCGCTCAATAAAGCTAAGCATATCAACATAAAGCGGGCGAGCGGCGATCTCGAAATCGGCCTCATCGCGGGCCAATTTGTAGGCGCGTTCGCCGTCGATTTTTACGGCTGAAAATTTGGGTGGCACCTGCATGATGTCACCGCGAAATGGTGCGAGGGCCGCTTTTATGTCGTCGTCCGATGGGCGCATATCGCTTTCGCTAAGTACTTCGCCTTCGGCGTCATCCGTGTTGGTCGCTTGCCCAAGACGAACGGAAAAACGGTAGCATTTTAATGCGTCTGTAATGAACGGAACCGTTTTGGTAGCCTCCCCCAAAGCTACGGCCAAAACGCCCGTCGCATCAGGGTCAAGCGTGCCTGCATGGCCTGCTTTTTGGGCGTTGAGCGCCCAGCGAACTTTGTTCACGACTGACGTAGATGTCATGCCTGCGGGCTTGTCCACGATCAACCAACCGTGGAGCTCGCGTCCCTTTTTGCGTCGGGCCATTACTCTTCCTCGTCGGTCTCGGGGGTGTCATCTTTGTTGATGTCGCGCTGAACGCGTTCGTCCGCAAACATGCGCCGCGTTGCATCCATGCGGTCAAACGTATCGTCGAGCGCAAATCGCAACTCAGGTGTGTGTTTGATGCCAAGAGCTTTTCCAACGTGGTGGCGAATTTCGCCGCGATTTTTGCGTAGCGCCAACAATGCAGTTTCCGCGTCTTTCCCGCCGAGCGGCAGCACAAAGGCGGTTGCCACGCGCAGGTCGGCCGACACACTGACCTCGCCCACGGTAATAGACATCGCGGTGAGGTCGGGATCATGAATTTCTCCACGCGAGAGAAGCTCCGACAGGCGTCTGCGGATTGCTTCGCCTATGCGAAGAGTGCGGTGCGAGCCACTTGGCCCGCCTGAATGAGATCGTTTTGCCATAAGGGCCAGATAAGCCCGATTGCCCGTTCATGCAAGCGAGCCTTTGCCAAATAACGAACCACGCGCTAAACCACGCGCAACGTCATTCACGCTTGTTTCACTGGAGACCTCACATGTCCAACCTTCCTGGTATCGTTATTACAGGTGCATCGGGCCGTATGGGCCAAATGCTGATCAAAACTGTCATGGCCTCCGATAAGTGCACCTTGGTCGGCGCGGTGGAGCGTGAGGGGCATGATTGGGTCGGGCGTGATGTGGGCGAAGCGATGGGGGGCGCGGCCCTCGGCGTGCTCGTTACCGATGATGCGCTAGAGGCGTTTTCCCATGCGCAGGCCGTGATTGATTTCACAGCGCCCGAGGCAACGTTGGCCTTTTCCGCGCTGGCCGCTCAGGCTCACTGTGTCCACGTCATTGGCACAACGGGTATGAGTGATACACAAATTGCCAAGTTGGAACCCGCTGGACGTCACACGACGATCATTCGTGCGGGGAATATGTCTCTTGGCGTTAACCTATTGACGAAGCTTACAAAGATGGTCGCACAGGCGCTCGATGATGAATATGACGTTGAGGTGGTCGAAGCGCATCACAATCGCAAGGTTGATGCCCCCTCAGGTACGGCATTGATGCTTGGCGAAGCTGCAGCCGACGGGCGCGGAGTCAAATTGGATGATGTGCGCGAGTCTGGACGGGACGGAATAACCGGTGCGCGCAAGCGGGGCGATATCGGGTTTTCGGCCATTCGGGGTGGCGACATTGTGGGCGAACATGACGTTATGTTTATCAGCGGTGAGGATCGCATCATTCTACGGCATGTCGCGACCGACAGGTCTTTGTTCGCCAAAGGTGCCGTGAAAGCCGCACTTTGGGGGCAAGGTAAAAAGCCGGGCGAATACGATATGATGGACGTTCTGGGCCTATAGGGGCGCGAAGCGCCCGTTTTCTGAAAACTGACCTGTTACAAAAATATTGCGCGATGTTTAATCTGTGTTCAGTTTTGGCGCGTAATCTAGATGCTATTATCTAGGAGTTTTCATGGTTCGAGGTATTGTTTTAATGTGCGCAGTCTGTGCTCCGCTGCACGCCCTTGCCGATTCATATGCGCGTGTTCAAAGCGGGCCCGAATTTACGACTGCCGTCGAGGGCCGCGCGCTGACGCGGCTTGGTATAGAGTTGGTGGTGTCGAAAAGTGGCGCGATCAACGGCCGTGCTTTTGGTAAAGATGTCACTGGTGCATGGGTGTGGGACGCAGGGTACTTTTGCCGCGATCTCTTTTTCGGAGGTGAAGACCTCGGCCCAAATTGCCAGACTGTTGAATTGAGCGGCACAAAGATCAAGTTCACCGCAGATCGTGGCACGGGGCAATCCGCGACATTCTCAATACGGTGAGCGATCGCGGCGGGCGCAGGGTCTAGAAATCTATCGCCAACCCTTTTTTTTCATAGTCGCCGTAGCGAACGGGTTCGGGGCCATCGCGACCACCAAGTTCGATTGGCATGGCATCCACGGCATCTTGTGTCTTTTGGCGGCGTTCCTCGGCCTCTATCAGGGCGCGTTGGGCGGCGGGTGGCAGGTCGGAAATGTCGCGCCCGTTGATGACGATGCGTTTTTTAGGGGTGTCGATCATTGTCTAATCCTTGTTCGTGCGTTCATTCTGATATACGCGCCATGACCATGAAAACAAGTTCTCCTAAAGTCGCGGGCCTTGATCCGCGCCGCGTGGCCCTCGCATTGCTTGATGCGGTGACGATCGAAAAACGCCTGCTGTCGGAAGTTCTGACAAAGAAAACCGCCGTCCTAGCGTTTGAGGACCGTGCGCGCGCACAGCGTCTCGCGACAGAATGCCTACGGTTTATGGATCGCTGCGACCGGATGTTGGGGCCGTATTTGTCCACGTTGCCCGCCCCGCACGTGATGAATGCGCTGCGTTTGGGTGTCTATGAAATGTGCGCCGCAGGTGAGGCATCGCACGGTGTTGTGAATGCCTATGTCTCCTTGGTGAAAGAAAATGCCACAGCCGCGCATTTTAAGGGACTGGTGAATGCCGTTTTGCGCAGGGTGTCGGGAGAGGTGGCAAAGTGGGAAACTTTGCCTGCGCCGATGATGCCAAAGTGGCTGCGAAAGCCATTGATTGCCGATTTTGGAAAGGCGACCGTTGCCGCGATAGAGGTTGCTCAGGCCAAAGGTGCCCCCCTTGATTTGTCCGCAAAAGCAGACGTTTCGGCAGTGGCGAGTGCAACACATGGGACGGTTTTGCCCACGGGCTCTGTACGGGTTGACGGTGCGGTTCAAGTGACCAAGTTGGCGGGCTTTGATGCGGGCGACTGGTGGGTTCAAGATGCGGCGGCGGCGTTGCCGGCACGCGTTCTCGCGGCTCAGGTGGGCGAGCACGTTTTGGACATGTGTGCGGCCCCTGGTGGGAAAACCATGCAGATTGCCGCAACGGGCGCGGATGTCACCGCGCTTGATATTTCTGAAATCCGCATGAGACGTGTGTCCGAGAACCTCGCGCGTTGCGGTTTGTCTGCTCAGGTCGTTGTCGGTGACGCCTTGGAATATGAGGGCGGGCCGTTTGATGCAATTCTCCTCGATGCGCCGTGTACTGCTACGGGCACGATTCGACGTCACCCTGATTTACCCTATGCAAAAGACGGCTCGGATTTCCCGTCTTTGTTCGAGCTGCAAGAGCACATGATCGACCGTGCGTTGGCGTTACTTAAGCCGAGTGGCCGGCTTGTGTATTGCACCTGTAGTTTGCTGATCGATGAGGGTGAGGAGCAAGTGCGCGATGCCTTGGCGCGTCACGCGGGTTTGACTGTGGACTTGGAGGCTTTGCAAATTGAGGGTGTCGATCCCGAGTGGATTGGCCCTGAAGGATTGCGTACGCGACCAGATTTCTGGGCGGATCGGGGTGGTATGGATGGGTTCTTCATCACGGTTTTTCGCCACACCTAAGCAAAAGTCGTAAAACGACAATGACAGACATGCCTCGCGTCGCTATCGTAGCATCCAAAATGATGATCCACACGCGTGAGTGGGCGTACGTTATTACTTAGTGAGGCAGGCGCGAATGTCGCGGAAAGACGATTGGCGGGCAAAGACCATTCGCCGCATGAACCGCGTTCATGCGTGGAGAGCCTCGCGGACTAAGCCCGCGATGGGATTCGTGTCTCAACCAGAACCAAAATCTATGGGCTCGTTTGCCAAAGGCCGACAGTTGATCGCGGGCAATTTTTTGTTCGCTGGGCATCTTGTCGAGGCGCCGCGCACGTCGATATGGGACATCGCACCGCCGACACCGGATTTTGCCGAAGATCTCCATGGCTTTGCATGGCTTGACGATTTGGCGGCGGTTGGTGATGTGAACGCACGGGCGTGCACGCATGACTGGATCAACGAATGGATGCGCCGCCATATGAACGGGTCTGGTGCAGGGTGGACGCCCGACTTGACTGGACGGCGTCTCATCCGGTGGATCAATCATGCACTTTTTTTCCTGTCTGGACAAGAAGCCGCCACATCCGATGCCTTTTATAAGACCCTTGCTCAACAAACTATTTTCCTGACGCGCAGGTGGCATACGGCCTCTGAGGGCTTGCCGCGATTTGAGGCGCTGACGGGCCTCATCTATGCGGGTCTCTCGTTGCAAGGGATGGAAGTTCACGTTGCGCCAGCAGTGAAGGCTTTGGCGCACGAGTGCGATGCACGAATTGATGCGATGGGCGGTTTGCCAACACGCAACCCCGAAGAGTTGTTGGAGGTCTTTACGCTTTTGACGTGGGCGGCATCCGCGCTTTCGGAGGCGGGGCGGGTCGCCGATGATGCGCACCTGTCTGCCCTCACGCGTATTGCGCCAACATTGCGTGCGCTGCGCCATTCGGATGGTGGGCTGGCGCGGTTCCACGGCGGCGGACGCGGCGCTGACGGTCGGCTCGATCATGCTTTGGCGGCCTCGGGTAGTCGAGAGGCTGCCGGTGAGGGGCTTCACATGGGCTATTTGCGGCTTCATGCGGGGCGGACATCCATAATTACGGATGCAGCCCCCCCGCCTGCTGTTCCTGTATCGTTTAATGCCCATGCATCGACCTTAGCATTCGAGATGACCTCGGGTCGCCGGCCTGTGATTGTCAACTGTGGGTCGGGAGCTACCTTCGGACCCGACTGGCGCCGTGCCGGACGCGCGACCCCGTCTCATTCTACACTCGGGATTGAGGGCTTTTCGTCGTCGCGCCTAGGCCCGAAAACAATGATTGGCGGACATTTGCGCGAATTGTTGGTGGATGTTCCAACGGACGTTCGCATTGAAATGCGTGATGGAGGCAAGGATGTAGGATTCGTCGGTGGGCACAATGGCTATGTGAGCACTCACGGATTGACCCACGTGCGCCAAATCGATTTGAGTCATGACGGCCGTGGATTGGCGGGCGAGGACACGCTTGCGACGATTACGGGCGCCGATGAAAAGCAATTCGACCGAATGATGGATCGTCAAAAACTTCAGGGGATCCCGTTTCAAGTTCGGTTTCATCTTCATCCGGATGTTGATGCCGAATTGGATATGGGCGGGGCAGCAGTCTCAATCGCTCTAAAGTCGGGCGAGATTTGGGTGTTTCGTCATGACGGACGCGCGACTTTGAGCCTTGAAAGGTCCGTTTATCTCGAAAAAGGGCGATTAAAACCGCGCGCGAGCAAACAAGTGGTTCTATCTGCCGCCGCAATGGATTATGCGACCCGCGTCCGTTGGACTCTCGCGAAAGCGCAGGAAACGCCAAATACCTTGCGTGATCTTGAGATGGATGACGAGACGTTGAGTTGATTTAGATATTTGATCTGGGGACTGCCACATGACCGATCTCGCACCTGTAAAGCGCGCGCTTCTTTCCGTATCCGACAAAACCGGCCTTGTTGAGCTGGGCCAAGCACTGGCCGCGAAAGGTGTCGAGCTGCTCTCCACCGGCGGTTCCGCCAAAACGCTGCGCGATGCGGGTTTGGACGTCAAAGACGTCTCGGACGTTACGGGCTTTCCCGAGATGATGGACGGGCGCGTGAAGACGCTACATCCCAAGGTGCACGGTGGCTTGTTGGCGCTGCGCGACAATGCCGATCATGTCACTGCCATGACCGAACACGGTATCGGTGCAATCGATTTGTTGGTTGTGAACCTGTATCCGTTCGAGGCGGCATTGGCGCGTGGCGCTGATTACGACGAGATGATCGAGAACATCGACATTGGTGGCCCTGCAATGATCCGCGCGGCGGCTAAAAATCACGGGTTCGTAACAACGGTCGTGGATGTTGAGGACTACGATGCCCTGATCGCAGAGTTAGACACCAATGATGGTCAGACGACCTATGCGTTTCGTCAAAACCTAGCGCAGATCGCATATGCCCGCACGGGTGCCTATGACGCCGCTGTTTCATCGTGGATGGCTGATGCCATTGGCGAGACCGCCCCACGGCGCCGTGTGGTCGCAGGTCAGATCAAACAGACGCTTCGTTACGGTGAAAACCCGCATCAAACGGCATCGTTTTATGTGGACGGCTCCGCGCGTGCAGGTGTCGCGACCGCGACTCAACATCAGGGCAAAGAGTTGTCCTATAACAACATCAACGATACCGATGCCGCGTTTGAATTAGTTGCCGAGTTTAATCCTGCCGAAACCGCAGCAGTGGCGATTATCAAGCACGCCAATCCATGTGGTGTGGCAAAGGGTGCGACTCTCCTTGAGGCCTATCAAAAGGCCTTCGATTGCGACCGCACGTCTGCATTCGGTGGTATTGTCGCGCTGAACAAGGCACTCGATGCCGAGACGGCGACAGCCATTGTGGAGATTTTTACCGAGGTGGTTATTGCACCTGGAGCCTCCGACGAGGCCAAAGAGATTTTCGCAGCGAAAAAGAACCTGCGCCTTTTGACCACGGATGGTTTACCGGACGTTTTGGCGACCTCAAATACGGTGCGTCAGGTTGCGGGTGGGATGCTTGTTCAGAACAAAGATGCGGGCTTTATCGGTCTCGACGACTTGCGCGTAATGACGGAAAAAGCGCCGACACCAGAGCAGCTACAAGACCTGCTGTTTGCGTGGAAAGTTGGCAAGCACGTCAAATCCAATGCCATTGTTTACGTCAAGAACCAAGCTACGGTTGGCGTTGGCGCGGGCCAGATGTCGCGTCTTGATAGTGCGCTTATCGCCGCCAAAAAGGCGGAGCGCATGGCAGAGGCAATGGGTTTGCCCGAGCCCTTGACGATCGGGTCCGCTGTGGCGTCTGATGCGTTTTTCCCGTTTGCTGATGGTTTGCTTGAGGCGGCCGCGGCGGGTGCGACGTGCGTTATTCAGCCGGGTGGTTCGATGCGCGACCAAGAGGTGATTGATGCGGCCAATGAGGCCGGTCTCGCCATGGTCTTTACCGGAATGCGTCACTTCCGCCACTAGGCTAGGGATGACCAACAACGAATTGGAGAGCGTATGCGCCTAACTCTTTGGACTGCTTTGATCATTTTCCTACTTGATCAGATGTCGAAGTGGGTTGTGGTGCATGCGCTCAACCTTCGATCCGTGGGTGAGATCATTGTAGCCCAACCGTATCTCGTGTTCCGTATGGCATGGAACGAAGGCGTCAATTTCGGCCTATTTTCTGACTATGCGACACTTATGCGCTGGGTCTGGGTTGCCTTGGCGGTCGGTGTTTCGATCTGGGTGGTGACGTGGGCCCGCAAGGAAGGGTTTTCGGCGATTGGGAACCTGAGCGCGGGGATGCTCGTTGGCGGGGCGCTGGGAAATGCGGTGGACCGTGTTGTTTACGGGGCTGTCGCGGACTTTCTCAACATGTCGTGCTGCGGCTTTTCCAATCCCTACTCGTTTAATGTCGCCGATATTGCGATTTTCGCCGGAGCATTCGGTTTGATCCTTTTCACTGGCGAAGACAAAAAGCGGGCGTGACGTCCTTGCTTGCATCCGTTACAGATAGACAGGCAAGCGGCTTAAGGAACGGTGTTCATGCAGGTTAAGGCTCTAAATACAGGTTTGTGCCTCGCGGCGTTTCTTGCGTTAACGGCGTGCGCGCCAAAGACCGAGTTGCGCCCATCTGCGATTTCATCGGGACCGGACGAGTTTGGAGTTGTTCCCTCAAAGCCTTTGGAAGCTCCAACAGATTTCACCCTTTTGCCGGCACCGACGCCCAAGGGCGGAAATTTGGCGGATCAACAGCCAAAATCAGATGCGATTGTCGCGCTGGGCGGACGGCCCAACGTGGGCGGTGGCGTCGACGGAGGGATCGTGTCCTATGCGTCTCGGTTTGGCGTTGATCCCGCAATCCGCACCGATTTGGCGCAAGACGATGCGACCAAGTTGAAGCGTAGCGGATGGGGCAGCTTGCCTTGGAAAAAGGACAAGTATGAGCGGACGTACAAGCGCTTTTCGCTAGACGCCTTCGCTGAGTGGCGGCGCTTACGCGCGCTGGGTGTGAATGTCCCGTCTGCACCACCGCGCAGCTAACAATTCCACAGCTTTGATCACATCACCGTCACCACCGCTTGTTCTTTGCGCGCGGTGTCGCAAATATGTGATGAAATCTTCTAGATAGGTAGTCCAATGATCCGTAGTCTTGCCGTGTTGATGAGTGTGATTGCTGCACCCCTGTTTGCGGTCGATGTGAGCCAGTTCAAGTTGGACAACGGTCTAGAGGTCTATGTCCTTGAGGATCATCGCGCTCCGGTAGTTGTGCACACAGTCTGGTACGGTGTTGGCGCAGCAGATGAGCCGATGGGGAAAAGCGGTATCGCGCACTTCCTTGAGCATCTTATGTTCAAAGGGACAGATGAGATGGACGCAGGCGAGTTGTCGGAGACTGTGACGCGCAACGGCGGATCTGACAACGCCTTTACCTCGTGGGATTATACCGCTTATTATCAACGTGTTGCCGCTGATCGTCTCCCGTTGATGATGAGGATGGAAGCGGACCGTATGCGTAATCTTCAGATGACCGAAGACGATGTTGTGACAGAACGCAATGTGGTTCTTGAAGAGCGGAACATGCGTACTGAGAATAATCCCAGTGCGTTGTTTATGGAGCAGCTACGGGCCGCACAATATCTTAACCATCCGTATGGAATTCCAATTATCGGGTGGAAGCATGAGATAGAGCAGCTCAATCGCGCGGACGCGTTCGCGTTTTATGAGCGCTATTACGCCCCCAATAATGCTATTCTCGTGGTTGCGGGGGACGTCGATCCTGAGGCTGTGTATGAGATGGCCAAAATACATTATGGCCCGATCAAGCCCACACCAGACCTGGCGCCTCGGATTCGGCCTACAGAACCCCCGCAGCTGTCCGAGCGTCGGTTGACGATGTCTGATCCACGTGTCGCGCAACCCTATGTTACCCGAACCTACCTTGCCCCAGAGCGCAATTCCGGTGATCAGAGTGAGGCGGCAGCGTTGCAGTTTCTCGCAGCACTTTTGGGGGGCGATGCGGCGACGTCCGTATTGGGGCAAAAGCTAACGTTTATAGATCCAAAGGCTGTCTACGTGTCCGCTTATTATGACGGATCCACATTGGATGCGGCAAATTTCGGATTGGTCATCGTTCCGACTCCTGACGTCAGCCTTAATGATGCCGAGGCCGCTTTGGACGAGGCAATTGCGGAGTTCTTGGACGAGGGCGTGGATCAAGAGCAGTTTAACCGCCTCAAGACCCAATTGCGCGCATCACTGATCTATGATGAGGACAACATCGAGGGCTTGTCGCGCCGCTACGGTGAGTTGTTGACGCTTGGTCTGACCTTGGATGATATCACCGCGTGGCCTGATGTGCTTGGTGCGGTGACGCCCGACGATGTTATGGCTGCGGCCCGATCCGTGTTTGATAAATCAAATGCTGTAAGCGGCTGGTTGATGCCGTCCACAGGGGAGGGTTCGCAATGATCCGCTTTGTTACAATGTGCGTGTTTGCCGTGTTCGCCTTGATATCCACCACCGCCCATGCCGCCGTAGACGTTCAGGACATCACCACTCCGGGGGGGGTGAAAGCATGGTTGGTTGAAGAGCATTCAATTGCGTTCACCGCGCTTGAAATTCGTTTTCGGGGCGGCAGCTCTCTTGACCGTGATGGCAAGCGTGGTGAGGTCAATCTGATGATGGCCCTGATCGAAGAGGGCGCGGGCGACTTGGATGCGCAAGCCTTCGCAAAGTCCCGAGATGATCTTGCGGCGAGTTATAGCTTTGATGCGGGGATGGATAGCGTTTCGATTTCAGCCAAATTCCTAACTGAAAATCGAGACGAAGCAGTCGCTCTTTTGAGAGAGGCGATTCTCAATCCGCGTTTCGACCAAGATGCAATTGATCGCGTAAAGGGACAGATCTATTCTGTCATCCGGTCGAAACAAACCGATCCTAGCGATATAGCGTCAGCCACTTTTTATGAGCAGGCTTTTGGCAGTCACCCCTATGGAACGTCGCCGGACGGGACACTTGAAAGCGTTGCTGCGTTGACGCGCGACGATGTGATTGCCGCATATCGTGGCGCACTGGTTAGGGATCGCGTTTATATTGGTGCCGTTGGTGACATAACGGCGGACGAGCTTTCTCAATTGGTGGACGACCTGTTTGGAGATCTGGCTCAAAGCGGGCCGGAGATGCCTGAGGCAATTTCTGCGGGGCTGACAGGCGGGACAACAGTTGTGCCATTCGAGACGCCGCAATCGGTTGTGTTGTTTGGACATGCAGGGATTGCGCGCGATGATGACGATTACATTCCTGCCTTTATCGCCAACGAGATTTTCGGTGGAGGCGCAGACAGTCGTTTGATGGCCGAGGTCCGTGAAGCGCGTGGGCTCACCTACGGTATTGGGTCATACCTTGCCTCCTTTGACCACGGCAGTCTGGTCGCGGGGCAGTTTTCGTCCGCAAACGGCTCGGTGGCCGAGGCGGTTCAAGTTGTCAAAGATGAATGGGAAAAGGTGGCGCGCGATGGCATCACGCCCGAGGAATTGGACAAGGCAAAGACCTATCTGACGGGCGCCTATGCGTTGCGGTTTGATGGCAATGCACCGATTGCGCGCATTTTGGTCGGCATGCAAATGGTGGGTCTTGGACCCGAGTATATCGCGCATCGCAATGATTTGGTGAATGCTGTCACACTTGATGAAATCAACCGTGTGGTACGAGAATTGTATGACCCGAACACTCTGACATTCGTCATTGTGGGACAGCCGGAGGGTGTGCAGGCCAACTAACTTAGGCGTTGGTTTGGGCTGAATTCATTATGGTCGAATCGGGAATGGCCATGCTACCTCTAGTAGTATGAATTCCCCACGCCCCAACATAAGCCAAGACTCTCGTCCTACCATTCGTCAGCTTGACGAGGGGGCGATCAACCGCATTGCCGCAGGCGAAGTCGTAGAGCGACCCGCGTCCGCCGTGAAGGAATTGGTTGAGAACGCTGTTGATGCAGGCGCGCGGCGTATCGAAGTGGATTACGCTGATGGTGGCAAAACCCTTATTCGGGTGACGGATGACGGCTGTGGCATGACAGCGGATGATTTGCCGCTCGCCTTGTCGCGTCATGCCACCTCAAAGATCGACGGATCAGACCTACTTGATATCCACACGTTCGGGTTTCGTGGTGAGGCGTTGCCTTCGCTTGGTGCGGTCGGGCGTCTCAAGATTACCTCTCGGGTTGAGGGTGGCGATGGTGTGTCTTTGACTGTCTCGGGCGGGCGGGCCGAGCCGGTAAAACCGGCGGCGCTGTCCAAAGGTACAATCGTTGAGTTGCGTGATCTATTCTATGCCACGCCTGCACGCCTCAAATTTCTACGCACTGATCGTGCGGAGTCCCAAGCTATTGGCGATGTGATCAAACGCCTTGCGATGGCCGAGCCGTTTGTCGGGTTCACTGTGCGTGACGTTTCTGGTGGTGGTGAGGGGCGCGTGACGTTTCGCGCGGATCCCGAAAGCGGTGATTTGTTCGATGCGCTTCATGGACGATTGGCACAGGTTTTGGGGAAGGATTTCGCACAAAACGCGCTCGCCATTGATGCACAACGTGAGGGTTTGCACCTGACTGGATACGCGGCTCTGCCTACGTATTCACGCGGCTCAGCGGTGACGCAGTTTCTGTTCGTGAATGGCCGACCTGTCAAAGACAAGCTTTTGGTCGGTGCGTTGCGTGGTGCCTATTTCGATTTCTTGAGCCGTGATCGCCATCCCGCCGCATGTCTGTTTATCGATTGTGATCCTCATCTTGTGGATGTGAATGTTCATCCCGCCAAATCAGAGGTGCGGTTTCGTGATCCCGCGCTTGCGCGGGGACTGATTGTGTCGGCGTTGCGCCATGCTCTGGCCGAAGCGGGGCACCGCGCGTCAACAACCGTAGCCACCGCGACTTTGGATGCGATGCGACCGGAAGGCCAAGGGCACACGCCGCGGGTGTATCAGATGGACCAACGCTCGGTGGTTGGTCGTGGCGGTAGTTTTGTCCGCACACCACATCCATCATCCGATGCCATTGAGCAAAGCTATCAGTGGCAATCTCCGCAGCGGTTTGGCACCCCGGGTTTTTCCGAGTCAGTCCAGCCGTCTGCGCGGTTCGAAGATGTCCAAAGCGCGCCAGAGGTCGAGGCATTGCCACTTGGGGCTGCGCGTGCTCAGGTCCATGAAAATTATATCATTGCACAGACTGAACGCGGGATTGTGCTTGTCGATCAGCATGCGGCGCACGAGCGGCTTGTCTACGAAAAACTCAAAGCGCAGATGGCGGCAAACGGAGTTGCGTCACAGGCACTTTTAATCCCTGAGGTGGTAGAGCTTGGGTCCAATGATGCGCAGACGCTTTTGGATCTCGCCGATGATTTGAGCCGTCTGGGTTTGGTGATCGAGCCGTTTGGTGGCGGAGCAATTGCCGTGCGCGAAACGCCAGCCATTTTGGGCCGCGTCGATGCCAAAGCGATGATTTCCGATATCCTAGACGAATTGGAAGACGTGGGTGATAGCCTAAGCGTCCAGGCAAGAATTGAAGCGGTGTTGTCGCGTGTTGCCTGTCATGGTTCCATTCGTTCTGGTCGCCGGATGCGCGCCGAAGAAATGAATGCGTTGTTGCGCGAGATGGAGGCAACGCCGCATTCGGGGCAGTGCAACCACGGACGCCCGACATATGTAGAGCTAAAGCTCTCAGATATTGAAAGACTGTTTGGCCGAACATGATCCAAATTGGTACGACTGTAATCGATCTTTCAGACGCGGGTACACTCATGGCTTTGGCCGCTGGTGTTGTCATGTTACTCGTTGTCTTTTTGCTGTTCATCGTGTTGAAGCGCGCGGGCGAGGCGGCGCGTATGACATCGCCTTTGGCGGGTCAGATGTATCAATTGGGTCAGACCGTGAGATTGTTGTCCGATGGGCAGCAACAACTTGCGGGGGGATTGACGCATGTGTCCGAGGCGCAGGCCGCAGCGCAGACCAACATGATCCAGTTGATGGAAAAACGACTTGCGCTTGTCTCCGAGACGATGAATGAAAACCTTCAAGGGTCGGCGCGGCGCACGGCGCAATCCTTGGGGGATTTGCAGCAGCGTCTGCAAACGATCGATAAGGCACAAGCCAATATTGAAAAACTGTCGGGCAATGTATTGTCGTTGCAAGATATCTTGTCGAACAAGCAAACGCGTGGTGCCTTTGGCGAAATTCAACTCAACGATATCGTGGGCAAAGCGTTGCCCAAGGATAGCTATACGTTGCAGGCGACACTTTCGAATGGCAAACGTGCCGATTGTCTGATCCATTTACCTAACCCCCCTGGGCCGATTGCCATCGACAGCAAATTTCCTCTCGAGGCCTATGAGGCACTGCGCCGTGCCGATACCCAGTGGGAGTTAAACGAGGCCGCAAAAATGCTGCGTGCTTCGGTGAAAAAGCACATCAATGATATCTCGGATAAATATATCCTTGAGGGCGAAACCGCAGATGGCGCGTTGATGTTTTTGCCGTCCGAGGCGGTATATGCCGAGCTTCACGCCAATTTCCCCGAATTGGTGCGCGAGGGTTTTGATAAACGCGTTTGGATTGTCTCTCCCACAACTTGCATGGCCACGCTCAACACCATGCGCGCGATTCTCAAAGATGCGCGGATGCGCGAACAGGCGGGCGCTATTCGCAAAGAGTTAGCGCTTTTGCACGGTGACGTTGAACGCTTGGGCACCCGTGTCGGCAATTTGGACCGTCATTTCGGCCAAGCCGCAAAGGATCTTGAAGACATCAAAATCTCGGCCGATAAGGCGGGAAAGCGCGCGCATCGTCTTGATAACTTTGATTTCGAAGAACTTGCACAAGATGTGCCGCCAACTCCGGTCGCGCCACTACCGCCTAAGTCGTAGTGGTCGCTGCATTCGAACACTTGACCTGAATCATGTTTGTCACGCAATAGGCAGCGCACACTATCCTCATGCTCAATTGGAGGAAGGGTGATGGATATCAGCCCAAACAAAGTCGGTTTTGTAATTGTCAGGGCGCGGGAGCTTTCGATCAAGGTAGGTCGATGGGATCGTGCGGGTGATGACGCGGATTCCGATACTATCTACGAATCGCGCTCGTCCGATGCTACGGGTCGCGAGTTAGAGAGCTTTATTCGCAATCTTAACGACGACGAAAAGGCGGCGTTGGTTGCGATCATGTGGATCGGTCGCGATACCTTTTCGGTGGACGATTATGACGAAGCGTTCGAGACTGCCAAACAAGAAGCCTCTGCGCCCACCGAAAGCTACCTGTTGGGCGTACCGCTTTTAGCGGATTATTTGGAGGATGGGTTGGAATCGCTCGGCGTTGACACGTCGGAATTGGAAGACGAGCTATACCGCAAAGCGTGACGTCTCCCATGCCACTGCGAAGGGATTGCCGCCGTCTGATCCTGTCTGATACCTATGTGTACGAAAACAGGAGAGTTTTATGCGATTTTTTGTAGCGGTGGCGATCTGTGGTTTTTGCCCGTTGAGTCTGTTTGCCGAGCCTGTCGCTCGTGCGGTTCAGGACTATTGTATCACACCTTTGGCGAAGGATATCGCTCTTGGCTTCGGGCTAGAGCGTGCGCCGGCGGAGATGGAGCGCAAGCTGTTGAATGGTAAAGTGGCCAAGCTTTATCGCACGGACGATTCGCGGATCATGGTCGTCGCCCATGAGAGCGGGCAAACCTGCGAAGTGATGGCATTGGGCGCGGATATCGTTGAGTTCGCTGTTGCGACAGGTGGCTGGCGCGTGCGTGATACGGCACCGACACCGAGTCCAAGCACAAACATAAACCCAAACGGACAAAGTGGTGGCTATTTTGCAGCACGTTTAGGGGAAGACGGCTTTATCCAGTCGTTTGTGACTGTCTTGCCAGAACGTCAGTTTATCGGTGTTACCACGTCTAGAGTTGCGCAGAGTGCACAGGCGCGTGAGGTGTTGGGACTCAAATAGAGGCGTGCGCGCAACCTCTCCACCAAGCATAGAAAAAGCCGCGCGGGTTGCCCCGTGCGGCTCAATCAGTAATCGCTGCTGAACGTCTTAGCCCTGACGGGCCTTGAAGCGGCGTTGCGTCTTGTTGATCACGTACACGCGGCCTTTACGGCGCACGACGCGGCAGTCGCGGTGCCGGTTTTTCAGCGAGCGGAGTGAGTTACGAACTTTCATAGTCTTTCTCCTAATCGCGGCGCCTGCGTGCGCCAGTTAAAACCTATCTAACGTCGAGGAATGGTGGGCGTAACAAGGTTCGAACTTGTGACCCCTTCGATGTCAACGAAGTGCTCTACCACTGAGCTATACACCCATCCTACCTTGGGAATTTGCGCTTTGCATTTTATTGCCTTGTGAGCCTTAGAACACAAAACGCAGGATAATTCCCGCGTCAGTTCGTGGGCGTATAAAAGGAGTCGGGTGATTGATCAAGGGCTTTTGGTGAGTAATTTCACTCGCTATAGTTTCAAGTGAGAGGACTTATGCATGAGCAACGCGTCATATCTGTTAAAACGACCCACGCAACGGACCTCTTCGGTTGTCTTTTCGTCCCCTCATAGTGGACGCAATTACCCTAAAAGCTTCGTGAATCAATCTGTTTTGGATCCTTTGACCCTTCGGTCATCTGAGGACGCGTTCGTAGATCTCTTGTTTGAGGGTGTCACAGATTTTGGTGTTCCGATGATCAGTGCCGTCTTTCCGCGTGCATGGGTTGATCTGAATCGACGCTGTGATGAATTCGATCCGGCCCTCATTGAGGGAATGACGCGAGGCCAACTTAATCCGCGTGTTGCATCGGGTTTGGGTGTTGTTCCGCGAGTTGTTGCGGGCGGACGCAATATTTATAGCGGCAAACTGACTCGTGATGAGGTGCGTTCGCGAATAGAGTTGTTTTGGAAGCCATATCATGGGGCCATGAAAACACTTTTGAACGAGGCGCATGCGCTTTATGGCCAGTCGATATTACTTGATTGTCATTCGATGCCACGTGAGGCGTTGGCATCCAATGGGCTGCGCAATGTGAAGCGGCCAGAGATTGTAATCGGAGATCGATACGGCGCCTCAGCGGATCCGTCCATCGTCGCACACGTCGAATCCGCATTCATTGCCGAGGGTTTTTTGGTCACGCGAAATATGCCTTTTGCGGGTGCGTATATCGTTGAACAGTATGGGCGGCCCGCGATGCGTCGCCATGCTATTCAGATCGAAATAGACCGTTCGTTGTACATGCATGAGGCCCGTATTGAGCCGCGCTCAGAATTCAATGACGTGCGTGAGGCGTTGTTGCGCGCGGCGCGGCGAGTCGTCTCTATCGACGCGGATGATGTGCCGCTGGCGGCGGAATAACGTTCAGCGCAGGGATCGCCCTTTTACGATTGCATCCTTGCCGAACTTTTCACGGATTTTGTCGCTGGCGTGTTCTGCGCGAGCACGTTTGATTGCGTCTGGGTCTAGAAGATCAGGCGATAGATCAGCACCACTGGCATCGACCAGATTAGAGAGACCCACACCGATCAAGCGAAATGGCGCTTTATCCATTGCATGATCAAGTAGCCCGCGTGCTGTACGATACAGGCGGTCAGCGGTATTCGTCGGGTCATACAGGGTGAGACGGCGTGTGAAGCTCGCGTGTTTGGAGTTTTTGATCTTGAG
>NZ_CBFHKW010000023.1:0-7182 GCF_965656515.1 Celeribacter marinus
GGTCCAATACCGCCCGTCTCGGAAGTTGCGGCGGTTGGCTTGGTTCTTCTCGATCCAAAAGGTGATGTTCTGGAAAATCACCGCCGCGTTCAAACCAACGCGTCCAGCGATGTCGGGATCAAAGCTATGGCGACTCATGTTTGACCCCCGTTAGCCAACACGGGCGTCGAATTTTGTACAGGTTTTGTACGAGAAATCAGTTTTAGCGCCCTATCAGCGAGGAAAACTATACGCACGTTTTTGCGTACAACTGCACAGTCGCGCAAAAATAATCTATATTTTTCAATGGATTTTGGTGATCCCGACTGGATTCGAACCAGTAACCTGCCCCTTAGGAGGGGGCTGCTCTATCCAGTTGAGCCACGGGACCACTGGGGCTTTTTAGAGGGGAAGGTTGTTTGGGGGCAAGGGGAAAGCCATCGGTCGTACTGCGCGGGACGCTAAAATTTTGTCTCGATGGAGAGGAGGAAAAAGGGGGAGTGAAATTGGCCCACCACTCCCCCTTTTAAAATCCGATACCGCGCTGTGAGTAAGAGAGCTTGCAGGGCGAACCGGATATGCTGTGCACAGATCGTGTCTAATGCGCATTGTTAGCGATAACATACACGGGTTGCGCGGCGTGGACAAGGATGTTTTATAATGTATTCTGTGAGGGATATATAAAATGGAGCCAATGGCCATGTCGCAGGATCAGGATTTCACCCCACCGAAACGTCCGCTTACTCTTCGTGATGTGTCAGAGGCTTCGGGCGTGTCCGAGATGACCGTGAGCCGCGTGCTGCGAAATCGTGGCGATGTGTCGGAGACGACACGTAACAAAGTGTTAGAGGCGGCACGCGAGCTTGGGTATGTCCCCAACAAAATTGCAGGCGCTTTGGCGTCGAGCCGCGTGAACCTCGTCGCTGTTATTATTCCGTCCTTGTCCAATATGGTGTTTCCTGAAGTGATGACGGGTATTTCCGACATTCTCGACGAGACCGAGCTACAACCCGTGGTCGGCGTCACGCATTATAAACCCGAACGCGAAGAAAAGGTGTTGTACCAGATGCTGTCATGGCGTCCCTCGGGAGTCATTATTGCGGGGCTTGAGCATACCGAAGCCTCCAAAGCGATGTTGGCGGCAGCGGGCATTCCCGTGGTCGAGATCATGGACACCGATGGCGATGCGATTGATGCCAAAGTTGGCATTTCCCATCGCCGTGCAGGTCGCCAAATGGCGCAGGCCATCGTCGAGGCAGGGTACAAGCGCATCGGCTTTCTCGGGACCAAAATGCCACTCGATCACCGTGCTCGCAAACGCTTTGAGGGATTTACGGAGACATTGGCCAAAGCTGGCCTAGAGATCGCAGATCAGGAGTTCTATTCGGGCGGGTCCGCCTTGGTCAAAGGGCGCGAGATGACCCAAACCATTTTAGAACGTAACGCCGACGATCCGCTTGATTTCCTTTATTACTCCAATGACATGATCGCATCTGGCGGGCTGCTATACTGTCTCGATAACGGGATCGACGTACCGGGTGATATTGGCTTGGCAGGGTTTAACGGCATTGAGTTCATTGACGGGCTGCCCAAGAAGCTCGCGACAATGAAAGCCATGCGCTCGGAGATCGGTCGCGCCGCGGCACAGATCATTGCAAAACGCGTGGCCGATAGCAGTGCCCCGCGTGGTGAAGAGATCGTGTTGGAGCCGGAGCTGAAAATCGGGGAGACCCTGCGCCGTAAGAAAAAGTCGCTCTAGACCTGAACAACCCAACGATAACGCGCGTCATAAGCTAGAAATTTGCACCACGCGGTATAGATGAATTGCAAGATTGCGCAGCTCTGCGTGCCCGCACCACACTTAGATAACGGAAGTCTACATGCCCCATTACAAATCCCGCCGCTCAACGCACGGACGCAACATGGCCGGTGCCCGCGGCCTTTGGCGCGCCACAGGCATGACAGACGATGATTTCGGCAAACCGATCATCGCTGTCGTCAACTCGTTCACACAATTCGTTCCCGGTCACGTTCACCTCAAAGACCTCGGTCAGATGGTGGCGCGTGAGATTGAGGCTGCGGGCGGCGTGGCCAAAGAATTCAACACGATTGCGGTGGATGACGGCATTGCGATGGGTCACGATGGGATGCTCTATTCCCTACCCTCGCGCGAAATCATTGCGGATAGTGTCGAATACATGGTCAACGCGCATTGTGCGGACGCTATGGTGTGTATTTCCAACTGCGATAAAATTACTCCCGGTATGATGATGGCGGCGATGCGCCTCAACATCCCCGTGATTTTCGTCTCGGGTGGTCCGATGGAAGCGGGCAAGGTGCAAGATGGCGATATCGTGCAAAAGCTCGATCTTGTGGACGCAATGGTGTCCGCCGCCGATGAAAGCTACACCGATGCGCAGGTGGAAGAGATTGAGAAAGCCGCCTGTCCGACCTGTGGATCATGCTCGGGCATGTTCACCGCAAACTCTATGAACTGTCTTGCTGAGGCCTTGGGTCTGGCACTTCCGGGCAACGGGTCCACGCTGGCCACTCACGCCGATCGTCGTCACCTCTTTTTGGAAGCTGGTCGTAAGATCGTTGAGATCACCAAAAAGCACTACGAAGAAGACTTGCCGGGCTACTTGCCACGCGAGATCGCGACATTCGAGGCCTTTGAAAACGCTATGTCGCTCGATATTGCGATGGGCGGCTCGACCAACACCGTGTTGCACCTCTTGGCGATTGCCTATGAGGGCAAGGTCAACTTTACGATGGATGACATTGACCGCCTGAGCCGCAAGGTTCCGGTACTTTGCAAAGTCGCGCCCTCGGTTGCGAACGTTCACATGGAAGATATCCACCGCGCGGGCGGCATTTTTGCCATCCTTGGAGCGATGTATCGCGGCGGGTTAATCCACGGCGATGCGCGCACCGTTCACTCCGAAACAATGGCCGCCGCGATTGCCAAATGGGACATCACGGTTGCGAACAACCCAGAGGCCGAGCAATTGTTCAAAGCGGCCCCCGGCGGCGTGCGTACCACACAGGCCTTTTCTACAGAAAACCGCTACAAAGAACTCGACACAGACCGCAAGAACGGTGTGATCCGTTCAGTAGAACACGCGTTTTCCAAGGACGGCGGCTTGGCTGTTTTGTTCGGCAATGTGGCGGAGCGCGGCTGTATCGTGAAAACGGCAGGCGTCGATGAGAGCATTCTCAAATTCACGGGCAAAGCGCGTGTGTTTGAAAGCCAGGATGATTCTGTCAGCGCGATTCTCAGCCGCAAGGTCGAGGCCGGAGATATTGTGGTCATTCGATATGAGGGGCCACAGGGTGGACCAGGCATGCAGGAAATGCTTTACCCAACGTCATATCTAAAATCCAAAGGCTTGGGCAAAAAATGTGCCTTGTTGACCGATGGCCGCTTTTCCGGCGGCACCTCTGGATTGTCGATCGGCCACGTGTCACCAGAAGCCGCAGAGGGCGGTATAATCGGATTGGTGGAAACGGGCGACATCATTGAGATCGACATCCCCAACCGCTCCATCGAGCTCAAGGTCGAGGCAAGTGAGCTGGATCGTCGTCGCACTGCGATGGGGCCACTTCCGTGGAAGCCCAAAGAGCCACGTCCACGTCACGTCACAACAGCGCTCAAAGCCTATGCCCTGTTGGCTTCTGCGGCAGATAAGGGTGCGGTGCGCATCCTGCCTGACGACCAATAAACCGATCAAATTTACGACTATAATTCGCCGCCCTTCGGGGCGGCGTTTTGCATATGTGGGGAATGCGGCACGTAATCTTAGTGATAACACCGCAACAAAAAACCCGCGCCGAAGCGCGGGTTATTTTAGACGAAGTGGTGAGCCGTGATGGGTTCGAACCATCGACCTACTGATTAAAAGTCAGTTGCTCTACCAGCTGAGCTAACGGCCCACTTTCATCGTGAGGCGGGTATTACGAGTGCAGGGCGTGAGCGTCAAGGACTAAACAGAGATTTTCTTGGAAAAGGTTCCATCAGGGTTTATACGCCGCTTTATGCAACAGGTATTCTCCCCCTCGAACCTGCCCTTCGTAAAGATGCACGGGCTAGGCAATGACTTCGTGATCTTTGATTCTCGGGGGATTGACGCGCGCGTCACCCCAAACCTGGCAAAGGCCATCGGTGATCGCAACCGTGGCGTTGGCTTTGATCAACTCGCGGAGATCACAGATGGCGAGGGGACAGATATCTCGCTCGACTTTTGGAACAGTGATGGAAGTCGCGCGGGCGCCTGCGGCAATGCCACCCGCTGTGTCGCGTGGCTAATGATGCAAGAGAGCGGCAACAACAGCGTAACCATTCGAACCGAGCGCGGCATTCTACACGCCGTGCGCGCGGGCGACGAGGTGTCGGTGAACATGGGCCACCCACAACGCGACTGGCACGAGGTGCCGCTCAGCCACGCGGTGGATACCAACCACCTTCCCATCGCGGGCGATCCTGTGGCGATCGGCATAGGCAATCCGCATGCGGTGTTCTTTGTGGATGACATTGCGGGCGTTGATGTCGCCGCCCAAGGTGCCGCTGTCGAACATGACCCTCTATTTCCCCAGCGCACCAATGTTGAATTTGCCCAAGTGCGCGGCCACGACGAGATCAGAATGCGCGTCTGGGAACGTGGGGCGGGCATTACGCTTGCATGTGGCTCAGGAGCCTGCGCTACGGCCGTAGCGGCCGCTGAGCGCGGCCTGACGGGCAGGAAAGTGCGTATGGAGGTCGACGGCGGCTGGATGACCCTCGACTGGCGTGACGATGGTGTATGGATGACGGGACCAGTGCAATTTGTATTTAAGGGCGAATTTGACGCATCATTTCTGGAGCAGATCTAATGTCAGCCAAACCGCCCGTCTTTGCGACACTCGGCTGTCGTCTCAACGCCTATGAAACCGAAGCCATGAAAGACCTTGCGGCGAAAGCGGGGGTCGAGAACGCTGTCGTGGTCAACACCTGTGCTGTGACCGCCGAAGCGGTACGCAAAGCCCGCCAAGAGATCCGCAAACTGCGCCGTGAGAATCCTGATGCCAAAATCATCGTGACAGGGTGCGCCGCGCAGACCGAGCCGGAGACATTCACGTCGATGAGTGAGGTTGATATCGTCATCGGCAATACCGAAAAGATGCAGCCTGAAACGTGGTCCGCGATGGGGCCGGATTTCATCGGCCAGACCGAGCGCGTTCAGGTCGACGATATTATGAGCGTCACCGAGACAGCGGGCCACCTGATCGACGGGTTCGGCACGCGCAGCCGCGCCTATGTTCAAGTGCAAAACGGCTGTGATCACCGCTGCACCTTTTGCATTATCCCATACGGGCGCGGCAATTCGCGCTCGGTGCCTGCGGGCGTGGTGGTCGATCAGATCAAACGCCTCGTAGACAAGGGCTTCAACGAAGTCGTGCTCACGGGCGTTGATCTGACCTCATGGGGGGCCGACCTGCCCGCGGCGCCGCGTTTGGGCGATTTGGTTATGCGCATCCTTAAACTGGTGCCCGACCTGGCCCGCCTGCGGATTTCATCGATTGATTCGATTGAGGCTGATGACGCGCTGATGCAGGCCATTGCCACTGAGCCGCGTCTTATGCCGCACCTCCATCTCTCGCTTCAACACGGGGATGACATGATTCTCAAGCGCATGGCCCGCCGCCATCTGCGCGATGATGCAATTGCGTTTTGCGAAGAGGCCAAGCGCCTAAGGCCCGACATGACATTCGGCGCAGATATCATCGCCGGGTTCCCCACCGAAACTGATGCGCACTTTGAAAACTCGCTTAAACTGGTTTCGGATTGCGATCTAACGTGGCTGCACGTCTTTCCCTATTCAAAGCGCGAGGGCACGCCAGCGGCGAAAATCCCAAGCCAAGTGAATGGCAAAACCATTAAGGAGCGCGCGGCGCGCCTTCGCTCTGCGGGCGACGCACAGGTCGCCCGTCACCTCACCGCACAAATCGGGCGGACTCATCGCATCTTGATGGAGAATCCCCTGATGGGCCGCACCGAACAATTCACCGAGGTCAGTTTTGCCGCCCCACAAGTTGAAGGCCAGATTGTTACCGCTACGATTGCTGGCGTAAGCGGCACACAGTTGACAGCATAGCGCCATGACCCGTCCGATCCTGTATTCCTTTCGACGATGCCCCTATGCCATGCGTGCTCGCCTAGCGATAGCATCGGCGGGACTAGAGGTCGAATTGCGCGAAGTCGTGCTGCGCGACAAACCTGCGCAGCTGATCGTAGCCTCGCCCAAGGCCACCGTGCCCGTTTTGATCGTGGGTGAGACCGTAATCGACGAGAGCCGCGACATTATGGATTGGGCGCTTGCCCACAACGACCCTGACGGGTGGCGCGACATGCCGCCTGAGGGAGAGGCATGGATTTCTCAAATCGAGGGGCCATTCAAAACCGCGCTTGATCGCTACAAATACGCAACACGGTATGAGAACGTCGATGTAGGAGTTGAACGCGCGAAAGCGGCACAAATCCTTTGGAGCATCAATCAGCGCCTGACCGAAACACCATGGATATTTGGCGCATCACCTACACTTGCGGACATGGCGACGATTACCTTTGTGCGTCAATTTGCGAACACGGACCGTACATGGTTCGATGCCCAAGAGTGGGATGGGGTCAAAAACTGGCTTACACGGTTCATTCATTCTGATCAGTTCAACACAATCATGGCGAAATATGAAAAGTGATGCCCCGAGTCGGATATCGTAATCTTTGGGTGATATCGCTGCATTGAGTGGTCAAGACGATGTTTGCGCTCATATATATGTAAGAAACACCGTTTATGACGGCTGGAATACCACTAAGGCGCCCATCAAAGGCCCCTGCGTCCTATTGTATGCTAGACGTGGACGCATTGCCTCGCTAAAAGCGCCTCCGAAGGGCTACGGGAAATCCGTGGCCTTGAATGCATTGGCTGGTTAGGTCCGGCTTAAGACAATGGAGATTTGCTCGTGTCCCATGTAGACGAACACGAAGGCACCCGCCGCGATTTCCTGTACTACGCCACCGGTGGCGCAGGTGCAGTTGCAGCAGGCGCCGTGGTCTGGCCCCTGGTCAATCAAATGAACGCTTCCGCAGATGTTAAGGCGCTTGCCTCCATCCGCGTAAACATTGCTGACGTGCAAGCCGGCACGCAGTTGACGGTTAAATGGCGCGGC
>NZ_CBFHKW010000023.1:7280-15043 GCF_965656515.1 Celeribacter marinus
TAACTGGATGTGGATCTGGGGCATTGTTCTTGCCTTCTGTCTCGGCCTCCAGATTGTCACCGGTATCGTTCTGGTGATGCACTATACTCCGCACGTCGACATGGCATTTGCCTCGGTTGAGCACATCATGCGTGATGTGAACGGCGGCCATATGCTGCGCTACTTGCACGCAAACGGCGCATCGCTGTTCTTCTTTGCGGTCTACATGCACATCTTCCGTGGCCTGTACTACGGCTCGTACAAAGCACCACGTGAAATCACATGGATCGTCGGCATGATCATCTACCTGATGATGATGGCAACCGGCTTCATGGGGTATGTGTTGCCTTGGGGTCAGATGTCCTTTTGGGGCGCGACCGTGATCACCGGCCTATTTGGTGCGATCCCACTCGTGGGCGAGCCAATTCAGGCATGGTTGCTCGGCGGGCCTGCGGTGGACAACGCCACGCTCAACCGCTTCTTCTCGTTGCACTACTTGCTCCCCTTCGTGATTGCTGGCCTTGTGATTGTTCACATTTGGGCGTTCCACACGACAGGCAACAACAACCCCACAGGTGTTGATGTCCGCAAAACGTCCAAAGCCGAAGCTGAGAAAGACACATTGCCGTTCTGGCCATATTTCGTGATGAAAGACCTCTTCGCCCTTGGCGTTGTCTTAGTCGTGTTCTTTGCCATTGTCGGCTTTATGCCAAACTACCTCGGCCACCCCGATAACTACCTCGAAGCAAACCCACTATCGACACCCGCGCACATTGTGCCTGAATGGTATTTCTTGCCCTTCTACGCCATTTTGCGCGCGTTCACCGCCGATGTGTGGTTGGTTCAGGCTGTGTCGTTTGTCACAGGCGGCATCGTGGACGCAAAGTTCTTTGGCGTACTTGCCATGTTCGGCGCGATCATCGTGATGGCTCTCGTGCCTTGGCTCGACACCTCCAAAGTTCGTTCGGGTAAATATCGCCCGATGTTCAAATGGTGGTTCTGGCTCTTGGCCATCGACTTCGTGGTACTGATGTGGGTGGGCGCAATGCCAACCGACGGTATCTATCCGTATATCTCGCTGATTGGTGCAACCTATTGGTTTGGATACTTCCTCATTTTGATGCCACTCTTGGGTGTTATCGAAAAGCCGCTTCCGATTCCGGAAACGATCGAAGAAGATTTTTTAGCGCACTACCCTGCCGCTAAAAATGCATCCGAGTGAGAAAGGAACTAGGGAAATGATGAAGAAACTTACCCTCTCCGCCCTCACCGCCTTGGGCCTATCCGCTGGCGCGGCTATGGCAGCAGGCGATGCGGCACACATCCATGACGTGGACTTCTCCTTTGAAGGTCCGTTTGGCACTTATGACCAAATGCAGCTTCAGCGCGGACTTCAGCTTTACACCGAAGTTTGCGCGGGCTGTCACGGTCTACAATATGTGTCGATCCGGACCCTTGCGGACAAAGGCGGCCCAATGCTTCCCGAGGATCAGGTGCGCGCTTACGCAACTGCATTCCCCGTGAACGACGAAGCTGCAAACATGCACCTCTACGACTATGACGAGGGTGCCGCACGTGCGCTCACGTCTAACGACCACTTCCCAGCGAACCACTCGCAAAACGCGCCCGACCTATCCATGATGGCGAAAGCACGCGCTGCGTTTCACGGCCCATACGGAACGGGTATCAACCAGTTCCTAAAAGGCACTGGTGGCCCTGAGTATATCGTCGGCCTTTTGACCGGCTACACAGGCGAAGAAAAAGAAGAAGCTGGGACAATCTACTATGAGAACACCGCGTTCCCAGGTGGATGGATCGCAATGGCTCCTCCTCTCTACGGTGAAGACGTCGAGTTTGCCGATGGTCACGCCAATGACTTGCATCACGAAGCAGAGGACATTGCTGCGTTCTTGATGTGGGCAGCGGAACCGAAGCTTGAAGCACGCAAGCACGCGGGCTTCCTCGCCGTTGTGTTCCTGATCGTACTGACATCACTTTTGTACCTGTCGAACAAAAAACTTTGGGCGCCGCACAAAGGCAAAAAATTCAACCTGTAAGAATGGGCTGATAAAAATTGAAAAAGCGCTCCGATTTCGGGGCGCTTTTTTATGGGCTATAGGGTCGCGGCCAAATCAATGGCCAACATAATCGCGGTATCCCGTGGGTGGATCTGCCTCGACCTGCGCCCACGTGCGCGGCGCATGAGCGACACCATCCGCGACCCAAACAACATGATCTGCAAACGCTTGGGCATCCGCCAGATCATGCGAGACCATCAACATCGTTGCTCCGGTTTTTGCGCCAACCTCACGCGCCAAAGTGGTCATCTCTTTGCGCATCGCGGGCCCAAGCGCCGAGAATGGCTCATCAAGCAACACAAGGGGATGCCGCTGAACCAAGACGCGCGCCAATGCCACACGTGACTGCTGACCGCCCGAAAGTTGGGATGGCAATCGGTCGCCAAGTCCACTCAACCCTGTTGCCTCAAATGCGTCTTGCACCGCTCGTTTATCCTCAACGGACAGGCGCAAATTCGGCTTGATCCCAAGGGCGACATTCTGCGCCGCAGTCATATGTGGGAACAGGTTGTTGTCTTGGAACAGATGCGCGGCGGGACGCTTCGCCGGCGCCACATCAGTGATATCGTTGCCCTGCCAAAGAACGCGCCCTGATCGCGGCGCAAAGAACCCGCCAATAACCGACAGCAAAGTAGATTTCCCTGCACCCGATGGCCCAAGCACGGCAACGGCCGACCCTGTGGGAAGGCTGAACTCCGCGCTCAGGCGAAAATCGCCTTGGACAATCAATAGGTCGTCAAGTGTGAGCACGCCCGCGCCCTCCCCGATCAAAGATGTAAAACAGGCCAAGGCTTAGCGCGAGCAGCAAAAGCGCCGCCCCCATCGCCTGATCCATGCGATAGGCCCCCATGAGGCGGTAAATTTGCAACGGCAAAGTTGCTTGCTCAGGGCGGGCAAACAGCGTGATGACGCCAAGATCGCCCATGGATAACGCCGCCGATAGACCTGCGGCGAACCCCAAAGGCGCACGAATGCGCGGCAGTGTCACCAATCGCAAACGCGTCCATCCAGACATCCCTAACCCATCCGCGAGCTTTCCATACGCGGCTTCGCTTCCTGCTATCGCGGGCGCAATTGCGCGAATGACAAACGGGAGCGACATCACGGCATTCACCAGCGCGGTGATCACAAGAGCAAGTGTGGCGGGATCAAAAAATGGGAAAATCATAATGAATAGCCCAGTCCCCATGACCAACGGTGAGGCCGCGATTGAGAGCATTCCAACCCCTTCAATCCAGTGCCATCTCTGTCCAGCAAGAACGAGCGCGAGAGACAAAACGATAGCAAGTACTGCAGACCCAAGTGCGGTGAGGACGGAACGCGCCGCCGCGGACCAAACCGAAACAGGAAGCTGCAACACACCACCCGCGCCATCCACAACCAATGCGGCGAGAGGTGCGAGCAAAAAGAGCGCTGCGAGGACAATCCAACCCGTATCGATCAGACGCAATAATGGCCTCTTCGTATCGTGGCGCACAACAGGTCGATCTAGTCCCCCACCAACCATGTGCGGCACGCGGTATTTAAACGAGAAAAGCGCAGCGCAGGTACAAATCGCAAATTGAATAAGCGCCAAAAGAGACGCCTTGCCGAGATCGAAATCATAGCGAAATGCCTCATAAATCGCGAGTTCGATTGTGGTCGCCTTAGGCCCACCGCCAAACGTGAGAGCGACCGCAAAAGACGTTGTGCAAATCAAAAAAATCACCGCCAACGCGCCCGGCACGATGTCACGGAGCATCGGCATCTCGACATGGCGAAAGACATCGATAGAAGTAAATCGTAGTGACGCCGCAAGCCGGAAACGCTCTGATGGAATAGACCCCCAACCATGTAGCAAAAGACGCGTCGCCAACGGAATGTTGAAAAATACGTGGGCAATAATCACCCCATGGAATCCGTAGATCGAAATCGGCTCTAATCCGGCCCAAATCAACAAATTTGAGACGATACCGCTTTTCCCGAAC
This sequence comes from Celeribacter marinus, assembly GCF_965656515.1. Taxonomy (GTDB): domain Bacteria; phylum Pseudomonadota; class Alphaproteobacteria; order Rhodobacterales; family Rhodobacteraceae; genus Celeribacter; species Celeribacter marinus_D. Next base: position 11,305 of record NZ_CBFHKW010000023.1, read on the forward strand.
ACAGCCGTAAGACCAAGAATCGCAACGATGACGGGCAAAATGAAGGGCGCGCCAAGAAGCGTGACGAGCACACCACGCCCCACAAATGATCGACGCGCCAACGCGCGGGCAACGGGAATAGCAATTGCGACCGACAGAGCCGCAGACAACGCAGCCTGCACCACTGTAAACCGTACAGAGGCCCAATCGTGGCGAGACAGGCTAGAGAAATCCTCGGCCCGCCCCGCGACTGCGACAAGTGTGCCAAGGCTGAGGACGGCAACCAGTACCGCCACCCCCAACCCCGCCCATTGGCCTATTGCGACAGGCCGGCGCGCCATGCGTCGATTGCCCCATCACGCGCCGCCGCGGCTTCATCCTCGTTTAGAAAGATCGCCTTTTCAGGATAGTTTAGTTGAGAAAGCGCGTCCGGCCATTGCGCCTTTGGCAAGGCCGCAGGATACGACCAATTCGCAGTCGCAATCAAAGACTGAAACCGCTCATCCAAGATAAACGCCATGAATTTATCGGCCAAATCGGGCTGGTCTGTGCCTGCCAATTTCGCGGCCAACTCCACCATAAAGTAATGCCCCTCATCAAACAAAGCCGCCGATTTGGTCACATCGTCCTCCGCAATGATGTGGTAGGCGGGAGATGTGGTGTAGGACAAAACCATATCCACCTCGCCATCGGTGAACATGCCGTAGGCCTCCGACCATCCCTTTGTCACCGTAGTGATCTTGGGCGCCAGTTTGGCCCACGCGGCCTCAGCGTCATCACCGAACACTTCGGTTCCCCACAGCACAAGTGCGAGACCCGAAATCGATGTGCGCGGGTCTTGGATAGCGATTGTCCAGTCTTCATCAGAGTTCACCAATTCGGCAAAGGACGAGGGCGGGTTGGTGATTTTGGTGTTGTCATAAACGAACGCCGTATAGCCCCAGTTGAACGGTAAAAAGGTATCGTCCGTCCACTCCAGTGGCAGCGTCAAAGGAGACAAATCCAGCCCATGAGGCACAAACAAACCCGTTTCGCGGGCTTTCTTGGTCACATCGGAATTCAACCCGATCACGACATCCGCAAGGGTGCGTTCGCCCTCAAGCAAGATACGGGGCAAAACATCACCCGTGACATATTCGATCTCGCACCCGTCACATGTCGCCTCAAATGCCGCCTTAATCGCGGGGCCAGGGCCCCACTCAGAAGCAAAATAGTCGGGGGCATATATAGTCAAAGGCTCGGCATTGGCGCCGAAAGCAGCAAGTGTTGCTGCAAAAGTCAGTCCATATTTCATGGCTCGCTCCATAGTTAAATGGGCGAAGAAAAAGGGGCAGCTATGTCGCTGATACCTTCCCTCCGCCGGTGTTAGCCGGTTCAGGTTCAACGGGTCCGCTTTCGCATCTCAGCCACAACAAAGGTAGCACCCCGAGGTATCGCAGACGCTATGAGCGTTTCGCCAGAAGTGCAAGCCCCGAGATTGCTCACCGACCCCACATCGGATAAAGCAGAGGAAACATGAGGAGCAGACCATGAGCATGAATTCTTTCGGACATCTTTTTCGCTTCACCACATGGGGTGAAAGTCATGGTCCTGCGCTCGGGGCGACTGTTGACGGCTGCCCTCCGGGAATTGAAATTGACGAGTCGATGCTACAGGTGTGGCTCGACAAGCGAAAACCCGGCACGTCCAAATACACGACACAGCGGCGCGAAGCGGATCAGGTTGAAATCCTCTCGGGTGTGTTTGAAGGCAAAACAACCGGAACGCCGATTCAACTTATGATCCGCAATACCGACCAGCGGTCCAAAGACTACGGTGAGATCGCGCAAGCATTTCGCCCCGGTCATGCTGACATCACTTATTTCCAGAAATACGGAATTCGCGATTACCGTGGTGGTGGGCGTTCGTCTGCCCGTGAAACGGCGGCACGGGTTGCTGCGGGCGGCATTGCACGCGCGGTCTTGGCACAGCTTGCCCCAACGGTTGAAATCAAAGGTTACATGACCCAAATCGGGCCACACGGCATCGACGGGCCTCGTGACATGGCGGAAATTGACAATAACCCGTTTTGGGTGCCCTCGGCACAGACCGCGGCGACATGGGCCACATTTCTGGACGGCATTCGTAAGAGTGGCTCCTCGGTTGGGGCGGTCTGTGAGGTCATTTGTACAGGTGTGCCAGCGGGGCTTGGCGCGCCGATTTATGCCAAGTTAGACACTGATTTGGCCGCTGCAATGATGTCGATTAACGCCGTTAAAGGCGTTGAGATTGGCGAAGGCATGAACGCGGCCTGCCTGACCGGCGAAGAGAACGCAGACGAAATGCGGATGGGGCCAAATGGGCCTGAATTTGGGTCCAATCATGCGGGTGGCATCTTGGGCGGGATATCCACAGGTCAGGATTTGATCGTCCGCTTTGCCGTTAAACCGACATCATCGATCCTCACACCGCGCCAAACCATCGACAAAGATGGCAAGGACATAGACCTGATCACCAAGGGCCGTCATGACCCGTGTGTCGGCATTCGCGCGGTGCCTGTAGGCGAGGCGATGATGGCCTGTGTTGTTCTTGATCACCTGCTCTTGCATCGCGGTCAGGTGGGGGACGGGCCACGCGGTCATATCGGCGGCTCTACCCAATAGCCCTACGCCTTTGACAACTGCACCGCGAGGATGCCCACCATAATCGTGGCAACCCCGACCATGTCCCATTGCGTGACGGCCTCGCCCAAAAGAGCCGCGGCTATTGCCACGCCAAAAAACGGATTGAGAAAATGGAATGCGGCCGCTTTCACGGTGCCTATGCGTTCGACCAATTTGAACCATAGCCACGTGGCAAACAGACCGGGCAAAAACGTTGTATACAGCATCGCGATCACCAATGTGCCGGACATATTGAGCGCGTACACATCCACAAAGGGCGATGCGACAGCCAAGACGGACGCACCGATCAAACTTTGAATGCCGACCACCATCAATGCGTTTTTACCCGCACCTGTAGAACGCAATGTGAGGGTCGCAACCGCAAGCGCCACCGTGCCCACGACACACATCAAAATGCCCACCACATCACTGCCTGCGGACAAACGATGCGACATGATAACAAGAACCCCGATGAACCCCGTGACAAGTCCAGCCACCGCAATCGGTTTAGGCCGTTCATGCAGGAATAGGGTCGAAAACAGCGCCACAACCAGTGGCATAGAGGACGCTAGAATGGAGGCGAGCGAAGCCTCGACAGAGCGCATGGCGAGGAAATAAAGCCCGAGATAGGCCGCGTTCTGACACAGGCCGAAAATGATTATGCCGCGCCACTGAGCACGCGAAAAAGTCCAACTTTGACCAAGGCTACGCGCGATTGCGACACCAACCGCGCCCGATAGAAAAAACCGGACCGCAAGAGCCGCTAAAGCGGGCGCATCGGCCACAATGATCCGCGCAGACGTGAATGCGGAGGACCATATAAACACAAACGCAAGGCCCATAAAAATGGCTCTGATATCCATAATCGCTCCATAAAGTTCTTCAACACTGCGCGGCACACAAAAGTTTTAAACTAGACTTTAAAACAGAAAAGGGGCCGCACAACGCGACCCCCTCCCCAAAAGATCAAACGAAATTAGCCGTTCACGCTGTCTTTAAGCGCTTTAGCAATTGTCATCTTTACAACTTTGTCAGCTGCTTTTTTCATCTGCTCGCCCGTCTGCGGGTTGCGGACCATACGCTCAGGGCGCTCACGGCAATAAATTTTGCCAACACCC
>NZ_CBFHKW010000023.1:15140-39680 GCF_965656515.1 Celeribacter marinus
CCTACAGGAACGCCGTTTCCTCAAAAGAGCGCAATTTTCGGCTATGAATGCGCTCAATCGGCATCTCTCGCAACGTTTCCATCGCACGAATTCCGATCAACAAATGACGAGCGACCTGAGACGTATAGAAATCTGACGCCATTCCTGGCAGCTTCAGCTCGCCATGCAGTGGCTTATCCGAGACACACAAAAGTGTCCCATACGGGACGCGAAACCGAAATCCATTCGCTGCAATCGTGGCGCTTTCCATATCGAGTGCCACGGCGCGCGATTGGCTCAGCCGTTGCACAGGACCCGATTGATCCCGCAATTCCCAATTCCGGTTATCAATTGTCGCCACCGTGCCCGTGCGCATAATTCGCTTCAACTCATAGCCTTCAAGCTGAGTGATGTCTGCAACCGCCCCCTCGAGTGATGTCTGAATTTCCGCCAACGCGGGGATCGGAACCCAAACGGGCAGATCGGCATCCAACACATGATCCTCGCGCAGATAAGCATGTGCGAGAACGAAATCACCAAGCCGTTGCGAATTGCGAAGTCCCGCACAGTGACCCACCATGATCCACGCATGGGGGCGCAGCACGGCAATGTGATCTGTGGCAGTTTTGGCATTCGACGGACCAACACCGATATTGACCAAAGTGACGCCCGATCCATCAGCACGTTTGAGGTGGTATGTCGGCATTTGCGGCATTTTTGTTGTCGGCGCGATTGGGGTCTGCCCATCAAAAATTTCAACATTTCCAGTCGATACAAAAGAGGTATAGCCGCTGTTAGGATCATCAAGTTGTGCGCGCGCATATGCCTCGAACTCGGACACATAAAACTGGTAGTTCGTGAACAGAACATGGTTTTGAAAATGGGTCGCATCGGTCGCGGTATAGTGCGACAGGCGCGCGAGCGAATAATCCACGCGCTGCGCGGTGAAGGGCGCAAGCGGCCCTGACCCGTCCTCGTTCAGATATCCCGACCCATTGACGATATTGTCGTGCGTTGTCGCCAGATCAGGCACATCAAAGTAGTCGCGCAACGGGTAGTCCATCGCGCCCTCTTGGGGGATGGTAATGCTCTCATCATTTGCAACGGCAAAGTGAACGGGCATCGGCACCTCGGACGGCCCAATGGACACTGATACGCCATGATTGCGGATAATTTGCGTGATCTGTTGAATGAGATAGTTCCGAAACAAATCAGGACGCGTGATCGTCGTTGAATAGCTACCGGGTTTGGACACGTGGCCAAAGGACAGGCGACTGTCCATCGCCGCGAACGAGGTCGTCCTCACACGGATTTCGGGATAAAACGCGCGGTGGCGAGCATGTGGCACGGCCCCCGTTGCAGCCTCGGAAAACCGTTCGGTGAGATAGCGGGTTGCGGAACGATACAGATCCTCCAACCGGTCGACCGCAGCGGCGGCATCTGAAAACAGTTCGGCATCGGGCGCCGATGGCGTCTCTATGGTCAAGGGAGCAGCATTTTGATTCACGGAAGACCTCGTATTGATGTGCTTCTTTTTTGCGCTTGATTTTCGGCTCAAGCCTCTAGAGTCATTTGTCACCACTTGGCCGCGCGGCGCAAGACCATGCTTATAAACTAGACATTGAGGATCAAACAAACGTGACGGGACATCTCTTTTCATTCGGACATGGATACAGCGCGCAGGCCCTCGCATCACGGCTCACGGCAAAAGGGTGGCAGGTATCGGGAACAACCCGCAATGCGGCCAAGCGCGGGAACTTTGAGGCGGCAGGCGTCACACCGCTTGTTTTACCCAATGATGATATTGCGCCTGCTCTTTTGGAGGCGACGCACCTGCTTGTTTCCGCTGCGCCAGACGCCGATGGAGATCCGATGCTGGCCCAACACCGTGCACTTTTGTCCAAGGCCGCACCCCGTCTCAAATGGATCGGTTACCTGTCAACCACGGGTGTCTACGGCGATCATGGCGGCGCATGGGTGGACGAAACGACCCCGCTCTCACCCGCCACCAAACGGGGGCAAATGCGCGTTGAGGCAGAGGCCGCGTGGACAGAATTTTGTAACACCCACAACATCCCGCTGTCTATCTTTCGCCTTGCGGGCATCTACGGTCCGGGACGTGGACCATTTGCAAAAGTACGCGCGGGGACGGCGCGGCGCATCATCAAGCAGGGTCAGGTGTTTTCGCGCACCCATGTCGCGGACATCGCGCAAGTTGTTGAGGCCTCCATAAACAGACCCCAATGCAGCGGAATTTTCAACGTTTGTGACGATGACCCCGCACCACCCCAAGATGTCATCGGCTATGCCGCCGAATTGTTGGGTTTGCCACTTCCACCTGCCGATGCATTTGAAACCGCCGACATGTCGCCAATGGCGCGTAGCTTTTACGCCGAGAGCAAAAAGGTCAGCAATGAGCGGATCAAATCCGTTCTGGGCGTTACGCTATTATACCCCGACTATAAATCGGGGTTAAAAGCGCTTTTGCACTCACAATGACCTAGGCGCGTTTGGTCGCGATATCTGCGACACCCAAGACCGCCATAACCTTGGCTTCGATATCCGCCGCACTCAGGCCCGCGATCTCGTACATCGCCTCGGGGCTGGCCTGATCGATAAACGTGTCAGGCAACACCATCGAGCGGAATTTAATCCCGCGATCGAACACGCCGTCATTTGCAAGGAAATCGGCCACATGTGACCCGAAACCGCCGATTGCGCCCTCCTCAATCGTGATGAGCGCCTCGTGGTTTGCCGCCAGATCGCGGATCAAATCCTCATCAAGCGGCTTGGCAAAACGGGCGTCAGCCACAGTACACGACACCCCACGCGCCTCTAACGCTTCGGCGGCGGTCATTGTCTCGTCAAGGCGCGTGCCAAAAGACAACAGCGCCACGCGCGTGCCCTCTTTGACAATCCGACCCTTGCCAATTTCAAGCGGCACACCGCGCTCGGGCATCTCGACACCGACCCCTTCGCCACGCGGATACCGGAACGCAATCGGCCCGTCATTATGCGCAACAGCTGTCGCCACCATATGGACCAACTCGGCCTCATCGGCGGCGGCCATCACCACCATACCGGGCAGGTTGGCCATGAACGCCACGTCGAACGATCCCGCATGCGTCGCACCATCGGCCCCAACCAACCCCGCACGATCAATCGCAAAGCGCACGGGGAGGCGTTGAATCGCCACATCATGCACCACCTGATCGTAGCCGCGTTGTAGAAACGTCGAATACATAGCGCAAAACGGTTTCATCCCGCCCGCGGCCAATCCAGCGGCAAAGGTCACACCATGTTGCTCGGCAATGCCAACGTCGAAACACCGTGACGGGTAGCGTTCCGCAAATAGGTTCAACCCCGTGCCATCGGGCATCGCCGCAGTCACCGCACAAATTTTGTCGTCGCGTGTCGCCTCATCCAAAAGCGCCTTGGCAAACACCGCCGTATAGGACGGTGCGTTTGATTTCGTCTTTTTCTGCTTGCCTGTGACAACATCGAATTTCGCCGTTGCGTGACCTTTGTCGGCGGCGGCCTCGGCGGGGGCGTAACCCTTGCCCTTTTTCGTGATCACGTGGATCAGGATCGGACCTGTTGCGCGCGTTTTAACCGTGCGCAGAACCGACAACAGTTGATCCATATCGTGACCATCAATCGGGCCGACATAGGAAAATCCCAACTCCTCGAACATCGTGCCACCCACGGTCATGCCCTTGAGCATTTCCTTGGCCCGCTTCGCGCCCTCTTGGAACGGATGCGGCAACAGCGACACCGCCCCCTTGGCTGCCGCTTTCAATTCCTGAAACGGCGCACCCGCGTACAAGCGCGACAAATACGACGACAATGCGCCCACAGGTTCGGCAATCGACATCTCGTTATCGTTGAGAATAACAATCATCCGCTTGCCCAAATGCCCCGCGTTGTTCATGGCCTCAAACGCCATACCCGCCGACATCGACCCGTCCCCGATCACGGCAATCGCATCGCCGATCCCGTGCTCGGTCGCCCCGCCCAGATCACGCGCCACGGCAAACCCGAGGGCGGCGGAAATCGACGTCGAACTATGTGCGGCGCCAAACGGATCATAGGGGCTCTCCGAGCGCTTGGTGAAGCCCGACAACCCACCAGGTTGGCGCAGCGTGCGAATGCGATCGCGCCGCCCCGTCAAAATTTTATGCGGATAACACTGGTGCGACACATCCCAGATCAACCGATCCTTTGGCGTATCAAACACGGCATGAAGCGCCACAGTCAACTCAACAACACCCAGACCCGCACCAAGGTGCCCACCCGTCTCGGACACCGCCGAAATTGTCTCGGCCCTTAGCTCTCCCGCAAGGCGCTTGAGCTCGCCATCCGTGAGCGCCTTCATGTCGGCGGGAACCGCTATACGGTCAAGGATCGGTGTTTGAGGGCGGTCGGACATTGTCGCAACTCCTGCCTTAAGTTTCACGCGAGATAACGAAACGAGCGACATCCCGCAAGCCATCCGCGCGTGTGCCATAGTGGCTCAATGCCGCACAAGCCTCATCGACCAAATCGCGTGCACGTGTTTTTGCACCCGCAAGACCCAACAAAGAGACAAACGTGGCCTTTCCGGCATCGGCATCTTTGCCAACGGCTTTGCCGGTTTTTTCTGCGTCGCCTTCGACATCTAGAATATCGTCTTGAATTTGGAACGCCAAACCCACAGCTTTTGCATAATGGCCAAGCGCCGTTGGATCAGCCCCACCCAAAATTGCGCCCGCACGCGCGGACCATTCGATCAGTGCACCGGTTTTGTTGGCCTGCAACTCGGTGATCGCCGCAAGGTCGAGCGGGGTCATCGTGGTTTCGGCAGCGATGTCTTGTGCCTGACCCAAAACCATTCCGCCGATACCTGATGACTTAGCTAGAGACGCAATCAAATCGACCCTAATCTGGCTCGATGCGCGCAATTCGGGACGGGTCAAAAGATCAAAGGCAAGCGTCTGAAGCGCATCACCGACCAGCACCGCCGTTGCATCATCCCACCGCTTGTGAACGGTCGGTTGACCACGGCGCACATCGTCATCATCCATGCACGGCAAATCGTCATGAACCAATGAATAAGCATGAATGGATTCAATCGCTGCGGCCGCCCAAACGGATTGCGCGGGCGCAATACCGTGAAGCTGCGCACCCTCCATAACCAAAAACGCGCGCAAACGCTTGCCACCACCCAACGCATACCGCATTGCCACTTCGACCGGACGCTCGCCCAAAGGGGCAAGCGCATCATTCAAACACTGTTGAACGGCATCGCGGCATTGCTCCATGCGGGCCTGCATTAGAGACCTTCAACGGGCGTTGTCGCAGTCGCTTGACCATCGCCGCCTACAGAAATTTTCTCGACTTTTTCTTCGGCATCTTTGAGCTTCGCCTCACAATGCGCCTTCAGTTTTGCCCCGCGCTCGTAAAGCGAAATACTATCTTCAAGTGCAACATCGCCGCGCTCAAGCTTGCCGACCACCTGATCCAACTCCGCCATGGCGGTTTCAAAACTCATTTTCTCTACGGCGACATCAGTCATCTCAAACTCCCAAGCAGCATTCTATTTACGTTCAAACTAAAGTGTTGAGACTATTTGCGCCACCTGCTTTTGTACAAAGGTGGCGCAATTTCGAACTATTCGGGGACGAGCATATAGCCCTCGCCGCGTACAGTTTGCAGGTATCTCGGTTGACGCGGGTCGGTCTCCAACTTTCGGCGCAATCGCGTGATTTGGACGTCCACGGCCCGCTCTTGTGCCTGACCGCCATCTCGCCCCAAACGCTCCACCAAATCCGTGCGCGAAACAGCGACACTTGGGGTCGCCGCAAATATGCGCATCAATTGGTTTTCGGTGGCTGTGAGCCGCAAGGGCGCATCTCCATTCCAAAGCTCTCCACGCTCAACATCGTAGCGAAACAGACCCAAACGTAGGTGTTTCGGCACCTGAACCGCTGGCTCCTCGTCGGGCACACGCCGCAAAACAGCATTGATACGAAGCAACAATTCCTTAGGCTCAAACGGCTTTGCAAGGTAATCGTCTGCGCCCGCCTCAAGTCCCGAAATCCTATCTTCGGTCTCGCCTTTCGCGGTCAAAAGCATGATGGGCGTTGCAATGCGCAGGCGCAAATCGCGCGTCAGTGAAATACCATCCTCGCCGGGCATCATCACATCAAGGACGATCAGGTCGAACTCCAAGCCCGCCAAAAGCCGCCTTGCATGCGCCGCGTCTCGCGCCGCCGTGACACAAAACCCATGCCGCATCAGATATTTTTTCAGGAGATCCCTAATCCTCTCATCGTCATCAACGATCAAAAGATGAATATCACTTTTCAACTGTCACCCTCCTTAAAGGCGTCAAAATACGCCCTTTGGTCGGGGTCCATCATGGCCTCAAGAACCTTGCGAAATCCAGCAACAGCTTCGTGACCCGCTTCGCGGTAAGCCGAGCGCATACGCCCGCGCTGTGCCTCGGACAGCTCCGCCTCAAGCATTTTCCCGGTGTCAGTTAAGTGTAAATGCCGCTCTCTCTTGTCACGCTTGCCGACACGGCTTTCGACCAAACCATCCTCGATCAATGCCCGAAGAACACGGTTTAGAGACTGTTTTGTGACGCCTAGGGTGTTCAGCAAACTATTCACCGTGGCACCTGGTGTCCGGTTTATAAAATGCACGGCGCGGTGATGCGCGCGGCCATATCCGTGTTCATCTAAAATGCGATCGGGATCTTGGGTGAACCCGCGATAGGCAAAAAACATCGCCTCAATGCCCTTGCGCAACTGTTCGTCCGTGAGGAAGAGAAGCCCCTCGCTCCCCGTATTGCCGCCGCTTTTACCGTCCGCCATACAACCCCCACATCATCGACCAAGTGTCCGCCAAGCTTATGTCAGCCTTATTGACATTCCAAGGTCAAATTGGTAGCGACGATGCAATTTAGTGCAATAAAATAACGGTTTCGAGCGTGGACGCAACGCACCTCGACCCAATCGGAGAACACACCACATGGCAGGCGCATATGATGATCGTGACGGCAAAATCTGGATGGACGGCACACTCGTTGACTGGCGGGACGCGAACGTCCATATTCTGACCCATGCCATGCACTACGCCTCCTCCGTGTTTGAGGGCGAGCGGTGCTACAACGGCAAAATCTTTAAATCGGTCGAGCACTCCAAGCGCCTTTTGGCATCCGGCGCATTGCTCGATATGCCAATCCCCTACACCGTCGAAGAGATCGAAAAAGCCAAATATGATGTACTAAAAGCCAACGGTTGGGACGATGCATACGTGCGGGTTCTGGCGTGGCGTGGCGCAGGCGAGGACATGGGTGTCGCCTCCAACCGCAACCCCGTCCGAATGGCCGTGGCCGCATGGGAATGGGGCGCCTATTACGGCGATGCCAAAATGAACGGTGCCAAACTCGACATCGCGAAATGGAAACGCCCATCGCCTGACACGATCCCCACAGCCGCCAAAGCCGCAGGTCTCTACATGATCTGCACAATGTCCAAACACGCCGCAGAGGCCAAAGGCTGCTCTGACGCGCTATTCATGGACTATCGCGGTTATGTAGCCGAGGCCACAGGCGCGAACATCTTCTTCGTTAAAGATGGCGAGGTTCACACCCCTGATCCGGATGCGATCCTGAACGGCATCACGCGCCAAACCGTCATCGAGATGCTGGAGCAAAAAGGGATCAAAGTGCACGTCCGCCGCATTATGCCCGAAGAACTCGAAGGGTTTGAGCAATGCTGGCTCACCGGCACCGCCGCCGAAGTCACCCCCGTGGGCCAGATTGGCGACTACACATTCGAGGTCGGCGCGCTGACCCGCGACATTGCGGAAAGCTACGAAAAGCTGGTGCGCAGCTAACAAATTAACCTGACCTCAATGCAAAAATGAAACTCTCCGTCCATGACAATTGGCGGAGAGTTTTTTTGATCAAGCGTGAAGCAGTATTTATAACGATTGCCGCTGTTCTGGTCTTTGCGCCAGCCCTCTTCATGGTCATGTTGTACCACACGACCAAAAATCCCGCATATAGACCGCTCGGAATTACACTTGAGCGTATGATTGAGGCGGGCCATATGAGCGACCGCACCCTGATTGTCACCAACATCACCGTCGGCCCCGATGCGCGCGATGGCCAGTCTCTTGATGCCTACCGCGACGCATTCACAAAATCATTTGGCGGCTTCAATACCGAAACCCGCGTTCGCTTTCGCAATGCCGAGCGCGGCAACGCAATCACGGTCCATTACGAAGTCGGCAATAGTGTGATCGGTCCCTTTCCCATTGCCCGCGCCGCAGACGGAATTAGATCGGCCGTCGAGGCTGAGCGCATGGTGACCAAACAACGCGCCATCCAATTGCGCAAGGATCAGGCAGAGCAGCAAAACGGTAGCATTTGGGCCCGCATTCTGTCCGACTGACAGACCACCCTCACAAATGCGATGATGTCTTTTTAAGCCGCTCAGCCGACAACCCCAATTGACGCTCACGGTGGATCACCAATAGGCCCGATGCAACAATAATCGCTGCACCAATCAGCGTCATCCATGTCGGCACCTCACTGAAAAAGACATAGCCAACCAGAATCGCAAAAACCATCGACGTATATTCAAACGAGGCCAAAGTAGACGCAGGCGCATGACGGTACGAGGCCGTCAAAAGGATCTGACCAAAGCCGCCCAAGAACCCCGCAAGAACGAGTTGAACCATGATCCAACCACTTGGCATAACCCACCCCAACGGAAACGTTAGACCTGTGACGATGGTGGCAATCACCGAAAACCAGAAAACGATTGAGGTGGTAGATTCCGTCTTCACCATCGTGCGCAAATGGAGCTGAATGAATGCGACAATAATGGCCGCAAGGAGCGCCGCCATAGCGCCGAATTTTTCCTCCGATGTCGGCACGCCGTGCAACATCGTCAAGCGCGGCGACAAGATGATCAAGACCCCCACCATGCCGATCGCCACCGCCGTAAACCGAAACACCCGAACCCGCTCTCGTAGGAAAACCGCCGATAGCAAAACGATGAATAACGGTCGCGCATACCCGATTGCGGTAGCATCAGGCAGCGGCAAACGTGACAGCGCAGTAAACCCAAGCATCATGGTCACAGCGCCAAGCACGCCGCGTATCAAATGCGCCCGAGGCCGAACCATCTTTAATCCGTGGCGTAACTCGCCGCGCGACAAAAGATACCCAACGACCACAGGGATCGCGAACAACGAGCGAAAGAACGCCGCTTGCATGGCTGGTACTTCAGTGGTTGCCGACTTCACAAACGATGCCATAGCCAAAAACACAGCCAAGGACGCTACCTTTAGTCCGATCCCGCGCATCACGCTCATGGTTTTGGTGTCCTTCCGACAGGCCCACACGGTAGCGTGTTCAAAGCCTCACGCAAGCATTCAACTACCTACGTTTTTGCAAGCCGCCCCACCGCCCAACGCGCCGCATCCGCGACCGTGGTATCGGAATCTTCGGTCAACGCAGTCGCATGTGGCACAAACTGCGGGTCGCCCGAGTTGCCAATGGCGTACAAGACATTGCGCACAAAGCGGCCGCGCCCCACCCGCTTGATCGGTGAGCCTGAAAACTTTTCGCGAAAGGCTGCATCGTCCAGTTGCACCAGTTCGGCTAAGGGCGGCGCCCGCAAATCATCTCGCGCGGCATAGCGCAACTCTTTGGCGTCCACCGCGAATTTGTTCCACGGACAGGCCGCAAGGCAGTCGTCGCAGCCGTAAATGCGGTTGCCCATTCGCGCGCGCAAGTCCTCATCCACGGGTCCGTGGTGTTCAATCGTGAGATACGAAATACAACGCCGTGCATCGAGTTGGTACGGCGCAGGAAAGGCATCGGTCGGACAGGCATCCAAACAGGCGCGACATGATCCGCATCGCTCGATTTCCGCTAGATCAGGGTCGAAATCTATCGTGGTAAAGATCGCTCCAAGGAAAAACCAACTGCCGAGATCGCGCCCTAAAAGATTGGTATGCTTGCCCTGCCATCCAAGTCCCGCCTTTGCAGCGAGCGGCTTTTCCATCACAGGGGCGGTGTCGACGAACACCTTGATCTGGGAGTCCTCGCCCGCCTGCTCGATCAACCAACGCCCCACCCGTTTGAGGCGCTTTTTGACGATGTCGTGGTAGTCGCGATTGCGGGCATAGACCGATATTGCGCCGGATTCGGGTCTATTTACGGCCTTCATCGGATCATCGTCGGGCGTATAGGCCTCGGCCAACATGATCACTGATTTCGCCTCGGGCCAGAGCGCAGTCGGATCACCCCGCCACGCCATCCGCTCCTCCATCCAACCCATCTGACCGTGGTGCCCCGCAGCAAGAAACGCCCGCAAACGCTCCATCGCCTCGGGTAGATCAGGACGAGCGAACCCAACCTTGGAAAATCCCTCCTCCAACGCTTTGGCGCGCACAGTGTCCTTATCGAGATGAGTCAAAATCGCCCCCTTCAGGGACAGGGTACATCAAAAATCGAGATCGGCATAATGAGCGGGCTGCGGAAATCCCGGCACCTGATCCACCAAAAGCGAGCGAAACGCAGGACGTGATTTGATCTTTGCATACCAATCTTTAACCACAGCGGATCGGTTCCAATCCACATCCGATGTGTAATCGAGACACGACAGATGTGCCGCCGCCGTAAAGTCCGCAAGTGTCATTGCATCCCCCGCCAACCAACGACGACGATCAAGCAACCACGCCATATAATCGAGATGATATTTAATGCCTTTTGACCCCGCCTTGACGTTCGCTGATACGGGATATCCGCCCTTCATCAACTTGCGGTTCACACGCTCGTAGAGCAAATTAGATGTCACTTCTTGGTGAAATTTGTCATCAAACCACGACACCAATCTGCGGACTTCATAGCGACCCTCAACATCTTTCGGCATCAACGCCGGCGTTGGATAGACCTCTTCGAGGTACTCACAAATCGCTGAGCTTTCCGCGAGGTTCATATCCCCAAGACGCAAAATCGGCACCTTACCCGCTGGGTTGCGCCGCATGAAATCGGGATCACGTTCCCAGTACCGCTCCTCCACCAACTCGGCTTCGATCTTTTTCTCGGCCAGAACAAGCCGCACTTTGCGACAAAAGGGGGACAGTGGGACGTGGTACAGTCGGTTCATGGGTCAATACTCGTTGTTTGTCTCTACTTGCCGTGAATGACGCGCCATTTCAATCCTCGAAACAGCGCGCGCGTCCGTCTATTCGTATAGTTTGGGCGCCATCAGCGATCTGGCGCGCACGGCGTTGGACAAATTGACCAGGCTTGCCCGCACTGCGTAATTTCGGGCTCGGCAGAATGGCGGCCAGCCGTGCGGCCTGTGTGTCACTCAATTCATCAGGGCCAACACCGAAGTAATGGCGACTCGCCGCTTCTGCTCCAAAAATGCCATCATCAAACTCGGCGATATTGAGGTAGACCTCCAAAATGCGCCGCTTGCTCCACAGCAGTTCGACCATCGGCGTGGTGAGCGCCTCAAGTGCCTTTCGCGGCCACGATCGCCCGTGCCACAAAAACGCATTTTTGACCGTCTGCTGCGAAATCGTTGAGGCACCACGCCCGCCACCGCTTTCAATGGCGTCCCGTATGGCCACCATATCAAACCCCCAATGCAGACAGAAATTAGCGTCCTCCGCTGCAACAACAGACCGCGCCAAGACCGGAGCAATATCGTCAATTGGCATCCATTGGTAATCCAATTCACCACCGCGCACGCGCTCGGCAATCATATATGGCGTTATCGGGACCGGTATCACGCTATAGACCAAAATCCAGCCAATCCAAAGAACGACAATAGCCAGTAGCCCGCGCAAAACAGTACGGCGCAACCGACGACGCCAACCCAATTGAGGGGTGGCGCTACTGGAACGGATTCGCCCTGCCTTGCGCTCTTTCGCTGATGCCGTCTTTTTTGTGG
Source organism: Celeribacter marinus (assembly GCF_965656515.1). Lineage (GTDB taxonomy): Bacteria > Pseudomonadota > Alphaproteobacteria > Rhodobacterales > Rhodobacteraceae > Celeribacter > Celeribacter marinus_D. The sequence continues at coordinate 27,089 of NZ_CBFHKW010000023.1, forward strand.
TCTTTTTTGCCATGGGGTAGTGGGAACATGGAATTCGCCCAAGGGTCAAGCACCGCCACGCCCCAACCGCGAAATCACCACGCGGGTGTGGCCAAAAGAAAAGCCCCCGCATAGGCGAGGGCTTTTCGAATAATGGCTCTAATCCAGCCTATTCAGCAGGAATAGCTTTCTCTTCGAGAGACAAAGGCGCAGGGATATGGATCAACATTTCCTTTGGACACGCCTGAAGGAAGTTGGCTTTTTCAACCTCCCAATTCGACAAAATCTCACGGGCTTTAACGGAATTCGTCTCCGCCGCGTGACGCTCGATCAGGTCTTTTAGCTCGGCCTCCCAGTGATCAACAGTCACAGGACACGTCACCAAAGTCTCAAGGTTCATCAAATCCTCAACGTTGCCTTCGGGGTCATACAGATAGGCCATACCGCCCGTCATACCCGCCCCGAAGTTGGCGCCAATCGTGCCAAGGATCACGGCAGTGCCCCCCGTCATGTACTCGCACCCGTTTGAGCCACAGCCCTCAATCACCACTTTTGCGCCAGAGTTGCGAACGGCAAAACGTTCCCCTGCGCGCCCTGCGGCGAACAAATACCCATCGGTCGCACCGTACAACACAGTGTTGCCGATAATGGTGTTTTCAGAGGCGACAAGCGGCGAGTGCATCGGTGGACGGACCACGATAATGCCACCCGATAGACCCTTGCCTACATAGTCGTTGGCGTCACCCGACACTTCGATTTTCAAACCGGGGGCTGCAAACGCCCCGAGCGATTGACCCGCCGAGCCCGTAAGTTTCACGGTCAAATGGTCCGGCTGAAGATCGTTACGCATCCCGAAATTGGTCACGATATGCGACGAAGTGCGTGTCCCCACGGTGCGCAATGTGTTTTGCACCGCGTAGGACAGTTGCATTTTCTCGCCATCGTTGAGGAAGCGCGCAGCGTCCGACACGATTTGCGCATCGAGCGTATCGGGCACCGCATTACGCGGCTTAGAGCGATCATAAACAATGCTCTCCGCTCCATCCATCGACAACAACAACGGGTTGAGATCGAGGTCATCAAGATGCGCAGAACCGCGTGACACCTGCGTCAAAAGATCTGCACGACCGATGATCTCATCGACGCTACGTGCCCCGATAGAGGCCAGCAATTCACGGACTTCTTGGGCGTAGAACGTGATGAGGTTTACCACTTTGTCTGCGTTGCCCGTAAACTTGGCCCGCAAATCTTCGTCTTGGGTACACACGCCAACGGGACAGGTGTTCGACTGGCACTGACGCACCATGATACAGCCCATCGCGATGAGTGCGGCGGTGCCGATACCGTATTCCTCGGCCCCCATCATCGCCGCCATGACGATGTCGCGACCCGTGCGCAACCCACCATCGGTGCGCAAGGTAACGCGGTCACGCAGGTTGTTCATGGCGAGCACTTGGTGCGCTTCGGTCAGGCCCATTTCCCATGGCAGACCTGCGAATTTGATCGAGGTTGCGGGGGAGGCGCCCGTACCACCGTTGTGACCCGAAATCAGGATCACGTCGGCTTTCGCCTTGGCCACACCTGCGGCAATCGTGCCGACACCCGAGGACGCCACGAGTTTCACCGTGACTTTGCACCGCGGGTTGATCTGTTTGAGATCATAGATCAGCTGTGCGAGGTCTTCGATCGAATAGATATCGTGGTGCGGTGGCGGCGAAATCAGCGTCACACCTTTGGTCGAGTGGCGCAAACGGGCAATCAGGTCCGTAACCTTCATACCGGGCAACTGGCCGCCCTCACCGGGTTTTGCACCCTGAGCCACTTTGATCTCAAGTTCTTCACAATGGTTGAGGTATTCGGCCGTGACGCCAAAACGACCTGATGCCACCTGTTTGATCTTGGCAGACGGGTTATCGCCATTAGCCTCCGGCACAAAGTGCGCAGGATCTTCGCCGCCTTCGCCGCTATCGGATTTCGCACCGATACGGTTCATGGCCACGTTCAGCGTTTTGTGCGCCTCAGGCGACAATGCTCCCAAGGACATGCCCGGCGTGACAAAACGTTTGCGGATCGACGTAATCGATTCCACTTCCTCAATTGGGACCGCTTTGCCAAGTGCTTTGATGTCGAGCAGATCACGCAAATGGATCGGCGGGTTCGCCTTCATCTTCGCGCTGTACTGCTTCCACATCTCGTAGGAGGCGCGATCACAGGCCGATTGCAACATGTGCATCGCTTGCGCTTCCCACGCGTGCGTCTCGCCCGTTTTGCGCGACTTATAAAAACCACCGATAGGCATTGCATTGCCACCGTGGAAGCCCTTTTTATGCACGGATTCAACTTTGCGCTGGATACCGTTTACACCGATACCAGAGATGCGCGAGTGCATACCGGGGAAGAATTCTGCAACCATAGCGCGCGACAGACCAACCGCCTCAAAGTTCAGACCACCACGGTAAGATGAGATCACGGAGATGCCCATCTTTGCCATGATTTTCAACAGTCCCGCATCCACCGCCGCGCGGTAACGCGACACGGCTTCGGTTAGCGTGCAATCCAACAGGCCACGCTCAATCCGATCAGCAAGGCTATCCTCGGCCAAATAGGCGTTCACGATGGTCGCGCCACAGCCAATCAGCACCGCAAAATAATGCGGATCAATACACTCGGCCGAACGCACCCCAAGAGAACAGAACGTCCGCAACCCCTTGCGCGTCAACCATGAATGCACCGCAGAGGTCGCGAGGATCATCGGCATCGCAACTTTATCAGCGTTCTGCATGTGATCCGTCAAAACGATATGCCCACCACCAGAACGCACCGCGTCTTCGGCTTCGGACCGGATACGATCAAGCCCCTCACGCAACGCAGTCGGACCGCCAGCCGCGTCAAAAGTACAATCGATTTCCGTCATTGGCGCGTTGAAATGCGTCTTGAGCGCGTCAAATTGGGCGTTCCCGATGAACGGGCTTTCCAACACCAAAATCTCGGTCTGGCTGCTGTCCTCATCGAGCACGTTCTTGAGGTTGCCGAACCGAGTTTTGAGCGACATAACACGGAATTCGCGCAAACTGTCGATCGGTGGGTTCGTTACCTGACTGAAGTTCTGACGGAAGAAATGCGACAACGGACGGTACTTTTCCGACAACACGGCAGAGGGCGTATCATCGCCCATCGATGCCAATGTCTCTTTGCCATCTTCAGCCATCGGCGCGAGGATTTGCTCCAACTCCTCAATCGAATAGCCCGCCGCGATCTGACGCTTTTTTAGCTCGTCACCCGAGAATAGGGTCTTCTCCTCGAGGCCTGTCAATTCCTCATCCAGATCGTTGATTTTGCCGACCCACTCGCCAAAGGGCTGTGCATTGGCCAAACTGTCTTTCATCTCGGTGTCGTGGTAAAGTTTGCCGTCTTTCATATCCACGGCCAACATCTGACCCGGACCAAGCGCGCCTTTTTCAACCACAGTTGCCTCATCAGTCGGCACCATGCCCACCTCGGAGCCCGCAATCACAAGACCGTCACCCGTTACGACATAGCGCATCGGACGCAACCCGTTGCGATCCAGACCCGCACAGACCCAACGACCATCAGTCATGGCAAGGGCGGCGGGACCGTCCCATGGCTCCATCACAGAGTTCACATAGGAATACATATCGCGCCACGACTGCGGCAACTCCTGTGCATTCTTGGACCACGACTCGGGCACCAACATGGTTTTTGCCATCGGTGCGGTGCGACCAGCACGCACCAGAACCTCGAACACGGCGTCAAGGGCAGCACTGTCCGACGACCCTTGTGGGCAGATCGGCTTGATGTCCTCGGCCATATCGCCAAACGTGGATGAGGCCATGCGAATTTCGTGGCTCTTCATCCAGTTCAGGTTGCCCTTGAGCGTATTGATCTCACCGTTATGCGCCAACATGCGGAACGGTTGAGCCAACCACCACTGCGGGAATGTGTTGGTCGAATAGCGTTGGTGATAAATCGCAAAGGCGGATTCAAAACGCTCGTCCATTAGGTCGGGATAGAACTCGGCCACCTGCTCGGCCAACATCATGCCTTTGTAAATGATAGAGCGGCACGACAGGCTACAGATATAGAGCTGACCAACACCGGCGGCGGCGGCAGCTTTTTCAATCCGACGACGAATGACATACAGCTCGCGCTCGAATGTTTCCTCGTCAACGCCTTTGGAATTCGAAATCAGGATTTGTTCAATCTCGGGGCGGGTCGCATTGGCTTTGTCACCCAGACAGGATGTCGCGACAGGGACGTGACGCCACCCGTAAATGTAATACCCCATACGCAACACTTCGCTCTCGACAATCGTGCGGCATGTCTCTTGTGCGCCAAAATCCGTGCGCGGTAAAAACACTTGGCCAACGGCCAACATCTCACCTTTGCGCGGCGTGTGGCCTGTGCGCTCGACCTGATCGTAAAAGAACGGAACAGGGATCTGGACGTGGATACCCGCGCCATCGCCCGTCATGCCATCGGCGTCAACCGCGCCACGGTGCCAAATCGCCTTGAGCGCGGAGATGCCGTTTTCAACAACCTTGCGCGACTTCGATCCATCAATGGAGACCACAAGACCCACACCACAAGAGGAGTGTTCATCCTCTTCGCGGAACAAAGAGTGCTCGGACATATAGGCACGTTTTGCTTCTTCGCGTGCGGCCCATTTTTCATCGTATACTGTCATTGTATAACCCTTCCTTCGTTGGTGGGTCAGGACTAGTGTCCTATTTTGAAACCTGATCGGGTGCGCAGCGCTCGGTGGGTCCGACACATGTCCGACGAAAGTCCGACGAGGGGCTGACCAACAATTTTACCCGATTTCGCTGCGCAATCCCTGTCCTATTTTTTCACTCTGCGGCCACGGCTGCGGCCGCATTGACCTGATCGAGAATGGCATCTGCGGCCTCACGACCATCGCGGATCGCCCAGACAACCAACGACGCGCCACGCTGAATATCGCCACACGCATAGACACCGGCGAGGGATGTAACGTGGGTTTTGAAATCGGCCAGAACCGTACCCCAACGCGTCACTTCCAACCCGTCCGTGCCCCATAGCTTTGGCAATTCCTCAGGCTCGAAACCGAGCGCCTTGATCACCAGATCGGCGTCTTCGACGTAGTCCGCTCCCTCGATAACTTCGGGCGATTGACGACCCGAGGCATCTGGCGCACCAAGGCGCATTTTAGAAACCATCACGCCTGTGACGGGGTCACCAGCAAAACCTTTAGGCGCGGAAAGCCAGACGAATTCCACGCCTTCCTCTTCGGCGTTTTGGGTTTCGCGCTGCGATCCCGGCATGTTTGCACGGTCACGGCGGTAAAGACATTTTACGGATGTGGCGCCCTGACGGATCGCGGTGCGCACGCAATCCATCGCGGTATCACCGCCACCGATCACAACAACTTTTTTGCCTTCGGCGTTCAACTCGCCGCTTTCAAATTCCGCGACTGTATCGCCAAATCCGACCTTGTTTGAGGCCGTGAGGTAATCGAGTGCGCGCACGATCCCCTTGGATCCCGAACCCGGCCCCTGAAGGTCGCGGGACTTGTAAACGCCCGTTGCGATCAACACAGCATCGTGTTTCGCACGCAGATCGTCGAACGAAATGTCCGTACCAACATTGCAGTTAAGCACGATTGTGACGCCGCCCTCTTCGAGCTGTTTCACGCGGCGCAGCACGATGTCTTTTTCCAATTTGAAACTCGGGATGCCGTACATCATCAAGCCACCCGCGCGGTCGGAGCGCTCATAAACCGTGACTTGGATCCCCTGACGACGCAGACGGTCAGCAGCGGCCAAGCCACCGGGACCGGAGCCAATGATGCCAACGCTCTCGGTGCGCTCATGTGTCGGTGCAATAGGCGCAACCCACCCCTCGTCAAAGGCGGTGTCGGTGATGTATTTCTCGACCGACCCAATCGTGACCGTGCCGTGGCCAGATTGCTCAATCACACAATTGCCTTCGCACAGACGATCCTGCGGACAGATACGCCCACAAATCTCCGGAAACGTGTTGGTCTCCTGAGACATCTCGTATGCCTCTTTGAGACGACCAGATGCGGTCAGGCGCAACCAGTCCGGGATGTTGTTGTGCAACGGACAATGCGTCTGGCAATAGGGCACACCACATTGAGAACAGCGCGAGGCCTGCTCTTCAGCCTTTTGTTTAGAAAACTCTGCGTATATTTCACCAAAGTCTTCTTTACGGGCATCCGCCGTCCGCTTTTCGGGCATATCCCGACCAACGGACACAAATTTTAGCATAGGCTCTTTTGCCATAACACGCGATCTCCATGAGTTTTCGAGATTTGAGATCTATTTACACAAGACAATTTGAAAAGAAAAGTCATATGTACTGACGTATTACAGATTCAATTCGCCGATCCGCCGCCGAACGCAACCACACCACTCCAATTTAATGTAAGCAATACTGACATATATTGTCGCTTCTTATTGAGATTCAATGTGCTTATCCTGCACCAAATACACAATGCAGAGTTTCCCATGAGTATCTTTTATCTCCTTCTCGTCGCCCTCATTCAGGGTCTCACCGAATTTTTGCCCGTCTCATCGTCTGGACACCTGATTCTACTCCCCCAACTCACGGGGATGCAGGACCAAGGCTTGACCATCGACGTGGCTGTTCACGTGGGCACCCTCGGAGCGGTCATTTTGTTTTTCTGGGCAGATGTTAAAACCGGATTCGCAGGCATCCCGCGCATGCTGACCGGACGGATAGACACATACGGATCAAAACTCGCCTTTCTACTTCTTGTGGCCACGCTCCCCGTCATTGTCATCGGCCTCGTCGTCAAAATCACTGGCCTGTCAGATGCCATGCGATCAATGACGGTCATTGGCTGGACCATGCTCATCTTTGGTCTCGTTCTGTACTGGTTTGACAAAAGGGGCGCCGCCACAAAAGTCGCTTCCGACTGGAACAGGCGTGACGCCATAACACTTGGCCTGTGGCAAGCCATAGCCATCATTCCAGGCACATCACGATCAGGCATCACGATCACAGGCGCACGCGCGCTCGGCTACACGCGCGAAGACAGCGCTAAAATCTCAATGCTGATGTCGATCCCCACCATCATGGCATCGGGCATTTTGCTTGGCCTCGATGTCGCTGGAGAGGCCGACTATGACATGGTGAAATATGCCGCGCTCGGGGCAGCGTTTGCATTCGTCGCTGCCTTGCTTGCTCTCACGCTAATGATGCGCTTACTGCGCTCGGTCAGCTTTGCACCCTACGTGTATTATCGCGTTGTTTTGGGCATCATTCTTTTGAGCATTGCCTATTCTTAAACCAAAAAGCGCGCCCCAATTGGAGCGTGCTTTGTCAATACCAGTCTGACGACCTCACAGGTCGCGCAAGCCCTTGGCACTCTCGCGCAAAGCCTCAAATTGACCATTAGGACGGTAAACCCACAAGTAGTCGTCCATGATCACCTGCATCGCCGTAGGCTTGATCCCAAGATCACCAAAGCCCTTTGCGTCAGCGGAAACGACATTATCAACGGCTAGGTTTTTCACCTGATCCTTGGTCAAAACCCCGTTATGGAACAACCCCGCAGTCAAAAACTGGATCGCGGAAAATCCCGTGGCCATGACGCGGCCCGCCCAAAACGGCAAATTCAAAACCAGACGCCGGCGCCGGATGGTCACAAGCATCTTCTCGATCAAACCTTTGAGTGTATCCACATCAGGACCACCCAATTCGTATACACCCGCAGGTGCCTCGCCCAATGCTCCAGCAACAGCAGCACGCGCGACATCATCTACATAAACTGGTTGAAATTTGGTATTACCGCCCACGAGCGTCAGAACAAATGGAAGCTGAGCCGCCATATTCGCGAACCGGTTAAAGAACGCATCTTCAGTCCCGAAAATCACAGAGGGGCGCAAGATAACCGCGCCCGGAAACGCCGCCAGAACGGCCGTTTCACCCTCGGCCTTAGAACGTGAATACTCACTTTGAGAGGCGTCATCCGCACCGATCGCCGAAAGCTGCACCAGGTTGGAAACGCCAAGCTGGGTGGCGATTTTTGCGATGCGGCCCGCACCTTCGGCTTGAACGGCAGAGAACGAGTTTTTGCCCTTCTCGGTAAGAACACCTACACAGTTTATAACCGCATCTGCACCTTGCATCGCGGCACGCACAGACGCGTCATCGCGGATATTGCACAGCACAGGTTCGACCTGACCAACAGCGCCATACGGCTTCACGTGCAACGCCTCGTTTGGCCGACGAACAGCAACACGAACACGCCATCCTTCTTTTGCCATGCGACGAGCGATGTACCGCCCTACAAAGCCAGCGCCGCCATAGATGGTGACCAATTTTGCCATCTGCATCTCCAATGCCTGAATCTCGTACTTTCAATAGCTTTTCGAGCGCGAATGAACAAGACGCTATTGATGTACCGCCAAACGCGTCGAAACGCCGTTGACACCGATCCAATCGCCCCTTACATCGCTCCATCACGACATCGTGCCCAGATGGCGGAATGGTAGACGCGCTAGCTTCAGGTGCTAGTGTCCGCAAGGACGTGGAGGTTCGAGTCCTCTTCTGGGCACCAATTTTTCGATGTGTATTTCTGAAATATTTGATGGCGCGCGAAGACTGGGCTCTTGTTGGGACACATGTGCCACGTTCACCGGCGCCGCCCCGATCTCGGCATACTAGGGGCGTGACTCGCCCAAGCATTTCGAGCTCTGTGAACAGCCGAAACGCCGCACCTCTCGGATCTATCGCCCATGAAACTTGTCGGGTGGGATCGAAATGCGTATGTCACGGTGAGACACAAGTTTCCATGGAGCCGATTGTGACGAACTTTCTATACAAGAACGATCTTCCCGATGGACTCAAGCTGGGGCCAGTGGTCGCAATTGACTGCGAAACAATGGGTCTTAACCCTCATCGCGATCGGCTTTGCCTCGTGCAGCTGTGTGACGGGGACGGCAACGCCCATCTTGTTCAGATTGCTAAGGGGCAATCGAAAGCCCCAAATTTGTGTCGCCTACTAGAGGACCCAAAGACCTTGAAGCTCTTCCACTACGGCCGCTTTGACATTGCCGCGATGTTCCATACGTTTGGCGCGTTGGCTGCTCCCGTGTATTGCACCAAAATCGCGTCAAAGTTGGTGCGGACTTACACCGACCGCCACGGCCTTAAAAACCTTATCGACCAACTTTTGAAAGTTGATATTTCCAAATACCAACAAATGAGCGACTGGGGCGCAAAAGACCTGAAGGCAGCGCAACTCGACTATGCTGCCTCTGACGTCCTCTATTTGCACAACCTGAAAGAAAAGCTGGACGCGATGTTAGACCGTGAGGGGCGCGCCGAAATCGCACAAAGCTGTTTCGATTTTCTTCCAACCCGCGCCAAGCTCGATATTCTAGGATGGCAAGACACGGATATTTTTTCGCACCAATAGCAAGGCAGGCTTATGACCCAAGCTGAACAATTTTTAAAAACCGCCCATCGCGTGATCGACAGAGAAGCCGATGCGCTACGCCTTCTATCTGCGTCTCTTGGGGATAGTTTTACTCAGGCCGCGCAAATGATTTTGGACGCCAAGGGGCGCACAATCGTTACGGGTATGGGAAAATCCGGCCACATCGCCAAGAAAATAGCGGCTACATTTGCCTCCACGGGCACCCCATCACATTTTGTTCATCCCGCTGAGGCCAGCCATGGTGATTTGGGTATGATTGGACGCGATGACGTTGTTTTGGTTTTGTCGAACTCGGGCGAAACGCCGGAATTGGCCGACCTCATCGCGTTCACCCGACGGTTTAAGATCAACATGATCGCCATTGCGTCAAATCCGGAAAGTTCATTGATGCGCGCCTGCGATGTCGCGCTAACCCTGCCCAAAGCCGAAGAGGCCTGTGATAAAGGTATTGTGCCGACGACATCGACAACCATGACGCTGGCTCTTGGGGACGCTCTTGCGCTTGCTCTGATGGATCATCGCAAATTTACCGCTGACCATTTTCGCGTCTTTCACCCAGGTGGTAAGCTTGGCGCGCGCCTCACCAAAGTGCGCGATTTGATGCATGTCGACATGCCTCTGGTATCTTCTGACACGCCAATGACGGATGTTATCGCGGTCATTTCAGCCAAAGGGTTCGGGGTTGCTGGCGTTACGGACGAAACAGGGACGCTCATCGGGATCATTACCGACGGAGATTTACGCCGCAACATATCCACAGTTCTGGACCAACTTGCGGGCGATATTATGACAGCGGCGCCGCTTACGATTTCCGAAGATGCGTTGGCCGAGAAAGCCGTTGCGCGCATGGACGAGCGGGCAATTACATGCCTGTTTGTACGCAGCGCAGCTGAGAACAGCCCCCCATGCGGAATACTAAAGATCCAAGATTGCCTTCGGGCTGGCGTTGTGTAGATCACGGACATGGCGCGATACAGTAACAAACATTCCCGCATCGTGGCACTGGCGAAAGTTGTTTTACCACTCGTGAGTTTGGGACTACTTGCGACCCTGTTTTTGTTTGCGCGCGGACGTGAGTACGAACCATCTTTGCCCTTTGCCCAAGTTGACATCGAAGCCCTCGCCCGCGAGCAACGTATCGACGGACCCGCATTTTCAACGGTTACGCGTGATGGCTCAGAACTTTATCTATCGGCAAAGACCGTTCGACCAGATTTGTCGGGATCATCGGCTGTAAACTCAACAACAATCACCGGCGGGCTGCGGATGCCAAACAGTGGGTCCATCGACTTGGCCGCAGACAATGCCGTGATCGATGGCAAAAGCAAAATTGCGGAGTTGTCTGGACAGGTCGAAATCCGGACATCAACCGGCTATCTCTTATCGACCCAACGCATTGCGGCGATGTTGGATATGGCCCGCATTGAAAGCTCGGGGCATGTCAATGCGACTGGCCCAATCGGCACACTCGATGCCGGACGTATGATCCTGTCTCAAGACGCACAATCAGGGGCATACCTTCTTGTTTTCAAGGATGGGGTTAAGCTGATATACGAACCCAAAGAAAGAGGAGACCGTCAGTGATCAAATCCATTGTCGCATATGCGTTCACCTGCGCACTGTTACTCGCAGGTCAGGCTGTTTCAGCGCAAGAAACTGCGGTCGCTTTTAGCGGCTTGAAACATGACTCCAATCTTCCGGTCGAGATCACAGCGGATCAGTTGTCAGTTGACCAAGCTAGCGGGAAAGCGACATTTGCAGGCAATGTTGTTATTGGCCAAGGAAGTATGCGCCTTACTGCCGGACATGTGGAAGTCATCTACAGCTCTGACGACTCAGGAAACATCGCGGTTTTGGATGCCTCAAACGGCGTGACCCTAACGAATGGTGGCGAGGCGGTAGAAGCAAATTCGGCGCGCTACGACCTTAATTCGGGAGAGGTCATTTTGGCAGGCAGCGTTCTGCTCACCCAAGGCTCCAATGCCATTTCAGGCGACAAAATGACGATTGACCTTGAGACCGGAACAGGTCTGATTGATGGCCGCGTAAAAACCATTTTGCAGCCCGGACGGGTCAAATGAGTGGTGACAATTCTCTGATCATACGAAACCTGCGCAAGGGCTATCGCAAAAGAACCGTTATTCGCGATGTCTCACTTGAGCTTAAGCGCGGCGAAGTGGTGGCTCTGCTCGGCCCCAACGGATCCGGTAAAACCACATGCTTTTACTCTATCGCGGGACTTGTCATGCCAGAGGCGGGACAGGTCATTGTCGACGGAACCGATATCACCACTCTGCCAATGTATCGTCGCGCCCGCATGGGGATTGGTTATCTCCCGCAAGAAGCATCTATTTTTCGCGGCCTGAATGTCGAAAACAATATTCTTGCGATCTTGGAGGTTGCCGAAAGTGATCCGTTAATGCGGCGTGAACGCCTCGAAGACCTGTTATCCGAGTTTTCAATATCGCACTTACGCCGCGCGCCTGCACTTTCACTGTCAGGCGGGGAGCGACGGCGCGTTGAGATTGCGCGCTGTCTTGCGTCTAGCCCTGCCTACGTGCTCTTGGATGAGCCTTTTGCAGGCGTTGATCCAATCGCAGTCGGCGAAATTCGGGCACTGGTTATGGAGTTGAAAAGTCGCAACATTGGCGTCTTGATCACAGATCATAACGTCCAAGAAACCTTGGGCATTATCGACCGCGCGTACATTTTGCATGACGGACAAGTTCTAATGTCAGGCACAACCGAAGAGATCGTAGCCAACCAACTTGTTAGAGATGTTTACCTCGGTGAAAATTTTCGCATCTAGTTTGATCTAGGACAGTTGACAAACAGGGTGCATCTGCCGCCAAATATACATGATGCAACAAGATCGTATCTCGATCCGCGCCCAGATGATGGCACATCCGATGGCGCAATGTCGGCCCCGCAAATTGCTCGGGCCACACCTCACATATGCATCATATCCGCTACTCAAAACTAACCGAGCCGGAAAACGTTGTGACGTGCAGACACCCGTCACTTCGGGCTCCCAATAACAAAAGGAAGTATCACATGAGATACCAGATCAGCGGCAAACAAATCGACATCGGCACAGCACTCCAAGTTCACGTGAAAAGTGAGCTT
>NZ_CBFHKW010000024.1:0-17035 GCF_965656515.1 Celeribacter marinus
CTTTCACGGTTGGGCCTTTTTTAATCGGCGCGGTGATCTCGGTCGGTTGCGCAACAGGGGCCGTGATGTCGGCATGTGGCCCACCCTCGACCTGTCGCAGGGTCATACCGTTCTCATCCATCTTTGTCTCGACGCGGCGCTGAATTTCGCGCTCGGCGATGGATTGAAGCATTTGGGGATCAGGCGTGGGTGGTTCCGCGCCAAAATACCGGTCGTCAGCGGCAAGATCACGGAAATACTCCGCAATCGACCTCATCGTGTTGAACGGATCGTCGAACCCCTCCAACGTACACGAAAAAGTCCCGTAGGAGACCGTTAAAATTTTACTATCCGTAACCATGCCGAAACTCACTTTCTGCCCTTGTGTAACGACACCATATTTACCATGAATTGGTTCTCAAATCGGAACGAAACAAGGAAATTAGCGTGATTATTTCCTGTCCAAATTGTGGCAAATAAGCCTGAGAGGTCGAATGGGACATGGTGTTTCCTGTGATAAAGGTCGAAACGGGTGTTACCCTGCTTGGTGGTGGAAACTCTACGCCGGCTATGGTTTCGCAAGCGTTAACACAGGCTAAAACCCTTGTTGCGGCAGATGGTGGGGCGCAAATCGCGCTTGATCTGGGCCATATGCCCGATGCGGTCATCGGAGACTTCGACAGTTTGGACAGTAAGGCGCGCACCGCAATTGAAGCGAGTCGTTTTTACCATGTTTCAGAGCAAAACAGCACCGATTTCGAGAAATGCCTGACCCGCATCGAGGCACCTTATCTCCTGGGTGTCGGGTTCTTGGGGGCGCGGGTGGATCACGAGTTGGCGGTTCTGAATGCCGTGGTGCGCCACCCTGAACGGAAAATTGTGTTGCTGGGAACACATGATATCTGTGTGCATCTCACATCGCCGTTGTCGATACGCCTACCTATTGGCACACGTGTTTCTCTTTTCCCCCTGTCGCGCGTCACGGGGCGCTCGGTCGGGTTGACTTGGCCCATTGAGGGCATTGAGTTTGCACCAGACGGGCGCGGGGGCACGTCGAATGAGGCGTGCGAAACTCAGGTGGACATCGAGATGGATGGGGATGGAATGCTGATGTTCTTGCCCGTCGAGGCGTTGGACGCGCTTTTGCAGGCGCTGGGCATAAAAGCGCTTTAGAGAGGGCAACCCGCGGATGATGTCCGTTTAATGTGGATATTGTCGTCGCTGTTAGCGCTCTCACTGTCTGTTCGCGTCAAAAACCGTCTATCGTTGATGCGGGCGCTCTCCTATAAGCGGGCCGACTCACACATGCCTCTGGGGAGATGCGCCTATGTCCGAGACCTTGTCACCGATCGATACCGCGAAATTTGTTGCCGCCAAGCGTGCCGTCGAATTTGTTGAGGACGGGATGAAGCTTGGCCTTGGCACAGGATCAACGGCCGCATGGATGGTGCGCTGTTTGGCCGAGCGCGTGCGCGACGAGGGGCTCAAGATTGTTGGGGTTCCAACGTCGACCCGCACTGCCGAATTGGCCCGCTCGCTCGGGATCAAAGTGATCTCTCTGGACGAGGCCAAATGGCTTGACCTGACCATTGACGGTGCGGATGAGTTCGATGCAGAATTGAACCTGATCAAGGGCGGCGGAGGCGCGTTGTTACAAGAAAAGATCGTGGCAACAGCCTCTGACCAGATGATCGTCATCACGGACGCGGCCAAGGAGGTCGAACACCTCGGTGCGTTCCCGTTGCCGATCGAAGTGATCCCGTTCGGGTGGCAGACGACCAAAGCGCTCGTTGAGGAAACGCTCGGATCAATGGATGTGTTGGGGCAATCGTCGACGCTGCGGATGAATGGCGATGTGCCGTTTATCACGGATGAGGGCAATCACATTGTTGATTTGCACCTGCAACGCATCGGCAATGCGCGGCAATTGGCATTGGTGCTCAATCAGGTGCCCGGTGTGGTGGAAAACGGTCTGTTTATCGACATCTGCGATAAGGTGATCATTGGCCACGGTGACGGGCGCGTGCAGACCAAAGACATCATCACCGGCGAAGATAGCGAACGGATGATCGAGTTTGCCGAGTCCGACAATATTTTCGCCGATCTCTGACACCACAGTGATCGACATCGCGACATTGACCCCGCTTGCAGTCGTAAGCGGGGTTTTCCTTTGCCGACAAAAAACCTATGTATAGTTCCAAGTTCAGACTTCTTCCACATAGGCAAAAGGCAGGCGGAACAGATGGCGTTTGATTATGATCTCTTCGTGATCGGTGGTGGCTCTGGCGGTGTGCGCGCGGCGCGTCTCACGGCGGCAGACGGGCACAAGGTTGCGATGGCCGAAGAGTACCGTATGGGCGGCACCTGTGTGATCCGTGGCTGTGTTCCCAAAAAGCTGATGGTCTTTGCGTCTCAGTATTCATCCGCGGCCAGTGAGGCTGCGGCTTATGGGTGGGATGTTACGCTTGGGGATTTCGAATGGCCTCAGTTTCAAAAACGTCTCAAAGCAGAATTGACGCGCCTTGAAGGTATTTACACTAAAAACGCGGGCAATGCGGGGGTCGAGATTATCGCCCAACGCGCCACTGTTAAAGATCCGCACACGGTTGTGCTTGCTGATGGGTCTGAGAAAACCGCGAAACACATCTTGGTCGCTACAGGCGGCACGCCGTTCGTGCCCGACACGGTTCCCGGGATCGAGCATGCGATTACGTCCAACGAGATTTTCGACATCGAGACATTGCCAAAGCGTATCTTGATCGTAGGCGGCGGCTATATCGCCTGTGAGTTCGCCTGCATCTTTAACGGTCTGGGGTCGGACACCACACAGTATTACCGTGGGGCGCAGATTTTGCGCGGCTTTGATGATGAGGCGCGCGGTCATATTTCCGAACTGATCGCGGGGCAGGGCGTCAATCTGCACGTGGGCACTGATGTGGAGCGCATTGAAAAGCGCGATGACGGGTTGTGGGTGAAAGCCACCGATGGGCGCGAAGAAATGTTTGATGTGGTGCTCTATGCCACGGGCCGCAAACCCAAGACCGAGGGTTTGGGCCTTGAGGCTGTTGGTGTGGCCCTTGGCCGTGCGGGCGAGGTCAAGGTGGACGATTGCGGCCAGACCAATATTCCGTCGATCTTTGCAGTAGGTGATGTCACCGACCGTATCCAATTGACCCCTGTGGCCATTCGTGAGGCGGTGGCGTTCCACGAGACAGTGTTCAAAGGCAACCCGACCAAGCCTGACCACGTCTCCGTGCCGTCCGCGATTTTCACACAGCCCGAATACGGTGCCGTGGGCATGACCGAGGAACAAGCGCGCAATGAGCGCCCCGTCGAAGTCTACACGGCGGCGTTTCGTCCGATGCAAAACGCCTTTATCGAGAAAAACGAACGCGTCTTGTTCAAGTTGATCGTATGCACAGAGACGCGCAGGGTTTTGGGCTGCCACATCATCGCGCCACATGCGGGCGAAATGATCCAACTGGCAGGCGTGGCCGTAAAAATGGGAGCAACCAAAGAGGACTTTGATGCCACAGTTGCGGTTCATCCGACGATGGCCGAAGAGATCGTTTTGATGAAAGAGCCCACACGGGTTCACAACTAAACCCCATTCGGGCGCGAAAGCGGAGAAGTGTGCCGGATATACGCCTCGCACCTCTTGAAAACCGCGACCGGAACGAACAGATTACGTTGAAGCCTTTTACGGGTGCGTGTGACGCACTTGGACCAGACACATACGAGAGAGGAATACACCTTCATGGCCAGCAATAATGGCGGACCTTGGGGCTCGGGCGGCGGTGGACACCGTGGCGGCTCTGGCGGAGATGACAATGACGGCAACCGCAATTCTGGCGGCCGCCGTCCAAATGACCCTCCCCAGTTGCCCGAGATCGACGAACTTTTAGGCAAAGGCAGTGAGTACCTTAAGGTTCTCATGGGCGGACGCAGCGGCGGATCGAACGGCACAGGCGGCGGGAATGGCGGCGGCGCAGGTGGCGGTGGTCCAAAATTCACCCGCTCCACGGTCGGCTTTGGCGTATTGATCGCTGTCGGCCTTTGGGCGCTCAACTCGTTCTACACGGTCAAACCCGAAGAGCAGTCTGTTGAATTGTTCCTTGGTGAGTTCTCCTCCATCGGCAATCCTGGTCTTAACTTTGCGCCTTGGCCGCTTGTGTCCTACGAAAAAGTCGTAGTGACAGGCGAGCGGACAGAAGCCATTGGTGTTGCGGGCGTGGGTGAAACCGGCTTGATGCTGACCACCGACGAGAACATCGTCGACATCGACTTCCAAGTCGTATGGAACATAAACGACCCTGCCAAGTATCTCTTTAACCTCGCAGATCCGCGCAGCACGGTTCAGGCCGTGTCGGAAAGCTCCATGCGCGAGATTATCGCAGCCTCCGAATTGGCCCCGATCCTCAACCGTGATCGTGGTTTGATTGCGGATACAGCAATGACGCTGATCCAGTCCACGCTCGACAGCTATGACGCAGGGATCAACGTGATCCGTGTCAACCTTGATAAAGCTGACCCGCCGACCGAGGTGATTGATGCGTTTCGTGACGTGCAGGCCGCTGAACAAGAGCGCGACCGTCTGGAGCGTCAGGCTGACGCCTATGCCAACACGGTTCTTGCGGGCGCGCGTGGTTCTGCGGCGCAGTTCCTCGAAGAGGCCGAAGGCTACCGTGCTCAGGTCGTGAACGGCGCACAAGGTGAGGCTTCGCGCTTCTCCGCCGTTTTGACCGAATACAAACTCGCCCCCGAAGTGACCCGCAAACGTCTCTATCTTGAGACGATCGAAGAGGTCTACAGCGGTGTCGAGAAAATCATTCTCGATGAGAGTGCAGGAGGTGGACAAGGTGTTGTTCCATACCTGCCGCTCAATGAATTGCGCAAATCTACAGCTGAGGGGTCGAACTGATGAAACGTCTTCAAATCCTTTTCGTCGCTCTTATTCTCGCCGTCGTTGTGGTGTCGTCCTCGGTCTTTGTCGTGGACGAACGTCAAAAAGCGCTCGTGCTGCAATTCGGTCAAATCAAAGCTGTCAAAGAAGAGCCTGGTCTTGCCTTCAAGATCCCGCTTATCCAAGAAGTGGTCTTTTATGATGACCGCATCTTGTCTCTTGAGACGCCCGAGATTGAGGTCACACCGTCTGATGATCGCCGTCTCGTGGTCGATGCATTCGCGCGCTATCGCATCGCCGATCTGGTGCAATTCCGTCAAGCTGTGTCAACGGGTGGCATTCGCCTCGCTGAGGACCGTCTCCAAGGGATTTTGAACGCACAGGTGCGTGAGGTTCTGGGCTCTGAAACCGTGACATCCAACACCATCTTGTCGTCGGATCGTGCCGAGTTGATGAACCGTATCCGTGACCAAGCGCGTGTTCGTGCACTGCCATTGGGTGTCGAGGTTGTCGACGTGCGTCTCAAACAGACGTTCCTTCCTGATCAAAACCTTGACGCCACATTCGCGCGTATGCGTGCCGAGCGTGAACGCGAAGCCGCCGACGAGCGGGCGCGTGGTGAAGAGGCTGCACAGCGTGTGCGTGCGCAGGCAGACCGTACCGTGGTCGAATTGCAATCCGATGCGCAGCGTCAGGCCGAGATTGTACGCGGTGAAGCAGATGCGGAACGCAACAACATCTTTGCGAATGCTTATGGTGCGGACCCAGAGTTCTTTGAATTCTATCGCTCTTTGAACGCTTACCGTGAGAGCCTGAAAGGCTCAAACACCACGATGGTGATCTCGCCGGATAGCGAATTCTTTGACTTCCTGAAGTCTGACAGCGGTCGCTAAACCTAGACCGCCAAGTCCATAAATAGATGTCCCGTTCCGTATCCGGACTGGGACCGACATGAAGAGGGCCAGCGTAATGCTGGCCCTTTTTTTGCATTTCGACGCGTCACTTTTCGCTCACAACCAGTTGAGCAGGCGCGATTGAGATTGAGTTGTCGCAGTCTATGCCTATCTTTAAGTCAGCAGTTAGGTATTCGCGGTTATGCATCTCAAAATGATCGCACAGATGGAGGACCATTCCCGATGACGATGTCACTTGCCCTTTCTCACCCCACTCAAGGGAGACGTGCGGCGGCGCCGAGCGCGTTGCGCGCGCTTGCCGTGACTTTGCTCGGCACTCTCGCGCTTTTGATCCAGACGACAACCCTCGATGCGCGCGGCGCACCCGAGAGTTTCGCAGATCTGGCCGAAAAATTTAGCCCCGCTGTTGTGAATATTACAACGACAACTGTGGTTGAAGTCTCGACCGACCGTCGCCCAATAGTGCCCGAAGGATCCCCGTTTCAGGATTTCTTTGAGGACTTCATGGACCGCAATGGTCAGGGCCAAGGTCAGGGTCAGCAACAACAACGCCCGCGCAAATCACAAGCGCTCGGGTCCGGGTTTGTGATCTCCGAAGACGGATTTATCGTCACCAACAACCATGTGATCGAGGGGGCCGACGAAATCGAGGTTGAGTTTTTCGAAGGATTTACCTTGCCTGCGACACTGGTCGGCACCGACCCAAAGACAGATATCGCGGTCCTCAAAGTCGAAAGTGATGATCCGCTCAAATTCGTCTCGTTTGGCGACAGTGACGTGGCACGTGTAGGGGAATGGGTCATGGCGATGGGTAACCCGCTTGGCCAAGGGTTCTCCGTCTCTGCGGGCATCATTTCGCAGCGTGGACGCGCGTTGTCGGGGATTTACGATGACTTCATTCAAACGGATGCGGCGATCAATCGTGGCAACTCGGGGGGGCCGTTGTTCAACATGGACGGCGAAGTGATTGGCGTGAACACAGCGATTTTGTCGCCCAATGGTGGCTCGATCGGTATCGGCTTTTCGATGGCATCCAATGTTGTGTCCAAAGTGGTCGATCAGCTGCGTGAGTTCGGCGAAACGCGCCGCGGCTGGCTCGGTGTGCGCATTCAAAACGTATCCGAGGACGTGGCCGAGGCCATGGGCCTAGAGGCCGCCACTGGTGCGTTGATCACAGATGTGCCCGAGGGGCCGTCCAAAGAGGCAGGTCTTGAAAGTGGCGATGTGATCGTGTCGTTCGACAATAAAGATATTGCCGACCCTGACGCGTTGGTGCGCACCGTTGGCGATACCGAAGTTGGCAAAGCCGTGCGTGTGACCGTGTTCCGTGATGGTAAAACCAAGACTTTGATGGTGACACTGGGACGCCGTGAAGATGCCGAAAACGCGTCTATGCCACAGAGTGACGACGATGCGGCTGTGCCTGAAGAGCCAAAATCTGTCGCCCTGATGGGGCTCACACTTCAGCCTTTGAGTGACGATTTGCGTGAGCAACTTGGCGTGGCTGCAGGCACTGATGGTTTGGCGGTGGTCGACGTCGACGAAAGCACGGAAGCCTTTGAAAAGGGCATGCGTGCGGGCGATGTTATTACCGAAGCGGGTCAGGAGAAGGTCACGTCTGTGGCCGATCTCGAGGCGCGTGTGGAGGCTGCGCGCGATGCAGGGCGCAACACGGTGTTGTTGCTTGTTCGTCGCGCGGGCGAGCCACGCTTTGTGGCGCTTGGCGTCAACTAATCTAACCACGTCTCTCAAATCGGTTCAAAAGGCGGCCTTCGGGTCGCCTTTTTCGTGCCATTCGGGAGTGGCGGTGGTGTGGCGCTATTTTTGCCGCTCAACAGCCGAGAGGCCGAGTTTGCGCGCAGCCGCCAATGACAACACGTCACTGTCGACGCCTTGAGATTTTTGATAGGCTCGGATTGCGGCGCGTGTGGCGCGGTCCAAGCGTCCGGTGATTGCGGCGCCGAAATATCCGCGTGCGGCCAAGGCGCGCTGTACAGATGCGACAAATTCGGATGTCATTTCCTCATCGCATAGAGTTTCAAACCAAAGCTCGCGGCGTTCGCGCACAATCTCCTGTCGCGTCTCGGTGCGGTATACAGCGGGGTAGCTGATGGTCCCGTCCGTGCCGATTTGCGGCGGCTGCACCAACACCTGTTCTGTGACCGTTTCAATGATCGCCGGCGTGATGGTGCGGGCATAACAACTATCGGGATCGGCACCGGGGGGCGCGTTTTGCGCATCGCGCGCGCGCAAGATTTCCGTATCCGTCGTTGCAGGTAAGCCTTGGCACGCGCTCAAAGCGAGACAGGCCGCAAAGCCCGATAGGAGCCTGCGCATACGGCGCGATGTGTGCCGCGGTCGAACGAAGAATTGGATTTGGCCTGTCATTTTGTACTCGTCTCACCAGTCCGCTCTTTAATGGGCGGTTCAAAAACATACAGTAACGCGATTTTCAACGCGCTCCAAGCACCCGCGTGGGTTGCCCCTCTTTTCATCGTCAAGCAGGCGGGGTACATCTTGGCCAACTGAAAGTTTGAAAGACGGACCGCAGACATGGCAAAAATTACTTATATCGAATTTAATGGCACCGAACACGTCGTAGATGTCCCCAATGGCCGCACTGTCATGGAGGGCGCGCGCGATAATGGCGTGCCGGGCATTGATGCCGATTGCGGCGGTGCATGTGCGTGTTCGACCTGTCACGTCTATGTGTCGCCAGAGTGGGTCGAAAAACTGACGCCCAAGGACGCAATGGAAGAGGATATGCTCGATTTCGCTTTTCAACCTGACGCGGCGCGGTCGCGCCTGACGTGCCAGATCAAGGTAACGGATGCGATCGACGGCCTTGTCGTCAATCTCCCAGAAAAGCAAATCTGATGAGAGGCGCGGCTGTTGCATGTCTGTTGGCGGCCACGCCTGTTGCCGCCCAAGATATCACATCCGCGCGGTATCTCGAACCGAGCAGTGCCTACGGGCACAATGCGGTCGCAGATGGTGAATACGCCCTGCTTGAGATCACGCTATCAGATGGTGCGCGCAAAACCTTTCGCTTTGACGGTGCGGTGTTTGAGGATACCGCGCCTAGGTTGCACGATTTTGATGGCGATGGCGCTCCCGAGGTTGTGACGGTGGTGAGCGATTTCGAGACGGGTGCGCGGATTCAGCTGTGGGCTGCGCAAGATGGCCAGATCGTGCCCGCCGGATCAAACGCCCCCATTGGGCAAAGGTTCCGGTGGCTTGCAATCGCGGGCATCGCCGATTTTGACGGCAATGGTGTGGACGACATCGCTTATGTTGATCGTCCGCATCTGGCCAAAGAGTTGGTATTCGTCGCGGTCGATATGGACGCTACAACATCGCGTTGGACCCAAGTGTCGCGCGTGGCGGGCCTGACAAATCACCATCTTGGCGCGGCTGTGATTGAGGGCGGCGTGCGCACATGCGCGGATCAACCACCCGTTGTTGTCACCGCGTCTGCTGATTGGAGCATGATTGTCGAAACCCGTTTTTTGGATGGATCACCGCAGTCACAGGCCATCGCACCGTATAGTGGCGTGAACGGGTTTGCACCGTTTTTGCGGTGTGACTAACCCGAGCCTCTTTTGATAGAGCGCACATATGTGTCGTTTTAGGGCTGTCAAATCGTGGCCAACGTGGCAAAACGCGCATTAAATCAAAATAGGCCCCTAGCGGCAATTCCGGAGCATTCCATGAGCAGCCATGTTCTCACCGTCACTTGCAAATCCACGCGCGGCATTGTCGCCGCCATTTCGGGGAAACTGGCCGATTTGGGCTGTAATATCACCGATAGCGCCCAGTTTGATGATCCCGCAACGGCGCAGTTTTTCATGCGTGTGAGTTTTGTCTCCGAAACCGGTCTTACAGATGTGCAGATCGCAGAGGGGTTTGCGGCCGTGGCCGATGCGTTTGACATGCAATGGGCGATCCATGATGAGGCCAAAAAGATGAAGGTCGTCGTGATGGTGTCGCGGTTTGGTCACTGCCTCAACGATTTGCTCTACCGTGTGCGCATTGGCGCCTTGCCGATTGAAATCGTCGCCGTGATTTCAAATCACATGGAGTATCAAAAGGTTGTGGTGAACCACGATATCGCGTTCCACCACATCAAAGTGACAAAAGAGAACAAACCCGAAGCCGAAGCAAAGATTTTGCAGGTGGTCGAGGATGCAGGGGCCGAGCTGATCGTTCTGGCGCGGTATATGCAGATTTTGAGCGATGATATGTGCCGTGTGATGTCGGGCCGCATTATTAACATCCATCACTCGTTCTTGCCGTCCTTCAAAGGGGCAAACCCGTATAAACAAGCGTTCGAGCGTGGTGTGAAACTGATCGGTGCCACGGCGCATTACGTCACGGCGGATCTCGATGAGGGGCCGATTATCGAGCAAGACACTGTTCGCGTCACACATGCCCAAAGCTCTGAGGATTACGTGTCGCTCGGTCGTGATGTCGAGGCACAGGTTTTTGCCCGTGCCATCCACGCCCACATCCACCACCGCGTTTTTATCAACGGCAACAAAACGGTCGTCTTCCCTGCCTCGCCGGGAGGCTATGCCAGCGAGCGCATGGGGTAAGACGCCCAACGATATCTGTGAGGGTTGGGCAGTTTGCCGATCTCACGCTCAACCGTCAAACGAGAAAAGGCGTGCCGTTCGAGCACGCCTTTGTTCTGTCGCGACAGCCATTGGAGCTTTGCACCTTGGTCACTTCGATTGAAGAACCGCCCTTGGCCGTTCGAGCCGTGGTGCGTTTCGCACTCAACGTATCGCCTTTCAGGGTTAATAATTCGCTAATCAAAAGGACAAACTGTGCACAAATTTATGCAGGTCTTCAAAGGGCGCGCCACCCGATATCCGAGCGGTTGAACCCCTCAGGCCAATCAATGCCGTCGATCATCGCATAGGCGCGGTCGCGGGCCTCTGTGAGGCTTGCCCCGCGCGCGGTCACGTTTAGGACGCGCCCACCGGTGGCGATAATCGCACCGTCTTTTACGGCGGTGCCAGCGTGAAACACCATGTTGGAGCTGTCTTCGGGCATCGCGTCGAGCCCGCGGATCACGCTGCCTTTTTCATACGCACCGGGGTAGCCGTTTGCGGCCATAACAACCGTCAACGCATGATCGTCGGCCCAGTTCACACGGGTCTGATCCAATGTCCCGTCAGCGGTGGCAATCATCAGATCAAGGGCTTGCGCCCCCAGACGCATCATCAACACCTGACATTCGGGATCGCCAAACCGACAATTGTATTCGACCAGACGCGGTTGACCGTCTTTGATCATAAAGCCCGCGTAAAGCACGCCTTGATACGGCATGCCGCGCTTGGCCATCTCGGCAACAGTAGGTTTAACGATTTCGTCCATCGCCTTTTGAATCACGCTTTCGGTCATCACGGGCGCGGGGGAATAGGCCCCCATGCCGCCGGTGTTGAGCCCCGTGTCACCATCGCCTACGCGTTTGTGGTCTTGGGCGGTCCCCACGGGCAATACGTTTTGCCCGTCACACAAGATGAACCAAGACGCCTCTTCGCCGTCCATGAATTCCTCGATCACGACCTCTGCGCCTGCCGCACCAAATTCGCCGCCGAACATATCGTCGATGGCGTCGAGCGCGGTTTGCACGTCCATCGCCACGATCACGCCCTTGCCTGCGGCCAAGCCGTCAGCCTTGACCACAATCGGTGCGCCCTCGGCGCGGATATAGGCCTTGGCTTTGTCGGCATCGGTGAAATGTGCGTAGCCCGCTGTGGGCGCGCCGCTTGCGTCACAAATGTCTTTGGTGAAGCTTTTCGACGCTTCCAATTGTGCCGCCGCTTTCGAGGGGCCAAAGGTCAAAACACCAGTCTCGCGTAGCGCATCGGCTACGCCCGCAGCCAAGGGGGCTTCGGGTCCGATGATGACGAAGTCGATGGCGTTCTCAGTGACGAATTCGACCACCGCCGCCCCATCGTTGATATCAAAAGTGGCGCATTCCGCAATCGCGGCGATCCCTGCGTTTCCGGGGGCCACGATCAACTTATCGCATTTGGGATTTTGCAAAACAGCCCATGCAAGGCTGTGTTCACGTCCGCCTGATCCGAGAATTAGAATGTTCATGGCTCTCTCCGCTTCACCTTTGGTTGCCTGCGTTCTAAGGTCACATCCGACACGACACAAGCAAGAGCAGCGTTGAAAGATCTCCCATGTCCGAGCTTTTCGAAGACGACGGCCCAGAGCCGCAATCTAACGCCCCCGAATTTACCGTGGGTGAACTGGCGGGGTCCATCAAAAAGACGCTTGAGGGCGCATTCGGACGCGTGCGCGTGCGCGGCGAGATCGGTCGTGTGATGCATGCGCGCTCGGGCCATTTGTACTACGATCTCAAAGACGACAAGGACGTGATTGCCTGTAATACGTGGAAGGGGCAGGCGGCGCGGCTGTCGGTCATTCCAGAGGAAGGTATGGAGGTTATCGTCACGGGGCGGCTGTCTACATTCGGGCCTCAGTCGAAATACAATCTCAATGTCGACGAGGTCGAGGTCGCGGGCGAAGGTGCGCTTATGGCCATGTTGGAAAAGCGCAAAAAAGCACTGGCGGCCGAGGGTCTGTTTGATCCCGCCCGAAAACGTCCCATCCCCTATCTGCCTGAGGTGATCGGTGTGGTGACATCGCCCTCAGGCGCGGTGATCCGTGATATTTTGCATCGTTTGCGTGATCGTTTCCCGCGTCACGTCCTGTTGTGGCCTGTCGCTGTTCAGGGGCAAAACTGCGCCGCTGAGGTCGCCGCAGGGATCAAAGGGTTCAACGCGCTACCTGTGGGCGGCGCCATCCCGCGCCCTGACTTGATCATTGTCGCGCGCGGCGGTGGATCGACCGAGGATTTATGGGGCTTTAACGAAGAAATCGTGGCCCGTGCGGCTGCGGCCTCCGATATTGCGTTGATCTCTGCCGTGGGTCACGAGACCGACACGACATTGATCGACTACGCGTCAGATATGCGTGCCCCCACGCCCACTGCTGCTGCCGAAATGGCGGTGCCTGTGCGACGTGAGTTGTGGGTGACGTTACAGGAAATGGGCGCGCGTAATGAACGCTCACTTTTGGGTGGGCTTGAACGCCGGCGTCAACGTCTGAGCGATTTGGCGCGCGCGATGCCTAAAATCACGCATCTTTTGGACGGTCCGCGCCAACGTGTGGATCAGGCCGATGCGCGCCTCGGTCAAGCGCTCAAAAACGGCGTTCACAAACGCACGCTTTATCTGTCACGCTTGTCTGGGCGGTTGCAGCCTGCGACCGTGCGCGGTCGCGTTGAGCGCCAAAGTGACCGCCTCAATGATCTGACTCGCCGGTTCGAGCGCGCAGGCAAAGCCAACCTCGACGCATGGCGCAACACGTTGGAGCGGCGCGGTGCCATGCTTGAGGCGCTATCACACCGCGCGACGATGGCGCGTGGGTTTGCGTTGGTGTTCGATGCACGCGGAGCGTTGATCAAGTCGACGGTTGACGCGGCGCGTATGGCTGAAGTGCAATTTGCTGACGGACGCGTGGCGATTGGCGCGGGGGCCTCCGTTGACCCCACTGCTGTACAGGTAGGGCCTACCAAAGGCGACAAACCCAAGCCCAAAAAGGCAAAAGACCGCAACCCGTCCGATCAAGGCAGCTTGTTCTAAACGCCGATCTGCGGCCCTGTGCACTGTAGCGGTCGATCTGAGGAATAGGCTTCGTATTGTTGTGTTCCGCTGTCGCTCACAAATTCGGCGCGCAGTCTATTCCCGTCTTGGAAAAACTGCCAACATTGCGGGGCGCGCCCGTCCTCATAGAGAAAACAGATGTTCTGGTTTTCCTCGTACCAAATCCCGTCAAGGCACGCGCCACCCTCAAACGCCCATTTAACTTGATTGTTTGGGTAGTATTCCTCAAGCCCGTAAGCCGTTCCCTGATCCGCATAGGTTAGGGTTTTACCTCGTGTGTAGGCGTCGAACTCTTGTGCGGTGAGCGGTTCGTCTGCACCTGCGGGCAGGGCAAGCACTACGGCGGTGGCATATGCGAACACTCTCATCATTTAGCGATCCTTCCATAGTGCGTATTCAACGTGAATTTACGTTTTCATGATGACGGGCTTACGACGCTTGGCCTATGACGCTTGGCCGCGCGGGGTGTGGGCGGTTTGTTGATCCATAATTTGTGCAACGCGCGGGTCCATGACGCGCCGCCAAAGCGGGGGGATGAGCGCAAGCGTCGCCATTGCGGGCAATGAGCGGGGCAGCTGCGCCATATCGTCGGTGATCCGAAGTGCCGGATAGGGCGTCATCGGGTTTGAATGGTGGTCCGAATGGCGCGGGGCGTTGAGCATCATAAAGGAGGTGAACCAGTGCGGCGCATTCCATGAGTGGCGTGGCCCGACAGGTTCCAGCACGCCGTTGGCATCGCGGGTGCGGCGTAGTCCGTAGTGTTGCACGTAGTCGGATAACATCAGTTGCGACGATGCATAGCCCGACAAAAGAATGTATTTCAGCACGCCTTCCCATGCGCCGATTGCATAGGCGAGTACCAAACAGGCAAATGCGCCTCCAATGTATAGAGCGTAGGGGTGCAGCTCGTCGGTTTTGCCCGCCGCCTTGCGCATGGTGTTTTCTGCCATAAGACCCGCTCTGAATGAGCCGATCCATGCGCGCGGCAAAAAGCGGTAATAGCTCATACCGAGTGGTGCGGAGTTTGGATCATCCTCCGTCGCGGCATATTTGTGGTGGATTTTCACGTGCGCGGTGGCGTGGTGGCCGAACAAAAGGGAGATATAAACCCAAGTGCCCAAACGGCGCAGGGTCGTGTCGGCACGGTGAACCATTTCGTGGGCATTCGAGTTGGAGACTTGGCCAAAGAATAACCCATGTGCAAAAAAGATGAAAAGACGGTCCCACCATGCATGTTGTCCGTTCGATAGCGCCCACACGGCGAGCGGCAAAAGAGCGAAATGTGATAGGGCCAACACAACCGATAGCGCATTGGCGTCAGGAAATTCGGCCTCGGGATTGTCAGGACTGCGCGTAAATGCGACCAGTTGATCGAGTGAAAAAGCGAGTGCGGTAATGTAGGCAAAAGCTATGAGCGACCACAGCCCGCCAAAGAGCGAGGCCAAGGCCAAAAGACCTACAGGTGTAAGTGCGGCAATTGCGAAATAGCGGATGGTATGCGGGGTCGTCATAGCACGGGTAACACCTTACAATTTGACTTGAGTATAGCGCGCGCCGTGGGGCGTGCAACGTGGAGATACGGATGGAGCCGGAGATCATTGAGAGAGGTATCGTTGTGGCTCTTTGGGCGCTGGCGATGGTATCCGCGTTTGCCTATCTTTGGCTGACCGAAACTCCAACACGCACGCGGCGCACGGCAGTGAAGGCCACACCGTTGCTTGCCTTCGCCGCGATTGCCGCCCTTGCGCAGGCGCCTGTCATTTTGATCATAGCGCTTGCATTGTCCGCGGTTGGCGACATTGCCTTGTCACGCGATGGGTCGCGGGCGTTTTTGACGGGCCTCATTGCCTTTGCGCTCGCGCACCTCGCCTATCTCGCGTTGTTTGTCCCGCATGTGTCGCGCGTTGGACTTGCTCCGATCGTTGGCATGGTGATTGTGGCGGCTTTGGCCATCGCCATTGTTGTGCCAAGCCGCGATCCGCTTACGTGGCCTGCGCGTGCCTATGCGGTGATCATTTGCGCGATGACGGCGGCGGCGTTGTCCTTACCGTTTGGGCTACGCGGCGCGACCGTTGGCGCTGTTTTGTTTTTGATGTCCGATTTGATTTTAGCGGTCCGTTTGTTTCATCTGACCGAGGGAACAGCGCGTGCCCGCATGGCCAGTTACACGCTTTGGGTGCTCTATGTGGGCGGGCAGGGCTTTATCCTTTTGGCCTTTCTCTAAGGCGGGGCTTTTCTCGCGGGCAAAGACGGATTATGTGAGCAGGGAACGGAGGCCTCATGTCGCTATTTGGAAAACTCAAGAAACGCCTGCTCAAATCGTCGTCAAAGATTGACGAGGGGTTAGAAGCTATTGTGGCCGATGGTGGCGCGCAAAGCGGTGCGCACGAGGCCTATGTCGAGGATGTCGTCGCGGATATCCCCGATGCTGACCCTATTGAACTACCAACCCACACGCCTGTCGAAGAGCCGGTTCGCGCGCCAGAGGCGGTCGCGCCACCTGCACCTGTGGAGGTGGCTCCCGCTGAAATCGCACCGGTCGAGACCGCGCCTGTCGCCGAGGCACTTGAAGAGATCGTTGAGGTTGCCGTGGCACAGCCCCAAGCCGAGGCCGCTGTGAGGCCGGGCTTTTTGGGTCGCCTTATCGGGCGCAAAGAGACCAAGACGGTTGTGCGCCGTGCGCTTGACGACGATATGCTGGAGCAGCTCGAAGAGTTGTTGATTTCCACTGATATGGGTGTGGACACGTCCTTGCGTGTTACGGCCGCGATGGCCGAGGGTCGCTTTGGCAAAAAGCTGTCTGTCGAAGAGATCAAGCGCCTTATGGCCCAAGAGATTGCGCGCATCATGGAGCCCGTTGCCAAGCCGATGCCGCTCTACCCGCAAACGCCGCAGGTTGTTCTTGTGGTGGGCGTGAATGGGTCTGGAAAAACCACAACGATTGGCAAGCTTGCGAGTCAGTTCAAGGCTGCGGGTAAGTCCGTGGTGATTGCCGCTGGCGATACGTTCCGTGCCGCCGCCGTTGAGCAGTTACAGGTATGGGGCGAGCGTGCAGGCGTGCCGGTTTTAACCGCACCCGAGGGGTCCGATCCCGCGTCTCTCGCATTCGATGCGATGAGCAAGGCGCAAGATATCGGTGCTGATCTCTTGTTGATTGATACCGCGGGACGGTTGCAAAACCGCACTGACCTGATGGAAGAATTGGCCAAGATCGTGCGCGTGATCCGCAAGAAAGATCCGAGCGCGCCGCACAACACCTTGTTGGTGCTTGATGCGACCACGGGTCAAAATGCGCTGAATCAGGTTGAAACCTTCCAAAAAATATCCGATGTGTCCGGACTTGTTATGACGAAACTCGACGGCACCGCCAAAGGCGGCGTTCTGGTGAGCCTCGCCGATAAGTTTGGTCTGCCGATCCATGCGATCGGTGTAGGCGAACAGATCGACGATCTCGCGCCGTTCGATCCCGAAGAATTTGCCGCGGCCCTGACGGGTCTGGAGGTCTGATGTTAGAACTGCACAAAGCGAATGGTCCCGACAATTGGGTGTCG
>NZ_CBFHKW010000024.1:17132-28237 GCF_965656515.1 Celeribacter marinus
ACCCCGAGCGCGCGGAACAAACCAGTGAGGATTGGCCAGAGGATCGTGCATTGCACTCTGAAATGGTGATCACGGACGGCGACACATTGGTGGCAACGGCGATGCTTGTGGTTGACGAAAACCGTGGCGATTGTCCGGCACGAATTTGGGGCATGGGCATCTTGCCATCCTACCGCACTGAATTTGTTGTGCAATCTCTCGAAGAGGCGTTGTTGCGTGATGGCGCATTCGAGATTGATCAGGACTTTATCGAGGGTGCTGACGGGCGGTTGATCCCCAATCCATATGTCGATTTCGAAATGATGCTAACGGGCAGTGTTCCCTCACACGAGGCATGACCCGCGTGGCGTTCGGTGATCGAGGCGCACCATGAGCGACTGGATCATTTCCCTTGAGGGGACCGAGGCGGGGCATCAGCTTGCGCTCATTCTCGCGCTCACAGCCGCCTTTTTGCATGCTTTGTTCGGCGCGCTTCAAAAGGGGCGTCATGATCCGTGGTTGTCACGTGGGGCGATTGATTTTTCCTACGGTATCATCGCCGCTCCGTTTGCCCTTTTCGTGGTACCGTGGCCCGAGCCGCATATGTGGCCGATTTTCGCGGGCATGTTTGTGATTCACACGGCCTATAAAGCCGCCCAAGGATATACCTACACCAAAGGCGCCTACACGGTCGTCTATCCGGTCGTGCGCGGGACGGGACCGTTGTTTGCGGTGATCGGCGCGGGAATCGTGTTTGGCGAACATTTTTCGCCGGTGCAATGGTTTGGGGTGTTCACGCTTGTCGCGGGCATCTTTGGGCTCGCGATTTACAATTTGCGCACCATCACCGTGGGTCGCGACACGATGGTGCCCGCGATGATGCTCGCGGTTTTGACGGGCGGTTTTGTAGCGCTTTACACCACCTATGACGCTTATGGTATTCGCGCCACGGCGGATCCGTTCACGTTTTTGGCATGGTTTTTCTTCATTGACGGATTTGTGATGCCGGTTGTGGCGACGCTGCGCTACCGATCTTTGGTTGACAAACCAGCCCTCGGCCCGCTGATGGCGCGCGGCCTCATCGGCGGTATTGTCGCCTATTTTTCCTTTGGTTTTGTTATGCTTGCGACCCGTTTGGACAATGTGGGCGAGGCCGCAGTTTTGCGCGAAACCTCTACTGTTTTCGCCGCGCTAATCGGATGGCTGATCTTGGGTGAAAAGGTTGGCCCACGCCGCCTTGCGCTCATGGCTTTGATCGCGCTGGGGGCTGTGATAGTCGAGATGGGCGGATGACAAAGGATGCAATCAAGATGAGCGACAACACCACCGAGATGACCGTAAAGCCGTGGGTCAAAACTGTTTTGGAGATGGGGCCGATCATTGCGTTTTTCGCGGGATATGTCCTGCTCAAAGATCGTGATTTCCTTGTGAACGGCCAAACCTACTCGGGGTTCATCGTGATGACGGCGTTGTTCATTCCGTTGATTGCCGCGTCTTCCTTTGCGCTGTGGCGTCTGACGGGCAAACTGTCCGTGATGCAGATCATGACACTTGTCCTCGTCACAGTGTTCGGCGGTTTGACGATCTGGCTCAATGACGAGCGCTTTTTCAAGATGAAGCCAACGATGATTTACCTTCTGTTTGGCGGTATGTTGGCCTTTGGTCTCCTGCGTGGGCGCAGCTATTTGCGCGTTGTGATGGGTGAATTGATGCCGCTCGATCATGAGGGTTGGATGAAGCTGACCCTGCGCATGATGCTTTTGTTCTTCGGGTTGGCCATCGCCAATGAACTGGTGTGGCGCAGCCTGTCCACGGATGCATGGGTCAAGTTCAAAACCTTTGGCCTGCCCTTGATCATGTTCGGGTTTTTCATGACCCAATCGGGCCTGTTGTCGCGTCACGCAACCGCTGACGAGGATGCCCCAGAGGCCTGATCAGATGCCGGTTACAGTGTACGGCAGATAGGCAATTGCTAAGGCGGCCGAGCCTGTCAAAGCAAGCCCATCTACCAAAATGTCTTGTCCCGGCGCGCCTGCAACAACCTTTTCTGCGAGATCGCCAGATTTGATGATGGCGAGCAATTCGGGTGACGACATAAAGGTGTCATGCCCCAATACATCGCCCATCGGCGCGCCGCTTACATCAATCAAAACAGCGCCCGCGTTGCGGATTACCTCGACCGCTGATGCGTCACCGGCGCGCGGGTGCCCGCCTGTGATGACGGATGAGAATTTTAGCGCGCGGTCGCGCCGCGATCCGATAACGGCCACGCCTAACGGATGCGTACGCAGATCAGCCATTTGCTCTACAAAGACATCAAGATCGATATCAGGTTGGACCAAGATGACGCCATTCACCGCCTTTAACGTCGCTGCATCTTGTTGCAACGACAAGCGTTTGAGGGCTTCCATCGTCAACAATCCACCCATGGAGTGGGCGACAATCGTCACCTTTCCGGTGGCTTTGGCCAAGAGTTTTATGGTGTCGGCCAGCGCCGCGCGTGCAAATAGAACGCTATCGCGGTCATAAGCGTAGCGAGTCAGTTTGCCCGCCGAGGGCCACGAGAATACGGTCACAGGGTTTTTGAACCCAAAATCGGTCGCGATCTGTGCCGCGCGAAAAACCGCGCCCGGATAAGAGACATTGAACCCGTGCACAAACAAAACCGTGCCGAGACCTTTGTCATCGTTTTGCGCGACCGATTTCGAAAACGCCTGAGCGGTGTCAAAGCTTTGGGTGCGGGTCACAAAGAACTGGGTTTGGGCATCCAGAGGCTTGCGTGGAAATGAGAACTCCCCCGCGCGCCGGTTTGGCGGAATGGAGATTGTGTAATCCAGATAAGAGACGCCCGAAGTTCGCTCACCCTCGAATTGCAGGAGCGGATCACGTGACACATGGCGATTGGTTGCCACGAACACCCGCCTTTGAACCTCGGAATCGATGGACCCAGCGACCTCCCTATAAAGGCGCGGTGTAGAACAGCCCGTGGCCAAAGCGGCCGCTGAGGTGGTAATAAAAGCGCGTCGATCCACGGGCAATCCTTTGACATATGCGTGTTAAACGGTCAGGCGGCCGTATGGGCTAGCGTTTGAACAAGGTGTTCTGCGCGCCTTTGTCCGTGCTTATATCACCGCGTTTTTGCGCGCCAAGGGCGCGTCCGCGTTTCACCGCATCGCGTGCACTCACCGTGTCCAACCACCGCGCCAAATTTGGCTTGTCGTCAAGGGTCTGTTGCTGCCCCTCCCATAGGGACGCCCAGCCCCAAATGGACATATCCGCGATGGAATAAAAATCGCCCGCCACAAATTCGTGTTTGGCCAATTGACGATCGAGGACACCGTAAAGACGTGCGGTTTCAGTGCGGTAGCGGTCTTTGGCGTAGGGTAGATCATTGGGCGGGTCCATCGTGGGGGCATATTTGAGGAAGTGATGCGCCTGTCCGGCCATCGGGCCAAGGCCGCCCATTTGCCACATGAGCCATTGATCAACGGCGATCCGGTCGCGCGCGGTCGTCCCGTAAAGCTGCCCCGTTTTGCGCGCAAGGTATTGCATGATTGCACCGCTTTCAAAGATTGAAACGGGCGCACCATCAGGCCCATCGGGGTCTATAATCGCGGGCATCCGGTTGTTGGGGGCAATTTTTAGAAAATCGGGTGAAAACTGATCCCCTGCGCCAATGTCGATATACGTTGTCTTATACGCGAGATCCATTTCCTCCAGCGCGATGGAGACTTTCCAGCCGTTCGGCGTGGGCCAGTAAAAGAGGTCGATGGGGTGCTGTGTCATTAGATGTCCTTTTCAGTGTTGCCATCAATGATGGGGGGACATGTCGACGGTGACAATGCTCAGTTGTATAAATATGTGCGATGGTGATGCGCATCATTCGAAAATTTCACATGCACAGGTGATGGCCCATGTTGACACAATGTCGCAGGATTTGTAGGCCAAACCTATCGTGGCGATTTGTTCACCGGATTGCGGGCCACGTAAAATTATACCGCTAAAAGGTCGAGACGCGACGCGCCATCCGCGCCCCCGCTCTTGATCGACGGGGGCTTTTTATTTGATGATGAGGCCGCGACACATGGGCAAGACTGACTGGAAACCGCAAACACAACTGATCCACCAAGGCACACGCCGTAGCCAATATGGCGAAGTGTCCGAGGCGCTCTTTCTGACGCAGGGATTTGTCTACGACAGTGCCGAGGCTGCCGAGGCGAGATTTGTAAATCAGGGTGAGGATGAGTTCATCTATGCGCGCTACGGTAATCCGACAACGCGTATGTTCGAGGACCGGATGGCAGCCATTGAAGGCTGCGAAGATGCTTTTGCAACTGCCTCTGGCATGGCCGCCGTATCCGGTGCGTTGATGGCGGTGTTGCAATCGGGCGATCATCTGGTGTCGTCGCGTGCCTTGTTCGGGTCGTGTAATTACATCGTGACCGAGGTGCTCCCGAAGTTCGGTGTTGAGACCACGCTCATTGACGGGCGCGATCTGGACGCGTGGAAAGCCGCCATTCGCCCCGATACCAAGGCGGTGTTCCTTGAGAGTATTTCCAACCCGACCCTTGAGGTGATTGATCTTAAGGCGGTGTGTGAACTGGCTCATGCAGTCGGGGCGTTGGTGATCGTTGATAATGCGATGTGTTCGCCAATTTTCACCTATGCCAAAGAGGCGGGTGCGGACCTTATCATTTACTCGACCACCAAACATGTGGACGGGCAGGGGCGGTGTCTTGGCGGTATTATTGCCGGCGATCGCGATTTGATCCGTGGCCCGATTGAAACCTATCTCAAACACACGGGCGGCGCGATTTCCCCGTTTAACGCATGGGTTCAGCTCAAATCCCTCGAGACACTTGATTTGCGGGTCCGCCAGCAGGCGCGTACGGCATTGGCGGTCTGTGATGCGGTTGAGGGGCATCGTGCGCTCAATTTTGTGCGCTACCCGACCCACAAGGCGCATCCGCAATACGACCTTGCGATCACGCAATCGGAGTCGGGCGGCACGGTGATCACAATTGATCTCAAAGGCGGCAAAGACGCGGCGTTCACATTCCTCAATGCGTTGGAGGTGTTTACCATTTCCAACAACTTTGCCGATGCCAAATCCATCGCCACGCATCCGTGCACGACAACGCATAAAAACGTCCCCGTTGAGCGGCGCCCCGAAGTGGGCCTCACGGACGGTCTTGTGCGGTTGTCTATGGGTCTCGAAGATCCGCAAGATATTATTGACGATATCTTAACGGCGCTCGGCGCGATCTGATCCAAACCCCTGCCGTAGCCGTATCCATGTGGTAATCGGGTTCAAACCTCCTATATAACGGAGGCAACGGCGGGGGACTTCCCATGAACATTCAGACGGGTGCTATGGATAAACAGGCGAAACACGAGGCTGCCAAGGCCGCTCTGCACGCGCTACGAGCGTGGGCTGAGGATGCTACGCCGACCGAAGTGGCGGATCTTGATCCCGCGATTTCACGGCTTTTGCCGCATTCAGATGATTTCGCCAACTATCCCGCATTGCGCCGTGCGTACCCTGAGGATTTTCAAGTTGACGAGGCCTACCGCGACACGCTGCCCGATCTGCAAAACGGTCCCGAGAGCCTGATCAAAGGCGCGCGTCAGCAAATCCAACACGTCGGCATTTCCAATTTCCGTCTACCGATCCGGTTTCACACCCGCGACAACGGTGATTTGACGCTTGAGACATCTGTGACGGGCACGGTCAGCCTTGAGGCGGAGAAAAAGGGCATCAACATGTCCCGCATCATGCGCTCTTTTTACAAACATGCCGAGCAAACGTTTAGCTTTGACGTGATCGAAACGGCTCTCGATGCCTATATCGCCGACCTTGATAGTTTTGATGCCCGCATCCAAATGCGGTTTTCGTTTCCCGTCAAAATGCCGTCATTGCGCTCCGGCCTTAAGGGGTTTCAATACTACGATATCGCGTTGGAACTGGTCGAGAAAAACGGTGTACGGCGCAAGTTTATGCACCTTGATTACGTTTACTCGTCGACGTGCCCGTGTTCGTTGGAATTGTCAGAACACGCGCGGCGCACGCGCCAACAATTGGCTACACCACATTCGCAACGCTCGGTTGCGCGAATTTCCGTTGAAGTGTTGCCCAATCAGGCCTGTCTGTGGTTCGAGGATCTGATTGATCTGGCGCGCAGTGCGGTCGCGACCGAGACGCAGGTGATGGTGAAGCGTGAGGATGAACAAGCGTTTGCAGAGTTGAACGCCGCCAATCCGATTTTTGTCGAAGATGCTGCGCGCCTGTTTTGCGCGGCCTTGCAAGGTGAGCCACGGGTGGGCGATTTTCGCGTTGTCGCGTCGCACCAAGAGAGCCTGCATTCGCATGATGCCGTGTCCGTTTTGACCCAAGGCGACACGTTCGACGCTCAAAGCCTCGATCCGCGGTTGTTTGCGTCTTTGATCCACGTTGGCTGAGCGCTACGGGTGAACGCAAAGGTCGCTTGACTTGGCGCGCGCGTGGGGCCAAGCCTTGGCGCTATGACTGATATCAGACCTGTTCTCTACGTAATTGGCGTGCTCGTGGCCCTTTTGGGTCTGACGATGATGGTTCCTATGCTCGTCGACATTGGCTTTGGCCGTGGCGAGTGGACGGTCTTTCTTAAATCAGGGCTGATCACGTTTGTGTTTGGGACAGCCGTCGCGATATCGACGCAAAACGGCCAGAAGCAAGGCCTGTCTATTCAGCAGATGTTTCTTTTGACCACTGTGATTTGGCTCATTTTGCCTATTTTTGGTGGTATCCCGTTCATGTTGGCCGAGATGAACGCCTCTTTGACAGATGCGTTTTTTGAGGCGATGTCGGGGATGACCACAACCGGATCTACGGTCTTTTCCGGTCTGGACAACCTACCGGAGGGCATATTGCTGTGGCGCTCTATGCTGCAATGGTTCGGGGGGGTTGGCATCATTGTTGTCGCCATGGTGTTCCTGCCCGAGCTCAAAGTGGGCGGAATGCAGGTGTTTCGCTCCGAAGCCTTTGATACCGATGGTAAAGTTCTGCCGCGCGCGGGTGAGATTGCCTCGCGTATTTCGGTGGTCTATGTGGTCCTAACGGCGGCCTGTTTTAGTGCCTATGTGTTGGTTGGCATGGGTCCATTTGATGCGGTCAACCATGCGCTGACCACGCTGTCCACGGGTGGGTTTTCGACCCGTGATGCCTCGTTCGGCGCGTTTCAGGGGCCGGCTGAATATGTGTCATCGCTGTTTATGATTCTCGCCTCGCTGCCTTTTGTGCGCTTTGTGCAGCTGATGGCAGGGACGGCCAAGCCGATGTGGCGCGACACGCAAATCCACGCCTACCTCGGTGTGATCAGCGTGCTCGTTGCGGCGTTCTCTGTGTACCGTTTCGTTGTTGATGGCGATGCGTTCGAGCATTCAATCCGTGAGGGATTGTTCAACGTGACCTCGATCATTTCGGGCACGGGTTACGCGTCGACCGACTACCAGTTGTGGGGCGCTTTTCCCGCTGTCGCCTTTTTCTTTATCGGATTGGTGGGCGGCTGTGCGGGCTCGACCGCATGTTCGGTCAAGGTGTTCCGCTATCAATTGCTGATCGCGTCAATGACCGCGCAAATCCGCAAAATCCACAGTCCACACGGCGTCTTTACCCCGCGCTATCAAGGGCAAGCGGTGTCCGAAGATGTCTTGTCATCGGTGATGGCGTTTTTCTCGTTCTTTATCGTCTCGTTGGGTATAACGGCGGTGTTGCTGGCCGCGACCGGTCTTGATCTGGTGACGGCGGTGTCGGGTGCGGCTACCGCGATTGCCTGTGTTGGTCCAGGGCTCGGTGATATCATTGGCCCATCGGGTAATTTCTCGTCGCTCAATGATACTGCGAAATGGATTTTGGCGATTGCGATGCTCGTTGGACGTCTCGAAGTGATGTCGGTCTTTGCCCTGTTCACCATCCGGTTTTGGCGCAGCTAACGCGTGGCGCGACTGAACATATGCATAAAAAAGCCCCGCACATGTGCGGGGCTTTTGTCTTTGGTCGTGTGATCTTTAGTTCCAGCAGCTGACCAAAACAGTCATGTCGCGCGCTTTTTCGATCAGTTCTGCGCCGGATAGATCAATGTCGCTTTGTGCGGCGGCGACCGTCACGCCGTGCTCCGATAAAAAGCCCGCGAGTTTTTCCATGTCATAGGCAAAGCTGACGTTTTCGGGGAGCGCGCGTGCGCCGGTGTCAATGGATGTGAGCATTCCGATAACGCCGCCTGTGGGGGCCATCACCGGTGATCCCACTTCGGATGGCAGCGTCGCCAACTCAAGGCGTAAAAGATCAGCCTCGCCATTGAGACCCGCATGCTCTTGCATCGTGCCATAGTTCAAGGTCGGCGTTCCAAGGCGGCCACCATAGGCATAGCCCGCAGATGTGATACCCGATTGCAAGCGGGGCAGGCGGCTATCAAACGCGGCAAAGGCGATCGGTGCCAGCGTGTCATTCGGTGCCAAAAGCGCCATGCCATTTTGTGAGGCGACGACTTTCGCGTCATACACGTCATCCAGAACAATCCGTGTGCAGTTTTCAATTGTGGCTGTAGAGGTGGCAACGCGGCCGGTATTGTCGACGAAAAAGCCTGTCGCACTGCGCTCAGCGCGCCGGATATCAAGCCCCGCGAGCAAGTCGATGTTTTGCTCTGCGCCCTCGCCATAGGCATCGGGAAGCACGGCATCTCGAAGTGGTGCAAAACTGGATTGCATGGATCTGAGTGCCATCGAGCGCTGTGTTTGATCGCCTGACGTTGGCCAGATCAGCATCCACCCCTTGACCGCGCCGCCCGAGAGGCTCGCCTCGGCATGCGTGGTGATCTCGCTATTTTGTCCTGTCAAAACAAAGCTGGACGATTGGCGCGAACGCTCCCCGTCCAGAGGGACAATTTCCAATGTCTGTAAGATTTCGTAGAGTCCGCCAAGCGTGTCCTCATCACCGGTTTGAGAGATCAGCATCACCTGTATACCCGATCCGTCCTTGGCCATGTATTTGGCAAAGGGTGGAGTGTAGGCGTCGAATTCGACCATACCCAGTGGCAGGTCAATCTCTATCCCTGCGGTCTCGTCAGTGACGCGTGCAATGCCCAAACTGTCGATCACGGATTGATAAGCCGCAAGGACTTCGCCGCGTTGGCGTGTGGTCAAAACCCCAGTCGCCTCGACGCCGTTGGCCTCTTGCCATGCTCCCATGGCGCGCCGTGTTCCGTTGCCAAAGGCCCCGTCTATTGCGGAGTTGTAAAAGCCAGCGAAACGCAACGCGATTTGCAACGCTTCGCGCGCGGGGCGGTCGAGATCACGTTCTGAGGCGCGGGCCTGTGCGAGTGTTTCGTCAAGTGGTTCTTGGGGAACTTCGATGGCCTCAACCACCTGTTCTACGGCCTCTTGAGATGGGGTGGCCAGAGTTGCATCCGTCGAAGGCGCAT
Source organism: Celeribacter marinus (assembly GCF_965656515.1). GTDB lineage: Bacteria > Pseudomonadota > Alphaproteobacteria > Rhodobacterales > Rhodobacteraceae > Celeribacter > Celeribacter marinus_D. The sequence goes on from NZ_CBFHKW010000024.1 coordinate 26,570, forward strand.
CATCGGCAGGGGTCACAAGCGGCGTGGCTGTTGTAGCCAAAGCCTGTCCAATGGGGAAAAATGCGGTGCGGTAATCTGCGCCATCGGTGACATAGGCATCACGTGCGATCAGACCTTGGGCGCGCAACTGACGCAATACGGTTTCGGCAGCGTCATCATCGGCGTAGGGGCCAAGCGCAATAGCGTGCCAACGCCCTGCCTGCTCAAAGCCAACCACATTGGGCAATTGTGTGGCGTAGGCCTGTGCGGCTGTCGTGGCTTGTGTGAGCGATGGCTGTGCCTCGATTTGAACCCAAGACTGGGCAAGTGCGGTGCTTGCAAAAAAAGTAGCTACCAAAGAAAGCGGTAGCGCGGCTGTAATACGTGTCATGAAAACCCTATACGTCAAATGACGGGCTTTGCGCCCGTTTTGTTTCCCTTGCGACACCAAAGCAGGTTCGGAGCCAAGGTCAACCGTTCGAGCGCGCGTTCAGACACAATGTGATCAAAAGCGCGCGAAAAAGTTCGTAAATAGTGAGGCGTTCGCGCGATGTGGGGCGGCTTGGGTCATTGACGCCCCCCTCTGGCTTGCCTATTGAATGGCCGCATTAGAAGTGCTGAACAAGCAAGGCTTACCCATGTCCGAGACGATGATCCAAACCAGTGATAAACCGCGGTCCTTTCAGGACATTATCTTGCGTCTACAAGCCTACTGGGCGGCCAAAGGCTGTGCGGTTTTACAGCCTTACGACATGGAAGTGGGGGCGGGGACATTCCACCCTGCGACAACGCTGCGCTCGCTTGGGTCGACGCCGTGGGCGGCCGCCTATGTGCAGCCCTCGCGCCGTCCAACTGATGGACGCTACGGCGAGAACCCGAACCGTCTTCAGCACTACTATCAGTTTCAGGTTGTGATCAAACCAAGTCCGCCTGATTTGCAAGATCTCTATCTCGGCTCATTGAAAGCCATCGGTATCGACACTGACCTCCACGATATACGGTTCGTTGAGGACGATTGGGAAAGCCCAACGCTTGGCGCGTGGGGCCTTGGATGGGAAGTGTGGTGTGATGGCATGGAAGTGTCGCAGTTCACCTATTTCCAACAGGTCGGCGGCCATGATTGCCGCCCCGTGTCGGGCGAATTGACCTATGGTCTGGAACGTTTGGCAATGTATGTGCTTGGCGTCGATCACGTCATGGACATGCCGTTCAATGATCCGTCCTCCCCCATTGCGCTGAGCTATGGCGACATTTTCAAACAGACCGAAGAAGAGTACTCGCGCCACAACTTTGACGCGGCGAACACCGAAAAGCTGCTCAAGAATTTTGAAGAGGCTGAGGCCGAGTGTCACGCGCTTTTGGCCCGCCCCGCCGAAGATCCCAAAACGGGCAAACGGATCATCATGGCGCACCCCGCCTATGACCAATGCATCAAGGCCAGCCATGTGTTCAACTTGCTCGATGCGCGCGGCGTGATTTCGGTCACCGAGCGGCAAGCCTACATTGGCCGCGTACGCACCCTTGCCAAAGCCTGTGCTGATGCGTTCGTACAAACCACGGCGGGCGGATATGTCCCCGAGGGTGCGGCGCAATGAATGGTAAACTCATCGTAGGTGGCATCGTGCTCACAGCAATCGTATTCGGAGCAGGGCTCTATTACTCTCAAGTCTACGCTTATTACGAGACATA
>NZ_CBFHKW010000024.1:28335-36517 GCF_965656515.1 Celeribacter marinus
TGCCTCCGCACCGCGCGCGACTGTGCGTGCCACCACATTCGACGGTGTGGCCGAGGATATCCTTGCTGCCGACTACGAAGGCATTGATGCCAACACATCGCCCATCCGGTTTCGCGCCTGTTTCACCACGCCGCTCTCCACCGCGATGATGACGGAAACCTTTGTGCCCTATGAGGCCGCAGAGCCGTTGATCGCACCCAAATGGTTCAACTGCTTTGACGCCAAACAAATTGGGGACGACCTCGAGGCGGGGGCCGCTATGGCCTTTCTCGGTGAGGCGAATTTCGACTATGGCATCGATAGCGTGATCGCCGTCTATCCCGATGGCCGCGCCTTTTCATGGCACCAGATAAACCCGTGTGGTGAGGCCGTTTTTGACGGCGATCCCGCACCTGAGGGCTGCCCGCCCGCGCCACAAGGACAGTAAGATATGCCCGACCTGCTGATCGAACTCTTCTCCGAGGAAATCCCCGCACGCATGCAAAAACGTGCGTCTGAAGATCTCAAAAAGCTTATCGCCGATGGTTTGGTCGAGGCGGGTTTGACCTATGCGTCCGCTGGCGCCTTTGCCACGCCGCGCCGTTTGGCCTTGTCCGTTGAGGGGCTGCTTGATGCATCGCCCACCACCGTGGAAGAGCGCAAAGGACCGCGTGTTGATGCGCCCGAAAAAGCCCTCGAGGGGTTTTTGCGCGGGGCAGGTGTGAGCAAAGACGAGCTTGAGATCCGCGACGAGAAAAAAGGTCAGGTCTATGTGGCCAAAATCACCAAGGCGGGCCGCCCCGCATCCGTGATCGTGGCCGAAGTTCTTGAGGCGACCATCCGCAACTTTCCGTGGCCCAAATCTATGCGTTGGGGCAATGGCGCGCTCAAATGGGTGCGTCCGCTGCACTCCATTGTGTGCATTTTGACCACCGAAGAGGGTGCCGAGATTGTGCCGCTCGACATCGACGGGATCAAAGCAGGCAACACCGTTTTTGGTCATCGTTTCATGGCGCCAAACACCTTTACCGTCTCTTCGTTTGACGCCTACACGACCAAGCTCAAACAGAACTTTGTCATGCTGGACGCCGCCGAGCGGGCCGACCATATCTGGCACGACGCCACCAATCAGGCCTTTGCACAAGGCCTTGAAATCGTGGAAGATGCCGGTCTTTTGGCCGAGGTCGCGGGTCTGGTGGAATGGCCTGTTGTGTTGATGGGCGACATTGCCGAGGATTTCATGGGCTTGCCGCCCGAAGTTCTGCAAACCTCGATGAAAGAGCACCAGAAATTCTTTTCCGTGCGCAATCCCAAAACGGGGCGCATCGAGAAATTCGTGACCGTTGCCAACCGCGAAACCGCCGACAATGGCGCGACCATTTTGGCAGGCAACCAAAAGGTATTGTTCGCACGTCTGTCGGACGCGAAATTCTTTTGGGAAAACGACAATCGCACGGTTGAGCGTGACGGGTTCGAGGCCATGTCTGCGCCGCTTGCCAACGTCACCTTTCACAACAAACTCGGCTCTCAGGCCGACCGTATTGCGCGCATCGCCGCATTTGCCCGCGAGATTGCCCCGATTGTGGGCGCGGACGCCGATGAGGCCGAACTGGCCGCCAAAGTCGCCAAGGCCGACCTGTCGTCCGAAATGGTCTATGAGTTCCCGGAACTGCAAGGCATCATGGGGCACTATTACGCCAAAGCCGCGGGCCTGTCCGATGCCATCGCCGATGCGTGCCGCGACCACTATTCGCCGCTCGGCCCCTCCGATGACGTGCCGACCGACCCTGTGTCCGTGGCCGTGGCGCTCGCCGATAAATTCGACACGCTGGCAGGGTTCTGGGTGATTGACGAGAAACCCACAGGATCAAAAGACCCGTTTGCGCTACGGCGCGCCGCGCTTGGGGATATACGGTTGGTGTTGAGTGGAAAGCTGAGGATTTCGCTTACCGACCTGCTGTTCCATTTCGTCGTTGAAAATGCGGTAGCAGCTGAATGGCCCGCCGCACAAAAGGCATGGCTTAGTACGGAACCCAGCTACCCCAATGGCAAAACAGGTTTTGATGGTTTTCGTGATGTTTTTTGGGCTACACATGATCGGAATGTTACTAAAGAAATCGCCGCCGACCTCCTCTCCTTCTTCCACGACCGCCTCAAGGTCTTCCTCAAGGACGAGGGTATTCGCCACGATGTGATCGACGCCTGTCTGGCGATGGACGGGGCTGACGATATCACGTTGCTCGTCAAACGCGCCCGCGCGTTGTCTGCGACATTGGCGACCGAGGACGGCAAAAACCTGATCCAAGGGTTCAAACGCGCCAACAACATTCTCACGCAAGCCGAGAAAAATGACGGTGTTGAATACTCTTACGGTGCCGACATCAAATTTGCCGAGATGGACGAGGAACGCGCGGTGTTCGCCGCCCTCGATGTGGCCGAGACCAAGATCAAACCCGCTATGGCGTCTGAGGATTTCACCGCCGCCATGTCCGCAATGGCCGACCTGCGCGGTCCTGTGGATGCGTTTTTCGAGGCGGTTCAGGTGAACGCGGATAATGATGTGGTGCGCCGTAATCGGCTCAACCTGTTGGGGCGCATTCGCGATATTTGCCTCAGTGTGGCCGATCTGACCAAAATCGACGGCTGAAACCCCCATGATTGAGTGTTTGCGGTAACGTTTTAGTTGCACATCTGTCCCTGACGCGCGTAGGATTCGCGCAAAGGAGCGCCGCAGTGCAGCACAGTGTCGAAAGTCTTGGATTTACACGCATAAAACGAGTGGCCCCCATTTCGGTGGGGACACATGGCGGGCGTGCAAAGTGTTTGCAACGGTTGATCCGACTGGATTTGCCGGTGCCAAAAACTGTGGCGCTCAGTTTCGATACTGTGCACGCGCTTGCGGAGGGGCAACAGCCCGATATGGATGCGTTGTTGGACGTGTTTGGGGAAAAGCAATTGCTCTCCGTGCGTCCGTCATCGGAAGTGGCCGACTGGGGCGGACCCAATGCCATTCTCAATATCGGCATGAACGCGGCGCGTCACGACGAGTTGGCCAAGACATTGGGTCAAGACGCGGCAGATGCGCTTTATCTTCGATCTGTGCAAGCATACGCGGTGCATGTCGAGAAACTTGACCCCGAATTGTTCGAATTTGACAACTCTATGGCAACGTCAGACCAACTCAACGCGGCGCTTTCGGCCTATGAGGGGGAGACGGACGAGGATTTTCCGCAACAGATCGAAATCCAGTTGTTGCAGGTTTTGCGCTCTATGGCGCGCGCTTGGGCCGGCACAACGGCGCGGTTGCTCAGACAGGCAAAAGGCGCACCCGCCGATGCGGGATTGGGCTTGGTCGTGCAAGCGATGGCCTTTGGGCTTGGCAATGGCGATTACGGCTCTGGCGTGATCCAGTTGGTTGACAATGATACGGGCGAGCCGATCGTAAAGGGGCGGTTTATTCGCCAAAGCCAAGGTCGTGAAACTCAAGTCAACGAACGCAATGTGATCTATCTGACCAAAGATGGACGCGGGCCGTCATTGGAGGATCTCTTGCCAGAGGCCTACGCGCAACTTGTTGCGGCGGCACAATTGTGTCGTGCTAAATTGCGCGAAGAAATGGAAGTTAAATTTACCATTGAAAACGGTAAGTTACACATCATCGATGCGATCCGTTTGCCGCGCTCGTCGCGTGCCGCGCTGCGTATAGCGGTGCAATTGGCCGAGGATGGGATCATTTCCAAAGATGAGGCGCTATGCCGTATTCCTGCGCGCTCCTTGACCGAATTATTGCACCCTCAGGTCGATCCGGCTGGTGTGCGCGATGTGGCGTGTCGTGGCATCGCCGCTAGCCCCGGCGGGGCGGTTGGCAAAATCGTATTCACCTCTGCCGCAGCACAAGCGAGCGAGGCGCGTGGCGAGCCTTGTATTTTGGTACGCCGCGAAACTGCGCCTGAGGATATTCGCGGGATGCATTCGTCCGTCGGTGTGTTGACTGAGCGCGGGGGGGTGACCTCTCACGCGGCGGTGATCGCGCGGGGAATGGGTGTGCCTTGCGTGGTTGGGGCCGATGTGAGGATCAATTCGCGCGCCAATACCCTCACCTTGCCGGATGGTCGTGACATCCACGAGGGCGAGATGATGACGCTCGACGGCTCTGCAGGTGAGGCGCTTTTGGGGGCGGCTAAAATGTTGCCTCCTGCAAAAGACTATTGGTATCTGCAACTGATGGAATGGGCCGATGCGATCCGCGACATTGGTGTGCGGGCCAATGCCGATACGCCCGATGCGGCGGCTATGGCGCGCAACTTCAAGGCGCAGGGCATCGGCCTATGCCGGACCGAGCATATGTTTTTTGAGGGTGACCGCCTGACCGTGATGCGCGAGATGATATTTGCGCAGACCCACGAGGATCGTCGCGAAGCTATCGCGCGCCTTTTGCCCATGCAGCGCGCTGATTTTACAGAGTTATTCGACATTATGCAGGGTCATCCTGTGTGTATACGTCTGTTTGATCCGCCCTTGCACGAATTCTTGCCCTCTGATCGCGCGGGTGCCAAAGAGTTGGCCGAAGCGTTGGACCTGCCTTTGTCGGATGTGACGCGCCGCATTGAGTGGCTGTCTGAATTCAACCCGATGCTTGGCATGCGGGGGGTGCGTCTTGGGATCACCTTCCCGGAAATTTACGAAATGCAAGCGCGCGCCATTTTTGAGGCCACTGTTGAGGCGTCAAAGCATGGCGATGCGGTAGTCCCAGAGATTATGATCCCGTTGGTGTCGGCCAAACGCGAGGTTGAATTGGTCAAAACCCAAGTCGATGGTGTCGCGGCGGCTGTGCGCAATGAAACGGGCAGCGAGTTTACGTATCGGTTGGGTGTGATGGTTGAAACGCCACGCGCGGCGCTACGGGCGGGTGATATTGCCCAACACGCGGCGTTCTTGTCGTTTGGCACCAATGACCTGACGCAGATGACATATGGATTGTCACGCGATGACGCGGGGCGATTTATGAACGCCTATGTGCAACAAGGTGTGTTTCCCGAAGATCCGTTTCACACCCTCGATATCGATGGTGTGGGCGAGTTGTTGAATATCGGCGCAGCGCGTGGGCGCGCAATGTCCCCTGACGTGACTTTAGCTGTGTGTGGCGAGCATGGGGGCAACCCCGAATCTATCGCGTTTTGCCGTGCGGCGGGCTTTGACTACGTGTCGTGTTCGCCGTTTCGGGTACCTGTTGCGCGCTTGGCTGCTGCGCAATTGGTCGCACAGGAGCGGCGGCACGAATAGATCTGTTAGTCGTTGTTGTATAACTAAAAAGAGACAGTTTTAAACAAATCGGGCGCGCGAAAAGCAGGCCCGATTTGACCGTTTTGTAACCTCCAAAATCCACTGAGGTGGACCATTGAGATTTTTTGGCATAGACAGCGGCTTAAATAAGCGACCGTGAGCCTCGATTTTTGGGGCACAAGGAGAAGTGTCTATGAAAGTAATGAACGGGCTGAAAGCGTTTGCGCTTGTGTCTGCGCTCGGTGTTTTAAGTGCCCCGCAGTCTCTCGGTGCCGCTGAAAAGCTAAGCATGTCCAATGCGCCCGAGAGCGCGTTGACCAATGAGTTGTCGGTGTTGTTTGCCCAAGAGCGTGAGGCGATGACCTCCGCCGGGGCACAGACCGTTACCGAAATTTTGGCCAACTACCGTCCGAAAAGCAAACCGACACCGCCCGTGGCGATCGAGTACACAAAACCATATTTGGCCCAATTACCCGAGGCATCGGGTGGAGAGGCATGGGCATGCTTGTCCGAGGCGCTCTATTTCGAGGCACGAGGTGAAAGCGTCAAGGGTCAGTTTGCCGTGGCTGAAGTCATCTTGAACCGTGTGTCGTCCCCCGCGTTTCCCGATACCGTTTGTGGTGTGGTCAATCAGGGCACAGGTAAAAAATACCAGTGCCAGTTTACGTATACCTGTGATGGACACGCCGAGGCGATCCACGAACCCAAAGCCTACACACGTGTGGGAAAGGTGGCGCGTTTGATGCTTGATGGTGCGCCGCGCCGTTTGACCGAGGGGGCCACGCACTACCACACAACGGCTGTAAACCCACGTTGGGCACGCAAATTTCCGCGCACGGCACAGATCGGCGTGCATTTCTTTTACAAGATGCCCCGCGCCTGATTTTGCGGCTTTGTAACATTTTGCGACCCCGTCGGCGAAAACCGGCGGGGTTTTTGCATATCTGGCCCGCGTTGATGTGTGCGAAGGTTGGACGTCCCCTACAATCTGATGTAGCAGGGGGCACCTTTTGACCACAGACGAGGCCCCCATGGTGTCCGATATCCATCTCGCGTTCGACCATCCCGAAGCCCGTGCGGCTGCGACATCGTCCGAGATGCCGCATGACCGGATTTCGCTGCGCGATCATATTGTTGAGGTTGATATCGGGGCGTTTCAATCGGAACGCGGAGTAACGCAACGCGTCTCGTTCAATATTGTTGTGGAACTGACGCCTCTCACGGGGCCGATTGATGACGACGTGGATCGCATTTTGTCCTATGATCGACTGACCGAGGCGATCCGTATCGAGCTGGATGCCGAGCGGATGAACCTGTTGGAGACGCTTGCAGAGCGCATTGCGGATCGCATTTTGTCGGAGCCGCGGGCGTTTCGCGTCTTTGTGCGTGTGGAAAAGCTGGACCGTGGGTCTGGCGCGCTGGGCGTCGAGATCGTGCGGGCAGCGGGGCAGACGGCAGACCGTGCCAGCCAAATGAGCGCGCCGACGCCGCACCCTATCGTTGTGCATCTGAGTGCTGCGGCGCTCGAGAGTGATCTTTTGTCGACGTGGATTGACGCATTGGAGGCGGACCCCCGCCCTGTGATTGTCACGGTTGATCTACCAACGGGGGCATGGCCGAAATCCGAGACCACGTTGACACAAAGGCGTATTGATTTGTTGGCGATTGAGCAAAACGCATGGTGCCTTGCGGGTCGCGATGCGCGCTGTGTGGTGCGCGCCTCGCGCACCGAACTTGATTGGGCGATGAAGAATGGTCACATCTCGGTTTGGGCACCGTCGAAAATGGTTCTCGATGCCACGCATCGCCCAACGGGTGGACCGCTCGATTTGGTTGCGTGGATGGCGGCAGAGCTTTCGGCCTGTGAGGTCATCGTGATCGGGGGCGCGGCGCAGTCAAAAGGGGCGCAGAGAACGCCATCGGTGCCCATGCGATCGGTGCCACTCGGTGCCCTTTCGGTTTTGTCCTGACATGAGTACGCTTTACTATCGCCCCCGCGTGCAAACCGATGTGCATCGTCCCGCGCAGGCCGTCACGCTTGCGGGGGGCTGGACGTGGTTTTCGCAGGTCGAGGTTTTATCGCGGACCGCTGCGCCCCGTATTGTCGATCTGAACGATGTGCCCGAGACTGTGATGACCCGTTTGCGCGCGCCGCGCGGATGTGTTGCGGGGCTGAACCTCGCGCGACCAAACCTCATGGGTATATTGAATGTAACCCCTGATAGTTTTTCCGATGGCGGCGTGTTTGCCAGTCCGCAAGACGCGATTGAGCACGCCTTGGGCATGGTCCATCAGGGGGCTGATATCCTTGATATTGGTGGCGAAAGTACACGCCCTGGTGCGGCGTATGTCTTTCCTGCCGAAGAGATTGCGCGTACTGCGCCTGTGATTGCGGCCATTCGCGGCGCAACACCGGTGCCGATCTCGATTGATACGCGCAAGGCGCAGGTCGCGCAACAAGCACTCGCGGCGGGGGCCAATCTGGTCAACGATGTGTATGCGTTTACCCACGATGCCAATCTAGCGCGTGTGGCCGCACAGGCCGATGTGCCCGTGTGTTTGATGCATGCGCAGGGTGATCCAGACGTGATGCAAAACGATCCGCACTACGACAATGTACTGTTGGATGTGTATGACTTTTTGGAGCAGCGGATCGCCGTGGCAGAGGCTGCAGGGATCGCGCGTGCGCGTATCCTTGTTGATCCGGGGATCGGTTTTGGCAAGACGATGGCGCATAATCTGACGCTATTGAACCGCATTTCTTTGTTTCACAGTTTGGGGTGCGGCGTGTTGCTTGGCGCATCTCGCAAGCGATTTATCGGAACACTGTGCAACGTGCCCGAGGCATCGGACCGCGTGATCGGTTCGGTTGCCGTGGCGATGGCGGCGGTGGCGCAAGGGGTGCAAATCTTGCGCATTC
>NZ_CBFHKW010000025.1:0-33291 GCF_965656515.1 Celeribacter marinus
CCACGTTCTCCAAAAATGGCGGAAATCTGGGCGAGACAGGATCGGTTGGTTTTATGTTCGAACGCAAAGGGCAGATTATCTATCCGGCGAGCGCAGGCGACGAAGACACCGTGATGATGGCCGCGATTGAGGCAGGTGCGGAGAACTGCGAAACCTCCGACGAAGGTCACGAGATCATTTGCGCCGACACCGATCTTAACGATGTGTCCACCGCCCTCGAAGCCGCACTTGGCGAATCCGAGAGCACCAAACTGATCTGGCAGCCGACCACGACAACCGAGCTGGACTTGGAAGGTATGCAAAAGTTGATGAACCTGATCGAAGCACTTGAGGACGACGATGACGTGCAAAACGTGACCGCCAACTTTGAGGCCTCCGACGAGGTGATGGACCAGCTTTAAAAACTGGGTCATGATCTTAGAAGCTCCGTCTGAAATGGCGGGGCTTTTTGTTTTTGGGGATTGAGTCATGCACGCAACGTTTACGGGGTTTATCACAGGCCTGTCGCTGATCCTCGCGATTGGGGCGCAAAATGCGTTTGTTTTGCGCCAAGGGCTTAAGAAATCGCATGTCTTTGCCGTGGCGCTGACCTGTGCAGCATCCGATGCAATCTTGATCGCGGTGGGCGTTTTCGCCTCTGCAAAAGTGTCGGAGGCTTTTCCGCTGATTTTGCCCGTCATGCGGTGGGGTGGGGTGGCGTTTCTTGTCGTTTATGGCGCACGGGCGGCGCGCGCGGCCTATCGTGGTGGCGGACATCTGGATCCCGCCGATGGAAGGGTCCAAACCTTGGGTGCCGCATTGGCCACCTGTCTTGCGCTGACGTGGCTCAACCCGCATGTCTATCTTGATACGGTTGTTTTGGTGGGCGCAATCTCCGCTGATTTTGGGCCTGAGCGCGGCAACTTTGCTCTTGGTGCAATCTCTGCCTCGTTCGTCTTTTTCTTTGCACTGGCCTACGGCGCGCGGCTTTTGGCACCTGTCTTTGCGCGTGAAGTGTCTTGGCGCGTTTTGGACGGATTGATTGCGGTGGTAATGTGGCTCATCGCATTCAAACTGGCCTCGGGCGTCTAGGCGTGGCCTCTTCACCTCGTCATGTCGCGGGAATCGCGTGGATGACTGCCACTACGCTCAATTTCGTCATGGTCAATGTGTTGGTCAAATATGTCGGTAACGGATTGCCCATATTCGAGACCGCGTTTCTGCGATTTGCCCTTGGTTTGGTGTTTTTGATCCCGTTTATCGGCCAAGTGCGACAGGTCGATTTTACCCGCCGCATCGTCAAGCTGTCGGTGGGCCGTGCGGTATTGCACACCTTTGCAATGGTCGCATGGTTCTACGCTATGACCCGCATTCCGATGGCCGAAGTGACCGCAATGAACTTTATGAACCCCGTCTATGTCTCGCTTGGCGCGGTGCTTTTGTTCGGTGAGAAAATCGCCCTGCCACGCATCATGGCGCTTGGCGTGGCCTTTCTGGGTGGCTTGGTGATACTACGTCCCGGACTACGCGAGATCGATCCTGGTCATGTTGCCATGATTTTCTCGGCGCTGTTTTTTGCGGGCAGCTATCTGATCGCCAATGCCCTATCCAAAGAGCTTCCTGCCGCCGTTGTGGTGTTTTTGATGTCCGTGATGGTGCCGTTTGTATTGTTGCCTTTTGCATTGGCCGATTGGGTTGCGCCATCAATTCGCGAAATCGGGTTGTTATTTTTCACAGCGTTTTTTGCCACGGCTGCGCATTATTGTATGACGCGCGCCTTCGCATGCGCGCCACAAGCTGTTTTGCAACCCGTCACCTTTGTGCAACTCGTCTGGGCCACCTCGGTGGGGTATGTTTTGTTTGGCGAAGGAATTGACGGGTTTGTCATTGCGGGCGGGGCGATGATCATTGCGGCGGTGTCGTTTATCACGTGGCGCGAAGCACGGCGCAAACGCCGCGCCTAGCCTACGCATCCTTACCGAAAAAGAGAGGCAATGCGTCCGTGTTTGATCCGCGTCAAAGCGTGGAAAGCGTGTAATTTGGCACCATGGGGTGAACACGCAAATATGGAGCGACGCACATGCCACACACACCGCATCAATTGGCACAGGACTTTCCCGAACTGGCCGACCTCATCTCAAAGCGCAAGGTGTCTGATCCGCATTTCGCGCGGCTGTTGGATGACTATAACGCATTGAACGGAAAAATACATTTGGCGGAAACCAACGTCGAGCCGATGGATGATCTGGCGCAATCGGAGCTGCGAAAGAAACGTATGGCGCTCAAAGACGAGCTTTACGGTTTGCTGACGACTGCGGCCTGATATCCCAATTGAAATCTGTATTTCGGGCGCGTTATCCATAAGGTGACGCGCCCGCCCAGTTACGCCGCAGGGCTCGCGTCTGTGTCAGGTTCTGGATCCAGTGGTCCGTCAATTTGTTCTTGAAAGTTGTCAAAAAACTGATCGGCCATTTTGCGGGCGAAACTGTCGATGATCCGCCCGCCCAGTTGTGCAAGCTTGCCGCCCACTTTAGCTTCCACCGTATACGATAACTCGGTACCGCCCTCGTTGTCGGATAACCGGACTTTGGCACCGCCTTTGGCAAAGCCCGCTACGCCCCCCGTGCCCTCGCCCGCGATGGTATAGCTCTCGGCAGGGGTGATGTCGCTTAGGGTCACCTTGCCTTTGAACGTCGCCTTTACCGGGCCAACCTTTTGTTTGACCACGGCCTCGAATCCCTCCTCGGGCGAGCCCGTCAGAGTTTCGCATCCGGGAATCGCGGCACGCAGAGTGTCGGCGTCATTGAGGTGCGCCCATACTGTTGCCCGATTTGCCTTCAAAAGTCGTGTGCCAGAGAGGTCCATAGCCGTTCCTTTTTGCTTTTTTCCAACTGTGAAGTGCAAGAAATGAGGTTTCAAGCAACAAACCTGCGAGAGAGGCTTGCAAGGTCTCTCAGCTTGGTCTAAACGCTGCCTCACCGGGTCGTTAGCTCAGTTGGTAGAGCGCTTCGTTTACACCGAAGATGTCGGGAGTTCGAGCCTCTCACGACCCACCATTTACCGTCCATCGCCACGTTTATTCAGATCCGACACATGCGGTCTGGACGTGGCTGTGGCTCTACGGCGGTTTTTATCTGCTGTCACAACGTCATCAGACGCTTTAGTCAGGCGCAACCTTAGACATGTTAGGACAGATCATGGCGCAAAAAGCTACAATATACCGGGTCGAGCTGTCCGTGTCCGATATGGATCGTCACTACTATGAGACCCATAAGCTGACGGTTGCCAAACATCCTTCGGAGACGGATGAGCGGTTGATGGTGCGTCTTCTCGCGTTTGCGCTCAATGCCCATGAGCAGCTCGAAATGACAAAGGGTCTGTCGAGCGATGATGAGCCGGACATTTGGCAAAAAAGCCTCAGTGGCGAGTTGGAATTGTGGATCGCATTGGGCCAACCGAGTGAAAAGATCGTACGCCAGTCGTGCGGTAAATCCAATGCGGTGATCGTTTATAGTTATGGCGGCAAGACGGCGGATGTCTGGTGGGATAAACTCAAAAATGGCACCACCCGTTTTGACAATCTTCAGGTGTTGAATCTGTCCGAAACCGACACGCGTGCCCTCGCTGACCTCGCCAGCCGCTCGATGAATTTACAGGTCAATATTCAAGACGGCGATGTCATGGTTAGTGTCGGTGATCGCATCGTGTATGTGACGCCCGTCAAATGGAAAACGACGGATCAGTGAGCGTTGATTGCGCGCCAGTGTTCGTTCATAGAATCATTCATATTTAGAGCCGCCCATGGCCGTCAATCGCGGCCTGTTACCCCCGTGTCGGAAATTTAAGACACACACAATATCGCGCCACTGCCACTGCCACATCCGGGGTCGGGCCGACCCTGACCGCTGACGCTTTTTTGCCACCTCCACGTTTGGGGGCCTTAACAGGCGGAACGGAGGCGTTGGCCCCCGAGTGTCGCGTTACAGACTGTTCGTGGATGTTCTCTTTCGATCAGTCGCGATCTGCGCGGGCAATTATGCGATCAGATCTATGCCAGCTGGAATGGGGGATGACAGGGCCAAAAGACTGTTGGAGCTTAAACAGGGCGGTGCCGATACCCTTCCATATGGATGGATTGTCAGACCTCGTTGGTGATGCCTGCTCCACGCTGCCGTCTATGCACGGTTTCCAAAGGAGTACTCTGTTTCGCCGCGTTCGGACATTGATCCACGCGACGGAAAGTCACGGCTGTTACGTAGTATGATTTATATCATTACCCGAACATGCCGAGCGCGCTAGGCATAGGGATACCTTCGATCAGTAGGAGCCGTAGGCATGAGCCAAACGCAACGCGACATTGAGGCGGCCCTTGGGGTCGGACATGCCAAACGCCGGTTTTCCAAAGGGGCAGGGTGGATCGCGTCGATATGTGTGGTGGCCGCCCTTGCCTTGTGGTGGATGCAAGGGTCCGAGGATCGTTCACAAATCACCTATATAACACAATCGGCCACGCGCGGAGAGTTGATCGTGACCGTAACGGCCACAGGAACGATCGAGCCTACGAATTTGGTCGAAATTTCATCCGAGCTTTCGGGAACGATTGTCGATGTTTTTGCGGACTACAATGATGTTGTGAGCGCCGGTCAGGTATTGGCGAAACTCGACACTGTGCAACTGGATGCGCAAATGGCAGTTCAGGTTGCCAGCCATGCGGCGGCAGCGGCTCAATTGGAAAATGCGCGCGCCAGTTTGCTTGAGGCCCAAGCGGATTTTGACATTGTAAAACGACTTGATGAGCGTGGCGTCACCTCTCAGGCAAATTTGACGACAGCCGAGGCCGCGTTGAGCCGTGCCCAAGCGAATGTGGCCAGCGCCCAGGCCAATCTTGATCTCGCTCAGGCGCAGCTGGAGGCACAAGAGGCCATTTTGAGCAAGGCGACGATTGTCTCTCCGATCACGGGCATCGTGCTTGATCGGGCGGTGGATGCAGGCCAAATTGTTGCCGCTAGTCTTTCGGCCCCCGAGTTGTTTACGATTGCCGAAGATTTGTCGCAAATGGAACTACAGGTCGACGTCGCCGAGGCGGATATTGGCCGTATCTCCGTGGGTGATATCGCGCGCTTTAGCGTCGATGCGTATGATGACGAGACCTTTCCCGCGCAAATTTCGATGGTGCGCTATGCGTCTGATAGTACTGATGGGCTTGTAACCTATAAGGCTATTTTGTCGGTTGAAAATGATGCGCTTCTCTTACGCCCCGGTATGACAGCCACCGCAGATATTACAGTGGCACAGCACAGTGATGTGATGCTGGTGCCTAATGCCGCGCTTCGGTTTGCGCCGCCGCAGGTGATTGAGGTCGAGGCGTCCGATGACGAAGGGGGCGGTGGGCTTTTGGGGCTGATTATGCCGTCTCGTACGGACACTGCAACGCGCGCAGTTTCCAATAGCACACTTTGGGTTTTGCGCGATGGCGTGGCCGTTGAGATCAACGTGGAGCGCGGGGACACGGACGGGTTGGAGACGATTGTTGCAGACGGCGCATTGGCCGTTGGCGATCAGGTCGTCATTGATATGGTCGAGGGACAATAGAATGACGGACCGTCCCCCTGTCATAGAGCTGCGCGGTGTTACAAAGGTGTACGGCCACGGCGAGGCGCAAGTGCGCGCGATGAATGGCGTCGACATCACAATCGCACCGGGTGAATTTGTCGCCATTATGGGCCCGTCTGGATCGGGCAAATCTACCACGATGAACATGATCGGATGTCTCGATAGCCCGACCAGCGGTGAGTACCTGTTCAATGGTGTTCAGGTGGCGTCTCTTACCCAAGACCAGCGTGCAATGTTGCGCCGCAACTATCTTGGTTTTGTGTTTCAGGGGTTCAACCTTTTAGCGCGCACATCTGCGCTCGATAATGTCGAGTTGCCAATGATTTACAAAGGGCTGCCTGCGAGCGAGCGGCGCGAAAAGGCACTCGATGCGCTTGGTAAAGTGGGGCTTGGTGGACGCGAACACCATGACCCATCCGAGCTTTCGGGCGGGCAACAGCAACGCGCTGCGATTGCGCGCGCTTTGGCAGGGAATCCGCAGGTGATCCTTGCGGATGAGCCGACCGGAAATCTCGACACCAAGCTGTCTGTGGAAATCATGGAGTTGCTCAAGACCCTGAACGAACGCGACCACATTACGATTGTCATGGTCACCCACGAGGAGGATATGGCGGCCTATGCGCACCGTGTGATCTGGATGGTCGACGGGCGTGTCGAGCGCACAGGGGCGCCGCACGAGGTGTTTAGTCATGGAAAGCAAGACGCATGATCTGGGAAACTGTCCGCTTGGCCATTCAGGCCATTTTTCGCAATACACTTCGCTCAATCCTCACCGTTTTGGGCATTGTGATTGGCGTGGCCGCCGTCATTGCGATGGTCACCGTTGGGCAGGGGAGTTCTGATCAGGTCACCGCAGATGTCGAAAAGCTAGGCACCAACGTGTTGATGGTGATGCCGGGGGCGGGCCAAATGGGACCGGGTAATAATTCGGTGTCCGCCGCGTTGGCCCTCGCGGATGTGGAGGCATTGATCGATCAAATATCAAGCATTCGCACCGCTGCTCCCTATAACCAAACCACTTTGAACGCCGTGTATGGGGCCGAGGATACGCGCACCTCCGTTGCGGGGACAGACGCGCGGTATCTCGACGTGGTGGATTGGCCAATCGTTCTGGGACGTAGCTTCCTCGCCGCCGAAGAAAGTTCTGGAAAGGCCGTGTGCATTTTGGGCGAAAGCGTGCGTCAGGACTTGTTCGGTAACACCAATCCGATTGGAGAGACCGTGCGGCTTAAGGCCGTGTCGTGTGAAGTGATCGGACTGCTCGAAGCCAAAGGGGCATCCAGTTTCGGGACCGATCAGGACGATATTGTTTTGATGCCGATAAAGGCGTTTCAGCGCCGCGTCTCGGGATCCTCAGACGTGTCCATGATCTATGTGACGGTGGCTGATAGCGTCTCAACCGACCGCGCCGTGGTCGAGGTCGAGGCTTTGATGCGCGAACGCCGGCGTATCGGTGATAACGAAGAAGATGACTTTAACGTCCGCGATATGAAGCAGTTGGCGTCAATGCTAACGGGCATCACCGATGTGCTGACGGGGCTGCTGTCGGCCGTGGCGGCGGTGAGTTTGTTGGTGGGGGGGATAGGCATCATGAATATCATGCTGGTTTCCGTTACGGAACGAACCCGCGAAATCGGTATACGCCTTGCGGTCGGGGCAACGGGCCAACAGGTTTTGCTGCAATTCTTGGTCGAGGCCATTGTGTTGTCGATGATCGGTGGTTTGGTTGGTATCTTGCTTGGTCTCGGGCTTGCGGCGCTTGCGTCTAATTTTATGTCAATTCCGTTCAGTCCTGATCCCGTGATCGTGGCCATTGCGTTTTTGTTTTCGGCCGCTGTAGGCGTGATTTTTGGATATTTCCCCGCGCGCCGCGCGGCGCGGCTCGACCCGATTGAGGCCTTGCGCCATCAGTGATTGGACAGTATGCGCGCCCGGCGTCTGTGTGTCATGTTTGCCCCCTCGCAGAGCGCCACCACCCTTAAACAAGCCTGCCTGATTTAGTGCTTATCCGTTGTATTGTTGATCTTTATCGGGCCTTTGTCGCTAAGCTGCGCTCGCTGTTTGCGTTGAAGGCGTTTTTTTTCTCTCAATCACCCATTGTGCGCTTGACGCGCCCGCGTCCCAGACATAGAACGCCCCTCACGTTCAGGACACTGTTCTGGATGGGTAGCGAGCGGTTGTAGCTCAGTTGGTTAGAGTACCGGCCTGTCACGCCGGGGGTCGCGGGTTCGAGTCCCGTCAACCGCGCCATCGCTACCCAAAACGCCTGAAGAGGCACGCCATATAGGCAAAATGCGCGGTTGTAGCTCAGTTGGTTAGAGTACCGGCCTGTCACGCCGGGGGTCGCGGGTTCGAGTCCCGTCAACCGCGCCACTTACCTCCCTTTCGGGATGTGACACACGACGAAAAAGCCGCTCCTTTTGGGGCGGCTTTTCGCGTTTATGCGCTGCTGTGCACCTAAGTACTTTTTATTCGATTTGGTAGGGCAATGTCCCCCGCTTGTCGGGGTCGATGGTCAGGCGGCGCTCTAGAGGTGGCACAGAGCGTTGATGACAGTTGCGACGTTCACAGATGCGACACGAAATGCCGATAGGTTCAAACGCGGCGGGTTTCGTCACGTCCAGATCGTCGGCATAAACCATGTCAGAGGCGTGCGTGACCTCACATCCCAAACCGATGGCATAGCGGCGCACCGGCGCGTGAAAGCTGCCGCCTGATTTGGCCACATCACGGGCAATCGACAGGTAGCGCACCCCGTCGGGGGTCTCCGCCAATTGTCGCAAGAAATGCCCCGGGCGCTCGAATGCCTGATGGACATTCCAAAGCGGACAGGCCCCGCCGTAACGGGCAAATTGCAGTCGCGTGGATGAGTGGCGTTTAGTGATGGTTCCCGCCTGATCAACGCGCACAAAGAAGAACGGAATACCCTTTGCGCCGGGGCGTTGCAGGGTCGAGAGGCGGTGGGCGACCTGTTCGATGGAGGCGCCAAACTTTTCTCCCAACACTTCCAAATCGTGCCGCGCCTCTTTCGCTGCGGCGAGAAATTCGGTGTAGGGCATGAGTGCGGCGCCTGCAAAATAGTTGGCTAGGCCAATGCGGGCAATCTGGCGGCTCTCATCCGAATGAAAGCGTGCGAGATCCAAAGTTGCGTCAAGCAATTGCGCCTGCGTGATCAAGGCCAATTGGTGCAGTAATTGAAAGGTTTGCGTGGCTGGTGAGGCACGTGATGAAATCGTCAACCGCCCTGTGTCTGGATCATATTTGCGCAGACCTTCGGGGGCATACCGCACCGTGATTGCGTGTTTGGCGAGGCTTTCAGTGGCCAGTGTTGCCACATCCCGCAGGTTGCCACGCTGGTCACCTCGTGGACGGGCAAAGTTTTCTGCGGCGCGGTCGACGGCGTCAATATAGTTGTCGCAATAGTGGAAAAAGTCGCGCACCTCTTCCCATGGCGATGCGCGCGCGGGGCGATCCTCGCGGTCAAAGGCCTCGTCCATGGAGGCGAGGCGTTCATTCGTTTGGCGGTACGCGCGGTGCAGTTCTAAAAAAGATCGGGCCAATGCGGGGGCGTTGGAGGCAGCCAATCGTAAGTCCGCTAAGGGCGGTGCGCCATCGGCAAACACAGGATCGGCGAGGGCTTCGCGCATGTCGGTGACAAGGCGCTCCGCGTCGCCTGTGGACAGTTCGGTAACATCGAACCCGAACTCTTGGGCGAGGGCCAAAACCACACCCGTTGAGACGGGGCGATTGTTGTTTTCCATCTGGTTGAGGTAGGGCAGCGACACGCCAAGTTTTTCAGCGAAGGCCCGTTGTGTCAGGCCGAGCCGCGTGCGTGTCTCACGCAGTTTTGCGCCTGCATAGAGTTTTTGTTGTGCCATGTCCTATCCTCCCGATCTCTGCTCACGTGCGATCTTTTGCAGTTTTGCTCAGTTGCGATCGCTGGTTTGCAAATAACAGATAGGGATATCGTCAGGCAAGCCCGAGGCGATGTTCGCGCGCTATCACGCTTAGTATTGCGACAATTGCGGCGAGTGACATGAGTGTCATCAGAAGCAGCAATGGAATTTCGCCAAATGATCCACCCAAAAGCGTTCCGGCAAAGGCAGAGATCGACGCGCCGCCCGCAAGCATGATCGAGCCGCCAAGCCCCGCAGCGGTGCCCGCCAGTTGCGGGCGTACCATCATGCTGCCCGCTAATCCGTTTGGGATCTGCATGCCGTTGCCTAAGCCGAGAAACACCATAGCGCCAAAGAAGATATTGACGGAGCTGTGTCCAACTGCAGAAAATACAAGTGCGCCAAATATGCCTGCAGTGGCGACAATGCCGCCCGCTAGGATCATACGGTTGATCCCCACGCGGCGTGAATACCGACCCGCGATGAAGTTGCCAAAGAAATAGCCAAGCGCTGGGGTGCCCATGTAGAGGCCCAGCTTTGCTTCGCTCAGCCCAAAGAGCGTTTTACCCACATAAGCCGCGCCCCCGATGTAGGCGAAAAACGCTCCAGAGGCGCAGGTCACCGAAAGGGTGTAACCAATAAACCGTTTGGATGTGAGCAGTTCGGGAAAGTTGTGCATCTGACCCAGTAGCGACACGTCTGATTTCGGTGCGGTTTCTTTGAGGTCAAGCCAGACAACCAGCAAAAGCAAGACGCCACCACCAAACAGAACCCAGAACGAGGCTTCCCAGCCGTAGAGATTGGTCAAAAGGCCGCCAATCGTTGGTGCGATCATCGGAACCACGGCCATGCCCATGGTCACATAAGCAAGCATCGAGCCAGATTCTTCGGGCGGGGCGATATCACGGACAATGGCACGTGATAGCACCATTGCGGTGACAATCGCGGCCTGACCCGCGCGCATGATCAAAAACGCTTCGAGTGTCGGCGCATAGATAACGCCCAAAGTGGCCAATAAGAAAAGCGCAATACCAATTAAAATAACCGGACGGCGTCCGTAGCGGTCCGACAGCGGGCCGATAAAGATTTGAAGTACAGCATTGGTGGCCATAAAAACCGCCACGGACAACTGAATAAGGCCATAGGTCGTGTCGAAATGATCCGCCATGCGCGGCAGTGCGGGCAGAAAAATGTTCATGGTCATCGCTTGCAGCCCGGCCATCATCACTAAGGTCATGATGTGGGGCGGCGTTGTGCGGTCGAGAAAGCGTGCGCTAATTTGTGTCATCTGTGCAGGATAGGGGGGGATCGCGGCCTGTCTATGACAATTCTTGCGCAAAACCGCACATGTAGGCGTGCAGCGAAATGTTTAGAACGACAGGCAACTTTGACCTAACGCAATTTGCAGTTTTGCATTTCGCGTTAAGGTCTTTTTGCATCCTTTGCAAATCTGCCAGACTCTTCTTTGAGGCGGCGCATTGCGCAGCTAAGGTGCAGGTGAATTGACGAGGAGGCCACCCGTGAAAGACATTATCAAAGAACTGCATGACCGCCGCGACGAGGCCCGCTTGGGCGGAGGACAACGCCGCATCGACGCCCAGCACGCCAAAGGTAAATTGACCGCGCGCGAGCGTGTCGAGTTGCTGCTTGATGAGGGTTCGTTCGAAGAGTTTGATATGTTCAAGACGCACCGCTGCGTCGAGTTTGGCATGGAAAACTCTAAACCCGCAGGCGATGGCGTGATTACGGGGTGGGGCACGATCAATGGCCGTATGGTCTATCTGTTCTCACAGGACTTTACCGTGTTTGGTGGCTCCCTATCGGAAACCCACGCTCAAAAGATTTGCAAGATCATGGACATGGCGATGCAAAACGGCGCACCCGTGATTGGCCTAAACGACTCTGGCGGTGCGCGCATCCAAGAGGGTGTGGACAGTCTCGCGGGGTACGCCGAGGTGTTTCAGCGTAACATCATGGCCTCGGGCGTTGTCCCGCAGATTTCTGTGATCATGGGGCCGTGCGCCGGTGGCGCGGTGTATTCACCCGCCATGACCGATTTCATCTTTATGGTCAAAGACACGTCTTACATGTTCGTGACCGGCCCCGATGTGGTGAAAACCGTGACCAACGAAGTCGTAACGGCTGAGGAATTGGGCGGTGCCTCCACCCATACCAAAAAATCCTCTGTGGCAGATGGCGCTTTTGAAAACGATATCGAGGCACTTGCCGAAGTGCGCCGCCTCGTCGATTTCTTGCCGCTCAACAACCGCAACGGCGTGCCGACCCGTCCGTTCTTTGATGATCCTGCACGCATTGAGGCCAGCCTCGATACGATCATCCCCGACAATCCCAATACGCCTTACGACATGAAAGAAGTAATTCATAAGATCGCGGACGAGGGGGATTTCTACGAAATTCAAGAAGATCACGCCAAGAACATCATCACAGGTTTTATCCGTCTCGAGGGGCAGACCGTGGCCGTTGTGGCCAATCAGCCGATGGTGCTCGCGGGCTGCCTTGATATCGACAGCTCCAAAAAGGCGGCGCGGTTTGTACGGTTTTCGGATGCCTTCAACATCCCCGTGCTCACGCTTGTCGATGTGCCCGGCTTCCTGCCCGGCACGGCGCAAGAATACGGCGGCGTGATTAAACATGGCGCGAAACTACTCTTTGCGTATGGCGAGGCAACGGTTCCAAAAGTGACCGTAATCACTCGCAAAGCTTATGGTGGCGCGTATGACGTAATGTCATCGAAACACCTGCGCGGTGATTTCAACTACGCATGGCCCACGGCGCAAATCGCCGTGATGGGGGCAAAAGGCGCGACCGAGATTATCCACCGTGCCGACCTTGGCGATGCCGATAAAATTGCAGAGCACACCGCGAATTACGAAGACCGCTTTGCCAATCCGTTTGTGGCCGCCGAGCGTGGGTTCATCGATGAGGTGATCCAACCGCGCTCGACCCGCAAACGTGTGGCGCGTGCCTTTGCGAGTTTGCGCCATAAAAAGCTCGAAAATCCGTGGAAGAAACACGACAACATTCCGCTCTGAGCACGAGCAAAGGCACCCATGAACCGCAAGAACTGGCATATCAAAGTTGAGGGCGACACGCTGACGTTGGCGCGCCGTTTGCCCGCGCGTTTCGATTTCGCGGCTACGGCTGTGATTTCGGGCGGTGCTGCGCTGCGCCGTGGTCGTATGGCGCACCAAGTGCGTCAGGATATGTGGCGTGCGCTTCAAACCCTGCGCGGGTTCGCGCCCGCAGTTTCAGTGCGTGTGGTCGGTGATGATCTTGAAGTGACCGCCGGTGGCGGCGTCACCGGTGCTTTTCCTAAGGCGCATTGCGAGGCTGTTGTTGCGGATGTTTTGTCGGACCCCGCGCGCCGCGCGCGGTGGATTGCGCACGCCACGCGTGAGGAGGCAGATCATGCGTAGCATTGCGATCCTTTTATCTGTGTTTTCTTGTGTGTCTTTGGCAAACGCGGAGCAATCCAGTGTCGATGACACAACTATTGCCGTGCCGTCTGGCCAGACCGTCTCATTTTACGAAAGCCTGATGGATCACCCTGAACACGACATTATGGCGCGCTTTCGCTTTCTTGCGCCTGAGTTGCCCACCCGTTTGGCTGATATGAGCTATCAGGATTTGGAAGCCGATTTGGCGTACTTGTGCGAGAGCTTTGCGCTCCCGCGCCTCGCCGCGTCAGACCCCGCGATGATCGTGATTTCATTGGCGCAGGCGCCCACGGAGTTTGGGACACCCAATCCAGATGTCGCGGAAGTGTTCGAGATGTATAGCCGAGATGGCTCAACCTGCGCTTGGGAGGCCTTCTAATGTCGGCTAAATTCCACTTGTTCGGCACTGGGCCGCGCCCTGTCGCACCGTTTTCGCATGCGGTTGAGGATGATGGATGGGTGATTTTGACAGGTCAGATGCCAACCGATCCCGATGCCCCCGATGCGCCGTTGCCACAAGGGGTCGAGGCCCAGACGCGCCGCGTTATGGATAATCTGGCACTCATCTTGGGCGAGTTGGGCCTCGATCTAAGCCACGTTGTTCAATGCCGTTGTTTTCTAACCGCGTTCGAGCGTGATTACGCGGTGTTCAACGACACATATAAGAGCTATTTCCCCGCGGACCGTTTGCCCGCGCGGACCACTGTGGGCGTTACCGCTTTGGCGGTGGGTGCCTTGGTCGAAATCGACTGTGTTGCCCGCCGTCCCGATCAGGAGGCTCTTTGATGGCTCGCGACTATATGCTCAAATACCGTGGATTTCCCGGACGTCTTCCCGGCTCCGATTTTCAATTTACCGTTCGACGTGCAAACCCCAAAGGGGTGACGCCGCTCAAGGCGCTTGAGCGCTATAAAGACCGCAAACATGTGGATCGTCGCGCGGACAATGCATTTATGGAAAGTCTGTGGATTTACTTTGGCGAAGAGCCGTTCGAACGCGGCAATTTGGATGCGGGCCGCTTGTCGTGGCTGTTCGGCCGCGAAGTCATCCCCGCAGATCCCGACAATTTTGATCCCGCCTCTTATGAGGCGATGCTGATGATCAATACCAAAGTTGCGCGGGTGACCTTTGCCGATGTGATGGAATTGGAAGGCGGGCAGGGGCCGGACGGCTTCAAAGAAGACGAGATTTGGGACACCTGATGCGCAAAACTCCGCTTGCACAGATGCCTCATGCGCAGATCACCGCCTGTTTACAACAGCGTGATCGCCGTGGGCTTGTGTGTTGCGGCGGCAATGCCCACGTTGGTGGTGTGTCGAGCATGTCCAACAACATGACGTCACGTGTTGAAAACCGTTACCCTTCCCCTCTGGCGAGGGCCGAATGTTCCCCGTTCGGCTCTCGCCATTTTTCATTGAAGGCGGTGTATGAAGCTCATGCGCCAAAGATCGCCGATTTTGCGGATGGTATGAAAAAGAACTTGGCGTCATTGCAGTTCAAGCGCATTATTCATTTAGGTATCCCCCAACAAAGAGCAGAAAAATGCGCAAAACTATTCTCGCCGTCACCCTTTTGTCCGCAACAGCCCTTACAGGGTGTATGGAAAACCAAGACATGCAACGCGCGATCGTCGGTGCCGGCCTTGGCTGTGTCGCTGGTGAAATCATCTCCAATGGCAAATGTGTCACCGGAGCCGCTATCGGCGCCGCAGGCGGCGCATTGCTCAACGACATGTAATTTCGCGGCGGCGCGTCCTGCGCACCGCACGCCTATATCGCATCACCGAAGGTTCCCGCGCGCAAGCGTTAGGGAGCCTTTTTCTATTGGCGCGCCGCCTATCGCGGCGCATCCGGTGGCATGGGCGCGGCCCATGTCGCGGGCACGACTATAACGAGAGAGGGACGGGATATGTTCGACAAGATTTTGATTGCGAACCGTGGCGAGATTGCTTGCCGTGTTATCAAAACAGCGCAAAAAATGGGGATCAAAACGGTCGCTGTTTATTCAGACGCTGACAAACATGCGCTCCATGTCCAGATGGCCGACGAAGCTGTGAATATCGGCCCGCCCCCCTCAAATCAGTCCTACATTGTCATCGACAAAATTATGGATGCCGTCCGTCAAACTGGAGCACAGGCCGTCCATCCGGGCTATGGCTTCTTGTCCGAAAACTCCAAATTTGCCGAAGCGCTCGCCGCCGAAGGTGTTGCCTTTATCGGGCCACCTACTGGGGCGATTGAGGCGATGGGGGATAAAATCACATCGAAAAAACTCGCAGCCGAGGCGGGTGTGACTACGGTTCCAGGGTACATGGGCGAGATCGCGGATGCGGATGAGGCGGTGAAAATCTCCACCGAGATTGGCTATCCTGTGATGATCAAAGCCTCCGCAGGCGGCGGCGGCAAAGGCATGCGAGTGGCATGGAATGACACCGAGGCCCGCGAAGGGTTCCAAGCGTCCAAGAACGAGGCCGCAAGTTCGTTTGGCGATGACCGTATTTTCATCGAGAAATTCGTCACACAGCCACGCCACATCGAAATTCAGGTACTGTGCGACAGCCACGGCAATGGCGTTTGGGTCAATGAGCGCGAATGTTCCGTTCAGCGCCGCAACCAAAAAGTGATCGAAGAGGCGCCAAGCCCGTTCCTTGACGCTGAGACACGAAAAGCGATGGGCGAGGAGGCCTTGGCCCTTGCCAAAGCGGTGAACTACTCCTCCGCAGGTACCGTGGAATTCATCGTCGATGGCGACCGCAATTTTTACTTTCTTGAGATGAACACACGCCTACAGGTGGAGCACCCCGTGTCCGAGTTGATCACGGGTATCGACCTTGTCGAGCACATGATCCGTGTGGCTTACGGCGAAAAATTATCGCTGACCCAAGACGATATTGGCATCAACGGTTGGGCAATCGAAAGCCGCCTCTATGCCGAGGATCCCTACCGTGGGTTCCTTCCCTCGATCGGGCGCCTTGAGAAATACCGCCCGCCTGCTGAGATTGCGACGGACGACGACATCGTGCGCAATGACACTGGGGTATATGAGGGCGGCGAAATTTCGATGTACTACGATCCGATGATTGCAAAACTGTGCACATGGGGCAAAACCCGCGCCGCAGCGATCGACAATATGCGCAATGCGCTGGACGCGTTTGAGGTTGAGGGCATTGGTCACAACCTGCCGTTTTTGTCCGCTGTGATGGATCACCCGCGCTTTATCTCGGGCAATGTCACAACAGCGTTTATCGAGGAGGAATATCCGGACGGGTTCGAGGGTGTGACGCTTGCGGATGCTCAGTTGGAACGGATCGCGGCGGCTTCGGCGGCGATGTACCGTGTGGCCGAAATTCGCCGTGCGCGCGTGTCGGGCCGTATGGACAACCACGAACGCGTGGTGCCCGACGATTGGGTTGTGCAAATCGACGGGCGCGACTTTCCCGTGAACATTGAGGCCGATAAAACTGGGTCAAGTGTTACGGTGAATGGAAAGACCCTGCGATGTGAAAGCAATTGGGTGCCTGGTGACAGTTTGGCCGTGATCGATATGGCGGGTGGGCCATTGACGCTAAAAGTTGGCAAATTGCCGGGTGGGTTTCGCATTCGCAACCGTGGGGCGGATATGAAGGTCTTCGTGCGCTCGCCGCGCGCTGCCGAATTGTCCAAGCACATGATCGAAAAACTGCCGCCCGACACATCGAAATTGCTCTTGTGCCCAATGCCGGGTCTGGTTGTGAAAGTGGATGTCGCTGTGGGCGATGAGGTTCAAGAGGGTCAATCATTGTGCACCATTGAGGCGATGAAAATGGAGAACATCCTGCGTGCCGAGCGCAAGGGGATCGTGTCCAAGATCAACGCAGGTGCGGGCGACAGCCTCGCGGTTGATGAAATAATTATGGAATTCGAGTAATGGCACTTGTTAAATCCATAGAAGAAAAAGAAACCCACCGACGCCCTTCGGTTCATGACGAAGTGGAAGCAACATTTGTGGTGTTCGGCCAGGAGGGCGCAACATACTTGCAAATCGACACTTACGGGTCACCGAACCGCGAAAGTGAGCGTAAGGTTTCTCAGACTATGCAGTTTGGTCCGGAAGGCATTGCTGCTCTCCGAGCTTTGCTTGCAGGCATCAAGTAACCCGATGGAAGCGACACGACATACGGCCTACCCACCCGCGCGGGCTGCCTCTTTTTCTTCTTTGATTTCTTGCTGCCGTAGCGTGGTTTTGTCGATGGCCCGAGAGATTTCGCGCACGTCCCACGGATCGGGTTTGCGCAGCATAACCCGTCCGTCTTTGTCCACAATCACAAGGGCAAAACCGCGCGGCCGCAGCTGTGTGCGGATATCTGATTTTGCCGCGGGGTCGGTGTCCGTCACTACGACTACATTCCGCTCGACCAAGGCGTCAGGACGGTCGGCCAGCAATTCGATTTGGCGCGCAAAGGCGGGATCGCGCGGGCTATCGGCGAACACCGTAATGACGCGCGCCTCCCATTGGAAATCGGCCAGAACCGCGTCGTCCGCTGGCATTATGATCAATGCATCGTCCGCCACGACCTCTTGCGCAAGCAAAGGTAAGGGGGCGGCAATGGATAGCGCTGTGAGCGTACAAATTATGAAGTGTTTCATATCTTCTCCCGTCACTCGACATATAGGGTGCCACGAGGCGTAAACCAAGCAATACCCCCGAAAATTGGCCATTGGCGGGGGACATATAAATTTGAGAGGAGCCGCAGATGACAGACAAGAAACTCTGGAAAGAGCTTGCGGAAACAGAACTGCGCGGCAAACCGCTAGACAGTTTGAACCGTGAAACGCTTGAGGGGATCACCATCAAGCCGCTTTACACCGAAGACGATCTTGAGGGGCTTGCGCATTTGGGCAATACGCCTGGTGTTGCGCCGTTCACGCGCGGGCCACGTGCAACAATGTATACGGGGCGTCCGTGGACGATCCGCCAATACGCAGGCTTCTCCACTGCCGAGGAAAGCAACGCGTTTTACCGCAAGGCTCTTGATGCGGGTCAACAGGGCGTTTCGGTGGCTTTCGATCTTGCCACGCACCGTGGCTACGATAGCGATCATCCGCGTGTGGTCGGTGATGTCGGCAAAGCAGGCGTGGCGATCGATAGCGTTGAGGATATGAAAATCCTGTTTGACGGTATCCCGCTTGATAAAGTCTCCGTGTCGATGACGATGAACGGCGCCGTGATCCCGATCCTTGCGAGTTTTATCGTGGTGGGCGAGGAACAAGGTCACGACAAATCCGTGCTCGCAGGAACCATTCAGAACGACATTCTCAAAGAGTTCATGGTGCGAAATACCTATATCTATCCGCCAGAACCCTCGATGAAAATCATTGCGGATATCATCGAATATACCTCGGGCGAGATGCCGAAATTCAACTCGATTTCGATTTCAGGCTACCATATGCAAGAGGCCGGTGCGAACCTCGTTCAGGAGTTGGCCTTTACCTTGGCGGACGGGCGCGAATACGTGCGCACGGCGATCAAGGCGGGCATGGACGTGGATAAATTCGCGGGGCGTCTGTCGTTCTTTTTCGCTATCGGCATGGATTTCTTCATGGAAATCGGCAAGTTGCGCGCCGCTCGTTTATTATGGAGCCGTGTCATGGAAGAGTTCGAGCCCAAGCTCGAAAAATCCAAAATGCTGCGCACCCACTGCCAGACATCCGGTGTGAGCCTGCAAGAGCAAGACCCCTACAACAACGTCATCCGCACCGCCTATGAGGCCATGTCGGCGGCTTTGGGCGGCACGCAAAGTTTGCACACCAATGCGCTCGACGAGGCCATAGCACTGCCCACGGAGTTCTCCGCTCGCATTGCGCGCAACACGCAGCTGATCCTCCAAGAGGAGACACAGATCACCCGCACCGTCGATCCGCTCGCTGGGTCGTACTATGTCGAAAGCCTCACCAACGAATTGGCCGAAAAAGCATGGGCCTTGATGGAAGAGGTTGAGGAACTTGGTGGTATGACCAAGGCGGTGAATTCCGGCATGCCCAAACTGCGCATTGAGGAATCTGCGGCCAAACGGCAGGCGATGATTGATCGCGGTCTCGAGGTTATTGTTGGTGTGAACAAGTACCGCAAAGACAAAGAGGATCCGATTGATATCCTTGATGTTGATAACGTGGCGGTGCGTGAAAATCAGGTTGCGCGTCTCGAGATGATCAAAGCGACGCGGGATGCGAGCGCGGTTGATGCAACACTTGGTGCGCTTGAACGCGCGGCGATGTCGGGTGAGGGTAATTTACTTGCCTTGGCGGTTGAGGCGGCGCGTGCGCGTGCCACGGTGGGGGAGATTTCGATGGCGATGGAGAAAACATTCGGTCGTCACCGCGCCGAGGTCAAAACCCTCGCAGGGGTTTACGGTGCTGCCTATGAGGGTGACGAAGGTTTTGCCCAAATTCAAAAGGACGTTGAAGGGTTCGCGGAAAAAAACGGTCGCCGTCCGCGCATGCTTGTGGTCAAAATGGGCCAAGACGGGCACGATCGCGGCGCGAAAGTCATCGCGACTGCGTTCGCTGATATCGGGTTTGACGTCGATGTTGGCCCGCTGTTCCAAACGCCTGAGGAAGCTGCCCAAGATGCAATCGACAACGATGTGCACATCGTTGGCATCTCGTCGCAGGCCGCAGGGCACAAGACCCTTGCGCCGAAATTGATCGAGGCTCTTAAGGCCGCTGGGGCAGACGATATCATCGTGATCTGCGGCGGCGTTATTCCGCAACAAGACTACGCGTTCCTATACGACGCGGGCGTCAAAGCGATCTTTGGACCGGGTACAAACATTCCTGAGGCGGCACGTCAAATCCTTGACCTGATTTAACGCAGTTGCGGGCAGTCAAAAAGGGCCGGATGCATTTGCCTCCGGCTCTTTGCTGTTTCCTGACTACGCTCCTGTCAGAGGCCTTACTCCAAAAAAACAGTCTCTAGTCGCTTGAGGAGCGTTGCCTTTTCATGCTCCGTTCTGTTCTTGTTCAACTTCTGAATATGGTGGGGCGGTGACGCCATTGCTCAATAAAAAGGTCAGGCTTATGCACTGTGCACTCGATCATCTCGTCATTTCGGCGGGAAATCTCGAAACAGGGCGCGATTGGGCGCAAAATCTACTTGATATAGCCTTCGGGGCGCGCGGCGAACATGCGCACATGGGAACGCACAACCATTTAACGGGCATGGACCGCGGTGCGTATCTCGAAGTGATCGCAATTGATCCTGAGGCGGCACAACCCGCACATCCTCGTTGGTTCGATTTGGACAATTTTAGCGGCGGTCCGCGTTTGAGCAATTGGGTGATAAACGTCGACGATCTGGACGCCGCATTGGCTGTGGCGCCTATCGGGGTCGGTCGCGTCGTTGCGTTCGAGCGGGGCGTGTATCGGTGGAAAATGGCGGTGCCTGATAGTGGCATTTTGCCCTTTGATGGTTGTTTTCCTGCCCTGATCGAGTGGCAATCCGAGCATCCTGCGCCTGCGTTGCCAAATCACGGATTGGCGCTGCGCCGCTTAAAGCTGTCGCACCCGAATGCAGACGCGCTCATAACAGCTCTTGAACCTTTTGGTGAGGCGATGGAGAATGTTCGAATAGTCCCCGCGCGGGTGCCATCGTTGCACGCAGAAATCGGGACGCCATCAGGGGAGATTTGGATCACATGAGCTTGCGCAATGCCACTTTAGCGGACGCCGCTGCCCTCAAAGCCATTATGGCCCCCGTCATTGCGAACTCGACCGCTACCTTCTCGTCCGTAGAGCGCAGCGTTGAGGCGTGGGAGACGTTAATCGAGGCGCGCGCCGCGCAGGGGCGTGCGTTTTATGTGGCCGAGGCTGATGGTGAAGTGATCGGCTACGCCACGTATGACCAGTTTCGACCTGAGAACAACGGCTATCGGTTCACAATGGAGCACTCTGTTTACCTAAGCGACAAGGCGCAAGGGAAAGGTTGGGGACGTATTCTAATGATTGCCATCGAAGAGCACGCACGCGAAGCGGGACATCATTCCATGATTGCCGTGGTCGACGGTGACAACGGCGATTCTATCGCGTTCCACACGGCTCTAGGCTACAAAGAGGCTGGGCGCATTCCACAGTCGGGGTATAAGTTCGGCGCGTTTCTAGATGCGTTGTTTATGCAGAAGTTTTTGTAACGCGCTGACTGGCCGAGTTGTTTCGCTGTTTCAGTCTGCAAATTCTCAATTGAGCGTGTTTGTGTCTTTTGTGGCCTGACAGTTGTGCGCGCCATGGCTATGGTAGGCCTATGTCAATTTGGGCGCGTATATTGGATGCCATTCAGGCACTGGCCGCGGGCGAAAGCCTTGGGGATGTTTTCGCGCGATTGCGCTCCGTCCCTGAGCTACGTGTGGGGTTTGCGATTGCGGTGATTGGGCTCGGCGCAAAAATGGCCAAGGCCGACGGACAGGTCACGCGTGACGAAGTTACGGCCTTTCGCGAAGTGTTCCAAATCGCCCCTGAGGATGAGGCAGCGGCGGCGCGTGTTTTTAACCTTGCACGTCAAGATGTTGCTGGGTTTGAAGACTACGCCAAGCAGGTCAAAGCGATGTACGGCGACGACTGTGAGCCGCTGTGTGACCTGATGGACGGTTTGTTTCACATCGCCATGGCAGACGGTGAATATCATCCTCGCGAAGATGCGTATCTTGTCCGGGTCGCGGAGATTTTTGAAATCAGCGACCGTAAATTTCGGGCCTTGCGCGCCCGATACGTACCCGATGCTCACCCTGATCCCTACGATATTTTAGGCGTTGACCCACACGACGAGACTGCAACGATTAAATCGGCTTACCGTGATTTGGTCCGCGAAACACATCCCGACCGGATGATCGCGCGCGGCGTTCCCGAAGAGGCTGTGCGACTGGCGACCGACCGCATGGTCGAGATCAACGCCGCATGGGAAGAAATCCAAGCTCAGCGAGCGGCGTGACATGCGCAGCGCCTAAACCGGCGCGGCGCTATCCGCCGCATGGCGCACAATAGGGTCAGCGCCCAAGCTGGCCGCGAGCGAATTAAATCGTGCCAACGCGACCTCGCTAAAGAGATCTTCGGCCTCCGCCTCAAGTGTCAGTGTGAGGAGTTTCTTTTGCGGGCGGTAGTCTAGTGTCGCCATTGTGTCCGGCGTATCTAGCGCAAACATGGCACCGAAACGCATCGCTTTTCCAAGCACTTCTGCGTTTTGGATTTCACGCTCCGATAGCAATGCAATAAGCGGCTCGAATGGCGTACCATCGCGAGAGCTTTTATATCGGTGCAGCAAAGCCAGGCCTAGAAACACGCGCTCAGTGTGTGATAGCCCGCCAAGGTTAGCGCGGGTGGCATTGTCAAAACACACTTCAGCGCGGTAGTCGGGATGAGCGCGCCATGTCACATCGTGAAGTAGGCACGCCGCCCGCACCAGTCGCATTTGTTCGTATTTGCGGGCGCGAAACACAGGGGCAATGAAATGATGTAGGCGTTTGCCAAACCCCGGAATGCGCGCGTCTTTACGTTCGACAAAACGGCACGCCTCAATGAGCGGATCGCGCTCACGAATACTAGGCGGCATTTGCTCATACAGCAGACCCTCACGAATGCCATAAGATGACACACAAATCTCTTTGGGTTTAAAGGTCCGTGTGAGTTGACGAAGCACTTCGGCGGCGTGAGGAACCAGTGCCATACGCGCTGATGATGTGCCTATTTGCGCGCGTACCGAGTTCATGTCGTTCTCGCGAATGAAATCAATCGTGTTTGTGACCGCGCGTGTGGTCATTCGGTATTCGTGCAAGACATGGAGCGGATAATTGCGTCGATGCATGTCGATGCGCGCAATGGCGCGCCACGATCCGCCGACCAGATAGATCCGTTTATAATCCGTTCCGCCCATCTTTTCAGCGAGGGCGGCCATAATGGGTTTAATGTGATCTTTGACGCCTTTGCGCCCGCCTGATAACCCCTGTAGGGTAAGGGCCCCAAGCGGAGATGTGACGCGTTTTCCGATTTTTCCCTTGTGAACTTCTGCAAGCTCCATAGACGAGCCGCCGATGTCGCACACAAGGCCGTCCGCCTCTGGCCACCCAAGCAAGACGCCCTGTGCCGAGAGCCGCGCCTCTTCCTCGCCGTCGATCACGGTGATTTCCATGCCTGTTTCGGCTTCGATTTGCGCGCGAAAGGCCGGGCCATCCTCGGATTCGCGCATCGCGGCGGTGGCCACGGCGGTCAAAGGTGAAATACCCATGCCATCTGCGAGTTTTGTAAAGCGTTTGATCGCCGCGAGCGCACGCACTTTGCCCTCGGGGTTCATCCGGCCTGTCTCACGCAATCCCGCGCCCAACCCGCACAGGACTTTCTCGTTGTAAAAATACGCGGGGCTTCGGGCGGCGCCATCAAACACAACCAAGCGGACCGAGTTGGAGCCGATATCGACAACGCCCACACGCGACAATGCGCGCGCGCGTTCATCATCAAACAAGGGGCGTCCAAAAATACCCCAGTCGATGGGAGCGGTTTCAGTCGCTGCGTTTGTGTTGGTTTCGGCCACCTTTGGTCCCCGCTGGTTGAGTGAAACGATAGTAAATGCGCGACTTGAGCGCAAACCCTTTGGGGCTGTTATTGGCCTGTCGCAAGGTCATCATCATGGGTGAGTTCGGGGACATCCTTGACCCCCGCCGATCCACGCCCGGACAATGACGGATGTTGCATGAAAAACTGGTGACATGAAAACGGCTTTTCCTCGCCACTTAGATCGGGACGCTCCCACGCCCCTATGGGCGACAAGAGCCAACTGTGTGCCGTGTCGGCCATATTGGCGGCCATGATCTGACGAACGATTTGGGCTTTTACCGTGGGGTTATGGATTTCCACAAGTGTCTCAACGCGGCGGTTAAGATTGCGCCCCATCCAGTCGGCCGATGAAATATAGACCCGTGCTTTTTTCGAGGTCAAACCTTTGCCATTGCCGAAACAGACAATCCGCGAGTGTTCCAAAAAGCGCCCGACAATGGATTTGACGCGAATGGTTTCGGATAGTCCTTTAACCCCCGGGCGCAATCCGCAAATGCCGCGAATGACGAGAGAGATTTTAACGCCCGCTTTGGACGCCTCATAAAGCGCGTCGATCACCTCGGCGTCGATGAGTGAATTCATCTTGGCCCAGATTTCGGCGGGCTTGCCTTCGCGTGCAAGCGTCGCCTCGTTGGCGATCCCGTCAAGCAGACGCGCCTTGAGCCCTGTGGGAGATATGGCGAGGTTCTCCAGACCTTCAGGTTCGGCGTAGCCGCCGATGTAATTGAACACTTTCGTAGCGTCCCGCCCGAGCGCTTCGTCACACGTAAAAAAGCTCAAATCTGTATAGATACGCGCCGTAATCGGATGATAATTCCCAGTGCCATAATGCGTGTAGGTCACAAGCTTTTCGCCCTCACGCCGCACCACTGTAGATATTTTTGCGTGGGTTTTGTAGTTGGTAAACCCGTAAACTACATGCACGCCGGATCGTTCCAAACGGCGCGATTGACGGATGTTGGCGGCCTCGTCAAACCGCGCTTTCAATTCCACCAATGCCGTTACCATCTTGCCGTTTTCAGCAGCGGCACAGAGCGCCGACACAATCGGGCTATCATGAGATGTCCGGTAAAGTGTTTGCTTGATCGCCACGACATCGGGGTCATTTGCGGCCTGTGCCAAAAAGCGAACGACCAGGTCAAATGTCTCGTAGGGATGGTGGAGCAAAATATCCTTTTGCTGGATGGCGGCGAACATATCGCCCTCGTGGTCTTGGACGCGTTCGGGCACGCGCGGGGTATAGGCGGGCCATTGTAAATCGGGACGGCTTTTGAGGACGAGCTCACCCAAATCTGACAACCCGATCATGCCTTGCACTTCGATGACCTCGTCGTCGGCCACGCTCAGCTCCTCTTTGATCACATGGGCAAGTGTATCCGGCGCCCCGCTTGAGATTTTGAGGCGGACAACTTCGCCGCGACGGCGGCGTTTGAGAGCGGTCTCGAATTCACGAACCAGATCTTCTGCCTCTTCCTCGACCTCTAGGTCGCTGTCGCGCAGCACCCGAAATACACACGACCCCTGAGCGCTATAGCCCGGAAACAGACGGTCGATATGGATCAGCACCACATCTTCGAGAGGCAAAAACCGGTCCGCCGTAGTGGGCGTCGCGGGCAGTCTCACAAACCGCTCGATCTGCGCGGGGATCGGAACAAGGGCCTGAAGTGGCTTTCCATCTTTCTTGCGCTCAAGTTGAAGGGCGAGAACCAACCCGAGGTTTGGAACAAACGGAAACGGGTGCGCGGGGTCAATCGCAAGCGGCGATAAGATTGGAAAGACGCGCTCCAAAAAGAATTCCTGAAGATAACTCGTGTCGGATTTACCAAGCTCAGTGCGCGTCAGAATGGAAATTCCTGAATCTTCCATCTCGTCGCGTAAGTTAACAAAGGCCGTATTTTGCGCCGTCATCAAACGCCGTGCATTTTCGGAAATCAAATCCAATTGCGCAGCGGGTGAGCGTCCATCGGCGGCGGGTGTGTTGTTGCCAGCCTTGGCCAATTCACGCAGACCCGCGACGCGTACAGTATAAAACTCATCTAAATTGGTCGCCGAGATCGACACAAACCGCAGACGCTCCAACAAGGGCACGCGCTGGTTTCCAGCCTCTTCCAAAACGCGCCAGTTGAACGCCAACCAGGACAGTTCACGGTTGAAAAAACGTTCGGCGCCTTCGGTCTTGCACGCGGGCAATTGCGTTGGCTCGGCAAATGGAGCGGTGAGGAAGTCAGTCGGGAGTGTCATGCTGTAGTCGGACCTTTCGGTTATGAAACAGAACCTTGCGGCCCATCTTTCTCTCAATTGTCCGTGTTGTCTAGCACCCGTGCGGCAAGTTTTTGTGACACTGGTTTTCGTTCACTTAAACTTGCTGTGTCCAACGCATTCACAATGTCGCGCACCGCAGCCGCCGAACGCTCGATCCGCTTGACGAGGTAGGGGATTAACGTGTGCGGCACCATGATTTGATGGTCGTCAAAGTGTTTGACCAGCATTGCGGACAACAAGGCATCATCCGGCTCGTCAATGCGCACCACCGTTGTCCCTTGCATGCGGGAGGCCAGATCGGGGAGCGTTAAGCCCCAGTAATTTGGGGCGCGTGTTGCCGTGACCAAAAGGCGCCCACCCTCGGCAAGAGTGAGGTTGTGCAGATGAAACATCGCCTCTTGCGCGGCATCTCCATCCGCCATCTCGGGCAGTGTATCTGCGTCCTCGATGACCACATGGCGTTGTGCAGCGATTGCCGGCACGTCCACGGTCGTCAATTTTGAGGCCGCAATTATCACCGCCTGTCTGTCCGTGGCCCACACGTGCGCGAGGTGGGTTTTTCCGGCTCCTTTTGGCCCAATCAACGTCAGCTTTCCATTCGGCCAAAGATCCACATTGTCCAATGTGGCCAAGGCCAAACGGTTTGACGGCGCCACGAAAAAGGCGTCGCGCCCTAAGGCTTCGCGTGTCGGCAGGTCAAATGTGAGTTGGCGTGCCATTTATTTCGACGCAGACTCATCAGATGTGGCGGTACGTGTGTCTTGTCCCTGTTCGGAAATGGGCGACTCCAATCCGCGGTAGAGGCGGCTGCCTTTGTATTCATCCGTTGCAAAGCGCGCCAAAACGCCAATTGCGGCGGCAACGGGTACCGCGATCAACATGCCGACAAACCCAAACAAGGTGCCGAATGCAGTCAATGCGAATATCAACCACACAGGGTGCAGGCCGATGGAGGATCCAACCAGTTTAGGAGTTAGGATATTGCCCTCAAAGAATTGCCCGATTGCAAAAATGGCGATAACCGCGGCGATCCACTGCCATTCGCCCCAAAACTGAAAGAGCGCCAATCCGATGGATAAGGCACCACCAAACAACGCGCCAACATAGGGGATGAAGGTCAAAACCCCTGCGATGGCGCCCGCCACAAGCCCGAAATTCAGACCAACGAGCATGAGCGCCACGGCGTAGAACGTACCGAGAATAAGACAGACGGTGCCCTGACCGCGAATGAATGCCGCAAGCGTGCCGTCGATTTGACTAGCCAGTTTGCGGATGGTCGGCGCATGATCGCGTGGCAATAGCTTGTCCACTTGGGCCACCATGCGGTCCCAATCCATCAGCAAATAAAAGGTGATGACAGGCACCAGAACGAGGACCATCGCCACGTTAAAGACACTCATCGCAGAGGAAAGCGCGGTTTGAAGCAATTCCCCGCCCTTGGATTGGATTGTATTTCCGATTTGCATCAGCGTTTGATGCAGTTGGCTGTTTTCATCGAGGAGATCAGGAAAGCGCGCGGTCAGAAACGTTTGCAGATCCTCAAACAGTTGCGGGGCGATTTCGATCAGGCCCGTTGCTTGTTTGACCAACGTTGGCAGGACCATCACTGCGGCCAACACGAACAAAACGGCTGCGACCCCGGTAATCAAAATCGTTGCCGCCAGGCGCGACAAGCCCCATCGTTCCAAGCGGTCTGCAATAGGGTCGAGCATGTACGCCACGGCCATGCCCAAGACAAAGGGCAAGATCACATTGCCTAATAGGTACAATAACCCAAAGAATACCGCCGCAGCGATACCCCAATATTTTGCCTGTTCTCTCACTGGCAGCGCCATGTGGCCCCCCTTTGGTTGCCTCACATATCGCGGATAGCCATCCGTGTTTCAAGAGGGTTGGGATTATGACGCCTTTGCGTATCCGTCATTTTTGCCGGTTACGGGCATATCAATCGTTGCATCGGTTACAAAGATGGACACCATGTCTGACAACGCTTGCGCACTATTCGAGAGCAATGAGTTGGCTGCGGTGGTTTCCTCAAACATCGCGGTGTTTTGCTGTGTGACACCCTCAAGTTCCGAGATTGATGTATTCACATCGGATAGCTGGCGCGACTGTGTGGTCATCGCATCGGCCGAGGATTGCAGCCGGTGCGTTATTTTGTCCACGGATTCCTTAATGCCACCAAGTGCTTGGCCCGTTCTATCGACGAGATTCGCGCCACTTGATACCTGTTGGCTCGACTTCTCGATCAACAAATTGATTTCGCGTGCCGCGTCTGACGAGCGTTGCGCCAGCGCGCGGACTTCGGACGCGACAACGGCAAAGCCGCGCCCTGCTTCGCCAGCGCGTGCAGCCTCGACCCCAGCGTTAAGGGCGAGTAGGTTCGTCTGAAACGCGATATCATCAATCACACCCGTGATTTTGTTGATTTCGTTCGAGCTTTCTTCAATGCCACGCATGGCGCGCACAGCCTGTTCCATGATTGCGGACCCTTCGGCGGCATCGCCCGCTGTGGCCTCGGCCAGTTTGCGAGCGTCAGCGGAATCGGCGGCGACAGTGTTGAGCGAGGCGTTGAGCTCTTGAACCGATCGCGCAATGTTTGCCAGTGCTGCGGCCTGGCGTTCCGTGCGCGTTGACAGGTCATTTGCAGAGGCGGCAATTTCGCCAGACTGCACCTGCATCGATCCCGATTGTTCGCGTACTTCTTTCATTGCATATCCCAGACGCGCGACCGTATCGTTGAATGACGCACGCAGCCCCTCGTAGTCTGGATGCAAATCGGTGCTGATACGCGTGCTCAAATCGCCGGATGACAATTGGTCAAGGTGTCGGGCGAAGACATCCAAAAGATGCGCAAGGGCCTGATCTCGGTTTGTTCGGGCGAGCTCTTCGTCTGTGCGCATAGCGTCTCGTTCTTGTTGTGCTTTTTCATTCGAGCGAAGGGCGTCTTGTGCAACGCGTCCGGATTCTGCGGCCTGTTCGATCGCTTTTTGAGCCTCTATGAGGGCGGCCTCGGCGCGTGTTTTTTCTTGCTGTGCGCTTGCGAGGGCTCGGCGCACGTCCTCGGCGGCGCCATCCGTTTTTGCTTGCTCGTCTTCGAGGGTTCGGTTCAACTCGATCCGTTTGATGATCATGTACGCGAGAGCAGCCGTTTCCATCACGACAATTACGGCGTGCATCAATGTGCGCTCAATGTTCAAAGAGAGCGAGAGCGACGGGTAGACCATTGCGGGCATGGCAAATGTAAGGACAAGGTGATGCACGGCAATCGTTCCCGCCGCGAGCAAAAGTGCGCGGATACCATTCATCGCGACAATCATCGCCAGCACCGCAAAATAAAGCATATGACTGTCGATTTGAAGTGTGTGGCCCATGAGAGCGGCGTTAAATGTGATCGCGGTCCCGACCAAAGCCTGTGCTGTCAAAATACGTGACGTGCGTGCGGGTAGCCGCCCCGCGATCAGGGCGATCGCGCTAAATAGCACTGCTCCCCCGACAGCGACCAAGATATTCCCTTTTTCAAAGATGATAAAGGCGACCATCACAACCGATATTGCAAGAGTTGCCAAACCTAGGAGTTTTACCGCCTCTGCTTGGGTCGTTTCCATGGTTTGGGTTTGTTTAGACATCGTCTACTCCACATATTGCGGCGATCAGACGGCCGTCAAGCAGCGCCCAAATTCCAGGGTCGCTCACGGTCGCGAGGTTGATTGTCGGGTTGGCTTCGACGAGGACGCCAAAGAGTGCGCGCACCGGCGCAACTTCGGTGAGGCCAGCGCGTGCCAAGGTTTCGTCGCGGTCAAACCATGGCGGTATGATTGCGAGCGTAGGCCCTGACGTAGACGTCGACGCGCCATAGGACATCGACATCACACTCAAAGGCGCAATCGCAAGACTGAAAAGCATGACAGATCCCACTAAAAATTTTTCAAAAAACGTCACGCATCGGCCTCGCAACCATAACCATTGACGTAAATCTCTAACGGCCACAAATTGAGATTTGATTAAGCTGATCCACGAAATCGTGGTGTGGGGTGCACGCGGTTTGGCGCACGCCGTGCCTTGTGTGGGCAGGTCCAATCGCTTAGACGATGAAAAACCATAATTTTCACGAGGCCCTGCCCATGCGTCTGTCACGCTACTTCCTGCCCGTTCTCAAAGAGACCCCCTCTGATGCGCAAATCGCGTCTCACCGTTTGATGCTGCGGGCGGGGATGATTCGTCAGCAAGCTGCGGGGATTTACTCGTGGCTGCCTTTGGGATTGAAAGTGCTCAAAAATATCGAGCGCATCGTGGACGACGAACAGCAACGTGCGGGCCATATCCCGCTTTTGATGCCAACGTTGCAACCGGCAGATCTCTGGCGCGAAAGTGGTCGGTACGATGACTACGGCGACGAGATGCTACGCATCACGGACCGCCATGGCCGTGATATGCTATATGGTCCAACAAACGAGGAAATGATCACCGATATTTTCCGCGGTCATGTTGGCTCTTACAAAGATTTGCCGCTTACGCTTTACCATATTCAGTGGAAATTCCGTGACGAAGTCCGTCCGCGTTTTGGCGTCATGCGCGGGCGTGAATTCTT
Source organism: Celeribacter marinus (assembly GCF_965656515.1). Taxonomy (GTDB): domain Bacteria; phylum Pseudomonadota; class Alphaproteobacteria; order Rhodobacterales; family Rhodobacteraceae; genus Celeribacter; species Celeribacter marinus_D. Next base: position 30,374 of record NZ_CBFHKW010000025.1, read on the forward strand.
GATGAAAGACGGCTACAACTTTGATTTAACTAAAGAAGACGCGTTGCACGCCTACAACCGCCACCTTGTGTCCTACATTCGCACCTATGAGCGGATGGGGCTACAGGCGATCCCGATGCGCGCTGACAGCGGCCCGATTGGTGGCGATGATACGCATGAATTCCTCGTGTTGGCAGAGACGGGCGAGTCCGAGGTATTTTATGACGCAAATGTCACGGACATCAAATTGGGCCAGCGCGACATCGACTATGATAACGTCGACGATTGTCGCGCGGTCATGGAAGAGTTCACAACACTATATGCGCGCACCGATGAGACCCACGATGCGGATGAATTTGCAAAGGTTCCTGCCGATCGCCAACGCACGGCGCGCGGCATTGAAGTTGGGCAGATTTTCTATTTTGGCACCAAGTACTCCGACCCGATGGGGGCCACGGTCCAAGGGCCGGATGGCAAACCGAATCCCGTTCACATGGGGTCGCATGGTATTGGTGTCTCGCGTCTTTTGGGGGCGATCATTGAGGCCAGCCACGACGAAAACGGTATCATTTGGCCGGAGGGTGTGACTCCGTTCCATGTTGGTATCGTTAACCTTAAACAAGGCGACGACGAGGCAGATGGTGCGTGCGATGCGCTCTACAAAAGCTTTGCCGCACTTGGCCTTGAGCCACTTTATGACGACCGCAAAGAGCGCGCAGGTGCCAAATTTGCGACGATGGATTTAATCGGTTTGCCGTGGCGTATTACGGTTGGTCCACGCGGTCTTAAAAACGGTGTTGTCGAAGTGACGTCACGGCGCACAGGCGAAAGCGAAGAAATGACACCGGAATTGGCCGTAGCCAAAATCGCGCAAATCTACGCGGATCTATAGTCAATACGAGGGCGGATTTTCGCCGCATGACCAAACGTCAAAGGCAGGACATTTGTCCTGCCTTTGTTTATGCCCCATTATGACTGCAAACAGACCCTATAACGGGCGAAGGGCAGATCATGATTATTAAGGCGCTTACACTGATCGGCGGGATGTTCGGGGCGATAATCGCCTCTCAACTCCCTGAGTTTACTCAACAGTACATACAGCGTTTGGGCGGCCAAGTTGAGGCATTGGCTGTGGTGATTGCCGATTTTGATCGCTCCGCTGGGCGCGCCGAAATGAGCCGTGATGAGGCTCTGGCCTCAATGGGCGGCTCGGTTTTCATGGAAAATCGCCGCCTTGATATGCGGCGCACAATTGACCGCCATATCCGCTTGAGTGCCGACCAGGTTGCCCTGCGAACGGCGACCCCGTTGCAGCGACTAACCATGCCAAATCGATTGACCGATACGGACCTTGCGCGCGCCACGTGGGCGGATTTTGTCCCCGCAATGCCATTGTCTATTGCAGGTATGATCTCGGGATTTGTCGGCTTTCTTGGCGGATACCTCGCCGTTGGGGCGGTTTTGCGTGTCTTGCTGTGGCCCTTGCGGCGGCGCGGTAAAAAGGAAAAGGGACTTACGTTTACGTCGTGATGGAATGCGCGAGGCAACGCTGTGATGGAACGCGCGAGGCAACGCTGTGATGGAATGCGCGCGGCGGCTTTGCGTAAACTTGTGTTGACCGATTGCGTCGCCCTGCGCCATGTTGGCGCTAACGAGGGAGGGCGATATGGCTAAAGCATTGATTACGTGGGGCGGATGGGACGGACATGAACCCGAAAAAGTGGCCGAGTTGTGCCGCGACTTGCTTTCAAATGAGGGATTTGACGTTGAGGTGGTCGATCACCTTGATTGCTTTGCGGATAGCACATCCCTTGAGGCACTTGATTTGATCGTACCGATTTGGACCATGAGCCAGATCGACAAACAATACGTAGTGAACGTCTCTGAGGCCGTGTCGCGCGGCGTTGGCCTTGGCGGGGTGCATGGCGGCATGTGTGACGCGTTTCGCGAACAGGTATTGTGGCAGTTCATGACAGGGGCAAATTGGGTTTCTCATCCGGGTGGGGACGGCGTAAAATACACCGTAAACATCTGTAATTCCTCATCTCCTTTGGTGGCGGGGATCACGGATTTCGAGGTTGAGAGCGAACAATACTACCTGCATACCGATCCCGCCAATGAGGTCCTTGCGACCACCCGTTTCCCAACCGTCACATGGTATCATACGCCCAACGGCGCGGTCGATATGCCTGTGGCATGGACCAAACGGTGGGGGCTTGGCCGGGTCTATTACAATGCGCTTGGCCACCACGCCGATGTGATCGATCACGGACCTGCGCGCGAGATGATCCGCCGCGGGTTGCTATGGGCGGCACAAGGGCGAAAGGCGGCATCGGATGCGGGTGAGGTTCACGCTGATTACGCGTCTGATCTCAACAATTACTGATCGGCGCGTGAACGCGTGAGCCTTGACCTTTGGGGCTGTGCAAGGGAGTGTCGGGCAACTGATTTTGGAGCCCGTTTTTGTGATGACCGAAGGCCAATCCACCAAGCCGTTTTCCCGTTTCGAATGGATGATCGCGTGGCGCTATTTGCGTGCGCGGCGCGAGGAGGGCGGCGTGTCTGTGATGACATGGATTTCGCTCATTGGCATCACGTTGGCCGTGGCGGCGCTCATCATTACGCTGTCGGTGCGCACGGGGTTTCGCACGGAATTTGTCGATACAATCCTCGGTGCGAATGCGCATGCGACCGTCTATTCCTCTGTTTACGTTGATGAAAATGGCGGAACAAACCGGTCTATTGCAGACTATAACGGATGGGCCGAAAAGCTGTTGGCGCTACCTGATGTGGTGCGCGCGGCCCCTTTGGTGCGCGGTCAGGTTATGGCGTCCTATTCGGGCTCCAATGCGGGGATCGAGGTTTACGGCATCGCCCAAAATGACCTGATGACAATTCCGCGTGTGGCGCAGCGCCATGACGATAGTTGGGGCGATGTG
>NZ_CBFHKW010000026.1:0-32598 GCF_965656515.1 Celeribacter marinus
AACAACCGATCCTCGAATTTGCGCTGCTCGGTGTCGAATGTCAGATCGAACTCATCCAAAAAGGCACGGCTATAAAGGCTCGACCATGAGGACACGATGAATTGCGCCTCTTCGCCGCCCCTTAGGCCCCGCGTCACGCGTTGGGTCATGTGGAGCTGTTGATCACGGGGGAGAATTTGGGTTTCAACACTGCCAGCACGGCCCAGATAACAACAGGCGTGCACAATGTCGGCGCGGGTTTGCATGGCATAGGCCAATTGGCGTTCTAATCCGCGCGTGGTGTAGTAGTCGTCTGCGTCAAGGAACCCGATATAGGTGCCACGTGCGATCGCCAGCCCGCTATTGCGCGCCGCCGATAGGCCGCTGTTTTGCGTGTGGTGCACCACCGTGACGTCGAAACCGTCGGTCAATCGCTCGAGATCGCGCGCATCGAATACCTCAGGATTGTCATTGATGACGATAATCTCGATATCGTCGATACGCTGTGCTTTTACGGATGCAAGGGCCGCGTGCAAAAACGCGGTTTCATCATAAAAGGGTATAATGATGGAGACTGAGGGCCCCAACCGGCTCGGGTTTAAAGACGCGTCCATAAGACCACCGCGTTGCGGTTACAGGCTTTCGTGGTGTGCGTCGTCGTCGCGCCAATGCCCAAAGCCGCGCCATGCAAAGTGCCCGTTGTGGCTATGTCCGTGACCTGTCCAGCGCGAAAACCTATCATCGTCGTCATCATCCGAGGTGTCTGTATCGGGTTCAAACGTAAAGAACGACGCAGGAAGGAGTGAAAGCAGTGCAAACAAAAATGACATGAACGACCCCCAAAACAGCAGGCGTGGAACAGACGCTGCGCAAGTTTATAATGCTCAAAAGATTACACTTCGTCAACTTTAGTTTTCAATTGATTTACGGTGCTTTGCGCGCAAATGTTTGGCGGTGATCGTGTGTTTGCGCACAATTTCCGTGATCGCCTGCATTCATTGAGAATTGAGCAGAAAACGCCCTTGCGAAGGGCGGCGCGGACAGGCACAATTCTTTGCGAATTCGATACTGGTCATGGTTGAAATATCAGGCTCGCCCCCCAGATATAGCAAACAATGACGGAAGAGACCCAAGATTGCCGCCGAAGTGGGATCGGGTCTTTTTGCCAAGATTTAAGGATATAAAAATGAACGCGCAGACTCAAACGTACCCTGTTCTTCCCCTTCGTGACATTGTGGTCTTTCCCCATATGGTGGTGCCGCTGTTCGTCGGGCGCGACAAGTCCGTCAAGGCCCTCGAAGAGGTGATGGCGAACGATCAGCAAATTTTGCTGTCCGCCCAGATGGACCCCGCGTTGGATGACCCTGAGGCGGATGCCATTTATCGCACTGGTGTCTTGGCCAATGTGCTCCAATTGCTCAAGCTGCCCGACGGCACGGTCAAAGTGTTGGTCGAGGGTCAGACGCGCGTGAAAATCGCCAGTTTCGAGGCGCATGAGCCGTTTTTCCTCGCCAAGATTGAACCCCTTGAAGAGACGCAAGGCGACGAGGCCACCGTGACCGCATTGGTGCGCGCCGTGGCCGAGGAATTCGAACGCTACGCCAAGATCAAAAAGAACATCCCCGAGGAGGCGATGGTGGCCGTGTCCGAGGCGCGCGATAGCGCCAAGCTGGCCGATCTCGTTTCGGGGCATTTGGGCGTGGATGTCGAGCAAAAGCAAAAGCTGCTCGAAACGCTGTCTGTCGAAGCGCGTCTTGAGGCGGTTTACGGCATGATGCAGGGCGAAATGTCCGTGCTGCATGTCGAGAAAAAGATCAAAACCCGCGTTAAATCCCAGATGGAGCGCACGCAGCGCGAGTACTATTTGAATGAGCAAATGAAGGCCATTCAAAAGGAACTTGGCGATGGCGAAGAGGGGGAGGGCGAAATCGCCGAGCTTGAGGCAAAGATCGCCGCGACCAAGTTCTCCAAAGAGGCCAAGGAAAAGGCCGAGGCTGAGTTGAAAAAGCTCAAGAACATGAGCCCGATGTCGGCCGAGGCAACCGTTGTGCGCAACTACCTTGACTGGATGTTGTCGATCCCGTGGGGCACCAAATCGCGGATCAAAAAGGATCTGAACCGCGCCGAGGGCATCCTTGATACCGATCACTATGGGTTGGAAAAAGTCAAAGAACGCATTGTGGAATACCTTGCCGTGCAACAGCGCAGCCAGAAACTCAAAGGCCCGATCATGTGCCTTGTGGGCCCTCCAGGTGTGGGTAAAACAAGCTTGGGCAAATCGGTCGCCAAGGCCACGGGGCGCGAGTTCATTCGCATCTCTTTGGGCGGCGTGCGCGATGAGTCCGAGATCCGCGGCCACCGCCGCACCTACATTGGCTCCATGCCCGGTAAGATCATTCAGGCACTCAAGAAAGCCAAAACCACTAACCCGCTTATCTTGCTCGACGAGATCGACAAGATGGGTCAGGATATGCGTGGCGACCCTGCGTCCGCAATGCTCGAAGTGCTTGATCCAGAACAGAACTCCACCTTTGTGGATCACTACATGGAGGTCGAATATGACCTCTCGAACGTGATGTTTTTGACCACCTCCAACAGTTACAACATGCCTGGGCCGCTCTTGGACCGCATGGAGATCATTCCGCTGTCGGGCTACACCGAGGACGAGAAATTCGAGATCGCCAAACAGCACTTGATCCCCAAACAGATCAAGAACCACGGGCTAAAAGCGAAAGAGTTTTCGATCGCCGATGACGCCGTGATGGATGTGATCCGGTATTACACCCGCGAGGCGGGGGTGCGCACTCTGGAACGCGAGTTTGCCAAAATGGCGCGCAAGGCCGTGACCCAATTGGTCAAGAAACAGCTCGAAAGCGTCGCGATCACCCCCCTCAATCTGGAGGACTATCTCGGCGTTAAGAAATTCCGGCATGGTCTTGCTGAAAAAGAGGATCAAATCGGGGTTGTCACCGGCTTGGCCTATACCTCCGTTGGCGGCGATCTGTTGCAGATCGAAGCGCTCAAATTGCCAGGAAAGGGCCGGATGAAAACCACCGGCAAACTTGGCGATGTGATGAAAGAGAGCATCGAGGCGGCAAGCTCCTATGTCCGCTCCATCGCGCCCTCAATCGGGGTGAAGCCGCCACTCTTTGACACGATGGACATCCACGTCCACGTGCCCGATGGCGCGACGCCAAAAGATGGCCCCTCGGCGGGTCTGGCGATGGTCACAACGATCGTGTCTGTGCTCACGCAAATTCCCGTGCGCAAGGATATCGCGATGACGGGTGAGGTTAGCCTGCGCGGCAATGCTACGGCGATTGGCGGCCTCAAGGAGAAACTGCTCGCCGCTCTTCGGGGTGGTATCACCACGGTTCTGATCCCTGAGGAAAACGTCAAAGACCTCGCGGATATTCCCGAGAACGTGAAAGCGGGATTAGAGATCATCCCCGTGAGTCACGTCTCCGAAGTGCTCAAATTGGCGCTGGTACGTCAACCTGAGCCTGTGGAATGGGATGACGCCGCCGAAGAGGCCGCACGATTGGCTAAAGTGACGTCAAACAACCCTGCGCAAGGTGCGGTTGCTCACTAACTCCACAAATGTTCGAAAAATGAAAGGGCATCCAGTTTGGGTGCCCTTTTTTTGGCTTTGCGCGGACCGCGATGTTCGATTTGTGCAACTTTTGGCGGGGTGGCTCCGGTGAGACGCGCGCCTTTTTGTCCCATTTGCGTCGCGCAGTTATGGCTTAATGGAACCCCTTTAGTTTGCTTTCTTTGCACCCTATAGTGAGGCTAACTTTTTTCTTTAGTGAGACATGGATCATGGCTAAGAGCCCGACAAAGACCCCCGCCGACGCATCTGCGCCGAAAAATACCGCAGCCACCAAATCGGCAGCCGCCAAATCAGCAGCGGCCAAATCTGCAGCGACCAAGGCGGCAAAACCCACGGTCGTCGCCGCCAGCGCGGTCGACATTCCCGTGCCTGCCATTGTTACGGAATTGGCCAAAAAGGATTTTCTGGACCGCGTGACGGAGGCATCCGGTGCCAAGCGCGCGATCGCAAAGAAAATTGTGGACGCCGTATTGATGGAGTTGGGGGACGCGCTTCAGCGGGGCGAAAACGTGAACTTGCCGCCACTGGGAAAAGTGTCGATCAACCGTCTCAAAGAAGTGCCCAATGCTCATGTTTTGATTGCAAAAATTCGCAGGTCCAAGGTGATGGTGGAGGCCGCAAAAAACGCGGATACACCGTCTGAACTCGAGGGCGATGCGGACGATTGATTTCTGGGGTTTATGACTTGCATCACCAAACCCGTGGCGCTAGAAACCGCGCCACGGCGGGTGATTAGCTCAGTGGTAGAGCGCTTCGTTCACATCGAAGATGTCAGGAGTTCAAATCTCTTATCACCCACCATTTTCCCTCGTCAGCGCCGTCTATCAGTCCGCTCGCACAGTCGAGCCGGTCCATCTGACCCTTAACGTGGGCGATATCACCTATGACGGCTGGGAATGCGCGCCAGTATAAGATGAAACGCGCAGGACGGGATGGCGCAGATATCACCGCGCTTTGGGCACCGTGTGTTATCGTTGCTCGAGAAACGTGTAGGCCTCTAGGATTGTGGTCGTCAGCGTGTCCAAAAATCCGGGCGTGGTGACGTCGATCAGGCTGGCGGGCGTGTCTGTCTCGTTTGCGTCAGGGTCTGGTGCGGTGAGAAGAGGACTTTGTGCCGCGAGCAGCTCGCGGTAGCTCGCCCCTTTTTCGTGCTTGAGGACATTGACCGCTAGATAACTTGTGTGCAACCGCGCAGCGAGATCCGTGTGCCCTGCGTCCAACAACACCGCTTTGAGTTTGCGTGAAAACGGGCCGCGTTTGAAATGATGCTGCATTCGCGCCTCGAACACCGTAAACAGATCAACCGCGATGTGTTCCAGTGCGCCAATCGCAACGCCACGTGCCTCTTCGGTTTGAGGCGATGCCCGCTCGGTCGCGAGGGCGGCAATGCGATCTAGGTGGATCTTTGCATCGTCCTTGGCTGCGCGAACGAGTTCAGGAATGCTTTGTGGTGCTGACATGTTTTCTCTCCAAAAGATTCCCCCTCTTTAAGCTATGCCACCGAAAAAGATAGCGTTGAGATAGGGGGGGACGCATGGCCAGTTTACGTCCAAGCCCCGTGATTTCACTAAAAGGCGCCGCAAATGCCGATCGCGCGTCATCTGTGCCTTTGCGCCAAACAAATGGGGGTGACAATCAACGGTAAACGAATAACAATTATGGTTGTCACGAGTTTTGCAAATGGTTGAGCATGGATATTACACTCATAAAAACATTTATCGAAGTCGCGAACACTGGTTCGTTTGTTGCCGCATGTGATCGTCTTTACGTTACGCAATCGGCGGTGAGCCTGCGCATTCAACGCCTTGAGGACAGTTTGGGCCACGCGGTGTTTATGCGCTCCAAAGCGGGTGCGGTTTTAACCCCCGCCGGTGAGCAGTTTTGGCACTATGCCTTGAGCCTTGTTAAGATATGGGAAGAGGCGCGCCAACAGATCGCGATCCCCGAAGGCTTCACCAAGTCACTGTCGATTGGCGCGCAATACTCGCTTTGGCCGCGCCTTGGCTTTCGGTGGATCGATGCCTTGCAAAATGACATGCCGGATTTGAGCATCCGCACGGAAGTGGGGATGGCTGATCGTTTGACACGATATTTGATCGAGGGCGTGGTACAGGCGGCGTTGGTGTATACCCCACAATTGCGCCCAGGCCTTGTGGCCGAAAAGGCATTGGAGGACGAGCTTGTTCTGGTTGCCTCTTATCCGGACGCTGATGTTCACGGCCCTGAGGGGTATGTGTTTGTCGATTGGGGCCCTGAGTTCACCCATGCGCACGCCACGGCCCTGCCTCATCTGACGAATGCGGGGCTAAAGTTTCATCTGGGCGCGTTGGCGGCAGACTATATTATGAACCGGCGGGCCTCAGCGTATCTGCCTGCGCGCGCGGTGAAGCGTCGTGTGGACGCAGGAAATTTGCACATTGTGGCGGATGCGCCGCGGTTTGAATATCCGTCTTGGGTGGTTTGGCGCGATGATGTCGATCCCGATCTTGCGATGCCCGCCAAGGCCGCGTTGAAGAGAGTCGTTCAAGCGGCTGAAACCGAACAGGAAACAGATGTGGGCCATATTGGGAACATGGAGGATTATGACACTGGTAGCACCCACTGAATTACAAATTTAAAATACTCGTTTAAACCATAAGTAATACGAATTTCACTCACGACATCGGGTTTTTTATACCGTTCCCAGCAGAGATGATCAGAGCTTTGGCAATGGTGCTGAAGATCTGGCCTCGCAACTTGGGAAAGGACTAACCCATGAAAAAGACATACACATTGGTGGCCGCGTCTGCAGTTGCCGCCCTTATTGCCGCTCCGACATTCGCGCAAAGCAAACTGAGCGGCGTTCAGGCGCTTAACGATAAGATTGATGACATCACAACGGCTGCTCAGGACGATTTGGACAATGCCAAAGACAATGAGCGTTTTGGTCCGAACGGTGTTGTTCAGGGCTGGCGCGGGTCGTTCGCACTGTCCGCATCGGGCACATCGGGCAACACGGACTCTGGCGAATTGTCGGGTGCTGGTCGTTTGAGCTACGGCGTTGGCGATTGGAACCACTCGTTTGGCTTTGCTGTTGAATACGGTGAATCCAACGGCACCAAGAGCGAAGAAAAATTCTACGCTACATATGAAGGCAACCGTTACTTCTCTCCCGAAGTCTACGCCTTTGGCCTCGCGCGTGTTGAATACGATGGCTTCTTGACCGATTCCAACGGTGATGCGCTTTCGGGTGATCAAATGGACGCGTTCTTGGGCGCGGGTGCGGGCTACCGCTTCATCAACACCGATAAAACCGCATGGCGTGTTCAGGCCGGTCCTGGTGCGCGCTACGTGAGCGATATCAATGGCGTAAGCGACACCGAGTTCGGCTTTATCGTTGCGTCCCGTTTCTACTATGCGTTTAGCGATACTGTGTCGTTCACAATGGATACCGATGTGTTGAGCTCGAGCACAAACACCGTTGTCTCCAACGATGCGGGTTTGAACTTCAACATGACCGACACGTTGTCGACACGCGTCAGCTACCGTACGGATTTCGACTCTGATCCTGCGGCGGGCCTGAAATCGACCGACAATACACTCGGCGTATCGCTGGTTCTCAGCTTCTAAGCCACTCAAAAGCACTGTGCCACATCGTGCCCTCGTGTGTAGCACAGTGATCCGAGAGACCTAGAGCGTCCGCATTTTGTGCGGGCGCTTGCGCCTGTTTGGGGTGTGCGGTGCGGGCAGGGCGGCGGCAGAGGACCGTGATCCTATGTGCGTTGCGAAACTGACACAATCCATAGGTAGACAAAGCAAGCGCGTCACAGAAATCTGTTGCGTTCATCTGACGTGGTCTTGACAGTCCGTCATTATTTTAATTATTTATGAAATATGGAATCATTGCTTACAGACAGACTCGCCACCCTAAGCCATCCGCAGCGGATGGACGTGTTTCGCCTTCTCATGCGGCGCTATCCCGATGAGGTGCCCGCGGGCGAAATTTCACAAGCCCTCGACCTCAAGGCGAGCACAGCATCGGTGTATCTGTCGGCGTTGACGCAGGCGGGCCTGATTTCGCAGCGCCGCAATGGCACGCAGATTTTGTATGCGATCAATCTCACAGCCGCCCAAGAGGTCGTATCAGGGCTGTTTGTGGATTGTTGTCGTGGACGGGCTGACATTTGCCCGCCTCAGTTATCTGACCTTCTTCGGAGTATCTCCCCTATGACCGATACCAAATTCAATGTTTTGTTTGTCTGCACGGGCAATTCGGCGCGCTCGATCTTTGCTGAAACCATTCTGCGCGAAATGGCGGGGGATAGGTTCGTAGCATATTCCGCAGGAACGGCACATCGCTCCGATCTCAATCCGATTGCGGTCGAAGTGCTGCGCGCCAAGGGTCACGATGTGTCGCCGCTCAGGTCGAAAAACGTGTCTGAATTTCAGGCTGCGGACGCCCCGGTTATGGATTTCGTCTTTACCGTCTGTGATCGCGCCGCGAACGAGGATTGCCCGACATGGGCGGGGCAGCCGGTGTCCGGCCATTGGGGACTGCCCGATCCGGTTAAGGCGCAAGGGACCGAGGCCGAACGGCGTCTTGCGTTTCAACAGACCTATGGGGCGCTGCGCAACCGGATGTTGGCGTTCTCATCTCTTCCCTTCGACCAGCTAGATCGCGGGTCGCTTCAAAAACACGTCGATGACATCGGCAAAACGCCCCTTGAACAGGACTGATCCCCTATGACCACTTACGCGCTCAACGGCCTTGGCCGTATCGGAAAACTCGCCCTTCGCCGTCTGTTGGAACGTGGTGCCGACATTGCCTTTATCAACGATGCCGTTGGCGATCCCGCCATGCACGCGCATCTGTTGGAGTTCGATTCCGTTCACGGGCGTTGGCCCGCGACATTTGCCGCCGATGCGGATGCGATTACAATCGACGGGACACGCCTTCCGGTGACGTCCGTGCGCGCCCTTGAGGATCTGCCATTAGACGGGGTTGATGTGATGATCGATTGTACGGGGGCCTTCAAAACCGAAGCCGCCCTTGCGCCGTATTTTGCGGCGGGCGTGAAAAAGGTGATCGTCTCTGCACCGGTCAAGGATGGTCCAACGGCCAACATTGTCTACGGCGTAAACCACGACATTTACCAGAGCGAACACCACCAGATTGTGACGGCGGCAAGTTGCACCACCAATTGTATTGCTCCTGTGGTCAAGGTGCTCTTGGACGGGATCGGGATCAAGCACGGATCAATCACCACCATCCATGACGTCACCAACACGCAAACCATTGTGGACCGCCCCGCCAAAGATTTGCGGCGCGCGCGCAGCGCATTGACCAATCTGATCCCGACGACAACGGGGTCGGCCACGGCGATCACACTTATCTATCCTGAACTTGAGGGTAAGTTGAACGGTCACGCGGTGCGTGTGCCACTGCTCAATGCCTCCCTCACGGATTGCGTGTTCGAGATGGCGCGCGAGACAAGCGTGGATGAGGTGAATGCCCTGTTCAAAGCGGCGGCGCAGGGGGATTTAAGCGGTATTCTCGGATATGAGACGCGTCCACTGGTGTCGTCGGATTATACCAACGATCCGCGCAGTGGCGTTGTCGATGCACTCTCCACCATGGTCGTAAATGGCACCCAACTCAAAGTCTACGTTTGGTATGATAACGAGTACGGATATGCGCACCGGCTTGTTGATGTTGCCGTGATGGTGGGGGACGCGCTGTGACACGGTCCGCCGGATTTCCTGCGTTTATAACGGTAACGGCGGCCTATTGGGCGTTCATGCTGACGGATGGCGCATTGCGGATGTTGGTGCTGTTGCACTTTCACACGCTTGGCTTTTCGCCCGTGCAACTGGCCTATCTGTTTGTGCTCTACGAGATTGCGGGTGTTGTGACCAACCTGTCGGCAGGATGGCTTGCTGCGCGCTTTGGGCTGACGTCGACGTTGTACGCGGGGCTGTCGTTGCAAATCGTGGCGCTGTTGGCCCTGGCACAGCTTGATCCTGCGTGGGGCATGACCGCCTCTGTTGTCTTTGTCATGGTGGTTCAAGGGCTGTCAGGCGTTGCTAAAGATCTGGCCAAGATGAGCTCCAAAAGCGCGATCAAGGTGTTGGCCCCCTCCGAGGGCGGCGGGCTGTTTCGATGGGTTGCGGTGCTGACAGGATCAAAGAACGCGGTCAAAGGTGCGGGCTTTTTGGCGGGCGCGCTATTGCTTGCGGTGTTCGGGTTTGTCCCGTCTGTGTTGAGCATGGCTGCGGTTTTGTCTGCGATCCTCGCCTTGGTCATTGTGTATATGCCCGACGGGCTTCCCGTTGGCCGCAAGGATGCGAAGTTCGCCGAGGTCTTGTCCAAGAACCGTAATATCAATTGGTTAAGCTGTGCGCGGCTATTTTTGTTCGGGGCGCGCGATGTGTGGTTTGTGGTCGGTATTCCGATCTACTTTTACAGCGTGCTGTCGGATGGAAGTTCTGAGGGAAATCGCGCGGCGTTCTTTATGATTGGAACGTTTATGGCCATTTGGACCATCTTATACGGTTTGGTTCAAAGCGGGACACCGCGTATTTTGAAGGCGACGACACGCACACACGGGCAGCTTTTGAGGCAGGCAAAGTGGTGGGTCGGCGTGCTTGCCATCGTGCCCGCAAGTCTGGCCGCATTGGTTTTGACGGGGCCCGAGGCGTCTCCGGCGCTCACATCGGCGATTGTCATTGGTCTGTTGGTCTTTGGGGCGATCTTTGCCGTGAATTCCGCGCTGCACTCGTTTTTGATCTTGAGCTTTACGGATGCAAAGCGCGTCACACTTGACGTTGGGTTTTACTATATGTCCAACGCGGCGGGGCGCCTTGTGGGGACCGTGTTGTCGGGAATGAGCTATCAATTCGGCGGGTTGGCGTTGTGCCTTGGGGTGGCTGCGGCGATGATTGCGGTGAGCGGGCTTGCGACTTCACAACTCAGATCGGCTCAAACGGATTAGGGCGTGTCTGGTGCGGGTGTAATCCTAAATGGCTTGCCAAGGCGCGCAAATGTTCCTATTTTGTTCGTCAGGTCAGTTAAGGATACCCCCGTGGCACATATTGATGATTCCGCTCCGAAATCCCATTACATTTGTCAGACATATATCGAGACAAGCGCAGGGGCAGGGCAGCACACTGTTTTGAAAATTGGCAAGCAATTTCAATATTCAAAGGCAAGCGAGGCGCAAGAGCGCGCAGAACGTGAGGCCCGAAATGACGACTGCGCAGGGGCGGATGCCTATGTGGTTGTCGAAGACCCAACCTCCGGCGAGATCGGCGCGCCGACATTCTTGGTCCGTATTGGAAATGTCCCTGAATTTGAGGACTTTTAAGGCAACCCACTACAGTTAACATCTGGCGCAGCGTCCGTGAGACAACGGACGCTGCGCCTGTATCTGCGCGGTTTCAGTCACATGTGATAGCCGCACAGTGGTCCTCTTGCGCCATAATCGTCGCTGCTTTGCGAAAACAGTTTGGCGAACAGGGGCGATATCCTTTAACAATACCTTTAGATGATCTCATTGCGCGAAATGCAATTTTAGGTTGCGGCGCTGCATGCGCGCGCGTGTCAGGCGCCCTAGGGTGTTCGGCGGGTGAACGCGGGGGTTAAATGTACGCTGCGCCGGTGTGCGGCAAAGTTGGTATTGGTATTTATATGTCATTGGTTTTAAATGTTTCTCCGCCGTTAACCACCGTACAGGTGGGCGGGTTTTCAACCGCGCTGGCCGATCGGGACGAATTGGCAAGCTGGATGTGCGATGTCTGCGAGGCACGCCCTACGATCCCCGCTTTGGTCTTTTCGTCCAACGGTCAGGGCATCGCATTGTCGGGCGGGGACACCAAATATGACGCGGCGATGTCGGCCGCCGATGTGATCCACGCGGATGGCATGTCGGTCTTGATGGCCTCAAAGCTGTTGACCAATTCGCCCATTCGTGGCCGATCCGCGACCACCGATTTGTTCCACGATGTGGCCCGTCACGCCCAAGAGCGCGGGTTGTCGTTTTTCGTGCTTGGCGCGAGCGAGGATCAAAACGCGCGCGCGGTCGCACAGATCAGACGGTTGTATCCCGCGCTCAACATTGTCGGGCGGCGCAACGGCTATTTCGAGGAGGCCCAATCGGGTGAGGTCTGCGCGCAGATCGTCGCATCGGGCGCGGATGTGGTGTGGGTCGGGCTTGGCAAACCCAAACAAGAAATCTGGTGCCACGAAAACCGCGCCGCTCTGGCAGGGGTCGGGTGTCTGAAAACCTGTGGTGGGCTCTACGCGTTTCTTGCGGGTGACAGTGCGCGCGCACCAAAATGGGTGCAACGTATTGGTTTTGAATGGTTGTTCCGCCTGATGGGAGATCCCAAACGTCTATGGCGCCGCTATGCGATTACCAATGTGCAAGCCGCCGTTCGGCTGATGCGCGACACGCGCTCCAACCCCGTTGGCACCTCGCCGCACAGGCCGAGGGGTGATTAACGCAAGACGTGATATGCGCGGTGACGCGGGGCAGCCCTTTGCGGCTCTTGGGCTCACGTTGGTGTGTTTATGGCCGATCGGTATTGAGCATTTTGTCCCGTTGATCGTGCTCCCAGTCTATGTGTTTGTGTTCAAAAAGACCCGTTCAACGCCCGCCTGCCAGATCCACGTTGCAGGCTCTGCACCGCTCTATCTATTGGCGCTCTTTTTGGGGTTTGTGGTGATATCGAGCGCGCAGGTCACGCAATCCGTGCGTCTTATGACATACACGCGCGACTTGATGGCGTGGATCTGTGCCACCGCACTATTTGCGCATTTTTATGCGCATTATCAAACGTATAGACTTGTCGACGGCGTGCGGCCTCTGGCGATTGCGTTTTGGGTGATCGTCGCCTCCTGTGCGTTTTATATCGTGATCGGCTCCATTCAATTTCCCTCGCTCGGCTATCTCGCCGCCCCTGATTTTATCAAGACGTCGATGACTGGCGCACGATTTTTGCTCAAGGATTTCGGGGAACAGCTTTACTTTTACGGTTTCACTGACCGTGTATCGTCGTTTTTCGGCTCTCCGATCCATTTGGCGTGTGTCCTCTTTTTGCTGTTGCCGTTTGCGTTGCACGACAGGCAAAGCACCGTTGGCCGCATTATCGTCTACGGTGCGGCCCTCACCGTGGTGTTTTTCGCGCAGGCCCGTGTCGCACTCGTGTTGATGGCGCTGTATCCGTTGTTGGTGGGGATGAGCCGTGCCGCTGTCTCTCCGACATTTTCGCCTGCCTCTTTATTGGCGGTGACCGTCCTTGTGGTCGTGTGCGCGGTGGCGATCCTGCTTTTTTCACAGACGGGTATCGCGTTTGCGAAAGAGGCGTTTTTGGAGCGCCGCTCAGGCAGTGTTGAGGCCCGGACCATGATCTACACCCAAAGTTTGGAGTGGATTAAGCAACGGCCTTTTTTGGGCTACGGCACCCAGATTGATGTGGCCGGATTGGAGTATCCTTTGGGGTCGCACAGCACGCCGATCGGCTTGGCATTCAAATACGGCCTCGTGGCTTGTCTGGGTATGATGGGGTTTTTGATGTCGTCTTATGTCGTTGTTATTCAGGTGTTTAGACGTGAACGCGCGGGAGAGGCATCTCTCTTTTATGGGTGCCTTTTGTCGAGCTTTACCTGTTACTATGCACTGATTGCGGTGAATGAGTTTGTCGTCGACCTCTACCACCATCTCGTTTTATTTGCCGTGCTTGGCGCGCTGTGGGGCACGCGCCGCCAGATGTGTGTCGCCCACGATAGACCCCGCGCAACTGCCGCGTGCGCCATTGGAGAATGACGGTCGATGAATTTCGCGTTTAGAACGGTTCAATTCGGGTTCATGCATATCTGGCCGCTATTGGTCATGGCGGTCGCCGCCACGCAGTTGCCGCCCACTGCGCTCGGCAGTGTTGCGATTATTATGTCTGTCGCCACGCTGTTTCGCCCCTTGGTGGGGATGTCATTGGGACGCACAACATTGCGCTATGCGGGCGAGGCCTTTGCCAAAGAGGGGGTGAGCGGACGTGACGCCGCCGTGGGGCTTGCGCTGCGCCTCGGGATCATCGCTTCCGTTTTGGCTCTGGTCGCGGCGGTGCCCGTGATGCGCGCCGTAAACCGGTTTTACGACTTGGATGCAGGGCCTCAGATCCTGTTCTATGCCGTTGCGTTTATTTACTTATTTGGCCTGACCGAGTTCTTTGACGGTATTTATCGAACCGTTGGAAAATTTCGACAGTTGGCGGTGAGCGTCGTTGTCTCGCGCATCGTCGGATTGGCGCTTTTTACCTTTTGGCTGCCTGTTTATGGCGGTGTCGCCACCTTGGTTTTGTGTTTGGCGCTATCGGAATTGGTCGCGGTCGTGTTGCTCATGCTGGGCGCGCGCGGATTGATATCCGGGCCGGCCATTTGGCGTTATGACCTGCGATCTACCCAATCAGCGCGACTATTGAGCTATGCGGCCCCTGTGATCATCAATGCGGTTTCGGTCTATTTATATGCGCGCGTTATGGTGATGATCGTTGGTCTCTATGTGCCAAGCGCCGACACAGGCGCGTTTGAAATTGCAGTGCAGATTAGCAATCTGCCGATGGCCGTGACCATCATTTGCGCCTCGGTCATGTCGCCCGTCATTGGCCGTTTGATCCATCAAGGGGAGGCGGGGCTGCGCGCGGCAAACGAGATTGCATCCTACGGCGCGGCGTTCACCGTCTGGGTGAGTGTCATGGCCGCGCTCTATTTGATGATTGTCGCGCCCTTTGTGTTGCAGGTCTGGTTCCCCCAATTGGAAGCCTTGCCCATGGTCATGATGATCATTGCACCGCTCGTGGCGGCCAAAGCCTTCGCGCAGTTCATCTCTGGTGAGATTGCCATTGCCACGGGTGCGGCGGCCACTGCGGCCCGTATTACCTTGGTGTTCGGCGGTGTGACTGTGGGATTGGGGTTTGCCCTGTCGCCGTCATTTGGCGTGACGGGGGCGGCGTTTGCCATGCTGATTGCGCATCTGGGGGCGGTTGTTGCGACGGTTGTGATTTTGACGCGCAAGACCGGCTTGACCCTGAGGTATCACCTAAGGGCCACGGTGTCGGGTGGTGCCATGATTGCAGGGGTTTGCGGTGTGGTTGTGTGGACCTTGCGTCACGATCCGGCATTGGCGGCACTTTGGGGAACGGTGGCGTTTTGTGCGGCTTTGATCGCGGTGTTGGTGACTGGATGGCGGTCGGACGCTAATATCGTGGCTCCGGTGCGTGACGGTTTGCGCATGATCCATGCGACCCGCACCGCGCAGTCGGTGACAGATGCACCCGTCGCCAAGGCCAAATCGGACGCCACGCACACGCCGCGCGACATGACGCAGGCAGTATTGGACTATTGTCGCCTGAGCGCGCCCGATGCGGCTGCGTTCTGGCTTGATGGAACGGGTGAGGCCACGGCGATTGCATGGCAAGATCACGCGGACATGGTATACACGCTGCGCCTTTTGGACAGGCTCGCGCAGGTCCCAAAAGAAACGGCGCAATTCTATCTGAACGCAGTGGCGGATGCGGATTTGTACGGGCGTATTCGTGTGTGTCAGAGTGGGCAGGGGGGCGCAAACAGCGCACCCACCGCGCATATGACGGCCTATGTTTTGGGCGCGGCGCGACTGGTCGAGGATGCAACGGGGGGCGTGCTGCCCGCCCGTGCGTTTGAGGGCTGGGATTTGGCGCAAATCATTGATCCGGCATCAGACTTGCCGCGCTACCCAAAGGCGTGGTCGCATCATATCTGGCGGGTGAGCCATTGGATCGGGGGCGGCCCGTCGATTGTGCTGAATCTGTCGCGTTGGGGCAAGGTTGACGGCATAAATGCAGCACTTTTGGAGCGGGTTTTGACGGCGATCGAAACACAACTCCTTGATCCGCACACCGACCGCTTGCGCCCCTATCGCTCTGCCCTGATCCAAAAGGGGTTTCGGGTGGCCTATAAGATCAGACATGACCCCGAGATTGCCGATATCGGGGGGCTTGTTCATATTCTATGGATCTATCACGCCACGGGGCGGAACTACCGCAATCGGGCGGCGCTTTATGACGCGTCATGGTGCCATTTGCGCGGTGAGGTGCCGTTTATGGAGCATGCGCCCTATTGCCTGGATTTCGATATCATACAGTTGATGCGCACCGCGCAGCCGGCCCACGAGGCGTTCTCGCCCGATGCGGTGCAGCGCGCGGCGCAGTTTGTGGATGATACGGCGGCGTATATCCGCACCTTGCCGCAAACGGGCTATACCTTGCACCGGCTCACCGGCGCTTTGGCCGCGATGCATGAAGCGGCGTTGATACTGGGCGGCGATCATGTGGCCCCGCTCGGTGTGGCGCCTGTCGATATTATCAAAGAGGCGGGGTGGCTTTGAGGCGCGTGTGCAGGCGGACATGACCGCGCACGACGGCCGCGCCGCTGACCATGCCCGCCGCTCGTTTTGTGGATCGCCACCTCTCGGGGATTAGATCGCCATCGCCGTCATCCTTTTGACATGAGGGCGCGACAGTGGCGGCCAATAGCCGTCTGTTACAGGCGCAAGGGGGATCACGTCGTGACTGTCGTCGTCATAGGTGATCGTGATGCGGTGCGGCCCTGAAATCCCCGTGGTCCCTGCCATATCCGCAGCGCGTGTGGCGGACGTCCCCGATGTGGTGACAAAAGAGCTAGGGCGTGATCCTGCCTCGAACTGCATACCCAAGATGACAACATCCTCGCCCGCCACCGCGCTATACGGGCCAATCCCGATTGAATAGGACGTGGTGTGCTCGGGTATGAACACAAGTTGGAGCAGAATGGTCCCGTCCATGAGCGTCTTTTGGGCGTAGCCCGATACCATGCCGGACGCGCCTTGTGCCAAGGGGCCAAGAGCGCCAATCGGGCCGCCCCAATTGGTTTGATGCCCGCCAGACGTGCGAAACACCGCGCGCAGGTTGGGCGAACTGCCCGCGCGCAACCAAATACTCACGGTATATGTCGTCCCCGCGACGAGGGCGACATAGGGATGGTTGAGGCGCTGATAACTCGCCCCTGTCGAGGCTTCCGAGACGCCCGCGAACACACCAAGCGCGTTCAACGTTTGATCTGTGCCGCTGCCGCCATTTTGATCCCATTGCGACACGCTGGCATGGGCATGGGCCAACATGTTTGTGGTCTCAGGCTCGAACAATGTGCCGAGTAGCGTACCCGTTTGCGGATCATGGTCGATGCGCGCCACATCGGGCGCGTGCAAGACCAATGCTCCATCATCCCCATAGGCATAGGCGGGGCTTGCGCGTGAGAACACCACGGCGTCACGTGGACCGGTGGCGTCAATCAACACGGTGGCGCGCGTAGATCTGCGCGCAGCCGTGGTCATAAAATCCAATCCGAGACCCAGCATTAGGACACCGTGAACGCGTGAATGCCCGTGGCCGTGGTGCCTGTGGCCAAAACGCGCGCGGTAGCAACAGGTAAAATGGCAAAGTCCCCCACCATGACCGTTCGCACATGGCCCGCAATCGAGGCAAAGCAAACCGCGCCTGCGGTTTCGACATAGAGGGCCAATGCGGGGTGTGGTAGATCGTTGAGGTCATCAGGTGTGACGGGGGTGATATCTGCGGCGGCACCCTTAAGGGAGGCTGCGCGGTTTTCAAACGGGTTCGTCATGATCATAACTCCTGTGGCTGGCGTCCAAATCAACGGCTATGCGTGTCTCGGCGTGATTTGGGGCATTTGAATTGCCCGCCGGTTTTAGGACACAGGGATAAAATTTGCCTTGGTGGGCCGTGCGCTGCATATGGTATTTTGCGCACACTGCGCCTGAACCGGACATGGATATTGAGCGTGGCACCGATTGTCGCGGTCATCACAATGGTGCGGAGAGTTTCGATTTACCGAAATGCGGCACGGTGGGTCTCTCTTTGGAGTTCAGGCTTTTGGAAATCAGCACGAGACGCAGGCCAAGGTGAATCCCTTTGAGTGATGCTAATCCGCCAACTTGCACTGATTGTTTACGCCTTTGCCCTAACGTCACCGATTATGACGCATGCAGATCCAAAAACCCTTTTTGTGCATTTGGGCACCGAGAAAACCGGCACCACATCCGTGCAGTCCGTTTTGGCGCGCAATGAGGCAACATTGCGCGCGGCGGGGGTGAGTTATGTCAAAGCGTTCCGGCGTGGCATTTGCCACAACCATTTGACCCGCATGCTGCGTGAGGATCGACACGATGCACATATCCGCGCCAAATTGAGCCGCGAGATTGCACAAACCCACCAACGTCATCTGTTGATTTCAACCGAAACCGCGTTTGGGATCCATGATGCGCGCAAAATGATATCGACGCTTGCGGGTATTGACGGTGTGCAGCTCAAGCCGTTCTTTTACTTTCGCCGTCAGGATTTGTTTCTGGAAAGCCTCGCCAAACAACGTGGCAAGACGGGGCAACTGGTCGCGGGCTATTTGCCGTTCATAAATGCCCGCCGCCAAAAGGCGGACTATGCCGCGTTCTTGCGCGCTATGCGGCATGATGCGCCACACCTCACATGGACTGCGCATCTGTATGACCGCGCCCACCTGAGGGGACACGATGCGGTGCAGGATCTGTTTCACCACATCGGGGCAGGGGCCATAGGCCGTGTTGAGGGCGAACACGCCACCGCCAATCGCACGCCATCACTGGCGTTCCTAGCGGCTTTGGATCAGCACGCCCCCGACACGCCATCCGAGCGCCAACGCATTATAAAGCGCGCCGAAGCCTATGCACGACCTGCGTTTTTCCAGTCCGCGGATGTGCTCACTGGCCCTCAGCGTGAGGAAATCATGGACGGGTTTCGCTCGTGCAACGCGCAAATGTCCGATGAGGTTGGGGTGGATCTTATGGCCCTCTTTAATGACGATGTGGCGTGGGACCGTGTGTCCCATGCGATCACCGATCCGGACGAATGGGACTGGGCGGTTCAATCTGCCTGTTTGGAGATCAAACGATTGTGCAATCTGCGCCCCGCATCAGCGACCAAAGCCGCGTAATCCGCCTCTCTTCACGTGTTTTTCGTGCGCCCTCGCGCACATGGATTTGATGTCGCTCAATACCGCCGCGTGTTGGCTAATGTATGTGAGAGGTCTATACCCGACTAAAATATTCGATGTTTAGGTTCTCCCATGTGTCTTTCCGCGTCTCGTGTTGCTCGTTTTTCTCGCCTCGCGGTCGTCTGTCTGCTCGCGATGCCCGCTCAGGCGCAATCATTGGGGACACTTGACGCTTTGGGCGAAGCGTTGTTTTTTGATGTGGGTTTGTCCAAAAACCGCACCCAATCATGCGCCTCGTGCCATGATCCCGATCACGGATTTGCTGATCCGCGTGGAGCGGCCTCGATTGGCGATGATGGTGTCTCATTGGGCGATCGCAACGCGCCAACGGTGACCTATGCGGCCCTTATTCCGGCGTTTCATAAGAACAAAGATGATCGGTGGATCGGTGGTCAGTTTCATGATGGGCGGGCGGCAACGTTGGAGCAACAAGCGGGCGGGCCGCCCCTAAACCCCATAGAAATGGGGATGCCTGATGCGGCGTCTGTCGTCGCGCGTTTGCGCGAAAAGGCGCAATACGCCGTGGCGTTTGAGCGTGAATTTGGCGCGGGCGTTTTGGATGACGTCGAGACGGGGTATGAGGCGATGACGGTCGCAATCGCTGCCTTTGAGCGCCGTGATAGTTTTGCGCCATTTGATAGCAAATATGACCGGTATGTGCGCGGTGAGGCCGAGTTGACGCGCGAAGAGTTGCTGGGCGAGACACTTTTCTTTTCGCAACAATTCACCAATTGTAACTTGTGTCATCAGCTTCATATGCGACCCGGATCGGAGCGCGAGACATTTTCCAATTATGACTATTTCAACATTGGTGTGCCCAATAACACCGATTTACGCGCGCTAAACGGCGTAAAGTTGGACAAATCGGACAACGGGCTGTCCGATAACCCGTTGGCCACTGCGCCCGAAAATTTTGGGAAGTTCAAGGTTCCAACCCTGCGCAATGTCGCCGTCACTGGCCCCTATATGCACAACGGGGTGTTCGCGGATCTGCGTACCGTGGTGTTGTTTTACAATCGCTACAATTCAAACTCTGCCGCACGTCAGATCAATCCCGAGACGGGCAAGGTGTTTGGCCCGATCCCCGTGCCCCAAACACTCGCCTCCGCCGAATTGACAGAGGGTGATGCGTTGAAAGACGTCGAAATTGACGCGCTTGTGGCCTTTATGAAAACGCTTACGGATGCGCGGTTTGAGCCATTGCTCATCGACTAGGGCTTAAATTGTACATTCATTAAACGTCCGTCCCCACCACATGCGCAGTCGCGGCGCGGGCCTTGTGCATATTCGCGTGAACTGCAGACTTTCTTTCGCATTTTATTTGGTATACCAAAATTAAAATGACTCACGCGCCGCGTGGGGTATGGCGCGCTGGGAGGAGCCTTCATGTCCGATTTAATCTTTGCCGATAGTCTGTCCCGTTTGGGAACCGAGAGTGCATTTATGGTCTTGGCGCGCGCGGGGAAACTCGCCGCTCAAGGCCGTGATATTATCAATTTGGGCATCGGTCAGCCCGACTTTCAGACCCCTGAACACATCGTTGAGGCGGGGATCAAAGCCCTCAAAGACGGTCATCACGGCTACACACCCGCCAACGGTTTGCCCGTCTTGCGCGAGGCCGTGGCCGCGGATTTGAACCGTCGTCACGGTGTTGAAGTCAATCCCGACAACGTGGTTGTCGTGCCTGGCGGCAAGCCCACGATGTTCTTTGCGGTGCTGATGTTTGGTCAGCCCGGGACCGAAATCATGTATCCCAACCCCGGCTTTCCGATCTACGAAAGTGTGATCAAATACTCTGGTGCGACGCCCGTGCCGATCGCGCTCGAGGAAAAGAACGGCTTTACGTTCGATGCCGATGATGTCTTGTCGAAAATCACGGATAAGACGCGGTTGATCATTATCAACAGTCCTGCAAATCCGACCGGCGGCGTGACGCCAAAAGAGGAAATCGACAAACTCGTCGCGGGCCTCATGGATCATCCTCATGTCGCGTTGTTGTCCGATGAGATCTATTCGCAGATGCTATATGGCGGGCGCGAACACGTGTCTTTGCTGCAATATCCCGAAATCCGTGACCGTTTGATCGTGCTCGATGGTTGGTCTAAAACCTACGCGATGACAGGGTGGCGGTTGGGCTATGCCGTCTGGCCAGATGCGGCGGTGGATCACGTCACACGGCTGTGTATCAACGACCATTCTTGCGTGAACGCCTCCGCACAATACGCGGGTCTTGCTGCGCTGACCGGACCGCAAAATGCGGTGACCGACATGGTGGCGCAGTTTGATAAACGGCGTCAGGCGATTGTCTCCATGCTCAACGACCTGCCGGGTGTGCGATGCGCCGATGCAGCGGGCGCGTTTTACGCCTTTCCAAATATCGAGGGCACGGGCCTGTCGTCGATGGAGGCGCAAAACAGATTTCTCGATGAGGCGGGGGTCGCGACCGTGTCCGGAACCAGCTTTGGCGCATGGGGAGAGGGCTATCTGCGGTTCTCCTATGCAAACTCACTCGACAATATAGAAGAGGCCATTTCGCGCATTCGCAAGCTGCTTTGACGGCGAAATAGACTTTATAATTGCACAAATCGAACATTCCTTCCGAAAGGATGACACATGACTGATACATCACTTCTGATCATTGGCGCGGCCTTCACCGCCGAGGAACGCAGCCGCCTTGAAACCGCCCATCCGGCGCTGTTTGCCGCGTCATTCACGGAGGTGGCCGCGTTGGACTCTGCGACGCGCGCGTCCATTAAAGCGGTGGCATTCAAAGGTCACGATGCCTTTAGTGGCGCAAATATGGACCTCGTTCCAAACCTTGGCCTAATCGCCAATTTCGGGGTTGGCTATGACGCGATCGATGTCGATGCGGCGGACGCGCGCGGGATCAAGGTCACCAATACGCCAGACGTGCTCAATGACGATGTGGCCGATCTGACCGTTGGTATGATGCTGGCGTACTCGCGCAATCTGGTTGCCGGTCATCAATGGGTCATGGACGGCACATGGGCCACGGGCAAAGCGCTCCCGCTCAACCGTAAAATGTCGGGCGACACGGTTGGGATCGTCGGCATGGGCCGTATTGGCCGCGACATCGCGGATCGTTTGGCGGCGTTCAAAATGGACATTCATTACCATGCGCGGTCTGAAAAACAGACACCGGGCTGGACCTATCACGCCGATGTGGTCGACATGGCAAAGGCCGTTGATTGGCTGGTGATCGCGATTGTCGGCGGCGAGGCCACCCGCAATTATGTAGGCAAAGACGTGCTTGCGGCTCTTGGCCCACGCGGTGTTATCGTCAACATCTCTCGCGGAACAACCGTGGATGAGGCGGCGCTTTTGGACGCGCTCGAGGCCAAAACCATCGAGGGGGCCGCTCTTGATGTGTTCCTTGACGAACCGACGATTGATCCGCGGTTTCTCAACCTCGACAATGTGCATCTTCAGCCGCACCAAGGGTCGGGAACCGTTGAAACCCGCCGTGCAATGGCCGAGCTACAACTCGCCAATATCACGGCATTTTTGGGTGGAGAAGCCCTTGTAACCCCCGTGAACTAAGGACCACATCATGTCGATGGATCGTATCGCCAACCCGTTCAAACGTGCCATTCTCGCAGGCCAACAGCAAGTTGGCTTGTGGAACACAATCCGCGATCCCTACATTGGCGAGATGCTCGCGGGGACGGGGTACGACTGGATTTTGATCGACTGTGAACACACCCCGCGCGATCTGGATAACGTGTTGCAGATGATGCAAGCCATGGGGCGTTCAAACACCGCGCCAGTTGTGCGCGTGACGCATATGGACGCCGCAGAGATCAAACGCGTGCTGGATATCGGGGCGCAAAACATCCTCGTGCCCTACGTCCGTGATGTGGACGAAGCGGAGGCCGCGGCGCAATCGGTGGCGTACCCGCCGCGCGGCATTCGCGGCATGGGGGGGGCGACACGCGCCAATCTGTTTGGCGAGGTTGACGGATATTTTGCCAAGGCACGTGATGAGATTTGCCTCATGGTGCAGGTGGAAACCAAAGAGGCCTTGGACGATTTGGAGGCCATCGCCGCCGTGGACGGGATCGACGCGATTTTCATCGGTCCTGCGGATCTGGCGGCCTCTATGGGCTATCCGGGTCAGCTTGATCATCCGGTGGTGGTTGAGGCGGTTACAAGCGGTCTCAAACGCATTCGCGCGGCTGGAAAACCGGCGGGCTTTTTGTCGGTGGATCAAACCATGCTTGATCTCGCAGTGGCGGCGGGCAGCGTGTTCACCGCCATTGATATCGATAGCTTGCTGTTGAAAAAGGCCGTGACATCGCGTTTGTCTGATGTTCAAAAATGGAAAAAGGGCTAAGGAAAACACCCTAGCCCTTTGATTTTGTAGTCTGATCTAGATCAAAGCCGCGCGCTACAGCGCGGCTTTGTCGTCTGCGATAAAGTGGCGGATATTGTCCTCAAAGCTCTCGTCAGCCTCAAGGCCAAGTGAGAGTGCCTTGTCCGCGTGAATATCAAACCGCCAGCCTTTGACGATGTCCCACACTGCGGGCTGCTCTTCGAACTTGATCAATGTTTCCGCCTGCGGGCCTGCCACGGCCGTCATGGCGTCGATCATTTGACCGATGGTCCATGTGCGTCCGGGCATGGTCATGGCGCGGTTTTGTCCGATATCCTCGGCCTTTACTTCGGCGCCTTTGATCAGGTTTTCGATGCACTTGCGCGGGCTGAGGTAGTAGTGCGGGAATTCGCGCCCCACCGGACACACGGCCTCTTGACCCTGAAGCGGCTCGCGAAAGATCGACGACATAAAACCGGAGGCTGCACGGTTGGGCTTACCAGGACGTACCGAAATCGTTGGCAGGCGAAAGGCACGCCCGTCGATAAAGCCTTTGCGCGAATAGTCGTTGATCAGTAACTCACCCATTGCCTTTTGCGCGCCGTAGGACGTCTGTGGGTTGAGGTATGAATTGTCGGTGATCGGGTCGGGTACATCGCCACCAAATACGGCGATGGACGAGGTGAACACCACGGTGGGTTTGTGACCTAGGGCGCGCACACGTTCAAGCACGTTGCGAATCCCGAACATGTTGATGTCATAGCCCAGCTCGAACTCTTCCTCGGCTTGGCCCGAGACGATGGCGGCGAGCAGGTAAATCACGTCCGTATCCGCGTCCACCAACTTGGCCACGGACGCGGTATCAGTGATATCGCAAGTCACGCGCTCAACGGTGAAATCGGCCGCAACGGGGGCGGGATCAACCACATCCGCCAAGACCAGCGTGTCGATGGTTTGGCCTTTGAGCGTGCCGCGTGCAGCCAGTTCTTTTGCGAGCTTCTGGCCGACGAGACCGCCGCCACCGATGATGCAAATTTTCATGTTTTCAGTCCCTTAGATGAGGTCGCGCGCCGCAAGGTTGCGCATGAAGGCCCCCGCGCCAAAGGTCCAATGCGGACAATCGGGCGACAGGCGCACAGTGTTGGTCAGTGTGCCAAGGTTTGGCTCGGAGATTTCGACAGTATCGCCCACGTGGTGTGTGAACCCTTGTCCTTTGGCATCGCGGTCTTTGATCGGTGCGAAGAGCGTGCCAAGAAAAAGGAAAAACCCGTCGGGGTATTGGTGGTGCGGTCCACAGGTTTGGCGCGCCAGATCGGCGGGCGCGCGCGAGATTTTGGTCATGGAGCTATGCCCGTCCATCACAAACCCGTCTTCGCCTGTCACTTTCAGTGTCAATTCGGCCGTCTCCACATCGCTCATGGAATAGGTCGCGTCAAACAGGCGCACGAATGGACCGATAGAGCACGAGGCATTGTTGTCCTTGGCCTTGCCAAGCAACAAGGCGGAACGCCCCTCGACATCGCGCAGGTTCACGTCATTGCCAAGGGTTGCCCCCTTGATCTCGCCGCGTGCATTCACGGCCAGAACGATCTCCGGCTCGGGGTTGTTCCATTTCGACACGGGGTGCAGGCCCACACAGGCGCCACACCCCACAGAGGAGAGCGGCTGACCCTTGGTGAATACTTCCGCGTCTGGGCCAATGCCCACTTCGAGGTATTGCGACCAAAGCCCTTCGGCTTGTAGGATTTTCTTGACCTCCATGGCCTTGTCCGAGCCGGGGACAATGCCCGACAAACTGTCGCCAATGCGCGCGGCCACACGGGCGCGAATGGCCGCAGCCGCGTCCAGATCTCCCGCCGCTTGTTCTTCGATCACGCGCTCAACCATGCTTTCGGCAAAGGTCACACCACAGGCTTTCACGGCCTGTAAATCGCAGGGCGCAAGCAGGCGCAGCGCATCTTGATCCGCGCTCTCAACGGAGCGCTCGGACAACTCGGCAAGCGTGCATACGTCCTCACCCTGTGCCGATGCCACATACCCCGCAGGGTCATCCATATCGAGCAGGTCGCGCATGGTGGGGGCGGTTTTGGAGGTGATGTCGACGACCATATCGCCGCGCAGTGTAACAAGACACGGTCCGATGCCTTCGCGCCAGATACGTCCAACAAAGGTGGCGTTGGGGGCATGATTGGAAAGGGGAAGCATGGTGGCTCCTTTATGCGAAAAAGCTTGAGAAAAGCGCAAGCAAGACAACCATCAACATGGCCGCAGCCATGGCATAATTGATACGGCGTTGCGCGCGTGTGGAAAGGTTGAGCCTATGCAGTGAGGCACCCGCATAGGCCCACCCAAGGTGAATAGGCAGCCAGATCGCGTACATGATGGCGAGTTTCATCGCGACCTCAAAAGTGTAGTTGTCGGGTGCAAACGAAAAGCCGGAAAAGAGCGCGGTGTTCACGGCGTAGGCTTTGGGGTTGATGACTTGTAGCATAATCCCCGCGCCGACCCCGGGTCCGCGCTTGCTTTGCATGAACGCGATTTTGGCACCCGCGAACGCGATTTTAGCGGCCAGATAGAACAGATAGGCCAATGACGCGGCCATAAGGACCGTGCGGATTGCAGGGTTGGCGAGGATCACAGCCGCCAGTCCCGAAATGACCGCTGCGCCGACGATGTTGGAGCCGATGAACAGCCCGATCAGGTAGCGCGTGGCCTGACGAAACCCGAAGGCCGAGCCAACGCCAGCCGCTGATAAAACACCGGGGCCGGGCGTGACAATGAGGAAAAAGACCGCAGCCGCGAACGTCAGCATCAGCCAAACACCAGTTGGACTTTCATCGCTTTTTCGCGATCCGTTGCGGTGTCAAACGCCTCTTGGAACTGCTCAAGCGGGAAGGCGTGCGTGATCAGTGGCGTCACGTCGATCAGCTTTTGCTGCATCAGGGAAATCGCCGTTGCGAATTCGGGATGAAAGCGGAACGAGCCTTTGAGGGCGAGTTCTTTGACAGTGATTTGTTGCATCGGCAGGGTCATATCGCCCGACATGCCGACCTGAACAATCACGCCTTTGGGGCGGATCGCGGGGATCGCACCCGCCAATGCCACCTGCGCGCCCGAACATTCAAACAGCACATCGAGTGTGCCTTTGCCCGCGCCATAGACCGCAAGCCCGTCCGAATGGGTCATGGTGTTCACCGTCACATTCGCACCCGCGTTGCGCGCGAATTCAAGTCCACGGTCCGAGATGTCTGTGGCGATAATGTCAGCCGCACCCGCGCGGCGCGCCGCAAGGATGGTGAGCAACCCGATCGGGCCACATCCCGTCACCAACACGCGTTTGCCCAAGAGATCGCCCGCTTGGTGCAGGGCGTGCAAAACAACGGCCAAAGGTTCGGCGGTGGCGGCTTCGGCGGGCGTTAGTCCCTCGGCTTTCACGCATTGGCTTTGCATCGCGATAATCTCTTCGCGAAATGCGCCTTGGATATGGGGAAATGGCATCGCGGAGCCGTAAAAGCGCATGTTGGCGCAATGATTGGCGTTGCCGCGTGCGCATTCCTCGCATGCGCCGCACGGGCGCGAGGGCGATACGGCGACCAGATCGCCCACGGCCAAACCGTCCACGCCCTCTCCGATTGCGGTGACGTGCCCAGAGACTTCGTGACCCAAAACCATCGGTTCGCGCAAACGTACCGTGCCGAATCCCCCATGCAAAAAGTAGTGCAAATCAGAGCCGCAAATGCCGCCACGTGCCATTTTAATGCGTACTTCGCCCGCTTGTGGATCATCAATATCGCATGATCCCAACTGTAAATCGCGGGGTCCGTGGGCATAAAGCGCCTTCATTGGGGTGTCCTCCCAGACAGTCATGTGCGTTGCTATTTGCAACGCTCCAAAAATGGTATACCAAAATATCAACGCGATTTCGGCCTCGATTGTCAATGGGCCGCGCAGTGCATTTTTGGAGGACCCATGCAGCTATTCGATCTCACAGGCAAACGCGCACTCATCACCGGATCATCCATGGGAATTGGCTATGCTTTGGCCAAAGGTCTGGCGCAGGCGGGGGCGCATTTGGTCTTGAATGCGCGTAACGCCGAGCGCCTCGAGGAGGCTGCGACCAAGCTGCGCGGTGAGGGGTTTACGGTCGATACGCTTGCCTTTGACGTGACGGACGCCGACGCCGCATTGACCGCCGTAGATGCCTATGAGGCCGAACATGGCGCGATTGATATCCTCGTGAATAACGCAGGGATGCAGCACCGCGCCGCCCTCGAAGAGTTCCCCGCCGATGCCTTTGACACGCTGATGCGCACCAATGTGAATTCGGTGTTCTACGTGTCCAAAGCCGTGGCGCGGCACATGATCAAACGCGGTGCGGGCCGCATCATCAACATCGCGTCCGTCCAATCCGCCCTCGCGCGTCCCTCGATTGCGCCCTACACCGCGTCCAAGGGGGCCGTCACCAACCTGACAAAGGGCATGGCGACCGATTGGGCCAAGCACGGGTTGAACTGTAACGCTATCGCACCGGGGTATTTCGACACGCCGCTCAACGCCGCACTTGTGGCCGATGCGGATTTCTCCGCATGGCTCGAAAAACGCACACCCGCTGGTCGCTGGGGACGGGTAGAGGAACTCGTGGGGGCTGCTATCTTCTTGTCATCGCCCGCGTCTACTTTTGTGAACGGCCATACGCTGTTCGTGGATGGCGGCATTACGGCAAGCCTATAAAAATATCTTTGGGAGGAGATCACAATGACAGACAAACCAACCGTTGGGTTCATCGGCGTCGGCTTTATGGGTCACGGCATGGCCAAGAACATCTTGCAAGGCGGTTATCCGCTGTGGGTGAAGGGCAATCGCAACCGCACGCCGATCGATAGCCTTGTCGGCATGGGGGCCACGGAGGCAAAGACGCCGCGCGAAATGGCCGAAAACTGTGATGTGATTCACATCTGCCTGTCCAACTCGCCACAGGTCGAGGCGGTGTTTCACGGTCCCGATGGCATCCTTGCGGGGATGCGCGCGGGCCTGACCGTGATCGACACAACCACGGCTGATCCGACCTCGACGGAGGCGCTTGCGGCGGCTTTGGCCGAGAAGGGCGGCGTGATGATCGATGCGCCATTGGGGCGCACACCGAAAGAGGCCGAGGCTGGCACGCTTGACGCCATGGTCGGCGCGCCCGACGCGGATTTTGCGCGGGTTTTGCCCATTATTGAATGTTGGGCTGGCACCATCAACCATGTCGGCCCAACGGGTGCGGGTCATAAGATGAAGCTGCTGATGAACTTCACCTCTATGGGGTACGCGTCTTTGTATGCCGAGGCGTTGGCGGTCGCGACCAAAGCGGGGATCTCGCCCAATACCTACGCCAAAGTGATCGGCGATAGCCGCCTGTCGAACGGGTTCTTTGACACGTTCATGGCCTATGCCATCGGGCGCGATGCGGAAATTCACAAGTTTTCTATCGCCAATGCGACCAAAGACTTGCGTTATTTCAATGCGATGGCGTCAGAAGCGGGGGCAGTTAACGTCATGGCCTCTGCGGCCAAGCATTATTTCACCCATGCCGAAGCGATTGGCAAAGGTGAGGATTTCATCATCACGCTGTCGGATATTGTGGGCGATCTTAACGGGTTGAACATGGCCGACGAAGTGGCCAAGGGCAAAGCCTAAGCCTTTCATCTGTCAAACAAAACGGGCCGTAGGGGTAATCCTGCGGCCCGTCTTTTATTGTGATCGCGTCTGTGAGGCCCGCGCCGTTTTATGGCAACTGGCGCGTGCGCCATGTGAGTTTGGTGTAGGCAAGTCCGCTTGCCGTTGAGGTGCACGCCGTTTTTTGACGCAAGACGTCCTCGCTCGTGACGCCCTCGCGCAACTGGTTCAACTCTTCCATGCGGTCACATTGCACCAAGGCGGACAATAGGTCGTATTTCACTTCGATACCGGCGATGGCGGCAATTTCGGGCGGAGCGCTGGCGTTGACCTGCGCCATGCGGGCGCTGATGCCCTCGGACCACATGTCCTTGGCCTGTGTAAAACACAGCGCCGCAGAGGCTCCCATGTCTTGGGGAAATTCGACACACTCAGAATGCGCCAGCTCAACACAGGCGGTCGGAACCGTGCCATTGGTCGCGGCGGTCTCGATGCAGGTGTCGATCTCGGCAAGGGTGGCACCGGCCCAAAGGGGTAGGGCGATCAGGCTCGCACATACGGCCAGTCCCAGTGTCGTGCGTGTCGTGTATGTCATAGCGTTCTCCGAGGGGGCCGTTTCACACAATAACGGGTGAAAACGGCGGAAATAATTTTGGTATACCAAAATCTTCTTGTCTTGGTATACCAAATCAGACCATCTTTAACCGCGCAGGTAAACACAAGAATCGTTGATCTGCGCAGTCTTGAATTCTCATGCCTTCGGGGAGGAACGCATGTCGCACGATACCCGCGCCAATAAACAATTCCGCAGTCAGGAGTGGTTTGATAATCCCAACAATCCAGGGATGACAGCACTTTATCTGGAGCGCTATCTCAATCAGGCCTTCACGCGCGAGGAATTGCAGGCGGGCAAGCCGATCATCGGTATTGCGAACTCCGGGTCCGATCTGAGCCCGTGCAACAAAATCCACGTGTTCCTCATGGACCGGATCAAGGCGGGCATCCGTGACGCAGGCGGTATTCCGATGGAATTCCCTGTGCATCCAATATTCGAGAATGCCAAACGCCCCACGGCGGCGCTTGACCGTAACTTGGCCTATCTGGGCCTTGTGGAATTGCTCTACGGCTACCCGATTGACGCGGTGGTGATGACCACGGGCTGTGACAAAACCACGCCTTCGCAACTGATGGCCGCCTGCACGATGGACATCCCCGCGATTGGTCTCAATGGCGGTCCGATGCTCGACGGTCATTGGAAGGGCAAGCTTGTCGGCTCTGGCACCGTGATCTGGGAAAGCCGCCGTTTGTTGGCAGATGGTAAAATCGGCTGGGACGAATTTATGGACCGCGCTTGTGCGTCTGCGCCGTCGCTTGGCCATTGTAATTCCATGGGAACGGCCTCGACGATGAACGCGATGGCCGAAGCGCTTGGCATGACCCTGACGGGAAATTCTGCGATCCCTGCGCCGTTTCAAGAACGCATGGGCATGGCCTATAAAACCGGTCAGCGCATTGTCGAAATGGCTTACGCGGACCTCAAACCCTCCGACATTTTGACCCGCGAAAGCTTTGAGAACGCGATCCGTGTGTGTTCGGCCATCGGCGGATCGACCAATGCGCCGCCGCATCTACAGGCCATTGCGCGCCATGCTGGCATTGAGTTTGATGTCAAAGACTGGGAAACCGTAGGCTACGACATTCCCCTGATCGTCAATATGCAGCCTGCGGGCGAATATCTTGGAGAGGCGTTTTACCGCGCGGGCGGCGTGCCTGCGGTGATGGCCGAACTCAACGGTGCGGGCAAATTGCACGCAGATGCGATGAGTGCCACGGGCAAAACCATGGGCGAGAACTTAGACGGGGTGGAGGTCACAGACCGCCGCGTGATCTTTGCCTATGACAAACCGATGCGCGAAAAGGCGGGGTTCCTTGTGCTTTCGGGCAACCTGTTCGACAGCGCCTTGATGAAATCATCCGTGATCTCCGATGACTTCCGCGACCGCTTTCTCAAGGACGGGATTTACGAGGCCCGCGCTATCGTATTTGAAGGCCCCGAGGATTATCACGAACGGATCAATGATCCCGCGCTCGACATCGACGAGACCTGTATGCTGTTCATCCGCAATGTCGGCTGTGTCGGCTATCCCGGATCCGCGGAGGTGGTCAATATGCAGCCGCCTGACGCGATGATCCGCGCAGGGATCAACCACATGCCGACCGTGGGTGATGGTCGCCAGTCCGGCACATCCGAAAGCCCCTCCGTGCTCAACGCCTCGCCCGAGGCGGTTGTGGGCGGCGGATTGGCCTATCTTAAGACGGGCGACATGGTGCGGCTTGATCTCAATACATCCTCGATGAACGCGCTTGTGGACGCCGCCGAATGGGAGGCCCGCAAAGCGGCGTGGACACCGCCCGTCATCGAAAGCCACACCCCGTGGCAAGAAATCTACCGACAGCATGTCGGACAACTGGCCCAAGGCGGCTGTCTCGAACTTGCTACAGCGTATCAACGCGTGGCCAAGAACCTTCCAAGGGATAATCACTAATGACAAAATCTATCATCATCACAGGCGGTGCGCGTGGCATCGGTAAAGCCACTGCAAACGCATTTCTCGCCGCAGGGTGGCGCGTTGGCATCGTCGGGCGCACGGCCGCTTCCGTCAAAGAAATGGCAGACAGCCACGAAAACGCATTGGCTATTCCCGCCGATGTCACGGACGAGACCCAAGTCGAAGAGGCGTTCGAAACCGCGTACCAGACATGGGGCCGCGTCGATGCGCTGTTTAACAACGCGGGCGTGTCGATGTCTGGCGGAATGATCGACGAGGCCAATGTTGACGACATTCGCAACCTCATCAACATCAACGTCATGGGTTCGTTCATCGCGGCACGCGCCGCATTCGGCATTATGCGCCGTCAAAATCCCCAAGGCGGGCGTATCATCAACAACGGGTCGATCTCGGCCTCTGTGCCGCGTTGGGGCTCGGCACCCTATACCGCGTCCAAACACGCAATCACGGGCCTGACACGCTCACTCTCGCTCGACGGGCGCGCGTTTGACATTGCGTGTGGGCAAATCGATATCGGTAACGCCATGTCCGATATGGCGGCGCAAATGACCGCAGGCGTGCCGCAAGCGGATGGATCGATCGCAATCGAGCCAGTGATGGACGTGAACCATGTCGCCAATTCTGTGCTTCAGATGGCGACTTTGCCCCTTGAAGTGAATGTGCAGTTCATGACCGTGATGGCGACAAAAATGCCTTATATCGGACGCGGCTAACGCGGCCCGACACCAGTTACCTCCCGAGAAAGGGGCGGGTCACACATCAGTGGCCCGTCCCTTTTTTGCAAGAGGCTCTAGGGCCGCAACACCGCCTTTTTCACGCGTTCGCGGTTCCAGATGTAGAGGCCCGATCCGATGATGATCAAGGCGCCAACCAGTGTCCACACCGTCGGCAAAGACCCGAACACCAGATAGCCCACAATCGTGGCGGATATCAGTTGCGTATAGATCATCGGCGACAAGACCGAGGCATCCGCAAACCGGTTGGCGGTTGTCACAAACACATGCCCCATCATCCCGAAGGTGCCAATGAGGCCCATCACGATCCATCCCGAACTGTCATGTGGCCAGATCCAGTGTTGAACCGCGAGGGGGAACAAGATGAGCGTGGCCAATCCGCTCGACCACAATTGCATGGTGGAATTGGCCTCTTCGCCCGCGATCATCCGCGTCATGATGTAATAGAACGAGGCGGACAACAGCGCGCCCAGTGACAAAACCACAGCCCAGTGGAAATCCGCGCCCCATGGCTGCACCACGATCAAGACACCGATGAACCCGACCCCAACGGCCAGAACACGGCGCAATCCGACCTTTTCGCCCAAAAACGGTATCGCCAAGAGTGTGACGACCAT
>NZ_CBFHKW010000027.1:0-27499 GCF_965656515.1 Celeribacter marinus
TACGAACTCGAAGATCCGACGGCCCTTATCCGCCTTCGATCTCAGATGCTGAGGCGCATGAAAATCGCCGCAGGAGAAGAGCGTGTTCGTGATGTGCTCATCATGGAATTTGTAATTAACTAGGGATGTGAAAATGGAACTTATCGCTGACATCTTGATGATTTGTGGCACGTTGTCTGTAGCCATCTATTGCATGGTACTCTCGCGCCGTTTGCGCAGCTTTACCAATTTAGAGAAGGGAATGGGGGGCGCCATCGCCGTTCTATCCGTTCAGGTCGACGACATGACCAAAACGCTGACCATTGCGCAAAAATCTGCGTCCGGGTCCGCAGTGCGGCTTCAGGATCTCAATCAAAAATCCGAACAGACGGCCAAGCGGTTGGAATTATTGATCGCATCCATGCACGATCTTCCCGATGTTGCCCCCCCGCCAATGGCGCAGGCCGCGGCCCCCACACCTGTGGCTCCGCGCGCGGATGAGCCCGTGATGCATAGCGGCGATGATTCTGGTCAGGTTGTATCAGAGGCCTTTTTCTCTAGTCGTCGCGCCCGAATGGAGGCCGCAGAATGACCAAGGAAAAGCAAAGAAAAGAGGCCAAGCCCAAGGTGAAAAGGCGATCCTTAAAGGCGGGGCGTGGCGCACTTTTTCTGTTGTCCGCCGTCTTGTTTGCGTCTGCGAGTGTGCGGGTTTTTTCGGGAACAGGCGCCGCGATCGCCAAAGAGGTTGCTGATTTGAGCCAAAGCGAAACGCCCGTGGTGGCACCGGTCGACCCGCTCGCATGCATGGTTGATGAGGATCTGGAGACGTTGATCACTGCGTTGCGGCAACGTGAGGATTCTGTGGCGCAAAAAGAACTCGAAATCGAAGAAAAACTTGCCGTTGTCGACGTCGCGCGCGTGGAGATTGAAGAAAGTTTCAAGGCGTTGGAAATCGCCGAATCGAGATTGGCCGCAACTATGGCTGTTTCCAATACCGCAGCCGAAGATGATCTTGCGCGTCTTACATCCGTGTATGAAAGCATGAAGTCAAAAGACGCGGCGGCTCTATTCCAAGCTATGGCACCGGACTTTGCCGCTGGATTTTTGGGTCGTATGCGCGCGGATGCCGCGGGTGAAATCATGGCCGGACTACCGCCAGAATTTGCCTACACGGTATCTGTGATTTTGGCTGGACGAAATGCCAACGCACCAAGCGAGTGACGACAGCGGAATCTTAAGACTTCCATGTCAGATTGCGGATGAAATCAAAATTTAGGCAGGCATTGAACACATGATTGGTATCGTTGGTATTCTGGTTATCTTCGTCATGGTTTTTGGCGGCTACATCTTGGCGGGCGGCAAGATGGGCATCATCCTAAAGGCGCTGCCTTTCGAATTTATGATGATTGGTGGCGCGGCTGCGGGTGCCTTTCTCATCTCTAACGATATGGCGGGAGTCAAACACACCCTGAAAGACATGGGAAAGGTTTTTAAGGGATCGAAATGGAAACATGATGACTACAAAGATTTGTTGTGTCTGTTGTTTGAACTAATCCGTTTGGCGCGCCAAAATCCGGTCGGATTGGAAGAGCACGTTGAGGCGCCCGATGAGTCAAACATTTTCACCAAATACCCTAAAATTCTGGCCGATAAAGAGGCCATTGCTCTTATTTGCGATACACTGCGGTCGGCGTCGATGAACTATGACGACCCTCATCAAGTTGAGGAGGTGTTGGAAAAGCGGATTGAAGCAAACCTGACTCATGCCTTGCACTCGCCGCATGCGATGGCCGCCATTGGTGATGGCTTGCCCGCGCTGGGGATTGTGGCCGCCGTTCTGGGTGTGATCAAGACTATGGCATCAATCGATCAACCACCTGAAATTCTTGGTAAAATGATTGGTGGCGCGCTTGTTGGTACGTTTTTAGGAGTGTTCTTGGCCTACGGTTTGGTCGGGCCGTTTTCTGCAAAAATGCAAAGTGTGATAGAGGAGGATGGCCATTTCTATCAGCTTATTCGCGAAGTGTTGGTGGCCAATCTGCACAACCACGCGACCAATATCTGTATCGAGGTCGGTCGGCAAAACACACCCGGCCACCACCGCCCCAGTTTTTCGGAGTTGGAAGAGGCGCTCAAAGATGTGAAGACGGAGGCGGCATGATCCGAGCGCTCACCGTCCTGTTCTTGGCGATTTCAACCGTTTGTGCTCATGCGCAAACGGTTACATTGCGTTCGGCTGATCATGCGGGGTTTTCGCGGTTGGTGGTTGATCTTCCGTCGGGCACAAAATGGACGTTTGGGAAATCGGGCGATGCCTATGAATTTCGGTCGGGAATCGATGATCTGACGTTTGACGCGTCCAACGTCTTTGTGCGGATGACGAGAGATAGAATTACGCAAGTAACGCCGATGGATCGCGGGCGTCTTCAGGTGCGCATTGCCGAGACCTATCACGCAGATGTTTTCGAGCTACGCGATGGTCAGATTGTGATCGATATAAAGGATGGCGACCCCGATCCGAAGTCCGAGTATGAGGTGGCTCTTGAACCATTTCTCACAGATGTTGCGCCGGCGCCGCCGGTTGCGCAAAACAGTGAGCCCGCCGCAGATGCGCCAACACCAACACCAACACCAACACCAACGGTTGAAAGGTCAAGCAAAGGCGAATTCGATTTCGCGGGTCTCGGCCGGTTTGGTCGAACGCAAATTGGCGATGTTGCAGATAGGGTTCCGCTACCAGACGAGCCGAAACCCGAGAACATCACGGGTGCTGATTTGGGCGACTTGGCCACGACTAAATTCGATCGTGATGAATTCGTGCGGCAGTTGGAACAAAACCTGATCCAACAAATTGGGCGGGCGTCGGCCGATGGGCTTTTGGTGCCAGCCCTTCCCGATGTGGACAAGACCGAACGCATCATCGAGGAGGCGCAAGGTGATGATGTGGAGCCTGACACGCCTGTCGACGTTGATATCGCGCAACCTGCGGGGTCCACCGAAACTGACTCCCATTTGAAAATTGAGTCCGCCACAGATCGTGCGCAGCAAGCGTCTGAAAAAACGCGGCGAAATTTTGCCGTGGACGGGGGCGAATGTATCGCGACGACCCGCCTTGATATGGCTACGTGGGGATTGCCGCTCGATGAGGAATTCGAGCTTCCGCGATTGCGGGCGCAATTGATTGATGAATTGGATGCGCCGCGCCAGGAGGGCGTTTTGGATCTTGCGCGCTATTACCTGTTTCTCACCTATGGCGCCGAGGCAAAGTCTGTCCTCAAATTTCTGCCGGAGGAAGATCCGGATTTACCGCTTTTGTTGGTTCTTGCTGAGATATTTGAGGAAAGTTATGCGGATGAACCTGGGCCTCTTTTGGATCAGCAAAGCTGTGATACAGCCGCGTCTTTGTGGAGTGTCATGGCAACACAATCGCTGTCCAAAGGCCAAGATTATAATCGTGCCGCAATTATAGCTGCCTTCAATGTTCTACCTCATCATCTACGCCGTGCCATTGGTCCCGACCTTGCGCGTCGATTTGCGGAGATTGGCGATACGCAGACCGCCGCGCAGATCAAAAGCGTGTTCACACGTACCGCGCCACTTGAGGGGACGGATGTTCTTTTGATGGATGCGTCGATCGCGGAAAGTCAAAATGACCATGAGAGATCCGACGAACTCGTCTTGGAGGTTGTGGAAAATCATTCGCATGAAAAGCCGCAAACGCTGATAGATTTCGTAAAGGCCCAACGAGAAAAAGACGCGCCTGTCACGGTCCAAGTGGCCGATACGGCCGAAACGATCGCCGTCGAATACCGTCATCACGACCTCGAAGAGGCGCTTGTCGAGGCGTCTATTGTAGCGCGTATTTTGACAGGCGACATTGATCGTGCACTTGCGCAACTCAAGTTGGCTGAAACTGCCAAACGCGTCTCTGAGGAGGCCGCGGTTGATTTGCGCAAACTCGCCTTGGCCGAGTCGATAGACTCCCAGTCCGATGATGTCTTTTTGAAAGCAGTCTTTAGGAACATCGATTTCATGGAGGCGCACATGAAGGACGATGCATCGTTGGGGGGTGTTTCGACGCGGCTTTATGACCTCGGGTTCGACGATGCCGCCCAACGCCTCGGAAACGTCATGCCAGAGTCTCAAGGCGAGAGTGCTTCGGACGATCATCGCGCCTTGGTGTCCGGAGATTGGACAGAACTGCTAACGTCTGAAAACCCAAGCTACGCGACCCTCGCCAAGGCTGTTGTGGCGCAGCCATCTATCTTGACCGAGACGCCGCGCGCGCCGGATTTGGTCGAATTAGAAACGCTCCTGACGGATATCAAATCAAAGCGGGAATCCGTTTTAGACCTTCTTTCAAAATAGCGGTCGATCCGCGACCGTGGTTACCATTTGTAAACGCTCGTGGCGCTACAACAGGGTTACCAAAGAAAGAATTTCTGGTGATGCAAAATGCAAAATAGGTGCCCTTGCGCATGGTGTCCGGCGGTGACGCCAGCGCAGATGTGTGAATACGGATCTCATGCGATCGACGCGTCAATGCGTCAGGCGCAGGAGATGCGCGCGTGAATTTTTCCATGAAGTCTATGTTTAGCCCGACCATTTTGCTCGCCTTGGCCCTAATGACAGTGATTGTCATGATGGTTTTGCCAATGCCCTCGTGGATGCTCGATGTCGGCTTGGCCGCGAGTTTTGCCTTGGCCATTTTGATCTTTACCGTAACTTTGTTTGCTGAACGCCCGCTAGATTTCTCGGCGTTCCCCACTGTTTTACTCGCCAGTTTGATGCTGCGTTTGTCCCTAAACGTCTCGTCGACAAAGCTCATTATCGGGCAGGGTCACACAGGCACCTCTGCGGCTGGACATGTGATCGAGGGCTTCGCTAACTTTGTGATGGGTGGCTCGGTTATACTTGGCCTTGTGGTCTTTATCGTACTCTTGATCGTGAACTTCATGGTTATCACCAAAGGTGCGGGACGCATGGCCGAGGTTGGCGCGCGCTTTGCGTTGGATGGGATGCCCGGCAAACAATTGGCGATTGATGCCGACATGTCTGCGGGCGCGATTACCCACGCGGAAGCCAAAGAACGCCGTGAACGCGAATTGGCCGAAACCACATTCTTTGGCTCATTGGACGGTGCGTCGAAATTTGTGAAAGGCGATGCGGTTGCGGGCCTTTTGATAACCATGATGAATTTGGTCATGGGGCTAGTGATCGGTGTCGTATCCAAAGGGATGCCAATTGGCGAAGCCTTTGAAACCTATTCTATTTTGACGGTCGGCGACGGGCTTGTGAGCCAAATTCCCTCTGTGATCATCTCAATTGCCGCCGCATTGTTGTTGGCAAAAGGTGGGGCAAACGGTCCGGTCGACATGGCGCTTTTTGCGCAGCTGGGACGTTACCCGCCAGCTTTGTTCACCGTTGCCATTTTACTAGCGCTTTTTGCCTTTGTGCCTGGATTGCCATTTGTGCCGTTCATTATCGGCGCGATTGGATTGGCGTGGGCTGGTTGGGTCGTGAAAAAGCGCGCGGATGATTTGGGAAAAGAGACCGCGAAAACCGACGAAGCTGCACAGCCAGAGCGCAGTGAGTCGCTCGGTGATATCCTTGATCTCGACGAAATTCATGTCGAATTTGCCGCTGATCTTATTCCTATGGTCCTTGACCCGCAGACGGGGATTGATGCGCGCATCACCAATATGCGCAACCATGTCGCGACATCATTTGGGTTGATCCTACCCGAGATCCGCTTGACCGATGATCCATCTTTGCCGTCGGGACGATATGTTGTGCGCGTGCAAGGGGTCCAGCAAGTGACGGACACCCTACGTCAGGAAAAAGTTCTCGCACTTTTGGGGGGCGGCGAGGCGGGGTTGCCATTGGGCGAGGATGTGGCGGAGCCAGTGTACGGCGCGCCCGCACGGTGGATCGAGCAAAGTGCAAAAGACGATTACGCGATGCAGGGCTGTACGGTTGTGACGCCCACGGAGGTGTTGGCGACCCACCTTTTGGAAGT
This sequence comes from Celeribacter marinus, assembly GCF_965656515.1. Taxonomy (GTDB): domain Bacteria; phylum Pseudomonadota; class Alphaproteobacteria; order Rhodobacterales; family Rhodobacteraceae; genus Celeribacter; species Celeribacter marinus_D. Next base: position 5,999 of record NZ_CBFHKW010000027.1, read on the forward strand.
CGTCAAACGTAGTTTTTCGCGCCTGCTCACAATGAAATCCTTGCGCCGTATTCTTGATGAAATGACGAACCTGTCGGATCGCACGCGCGCGGACGCCAATCAGCGCCTTATTGATGATTTGATACCCGATAAGGTTCCGATGGACATGTTGCTATCTGTGCTGCGCCTGTTGTTGGACGAGCGTGTTTCAATTCGCAATATGCCGCTCATTCTTGAATCAATTGCTGAGGCGCGTGGCGCGCACGCGACCCCCGAAAGCGTATGCGAGCACGTTCGTCAACGATTGGGGTTTCAAATTATTTCGGAAATCCGCCGCGATGATGGAACGTTGCCTTTGTTGCAACTCGCACCGGAATGGGAACAAACGTTCTCATCCTATCAAATCGAAAATGAACGCGGGCACGGCGATATTGCGTTGCCGCCCGACCAATTCAATAAACTGGCCAAAGCGATGGCTGATCGCATCGCAAAGGCAGGAGAAAACGGGATATATCCTGCGGTTGTTACGTCAACGCCGCGCCGCCGTTTTATCCGGACGGTATTGTCGGCGCAGGGCATCCAAAACCCTGTGTTTTCCTTCGATGAAATCGGCGTAGATGCGCGCCCGTCATTGGTCGGTTTGGTCCCTGCGTAATGGAGTACCTAGAAACCCTGTCTCAAATGTCACAACCGGCGCTCATCGCCGCGTTTTTGGTGTTTGTGCGGGTGGGGGCGGCCATGGCTGTTTTGCCTGCCTTTGGCGAGCAAACGGTTTCGGTACGGGTTCGATTGGCCCTGACATTGGCATTCACGGCAATTGTTTTTCCTGCGGTGGCGATCGATCCACTCATACTTAATACATCTCTCGTGGTGTTGGGCCCATCCATGTTGGCAGAGGTCGTATCCGGATTAACCATCGGCATTATAGTGCGTTTGAGTGTTATGGCGCTTCAAATTGCAGGTACGATCATTTCCCAGTCGACATCGTTGTCACAACTGTTTGGCGGTGGTGCGGTCGATGCACAGCCCGCGATGGGACATATATTGTTTACGGCTGGATTGGCGTTGGCGGTTACTCTTGGCCTGCATGAACGCATCGCTTTGTTGCTCATCCAGTCGTATGATTTATTCCCCGCGGGGAAGTTTCCAGACCCGCGTGATCTGTCATTGCTAATGGTCGGGCATGTGGCACATGCGTTTGCATTGGCGTTTTCGTTTTCTGGCCCGTTCTTGATCGCGTCAGTGATCTACAACACGGCTTTGGGTGTCATCAATAGAGCTATGCCACAGCTTATGGTCGCTCTTGTCGGCGCGCCCGCAATTACGTTGGGTGGCTTGATCTTGTTATTCCTGACCGCGCCGCTGTTGCTCGAAATCTGGATCAATCATTTCTATCGCACGATTCAAAATCCGCTCGGGATATTCTGATGGCGGACGATGATGATAGTGATAAGCAACACGAGCCATCCCAAAAGAAACTGGATGATGCGCGAAAACGAGGCGAAATTCCGCGATCCACAGATGTGGCGACGGCCTCGGCATATTTGGGATTTGTTGTCACGGCGATGGCCATTGGGGGGGCGGCCCTGCAATCCACGGGCAACGTGATGTACGGAGTTTTGGAAAACGTTGATCTGTTGAGTGATGCGTGGTTTGACGGCTCCGGATCTGCGTGGGGTGGGGGGCTTATGGGCGAAATCCTTATCTCGCTCATCCCGTGGTTTCTGATCCCCGCGGCCTTTGTTGTGGCGACTCTTTTTGCTACCCAGTCACTCGTATTTGCGACCGATCGCATTGAGCCGAAGATGTCAAAAATTTCTCTGATCTCCAACGCGAAGAACAAGTTTGGCCGCGCGGGTATTTTCGAATTCGCCAAGAGCTTTTTCAAGCTGTCGATCTATTCGATTGTGGTTGGGATATACCTCTGGTCGAAGCTGCCGGAAATGGTGTCGACGATGTCGTTGAGCCCCGGCATGATTACCGTTGAGCTTTTGCAATTGGGGTTGGGATTCTTTGCAATTGTCTTGGCGATCTCAATCGTCATCGGCGGTGTGGACTACCTGTTTCAGGTCAACGAACACCTACGGAAAAATCGCATGTCTCATAAAGAGATGCGTGACGAGGCAAAGGATCAGGATGGCGATCCACATATGAAGCAAAAGCGGCGCCAAAAAGCATATGAAATAGCAATGAACCAAATGATGAAAGAGGTTCCCAAGGCCGATGTCATTATCGTCAACCCGACCCATTACGCCGTTGCTTTGAAATGGGACCGGATGCTCGGTGGTGCGCCGGTCTGTGTGGCCAAGGGTGTTGACGAAATTGCCGCGACCATTCGCGAAATTGCCGCCGAACATGACATTCCGATCCACCGCGATCCGCCCACCGCGCGCGCTATTTATGCGGGTGTCGATCTCGGACAAGAAATCTGGCCCGAACACTATCCGGCCGTTGCCGCGTCCATCCGGTTTGCCGAAGAGATGCGCAAAAAGATGCGCGCCAAACGGAGTGTTGGACTGTGACGCAAAAGACAAGAAAGATCGAGCAACTCAAAGACGTGGCTCAAGTGACACTGACATTGGAGCTTGGGCGATTGGCTCAAATTCGAGCGGAAGAGGTGTCATTTCAAAGCCGTCTGGATGCACTTACAGACTCCGCAAAACAACGCAGCGCGCAAATGCAAAGCGTAGACGATTTTGATTCAGCGATGCGCGGTGGCGCAGATGCAAAGTGGACGGCATGGCTGAGTGACGAACGGCGCCGCGTTTTGCGTGATATGGCGACGATAGCAGAACGGCGCGAAGTTCAATTTGAACTTACGCGCCGCGCCTTTGGTAAGGTTGAAGCTCTCAAAGCCCTTGCAAAAAAGAGCGCGTCTAAACCGTAGCCTATCCTACATCTTGACGAACGATATCCGTCACAAGCACGCTTTCAATATCGTCTCCTAAAATCGCACTGGCGACTTCCAAAAGCGAGGCGCGCAGGCTTTGCATTTTGGTGCTCTCGGTAAAGGAGCCTTTGAACCCACCGATGTTGGCATGATCAAACAGAACTTGCAAAAAGGCATCGCGCAATTTGGGTTCCTGCGCGTAAATTTTCTCGCGCGCATTTGGTAGGGTTTCCAGACTGATTGAAAGAACAATCATTGCGGACACCTGTCCCTCTTCCATGTCCGGAATGACGAATTGGTTGTTGAGTTTGACGTAGTCAAAAACGACCGCCTCCTCGGGTGTCTCCGGAGCTGCATCATCCGAATGCTGAGGCGCATTTGGATCCTCGCCGCATGGTCCCAGTTCGGCCGCTTCGGGCGCAGGGCGCAACATAAGCCCGCCCCCGACACCTAGTCCAAGACCGACGAGCGCAAGCAGGATTGGTATGAGTTTTCCCATCATCGTGCTCCGTTAGAACGGAAGAAGGATATCGGCAATTTGTTGGCCGTATCGCGGTTGTTGCATTTGAGAGATCTGGCCGCGCCCGCCATAAGAAATGCGTGCGGATGCAATTTTTTCATATGTGATTTCATTCTTGCGCGAAATGTCTTCGGGTCTGACGTAGCCCTCGACCAACAGTTCACGGATTTCATAATTGACCCTGACCTCTTGGGATCCCGAGATGCGCAATACGCCGTTGGGCAGCACATCAAGGATCGTCGCCGCGACCATCAGCTGTAGTTTTTCATTGCGCCGAACGGAGCCGGAGCCAGACGATGACGAGTTGCTGGAGGTGCCGACAGCGTTTGCCATTGTTGCGCCTTCGGGCAGAATTTCGTTGACGCGTTCGGGGATACCAAGCAGACCATCAATGCCCATACTTTCGGACCCTGAACGACCGCGTGAGCTATTGTTCGAAATTTCGGCGCTCTCGTCGATTTCGATAACCACTGTGAGGATGTCACCGCGTTCAATGGCGCGCCGGTCACCCAACAAAGACTGACGTGACGCGGTCCATAAAGAGGCGCCGTCCAGCGGCGTTGTCTTTTCAACATGCATCGGCAGTCCAGGGTTCATCATGGCAGAGGCTTCGGAGGATTCCTGAATAGGTTTGAAGTCAGGCAAACGGCCAACTTCCTCTAGCGGTGAACAGGCGCAAAGGGCCACAAAGGCGATTGATGCTGTGATGGGTTTCATTGCTTCCCTCATTGAGTTGTGAGACGGCCGACATGGACGGCGCCATTTGGTCCGACGATGCCGGTGACAATAGTTTTTGATGACAGGTTCATAACGCGCACCGTGTCTCCGATGCCCGCACGACTAAGCGATCTTGCGTCCGCCGAAATAGTGAGTGATCCCTGCGTGAAATGGAGCGGTACAATTGCATTGCGCTCTATCAGCGCTGGGGCGCCAACGTCCGTGATGCGGATGGGTCGACCCGCGTAGAGCATCCCCTTTGCCTCAAGGCCCACGGCTTCCTCAACTGAAATGAGCGTCCCTGCGATGTCGCCCCCGACCACTTTCAAATCGTCGGCTGACAGGAGCGTTTGAGCACGAATGTTTCGCGCCGCGACCAAGGTGTCTGCATGCGCGCTTGCGGGTAGGGCGAGGGTTGCGACCAAGGCTATGATTGCAAAACGGATCATCGAATATTGCTCGTGGCCGATAGCATCTGATCGGCAGCAGTGATCACTTTTGCATTGAGCTCATAGCCGCGCTGGGCCTCGATCAATTCAGTGACTTCTCGCACGGCGTCAACAGAGCTGTCCTCTAGATAGCCCTGTCTCAATGTGCCCAATCCGTCAGTTCCGGGAATGGAGACAATGGCGGGGCCAGATGCGGGGCTTTCGAGGAACATGTTCGATCCGATAGCTTCCAAACCTTTGGAGTTGCTAAAACCGGCCAAGGTGAGTTGTCCGAGCAATTCGGGTTCTATGCGGTCGTTGAAGTAGGCATAAACCTCCCCTTCGGCGTTAATGGAGATCGAGCGCGCATCATCCGGAATGGTGATATTGGGCACTAGGGCAAAGCCCTCTGATGTCACAATTAACCCGTCTGCGGATCGTTTGAGTGTCCCGTCTCGCGAATACGCGGATTGACCGGAGGGGAGTGCGACCTCGAAATATCCCTTACCTTCGATTGCAATATCCAAGTCGCCGTTCGTTTGGGATAGCGATCCTTGGGCCAGTTGCACCGTCACCGATGAGGGCCGCACACCAAGGCCAAGCTGCACACCGGTTGGTAACACCGTACCGTCCGCGGCATTGATAGTCCCCGGGCGCGCCATTTGTTGGTAGTGAAGATCGGAAAACTCGGCGCGGCGCGCGTTGTAGCCCGTAGTGTTCATGTTCGCGAGGTTTTGCGAAATGGTTTCCACGCGCATTTGCTGCGCACTCATGCCAGTTGCGGCGATTTTAAGAGCTCTCATGATCGATCTCCTTTAACGGCCAAGCGTTGAGATGACACCGCGAATGCGTTCATCTTCTTGCTCGGAAAATTTCTGGCCCATCGTATAGGCGTGCTGAACCTCGATCATGCGGGTGATTTCCGTGATCGGATTCACGTTGGAGTTTTCAACATATCCCTGCAAAATTGCGGCACCCTCATAGGGTTCGACGCCGCCCTCGGTGTAAAACCGAACTCCGTCTTGGCGATTGAGCGAATTGGGGTCGGTGGGCAAATAGAGGCCAATTTGAGCAACCGGCAAACCATCGGCGGACATTGTGCCGTCCGCAGCAACCGCAACGGATTTTGCATCTGGCGGAATGAAAATGGCGGCCCCGCCGTTGTCGAGCAACCTGTAACCGTCATGGGTTGTCAGCTCGCCTTGATCATTGGGTGTGAACGCTCCGGCGCGGGTGAGCGCCTCGCCCTGTGGAGTTTCAATGAGGAAAAACCCGTCACCTTCAATTGCCAAATCAAACGTCCCGCCCGTTGGGGTCAATGGCCCCTGCGCGTCACTGGTATGGCGGACGTCACCGCTTGCCATCGACAAAGACGGCTCGCCCGGTTCAAGCGCGGAGATGTATTCAGAGAAAATAAGCCCCTCTTTGCGAAAGCCCGTTGTCGATGCGTTGGCCACGTTGTTTGCAATGGCCTGAAGCTCGTTCTTGAGACCCGAAAGACGGGTGAGAACGGTATATCCAGCGCTATCCATCAAAAGCCTCCAATCATTGGAATGAGACGCTCTTGGAAAAAGGCGATCAGGCTTTCAGTCATGAACCCCATCGACATCCAGAACACGATCAGGATTGCACCCAGTTTAGGCACAAACGTCAGTGTCATTTCTTGAATGCTCGTCAGTGCTTGGAACAGACCAACACCGACACCCGTGACGAGGGCGACCAAAAGAATGGGGGTGGAGATCACCACCGACATCCAAAGACCTTGGCGCAATGTGTCATAAAAGATGATTTCATCCATGATTTACACCGGCATCCGTAGAATTTCTTGGTAGGCTTCGACGACCTTGTCGCGGACTGTTACGACCGTTTCGACGGCCAGTTCGGACTGTGCCAATGCCATAACGAGGGCTTGACTGTCTGCCTGCCCGACGAGGGCCGCCTTTGCGATTTCCTCGCTTTCGGACAGCGTTTGTGCGAACGACTTGGTTGCATCGACAAAGGAATTGCCTTGCATGCCTGCGTTGGGATCGGCCCTTGGAGATGTGGCGGGCTTGGTCGCTGCATAGCCTTGGTTTGCGATCGTGGAGCGGATATCCATTCTGGTTACCTTCCTTTAATTTAACGGCGCAGCAGTTCGAGCAACGACGACGACATCTGTCGCGCCTGATCGAACATTTTGAGATTCGCCTCGTAACTGCGTTGGGCTTCACGGGCATCCGCGACTTCGAACATCAGGTCTACATTTGATCCGTCGTAGAACCCTTGGTCATCGGCCATAGGGTTTCCCGGGTCGAAAACACGGTTGAGGGCGCTGCGATCCAATTCGACAGGGCCGGTTTCCACGCCACCTGTCTTTTGTCCGTTCTGCATCTCCGCCTCAAAGGATACTGTCTTGCGATGGTAACCAGGGGTGTCGGCGTTCGCGATGTTCTCGGAGACGTGGCGCAGCCGGTTTGCTTGCGCCTTCATCCCTGATGCGGACAAGGAGAGAGTTTGTGTTAGGTCAGTCATCAATTATATCCTCACCGTTTCCCAATGGATGCGCGTAAAATCGACATCGAGCTTTTGTAAACACTGAGTGCTAGCTCATGCTGGTGTCGGGTTTGCGCCGCTTTCATCATTTCCGTTTCAAGCGAGACCGTGTTGCCGTTGGGCGATGACGGGTCGGGTGAATCGGTCGTCTCAAGAAGAGGGGAATGTGCGCCAGTGTTCGTGACATGACCTGTGCGTGTTGCGCGCAGTTGTCCTGCGCCCTCCGACGCCTGAAAGGCATCCGAAAACGTCACAGTGTCACGCGCCCGATAGCCGGGCGTGTCTGCGTTCGCCACATTCTTTGCAACCAATTCTTGGCGCGCAGTGGAATGGCGAGCTAATCCGCTTGTGAGGCGAAAAATATCCAGATTTTCAAACATCGGGGCTTCTCCCGCGACTTCGTGTCAACCAAGGCTTAACCGTGATTCCTTTAGAAAGGGTTTCAGAACATGGAGGACGTGATGAAACGGATCGGTCTGGATCAATTGAAAGCGGAGATCGCATCAGTCAGCGCGGCGTATTCTATCGGACGCGTTGTCGAGGCTGCGCGTGGCGTTTTGACGGTGACGGGGCTAACGGATGCGGCCGCCATCGGTGATTTGGTCGAAATCGGGCATGGCGCAACTGTGCGGCGCGGCGAAGTTTTGCAGCTTCACGCGCATACGATCACTGTTCTTGCCGATGGTGGTACGGATGGATTGTCGTTCGGTGATCCTGTGGCGCATATCGGTAAAAATGAAATCGCCCCTGATGACAGTTGGATCGGCCGCGTGGTCGATCCGTTTGGCAAAGCGATTGATGGAAAGCCGATTTTGCGCGGCGATACCACACGCGCGCTGCGTGCGGCGGCGCCTACGCCGACGGAGCGCCGCGGTTTGGGCGCGCGTCTTGAGACCGGATTAGCGGTGTTCAACACGTTGCTTCCGATTGTTCGTGGGCAACGGATTGGGCTTTTCGCGGGATCCGGGGTCGGGAAATCCACGCTTTTGGCAAAGCTGGCAACGGGTTTGCAGGCGGACGTGGTGGTCTTGGCCATGATTGGGGAGCGGGGCCGCGAAGTGCGCGAGTTCATTGAACGCGTGCTTGGCCCTGAGGGGATGAAGCGTACTGTTATTGTCGCGGCGACCTCGGATCAGGCACCATTGGTGCGCCGCCGTTGTGCATGGACGGCGATGGCTGTGGCTGAGCATTTCAGGGATCAAGGCAAACAGGTGTTATTTTTAGCTGATTCTGTCACGCGGTTTGCCGAGGCACATCGGGAAATCGCATTGGCCACCGGCGAACCCAGTTCGTTGCGCGGGTTTCCTCCCTCCACATCGCATTTGATTACGTCTCTTTGTGAACGCGCGGGGCCGGGTCCGGAAACGGCGGGTGATATAACAGCCGTATTTACCGTTTTGGTGGCGGGGTCAGACATGGATGAACCGATTGCTGATATCTTGCGCGGGGTATTGGACGGGCACGTGGTTCTCAGTCGCGAAATTGCCGAGCGCGGGCGATTCCCAGCGATTGATTTGCTCCGCTCCGTGTCCCGCGCGCTTCCGGAGGCGGCATCTGATGAGGAAAATGTGATGATTCGCGATGCGCGTAGCTACCTTGGAACCTACGAGCGGTCCGAAATGATGATCCAAGCGGGCTTGTATACTAAAGGCAGTGATGAGCGACTTGATAAGGCGGTTGCGATTTGGCCTGAACTTGACAAATTTCTAGCCGCATCGGGGCGCGAGGGCACGAACGAAAGCTTTGCTCAGCTTGCAAAATGTCTCAGTGGAACGACTTTGGCCTGAGTTAGTAGGAGCCAGACAGCAAAGTGAGTGCGTTCGCGGCGGACGAGTATTGCGTGCGAGACGATTGAATGTCCGCGCGCACCAAAAACAGGCGCAGCATTTCCTGCCGCGCATCGGGATCAGAGAACTGTGAAACTTCGGTGCTTCCAAAATAACGTTCGGTTTTTTCCCGAAACTCTGAGAGTTGTTGATCGAGGTCCAAACTACCCAAAGATGACGGTAGGCCGAGCGCGGTTTCAAGCGCGCTGCGCACCGCCGTATTGCCCATAACGGAATACCAACGTCCGTTGTCCGTTGTCGATTTGTCAGCTATTTTAGATAGCTCGCGGTCAAGCGACATTGCGAGCCGCATGTTGGAATCCTGGTCTCCAACGGCAATTTCGAATTGCTGTTCTTCGAATTTAGCGGCGATTTCGTCGGGAAATGTACTCATGACTGTGTTGGGAACGCTCAGGTCGAACCCGAATGCTTTGGCCATGTCATAATAGCGTGTATCGCTTAGCTTATTTGCAAGCGCACCGTCATCCAAAATGCCGTCAGACAGCACCTTTTGTATGAAGTAAATATTATCAATATCACCGTCGAGGTCGAAGGCCCCTAGAACCACTTTTCTCAAAGTGCGATCAGAAACGAGGTCTTCGGCGGTTTTCACCTTGCCGATGTTCTCTTTGAAATAGTCGACGTCCCTTTGGATATCCGCAGATCCGCGAAAGGTTTCCATTTGGGCATCTTTGGTGCGATTGAGAAAGGCCCATCCGGAGTACCCTCCGAATGGGACTACAGGTTGAAAGCTCATTGTAAATCGCGCGTCGACAATAGCCGCTCTTCGCGGGGGAGGAGGCTACGCAACGATTTCAGCGCCTGATAGAACTGATCGGTTTGAACAGCCTCGGTGGCGAGATCAAGCAACTTGCGGCTGTCAGTGTCGGTGAGCACCTGACTCAATTGTTCGATGCCGCGAAAGAGTTGATGCTTTGCATCCGTGGCATCCGCATCTCCAGACAAAACAAGCTGTGCGATGTAGCAAATACGGCGCACGGGCGTGTTGACCTCTTCGGGGTGAATCGCATCGCGAAGCCGCAGGATGTTGGCATTCGGCGTCATGATCGAAAGACGTGACCGCCGATCACCGTTTTCAATGACCGCACCGTTGATCAGCACGCGTTCTTTCGGCCCCAGTTTTAAAACCAATCCACTCATAGCTGCGCTCCTTCGCCTTGTAGTCCGCGCATAATCGAGCGGTTGACGTCGAGAAGCGCCTCTTCGTCTGCTTTTCCTGCCAAAACTTTAGCCGTGTGATGGATGACAAACTCGGCGAGATAAAAGATTTGTGCACGGAGTTCTTTGGGCAACGCATTGTCGCTATCGGCGACATCCGAGGCCAGCAATGTCCACAATCGACGATTGTGGTTGAGCGCGGTTACAAACTTTGGAAATTCCAATTTCTTGTTTTGCGATGTTTGTTTGAGTTGCGCCGAGATGCGCGCGAAGGCGGCGTATTCGGTGCCGCGCGCGGTTCTGATCGGGGCGGCGGTGTTGGTGTAGGCCGTTCGGGCCATATTCAAAGCGTTCACGTCGGATCCTTCCGGTGACAATGAAATCTATAGCGCGGGTTTTCCGCGATGGAACTGGGGCGTCATTTTTGACGCCCCAGCCTGTGCCCTTAGCGGAAGAGCGATAGGATAGATTGCGGCGCCTGATTGGCGATGGACAACGATTGAACACCGAGCTGCTGTTGGACCTGAAGGGCCTGCAAGCGTGCTGATGCCTCTTCCATGTCCGCGTCAACCATTGAACCGATCCCTGATTTCAACGAGTCCGTCAGGTTGGAGATGAATGACGACTGAGTCTCAAGGCGTCCTTGGGCCGAACCAAATGCGGCGGATGCGTCAACGGATTGTGAAATCAGGCCATCGATTGCAGCCAACGCACCCGTGGCACCCGAATCACTTGTCACGTCGATTTGCGACAACGCACCAAGGCCACCGCTAGATGCGGACGAACCTGCCGTGCCACCCGTTGCCGCTTCGGTGAAGACTTTCATCTCCGTGTCAGAACCGTTTGTAATCGTAAGCTGATTAGCGTTCGTTCCAGTGCCTTGAGCGACTTCGTAACCATCTGTTGAGTTGGTTGCAGCACCAAAGAACGCGCTGATTTGGCTGGCTAGGTTTGCAGCGACGTCACCGGTACCATCGCTGGCCGAAGCAACGTATTCGAAGGTCCGTTGACCAGTACTGGTTCCGCCACCAGCAACGTTTACTGTCACATCATCGAGAATAACGCGAAAACTGGAACCCTCTTCAACAGCGCCGATATCAAATGTCAAAGTGCCGCCAGAGGCAGTAATTGTCGACGTCTCGTTTGTACCGTCATATGCTGTGCCGGCAAAGTCGGTGTCATCCGTACCCGCCTGGATCATGGCGTTACCCGCGGCCTGGTCAGCTGGTGCGCCTGCACCAAAGGATGCCGAGGAAGTTGGAGCGGTTACGGAGAGGTTCTGACGCCCTACGGAGATGTTAGATGCTGAAACTGATCCATCTGCGGCGCGATCAAGTGACGATAGAATCTTCAGGTCGTCAGTAGACGTTCCATCAATGAGGTTGAGGCCGTTGAACTGTGCGGCGCCCACGACAGACTTGATCTGTTCGGTCAGTGCCGTGATGTCCGTCTGGATTTTTTCGCGGTCAACGTTCTCTTCTTGTGCTGCAACAATCTTGCCTTTGATGTCAGTCAAAAGGTCGGTCACGGTTTCGGATGCGCTTGCGGCAACGGCGAGTGTAGATTGGCCTAGGGCAAGGCTATCAGAAATCCCTTGGAAGCCTTTGACGTCCGATTCCATCACTTTGGAGATCGCCCAAACGGAGGCGTTGTCTTTTGCAGTTGCAACCGACTTACCAGTCGAAATCTGGCTCTGCGTCGAAGACAGGTCGTTGTTGATGGATTTGAGAGTCTGGAGCGCAACCATTGCGCCGTTGTTAGTCAGAATGCTGGACATAGCATTTTCCTTTGATCTGTTGGCGCGTTTTGCGCCGTAAGTTTCAATAATCGCCGATCTGGCGTTTCAGGACTGTCATTCTGACGCGTTACAGTCAGACGTTTTACGTCCGACCGTGCCACCCCCTCGGGTGCACTCTGAGATTTGAGGCCTAAAGACTAATAGTGTCCTAAGGCGCCCCTCAAAGTTGTTCTCAATTTGAGGCAAAAATTGGGCAAACCGTCATGAGTTTCTCTTCATGGTTAATGATTTGGGTGTCATTGGGGCGACCTGTCCCCCTGGCCCGTATGTCTGAAACTCGGGTTTTCGCTCCTTTAGGGCGGCCAGACGATCGGTCACGGATCTGATTCCTTTTGACGTGGCCTCCAACAGTCGCTGATTGCGCGCGGCGAGGTTTTGCAGGCGCGTCAATTCATCTGGCGACACGTCCTCATGTGTGAGGGCCGTGAGGGTTTGCGCCTTTCGCGGGGCAAGGCGGACAAGGGTGTCGTAGTCTTGTTTGAGGATGGCGGCGTATTCGCGGTCATAAATCGCGGCCATGGTTTTGGCGGCGCGAAAGCGATCAAAAAATGACATTATTCTTTCTCCACTAATGCTTGGAATATGTGTTTGGCTAACCCGATACCGCCTGCTTCGACGAGTTTCTCCGCCTGCGCCTGAACGAGAAAGGACGTGAATTGGTCCTCGCCCGTGCCGCCACCGAAGGCGTCGGGCGTTTTACCGAATCCCGATGCTTTGAGCATTTCAGCTAAAAAGCCCGCTTCGAGTTTTTGCGATGCATCGCGCAGTTGATCTGTGCGCATCTGATCGGGTGTTTTGGGGGCGGGCGAAAGTGAGCCAGATACGTCCATGCCGGTTGTCTCCAATTCAATGTAATTTTTTTATGGATACCCGCTGACGGTAAAGAAGCGGTAACCAACCCAATGCATAGTGGCGCGAACATGTTAAAAACGGATGCAAGAAATGCAGATGCCAACACTGACGCGCGCGCCCGCCGCGGAGCCGACGATAGACCGACGCAAAGCCGACAACGCTGGAACGCCGAAGCAAGCGGCTGAGGACAAATCTTTTGATGATGTTATTGCGCAAGCCGATGAGGCGACACCACGCGAGGATGAGGTCACACCTTTGGCTGATCAACTGACGGTCGTTGTGGGTGAGGCTGCTAATTTGGTAGCGGCGCCAAGAGGTCACGCCATGACTGATCTGCGGCATGGATTCTTGTTGGGCGCGGCCAAGACAGGTGAGGTGGCAAGCGATGTGAGCCCATCCGAATTGCCCGTTGTGGATATGGTGGTGGGTGACGATACGCCCATCGTCCCAGACGTAGCGACACGCGGGATTGCAGGTCCGTTTGATACCGATCAGAACGCGTTGGACGCGGCGGACGCCACGCAACCGCAAAAGGCGGGTCCGGAGGTGGCATCGACATCAGGCAAGGTTGACGTGGTGGCCGATGACGGGGGCGAGGGTCCGTTCACGACACAAGCCGCCGCAGCCACGGTTGAGCGTGGAGCCGGATTAGAGACGCTAACGAGTGAGGTGGCGACACGCGAGGTGATGCAATCGCCTGTTGGTTCGGGTGCGGGGGATGTGCCGATGGCTACGCCGCGTTTGGCGACCGACAATGCGGCGCAAACACAAGAAGTGGTAGCGTCTGAAGTGCCCAAAGTTGCCGAACCGCGGGCTGTTGGTGTGAGCCTGCCAGCGCAGATTCGGACGCAGGAAGAGACGCCGTTGGTCGCGCAACATATTACAGGTGAGACTACCGTGGACGTGTCGAGGTCTGACTCGCAAACGCCTGATGTGACGGCTTTATCAGGGTTTGGATCTGGTGCGCTGCCTAAGGCGGAGAAGGCGGGTGTGAGCACGCCAAACATGTCCCCAATGGCGGATGTGACTGTCGGAGATAGTGTGCAAGACGTTTTGGCCGATCGCACCTTTGAGGGGTCAAAACCACAGGCGTCAGTGGCGTCAGACACAAATCAAGCCACACCAAAAGCTGCACTTGCTTATGCGCATATTCAAACCGCAGTGGATTTAAAGGCTGAGGTCGTCGACCCATCCGAGATGGTCGATTTCAGAACGGAGGGTGTGTTGGGCACGGTTACGCGTGAGGTGGCGCAGGCGTCGAATGTCGCACAGATACAGCGCACAGAATTGCCCGCTCATATTGCCGGACAAATTGCCGAAGCGGCGCGGCAACTCCCCGATCGTCCTGTGGAGATTACCCTAACGCCTGAGGAATTGGGCCGTGTCCGGCTTACATTTCAAGTCTCGGAAACGGGCGCGATGACGGTCGTTGTTCAGGCTGATCGGACCGAAACCGCAGATTTGATGCGCCGAAACATTCACACCCTTCAACAAGATTTCGCGGCGATGGGGTACGAGGGCAGCAGCTTTGAATTTCAACATGGCGGCCAAGGAGACGCATCGGCCAATAACGGACGTGGCGATTCAAGTGGCTCCACAACAGATCAACACGATTTGCGCGATGCCGATATCGCAGCCACCACCGTTCAGCCCCACCGCGTCTCGCTAAGCGAGAATGCCCGCGTTGATATTAGACTCTAAGGAGCACTGACATGACCGAGATTTCCCAATCAATGGCCGCAACGACAACCACCGCCGCCGCGCAGGCCGCGACAGAAAAACCGTCTGCCAATGCATTGTCATCGGATTTTGAAACATTTCTGAAAATGTTGACGGTTCAGATGCAAAACCAAGACCCGATGAACCCGATCGAATCGACAGATTACGCGGTACAACTTGCAACGTTTTCGAGTGTCGAGCAGCAGGTCCAAACCAACGATCTGATTTCGGCGTTGTCCAATCAGTTGGGTGTCATCGGGATGTCCCAGACCGCCGGTTGGGTTGGTATGGATGTGAAAAGCGATGCGCCGTCATACTTTGATGGCGAACCCGTGTCCCTGTCTGCGACCCCGAATTCAGCGGCAGACGCCGCGTATCTTTTGGTGCGAAACGCAGCGGGGACCGAGGTTCAGCGCGTTTCAGTTGATCCCAAAGAGACTGATATCTCTTGGAATGGTATGGACAAAGACGGCTATCCTTTCCCGACTGGCAAATACAGTTTTGCCATTGAAAGTCATGCAAAGGGTGCATTCCTGTCCACGGCGAGTGTGAACAGCTATTCGGAAGTGATCGAGGCGCGCCGCGATGGGGGTGACATCACGTTGATTTTGAATGGTGGCGCAGAAATTAGTGCGGAGGATGTTCAGTCTTTGCGTGAGGCAAGCTAGCGTCTTGCGCTGCTTCGGCTCGGGGACGTAAGGTGCCTCGAATTTGGAGCGCGCATCGAAATCATGCTGTCTAACCGTCCGTCCATGGCCATAATCCGGCATGCGCAGTCCCTCTTGGAGGGCGATGTGTCGTGGGAAACCCTCACGGGTGGGCGCACGAATGCGGGGTGGGTTGGCCGCTCAAAGACGCGCGCACTTGTGTACAAACTCTACTCTGTGGACAGGGGGAACCCGTTGTTCCCGAACAATTCCGCGCATGAATGGGCGTGCCTTACGGCGCTTGTTGGGACGGGTCTTGCGCCAGAGCCGGTGGAGCGGTTCGACACACCTGATGGCACTGTCGTTGCGTATGAATTTGTCGCGGGCGACACGGCCACGCAAATAACGCCCGATATCATGCAGGCCATGCACCGTATTCATATGATTGATGCCCCAATGGGCATCAGGTCTATTTCCACATCCCCTGTCGATATTTTGGAGATGGGGGATCGGTTTTTGGAGGGTCTGGATGCGCAGATGTCAAAACGTCTGCGAGGTGCTCGACCAAAACCGCGCCAACTAATCTGTGCTCCCCCCGTCTTTTTGCACGGCGATATTGTTCCCGCCAATGTGATTAAAACACCGACCGGAGTTTGTTTTCTTGACTGGCAATGCCCCGCGATAGGGGATGCCGTGCAGGACATATATGTGGCTCTATCTCCCGCAATGCACCGTGTTTACGGGTCTTGCGCTCTATCATCTGACGGCGAACAGAGCGCTTTGAATGCTTACCCCGATGCGGATGTCGTTGCGAGATTTCATGACTATAGGCCGTATTTGGCGTGGCGTATGGCCGCCTATTGCGCATGGAAAGACGCACGCGGCGAAGGTATTTATGCCGATTGTGTCGAGATTGAACTTAGCCGAACGTAAGTGCGATGAGGGCCCCAAACCCTGCCGCAATACCACCGCCCAAGGTCAACCAAAGAGCGGATTTTGCGGCAGAGTAGCGTGTTGGCGCAGGTGTCGGATTGTTTTGAGCGGTGAGCATTGCCTCGGCGAGTTTGGGGAGGCGCGGCCCGAACCGCGACAATACCCGCGCTGTTGAAAGAAGGTCGCGCGCAAGTGCCTTTGGCCCAATGTTGGCTTTGATATAGCTTTCGACAATTGGTTGGGCCACTTCCCAAATGTTGATGCGCGGATCTAGGGAGCGCGCAACGCCCTCAACAACGACCATTGTGCGTTGCAACAAGATTAGTTCGGTGCGCGTCTCCATCCCAAATCGCTCGGTCACTTCGAACAGATAAGAGAGCAATCGCGCCATGGAAATATGGTCAGCGTCCATACCGAAAATCGGGTCACCTACGGCACGAAGGGCGCGCGCAAAGGCATCCACATCTTGATCGGCGGGCACATAACCAGCCTCAAAGTGGACTTCGGCGACACGGCGGTAATCTTGTTGAATAAACCCGAACAAGATTTCGGCGTAAACGCGGCGCGTGTATTCGTCGAGCGCCCCCATGATGCCGAAATCCAGCGCAATGATATCGCCGTTTGGTGCGATTTTGAGATTTCCGTGGTGCATGTCTGCGTGGAAAAAACCATCGCGCAGCGCATGACTTAGGAACATTTGCAAAACGCGTTTTCCAAGAGCTTCGCGGTCATGACCGGCGGCATCTATTTTTTGCGTGTCGGAGGCGGAGATGCCGTCGACCCATTCGAGTGTCATGACGCGGCGCGCCGACATGCGCCAATCAACGGCAGGTACGCAAAAGCCCTCGTCGTTTTGAGTGTTGGCACGAAACTCTGACGCTGAGGCGCTTTCCAAACGCAGATCGAGTTCACCGTTCACAACGCCCTCAAAGTGAGCAATCACCTCTTGTGGGTGTAGGCGGCGCGATGATGGCGAGAGGTGTTCAATCATCCAAGCGGCAAAATAGAACGCGTCAATATCCTTGCGAAAGGCGCGCTCAATACCGGGGCGGAGGACTTTCACGGCAACATCGCGACCGTCTTGTGCGGACTTTGCCTTGTGCACCTGCGCGATGGAGGCCGCGGCGACAGGTTCGGAAAACTCTGAAAACAGCTCCGAGAGCGGCTTGCCCAGTTCGGCTTCGATCGTCTTGATCGCGCGATCACGAGGAAAGGGAGGTAATTCGTCTTGCAGCACACGCAACTGCATCGCCAATTCGGCGCCGACAACATCGGGTCGGGTGGATAGTACCTGTCCGAATTTGATATAGGCGGGGCCAAGTGCACTCAAGGCGCGGGTCACGGGCGGCAACGTAGGATCGCCTTTGATGCCAACCCATTTGAACGGCCAGACAAGTGTGCGCGCAAGAATGCGAAAAGCGCGTGGCGCCTCCATCGCATCCATTGCAACTTTCATCGCGCCAGTGCGTTCCATTGTGGCGCCGGTCCGAATAAGACGCCAAACGTTATGAGGGCCGCGCATTAAATTTTCCATCCTGAGTGAAGCGTTGCAATGCCCATGGAGAGATTGCGGTATTTCACCGTTTCAAAACCAGCCATCTCGATCATCGACGCAAAGGTGTCTTGGTCCGGGAACTTTCGGATGCTTTCAATGAGGTATTGATAGCTATCACGGTCGCCGGTGATCAGTTTTCCCATCGGCGGGATCACATTGAACGAATAAAGATCATAGGCCTTTTGCAGAGCGGGATTCGGGAGTTGCGAAAACTCGAGAACCATAAGGCGGCCACCCGGTTTGAGGACGCGGTACGCCTCATTCAAAGCGTCCTGCACGCGGGTTACATTTCGAATGCCAAATGAGATTGTGTAAACGTCGAACTGGTTGTCATCGAAGGGTAGGGCCATCGCATCGCCGGTCACCCATGACAAGTTATTGGCCATCTTATCAGCTTCGGCGCGTTTGCGTCCCTCGATGAGCATTGATTCCGTCATATCGAGGACGACTGCGGTCGCACTTGGGGCGCGCTTGAGGAACCGGAATGACACGTCACCCGTGCCGCCAGCGACATCAAGAAGCCGCTGATTGGGGCGCGGAGCCAGCCAATCCATCATCGCGTCTTTCCAAACGCGGTGAATCCCCATCGACATCACATCGTTCATGATGTCGTACTTCGACGCCACGGACGTGAACACGCCGTGGACCATGCCGGCTTTCTGATCTTCGGCGACATCTTTGAAACCGAAATGGGTGGTCTTGTCGCTCGTTTGCGCCATCGCCCTTGAACCTCTCTTAAACTTACTCTTCTTATAGGCCAGATGCCGCGCGATACAATCGCAAGCGCCACGATAAGGAGAGCGAAATGCCCGAATTACCCGAAGTTGAGACGGTTCGTCGCGGTCTGGAGCCATCCATGTCGGGAGCGATCATCGCGCAGGCGGATGTGAACCGTCCCAATTTGCGTTGGCCTTTTCCGGATCGCATGGCAGAGCGGCTCACGGGCGCTCGGGTGGAACGGCTTCGGCGGCGCTCGAAATACATTTTGGCGGATCTTGATCGGGGGGAGACATTGTTGATCCACCTTGGGATGTCGGGTCGCATGACCGTCTCGGGGGATCCGCTCGGGCAGTTCGTGCACACCCACCCTGCGGCGCAAAAACATGATCATGTTGTCTTTCATATGGATAACGGCGCGCGTGTGACATTCAATGATCCACGTCGATTCGGCGCAATGGATTTGCTCGACACGGCCACGGCGCCGACCCATCCCCTTTTGGCCAAAATAGGCCCGGAACCCCTTGGGAATGACTTCAACGAGGCGCATCTAACGCGCGCGTTTCAGAATAAAAACACGCCGGTGAAAACCGCGTTGTTGGATCAGCATATTGTCGCGGGGTTGGGGAATATCTATGTCTGCGAAGTTCTGTTTCGTGCGGGTATTGATCCAGCCCAGAAGGTGGGCACGCTGTCGAGGGCACGGGTGGCCTCGCTTGTTCCGATCATCCGTGACGTTTTGGATGAGGCCATCGTTTCGGGTGGGTCATCATTGAAAGATTTTAGGCAAGCGAGCGGGGAGTTGGGTTATTTTCAGCATAGCTTTCGGGTTTACGGGCGCGAGGGCGAGCCGTGCAAAGGAACGGGATGCGCCGCTACGGTGTGCCGCATTGTGCAAGCGGGGCGATCGACATTCTTTTGTCCCGAGTGCCAAACATAGTTTAAACGCATGCCAGCGCCTGTTAAGATGAAGGCTGCGTTGTTTTGAGGAAATCCCGATGGCTTATTCTACCATTAAAACTGACACAAAAAATTCGGTGACATTGATCCGCCTTGATCGCCCCGATGCCCTAAACGCATTAAATTCTGAGTTGTTGGGAGAGTTGGCTACCGCATTGTCTGCGGCGGATGCCGACCCAAAGGTCCGCGCGATTGTGATTACGGGATCGGAAAAAGCGTTCGCTGCGGGCGCAGATATCAAAGAGATGTCTGAGAAAACCTTTGCCGATATGGCGCTATCGGATTTCTTTGCAGCTGAGGCGAATACGATTACTGCGATACGCAAGCCGATTATCGCAGCTGTCGCGGGATATGCCCTTGGTGGTGGATGCGAATTGGCGATGATGTGCGATTTCATCATTGCCGCAGACACAGCAAAATTTGGCCAGCCCGAAATTAATTTGGGTATTATGGCCGGTCTTGGCGGGACGCAGCGGTTGACCCGCTTTGTGGGCAAATCCAAAGCAATGGAGATGCACCTAACGGGCCGATTTATGGATGCCGCAGAGGCAGAGCGATCCGGTTTGGTGTCGCGTGTCGTACCTGCCGCCAAACTCGTCGAAGAGGCTTTGGATGTTGCGGGTAAGATCGCGGAGAAAAGCCAGATCGCGGTTATGGCTGCGAAAGAAGCGGTGAATCGGTCTTATGAAACTACCATGAGCGAAGGTCTGTTGTTTGAGCGCCGCTCGTTTCATGCCTTATTTGCGACGGACGACCAAAGCGAAGGAATGGATGCATTTCTTGAAAAGCGCGCACCACAGTTTCGCGACAAGTAAGCGTCCGAAATGATCTGACAAAACCCTTTCCTTTCGGGCGATTCTCATCTAAAGGGACGTCTTACATGCGCGTGGAGCCCGCTTTGGCTATGATTGACCAACCCAAATTTGGGTGCCCGTTTGGGTGATTGGGGTCCGTGCGCAACCGAAATTGCAAACAACCCGAGAAGGGACATTATCATGGCAAATACTGCTCAGTCCAAAAAACGCGCCCGTCAGGCCACCGCTCGTACAGACGTAAACAAAGCACGTCGTTCGCGTATCCGCACATTCCTACGTAACCTCGAAGAAGCAATTGCATCGGGCGACAAAGCGGTTGCTCAAGCAGCTCTTCGTGCGGCTCAGCCAGAGTTGATGCGCGGCGTTACCAAAGGCGTTATGCACAAGAATACGGCATCGCGTAAAATGTCCCGCTTGGCCGCTCGTGTTAAAGCGATCGCTTAACTCCAAGCACATTTGAGACGATGAAAGCGCGCCTTCGGGCGCGTTTTTTGTTGCCCGATCTCCGGATGGTGTTGTCATGCGTCAATGCGATTCTTACGGCATGGCGTGTGCCCTTATGGTTTCGACACGTCTTAGCAACACGCAAATTCACTCCCTGGTTTGTCACGAGCTGTTTGCGGCAAATTCGCCACGTGCGCTTTGTAAAAAAACAGCTTTTAAGATTCGATTTCAGTAAAGGTAGAGTCAAGCGCGAAGTTCCATTGCGCGTGGCGGTATCTCGCGGCTAATTTCACCCTGCGATTCACTTCGTCTGGGGGGACATGAGGATCGCGCGAGTCGTTTTAGGAGATCCAATTACTGGTTTCCGCATGCGACGAGCGTGTTCTTGGATTTGCATAGGTCACATCGGCCATTGTGAGTTTTCCGACCAATATCGTGCTTGTGCACGAAAGCGGTAGGCAGTCCAAAAACCCGAACCTAAATGTGCCAAGCTACTGAGCATTGGCGGATACATCAGTGTCCGTCATCTCATCGGTTTGTGCGCAATCGGGTGAGGAATAGTTCGGGAATTAGCCTGTTTAAATGTTGGCAATGAGGGGCCAATGTTGAGAATGGACTTGATGTAATCCCGACCCCTAAAGCGAAGCGTGCGCTAAATCCGCGACACTCATGAAGTGTCAGCCGTTACAAGAGTGATGGTCAACGAAAATGATAAATTGGGTCGAACAAGAAAAATGAAAAATACGTGGGGACGTGTGAAGCAGGGCTTGCTCGATGATATTGGGCAAAGCAATTACGCAAACTGGATTGAGCCGCTTGATCTGACTAAAATTGAAAATGGCGTTGCTGTCTTTGCTGTGCCGACGAATTTCATGGCAAATTGGGTCTCGCGCAATTTCGCGGACAAGATTCTTGCACATCTGAAAGCAAGTAATGCGCAAACGTCTCGCGTAGAGTTTCAGGTTGTTGCCGCACAAGCCGACCCCGTTG
>NZ_CBFHKW010000027.1:27597-31031 GCF_965656515.1 Celeribacter marinus
CTTGCACATCTGAAAGCAAGTAATGCGCAAACGTCTCGCGTAGAGTTTCAGGTTGTTGCCGCACAAGCCGACCCCGTTGCGCGTCCCGCGCCCAAAGAGGCGCCGCAACCCGTGACATCGGCACAATCCGAGCTACCCGGTGCGCCGCTAGATGCGCGCTTTACGTTTGATAATTTTGTTGTTGGCAAGCCGAACGAACTTGCACATGCTGCTGCGCGCCGTGTTGCCGAGGGCGGACCTGTGACGTTTAATCCGCTATTTTTGTATGGTGGTGTTGGCCTTGGCAAGACGCACCTGATGCACGCAATCGCCCATGAAATTAAGATGCGCGACCCCGAATTGCGCGTCCTTTATCTATCCGCTGAACAATTCATGTACCGTTTCGTGCAAGCGCTGCGTGACAAGCAGATGATCGATTTCAAGCAACTGTTCCGGTCCGTCGATGTGTTGATGGTCGATGATGTTCAATTCATCGCCGGCAAGGAAAGCACGCAAGAAGAGTTTTTCCACACGTTCAACGCGCTTGTGGACCAAAATAAGCAGATCATTATTTCCGCTGACCGCGCACCCGGCGAGATCAAAGATCTCGAAGATCGCATCAAGTCGCGTTTGCAGTGTGGCCTCGTGGTGGACCTCCACCCGACCGACTATGAGCTGCGCCTTGGCGTTTTGCAAACCAAAGCGGAAAACTACCGTCTGCAGTATCCCGATTTGGTGTTCAACAACGGCGTGCTTGAATTCCTTGCGCACCGCATCACCACAAACGTGCGTGTTCTTGAAGGTGCACTTATGCGGTTGTTTGCCTTTGCTTCTTTGGTGGGCCGCGAAATCACATTGGAAATGACACAGGAATGTTTGGCAGACATTTTGAAGGCGTCCGAGCGCAAAGTGACGGTTGAGGAAATTCAACGACGGGTATCGGAGCACTACTCGATCCGGTTGAGCGACATGATTGGACCCAAGCGCGTTCGCGCAATTGCCCGTCCGCGTCAGGTGGCGATGTATTTGTCAAAGCAAATGACGTCGCGCTCCTTGCCCGAAATCGGACGTAGGTTCGGCGGGAGAGATCACACGACTGTCATGCACGGCGTTCGGCGTATCGAAGAGCTGAAATCATCCGATAGTCAAATTGCGGACGATCTGGAGCTGCTGTCCCGCCTTCTTGAGGCGTGATCTGCACAACATGTGGCAAGAAGGCGGTTCCTTCGTGACAAATCCTGTCGCGAGGGGAGCTTGCCCTTGACGGTTGCGGCACAACGCAACACAGTCTGTCCAAACAATATCTTGCGCTGCGTGGTGAATGGTTTACGTTCAACTCCCCAGTCAAATGTACATACGAGGGTGGTATGAAAATCAGTATCGAACGCGGCGAACTTCTTAAGGCCGTGGGACAGGCGCAATCCGTAGTGGAACGCCGCAACACCATTCCGATCCTTGCCAACGTTTTGATCGAGGCGGCGGGCAATGATGTGTCGTTTCGCGCTACGGATCTCGACATCGAAGTTGTGGATAAATGTAATGCCATGGTTGAGCGCGCGGGATCTACGACAGTATCCGCGGTGATGCTGCATGAGATCGTGCGAAAATTGCCTGATGGCGCGATGGTTCAGTTGAACGATGATGGAGCGTCAGGGCGTCTAACCGTTGAGGCGGGCCGGTCGAATTTTTCATTGGCCACACTGCCGAAAGAAGATTTCCCCGTGATGGCAAGCGCAGATTACGAAAGCAATTTTGCGATTCCTGCGCCGGTTTTGCGCCGTTTGTTTGATAAGTCCAAATTTGCAATCTCGACCGAAGAGACCCGCTACTACCTCAACGGCGTCTACATGCATGTTTCTGACGCTGAGGGCGGAAAAGTACTGCGGTGTGTGGCAACAGATGGCCACCGTCTCGCGCGTGTGGATGCAGTACTGCCCGATGGTGCGGCTGATATGCCGGGCGTGATTGTGCCACGCAAAACCGTAGGAGAGTTGCGCAAGTTGCTTGATGATGATGACATGACGATTGCGGTGTCTGTGTCAGAGGCGAAAGTGCGGTTCGCAACGCCAAACATCACGCTAACGTCCAAAGTCATCGACGGCACGTTCCCAGATTATACGCGTGTTATTCCTGTCGGAAATACCCGCAAGCTCGAAGTGGACGCCGCTGAATTTGCGAAGGCCGTGGACCGTGTTGCGACTGTTTCGTCGGAGCGCTCCCGCGCTGTGAAGCTGTCCCTTGAAGAGGACAAGTTAACGCTTTCCGTCAACGCGCCTGACAGTGGTGCCGCCGAAGAAGAGTTGGCTGTTGCGTATAGCGATGAGCGTCTCGAAATCGGTTTTAATGCAAAATACCTGCTGGAAATCGCATCACAAGTGGACCGTGAAAACGCAGTGTTTTTGTTTAATTCCTCAGGTGATCCAACATTGATGCGAGAAGGTAATGATACCTCTGCCGTCTATGTTGTGATGCCGATGCGTGTTTGAGTATTTGGCGCTCAAAGAAACCAGGTGAGGCGCGATGGGCGGCCTTTATCTAGAAGAGCTAAGTCTATCGCATTTTCGCTCACATAGGGCCGCACGTCTCGAATTGGACGGGCGGCCTGTTGCGATACATGGACCCAATGGCACGGGCAAAACCAACATTCTTGAGGCGGTTTCGTTACTGTCTCCGGGGCGTGGGTTGCGGCGCGCCTCGCCCGATGACATTGCTCGAAAGCCCGAGCGTCTGGGGTGGAAGGTCCGTGCAGAACTTCGGTCCCTTCATCAAACGCATGACATTGAAACATGGGCGGAGGCGGGGCAATCGCGTTCGGTCAAGGTCGACGGCAAAGCCGCAGCACAGCTTGCGTTGGGGCGTGTTGCGCGTGTGGTTTGGCTCATTCCAGCAATGGACAGGTTGTGGATTGAGGGGCCTGAGGGGCGCAGGCGGTTTTTGGATCGCATGGTAATGTCCTTTGAACCTCGTCATGCCGAGGCTGTGTTGGGCTATGAAAAGGCGATGCGTGAACGCAATCGCTTGCTCAAGGACATGGTGCGCGATGCGCATTGGTATGGCGCACTTGAGACGCAAATGGCGGCGCATGGTGCCGATATCATGAAAAACCGTTTGGTCACGCTTGCGCGACTGGCGGCGGCGCAAGACGGAGCAAAGACGGCCTTTCCCGTTGCCACATTGACGTTGCAAGCTTCTGACGACAAACCGTTGCCCGAGGCCGAGGATGATTTGCTCAGGGCATTGCGCGATAACCGTCAGCGTGATTTGCAAGCTGGTCGCACACTTATAGGCCCGCACCGCGCGGATATGAGCGGGGTGTACGCAGCGAAAGATGTCCCCGCCGAACACTGCTCCACAGGAGAGCAAAAGGCGCTTTTGATCTCACTGATTTTAGCAAATGGCCGTGCTTTGTCCGAGGACTTTGGCGCTGCGCCAATTTTGTTACTTGATGAGGTCGC
>NZ_CBFHKW010000027.1:31129-32521 GCF_965656515.1 Celeribacter marinus
CGGCGCACCTTGACGCTGGTCGCCTTGCGGCGCTTTATGATGAAATATGTGCGCTTGGGGCGCAGGCCTTTATGACGGGAACAGGTCCGGAATTATTCGCCGAGCTTGGGGCGCGCGCCGCCCATTTTGAAGTTACCGAAGAGGCGGGAGCCTCGCAGATGAAAGAAATCCAATGACCGTTGGCGTTACAGAACTCGGCCTCTATGCGTTCGCTCTCTTGATCTTGTTTTTGACACCCGGCCCTGTTTGGGTTGCAATGTTGGCCCGCGCTATGTCGGGGGGCTTTGCGTCTGCGGCCCCTTTGGCCTTAGGGGTCGTTGTTGGTGATGTATTGTGGCCGCTTTTGGCGATCCTTGGTGTGACGTGGATCATCTCGGAATTCGCGGCCTTTCTTACCGTGATGCGATGGGCGGCGGTTCTGATGTTTTTGGTTATGGGGGTCATGCTCATCCGCCATGCGGACAAAAAAATCACATCAGACAGTCGTTTAACACGGCCAGGTATTTTAGCCGGTTTTGTTGCGGGTGTTGTCGTGATTTTGGGGAACCCAAAGGCGATTTTATTCTACATGGGTCTGTTGCCCGGTTTTTTTGATTTGTCGTTATTGACCGCGCCGGACATCATGGTGATCTGTGCTATTTCGGCTGTCGTGCCATTGATCGGAAACCTTATACTGGCGCTCTTTGTAAGTAGAATTCGTGGGCTACTGACGTCCTCTGGTGCATTGAGCCGGATGAACCGTACGGCGGGGATTTTGTTGATAGGTGTGGCGTTTATTATCCCTTTCGTATGATCGGCGAAAACCACCAAATCTTGTGGCATTGACGTGACATTCCCCAAGCGTTGGCGTATAAAAACGCCAAGGTAAAGACGAGGAAAACGCATGTCTGACGACACACCCCAAAGCCCTGAGTATGGCGCCGATTCTATCAAGGTTCTCAGAGGCTTGGAAGCCGTTCGAAAGCGTCCCGGTATGTATATCGGTGACACGGACGATGGATCTGGTCTGCACCACATGGTCTACGAGGTCGTGGACAACGGGATTGATGAGGCTCTTGCGGGTCATGCGGACTATGTGACTGTCAAAATCCACAAAGACAGCTCTGTTTCCGTGCGTGACAACGGTCGCGGCATTCCTGTCGACATCCACCAAGAGGAGGGTGTTTCCGCGGCCGAGGTCATTATGACCCAGCTTCACGCCGGCGGTAAATTCGACAGCAATTCGTACAAGGTCTCGGGCGGCCTACACGGCGTTGGCGTTTCGGTTGTGAACGCCTTGTCTGAGTGGCTTGAACTGAAAGTTTGGCGCAACGGAAAGATCCATATTGCGCGCTTTGAAAAGGGCGATACGGCAGAGCATTTGAAAATCATTGGCGATGCGGGGGACGAAAC
>NZ_CBFHKW010000028.1:0-31990 GCF_965656515.1 Celeribacter marinus
CCAAAATAGGTGAATGCTGCGGGCACAGGGGGCGACTGCCCACCGCTTGATTGTGGGCATTCCCCAAGTGCTATTTCTAACGATCATCCGAAGGGCCAATTTGGAGGCTCCCCGCCCCGTTTGTTGCGATGCTTCCTGGGCATTTTTATGATTGGGTCGGCGGCTTTTTCCAAGCATTGAAAACGCCCGAAAGATCGGTCACAACGTTGCCTGTGTTACCGTGTTGAAGATCGTCAAGATTAACGCCCAACGCTTCGTAAAATTCACCAATCGTCATTTCAAGTCATCAAATCAAGCGGGCGACTTCAAAAAGTATTTCGTCACGATCTTCCAAGTTAAACCCGTTTAACGTTCCCGCACTTCCTCGCTAGTTGCGCCGCCATGCACATGGCAGAAACTGCCGTCTTCTTGAAGCAAAGCATGAAACGGTCGTTGAATGCCACCGCTTACAGAGTTTTTACACGGGGTTCCCCTAGAAGTCTTCGCTCCGCAACGCGGTTCGCCGTTTGTCGCAATCCAATCAAGATACTGTTCTTTGAATGCGCCGTTTTTCCTCGCGAACCATTCGTCACGATCTTTAACGAATGATGCCACGTCTTCCGGTTCCAACGCTACCGTTATTCCCCCCTCAGGTGCATCAACACCTCCAACGAAATCAATTCCGGCGGTTTGCATTGCCTCAATAGTCTTTTGGTCCAGTTTCATCTGTCTACCTCGCAATCACGTTTTTACGATTATAGCGGGCTCAAACTATGTGGGCACCAAAAAAACCATCGCGCAACAACTGTCACTATATTGGCAATGCGAACCCCAATGTGGAATTCATTTAATGATTTCAATGGTAAATGGCGGAGGGAGCCAACCTAGCGCCCAACTCTCTCTCAATCCAAGCCATTGAAATCATTGATGCGACCTTAGAGTATTCGTCCCATTTGGTCGCTTGTCTCTAGCAACAAACCTCGGCGCTGCTCAGTAGCCTACTGCATGATTGATTGTGGGGTTTAGGGGGGGGCGAAGACACATCTTAACACCCTCACGTCAGGTTTGACGAACATGGCCGCCCTGCCCTAACACTTTTTGCTTCCCTGAGAGGGGTGCCAAAATGTAAGCAAGCCCCATCACGTTGAATTATTGGCCTTTTTTAATGGCCATGGTGGAGCCCTGCAAGATGAATTCGACCATATCTCTCCTTCTGGTCTTCCTAAACCAGTTCTTCATGCCGCGGCACAATGCGCAACTGAGACTGCTGAAGGCACAGATCACAATCTTGCAAGCACGCATTCCGACAGAACGGATCATCCTGTCGCCCGCCGAGAAAGCCGAACTGCTGCGTATAGGGGAAGAATTCGGGCATGATGTCGACGGGCTGATGGAAGTGGCCAAGCCTGCCACCTACAAACGCTGGCTCGCCCAGATGCGTGTTGGACGCCCCTTTCAGGCGGTGGGACGGCCTCGCCTGACGCAAGAACTGCGGGACGTCGTCACTCGCATCGGATCTGAAAACCTCCTCTGGGGTTACAAGCGGATCGCTGGCGAGCTGAAAAAGTTGGGGCTCTACGCAGGTGCCAATTCCGTCAAGCGCATCCTCAATGATGCGGGTATTCACCCGTGCCCAGAGCGTCGCAAAAAGAAGCCGGCCCTGCCGTGGAAAACATTCATCCAAGCGCACATGGAAACCATGGTCGCCTGCGATTTCTTCTCGAAGACCGTGTTTACGCTACGCGGGCCAAGGACAGCCTATGTTCTGATGTTCATCCATCTCGGAAGCCGCCGCGTATTTTGCACCGCTCCGACCTATGCCCCCGACTCTGCATGGACTACCCAGCAGGCCCGCAACACCTTGATGTGGTGCGCTGAACAAGGGATCAGGCCGGACTTCTTGATCCGTGACGCCGATACCAAGTTCAGCGCCAGCTTTGATGCCGTCTGGGCCTCAGAGGCAGCTCGGGTGATACAGATCCCTCACCGGGCGCCCGATGCAAACGCCTTCGCAGAGTCGTTCATCGGCTCCATTAAGCGCGAATGCCTAGATTTCTTCGTCTGCTTCAGCCGATCACAGCTCGATTACATCCTACGAACCTGGGTGAGGTATTATAATGAAGAGCGCCCACATCGCGGACGGGACATCGGGAACAACGTACTACAAGTTGATTTCCGACCCGTCCGTGACGGCCAGATCCAACGCAATCGCCAGCTTGGCGGCATCATCACATCCTACTCCCGCGATGCGGCGTGAATGGTCGCGCGGAGCAAACCAGAGGGATGGATCACGTCGGTTTCATCTTGCCAGGCCCCACAACAGCCTCTAAAAAATGTGGCAACTTCAATGCGATGGTACAGTGCGTACATTTTGGCACCCTTCTCAGGGAAGGCTACAAGCGTCCAAACGGACGGATCACCGCCATCAGGCCAGCGCCGACTATGAGGCAGAGCTTAAACTATCCCGTCGGGCCCCTCGATCATGACGCGGCTGGCTAAATAGAAGCAACATGACACCCCGACGAAATCAGGGCACGCGAAGTTCGTACCGCTGATATCCGCTGGAGCGAATTTATGCTGATTTTGGCACGGAAAACCTGGGGCGAAGTTGGCACCCTCCGGTGGTTGAGTTTCAATCGCGTTTGCTATTCCTGAATAGCCTCAAGATAAGTCAAGAGAGCAGCTAGAACACGTGGCGTTGGTGTCATGACGCCGTCGAACTCCACTGGGACCAAGTTTTCTGCCATGGCGCCACCAAATTGTGGCATCACGCGCGCTAGGTGTGCCTGCTCAGGGTCACCATAGATATAGCTAAGCGCCCTTGCCTTTGGAAAGGTACCGCCGTTGCGACGACTCAACGTGGTCAGATTTGACGGCGCAGCTTGCAATTCAGCGGCTAGGGGGCCGTTGCCTTGTGCATTTGTTCCATGACAAGCAGCACAGTTGCTTGCGAAGAACGCAGCACCCTCAACGCGGTCGGGCATCGAGGGTTCTTCGGTACAGGCTCCCAGGCCAAATGCGACTAAACCCAAGCTCAAGATTGTCTGTATCGAATTGTTCACAAGGCGCTCCCATTTTTTCCAAGTATACCACACGCTACTATGATTGGCATCACCAAGATGAACGAACGGCAAGTCTGTCCGAAAGCCGCCGTTGAGGTTCCTGCCAAAAATGTATCTTTTGGGCTCATTGGACGAAGCCGCTCGCGCGGCACTGGTGCTTGTGGCAAGTGTATGGAAGCATCCCACATGTTGGCGGATTTTGCGATCTGGCTGACCTGTTTGAAGATTGAGGTTTCTCATTCGACAGAAAGGAGTCCGAACACAATCCGGACCGCACGCGCGCAGACCTCATGCGAGTAGCGATTTGCCCTTTTGCTTTTCGTCATAACCATCATCCTTACCTAATTTGACGGTCTCCGATAAACTCGGGGAGATTTAAGGTCTCGAAGTGGCAACAAAAACTTCGCGCGACATGATCACCTAATATTGCCGAAACAAATACTTTTAATATCTAAAAAATCGCCAATTCCGTATTTTGACCCTTCCCGACCTAGTCCAGATTGCTTGACACCACCAAAAGGCATGAGTTCAGTCGAAATCAAACCCGTGTTGACACCAACCATCCCAGATTCGAGGGCTTCGGCGGTGCGCCATATTCGAGAAATGTCTTGGCTGTAAAAATATGCAGCCAATCCGAACTCACTGTCATTGGCCATTTCAATGACCTCTCGTTCGTTCTCAAATGGAACGATGGAAGCCAATGGTCCAAAGCTTTCTTCGCGACAAACCAACATTTTTTGGGTCGCATCGCGCACGACAGTCGGACGAAAAAACGTACCGCCAAGGTTTGAACGTCCACCGCCAATCACCACAACACCACCGTGAGCGACAGCATCAGAAATGTGCGCCTCGACCTTTGACACAGCGGCGTCATTAATCAGCGGCCCGAGAGAAACACCATCCTCGAAACCGTCACCGACTTTAAGTTCACCCACCTTGATCGCCAGTTTTTCCACAAATGCATCGTAAATTGGTTTTTGGACGTAGAAACGGTTGGCGCAAATACACGTTTGGCCGTTATTGCGGAACTTGGCTGCGATGGCACCCGTCACAGCGGCCTCTAGATCTGCATCGTCAAACACAACAAACGGTGCGTTGCCACCCAATTCAAGCGATATCTTTTTGACCGTTTCCGCGCACTGCTCCATTAAAATTTTGCCAACGCGCGTTGACCCCGTGAATGTCATCTTACGGACTTTAGGGTTCGCGCATAGCTCTTTTCCGACACCCGAGGCATCCGTCGACGGGATCACGTTAAAGACGCCAGCGGGGATGCCTGCGCGCTCGGCAAGGACTGCCATGGCCAAAGCCGACAGCGGCGTCAGTTCCGATGGACGCGCAACAAATGTGCAACCAGCCGCGAGCGCCGGGGCCACCTTTCGCGCAATCATTGCATTTGGGAAATTCCACGGTGTGATCGATCCCACGACACCCACGGGCTGCTTCATTACGAGAATGCGTTTGTCGCGCTGATGGCCAGGGATGACATCGCCATCAATACGCTTGGCCTCTTCTGCAAACCACTCAATGAACGATGCACCATACAAAATTTCACCATGCGCTTCCACAAGTGGCTTTCCCATTTCCGCCGTTAGAATTCTGGCAAGGTCATCCGCATTTGAAAGGATCAAATCAAACCAATGGCGCAAAATGGCGGATCGCTCCTTCCCAGTTTGAGCAGCCCAGTTCGGACCTGCAGCATAGGCGGCATCAATCGCAAGGCGCGCGTGTACCGCAGAAAGGTCAGCAACCCGAGCGACCACTGCGCCCGTCGATGGGTTATTTACGGCGAAACAATCCTCACTCTCGATCCATTGGCCATTAACGTATCCGCGAACATCCAGAAGGGATGGATCTTTTAGAAATAGGTTTTCCAAATCAACGGTCTTTCATAGGGAATGAGCGCCCTTAAACAGGCACAAAAATACACCATAACATGCAAAAGCTCAGCACCTAGTCGGCGCCAAACCCGTATTTTATAGCCTTGCCACCATATCGACGCACACGCATATTGCACTGTTCTGCATGACCTACGAACCCTTCCAGCATGCAAAGCCTTGAACCATACTCACCTATAGCGGAGGCGGCAGCATTAGACTCAATGCGCTGATAACTATGGGTCTTCAAAAACTTCCCAACCCAAAGCCCTCCAGTATAGCGACCCGCCCTTTTGGTTGGGAGCGTATGATTGGTGCCAATAACCTTGTCGCCGTTAGCGACATTGGTCCGCGGACCCAAAAACAGCGCACCGTAGCTATGCATATTTTCTAAAAACCAGTCGTCACGATCCGTCATCACCTGAACATGCTCGGAACAGACATCATTTGCGACATCAAGCATCTCGTCGAACGTGTCGCACACGATGACTTCGCCGTAATCTGCCCAACTGACAGAGGCCGTTTCCGCGGTTGGCA
The DNA here is from genome assembly GCF_965656515.1 of Celeribacter marinus. GTDB lineage: Bacteria > Pseudomonadota > Alphaproteobacteria > Rhodobacterales > Rhodobacteraceae > Celeribacter > Celeribacter marinus_D. Next base: position 5,456 of record NZ_CBFHKW010000028.1, read on the forward strand.
GTATTTTCAGTATACGTTCGATTTCCAACAAAGTTTCCTCCGCCAGTGCATGACTGTTCGTCAATAATACGGCCGGAGAGTTGTAGCCATGCTCAGCCTGCCCAAGTAAGTCGGTAGCGCACAGCTCGGCATCTACTGTGTCATCTGCGATCACCATTGTTTCGGTCGGTCCTGCAAAAAGATCAATGCCAACGCGCCCGTAAAGCTGTCTCTTTGCTTCAGCAACATAGGCGTTACCGGGGCCAACGATCATATGAACGGGTTTGATTGCCTGTGTTCCGATTGCCATCGCGCCGATTGCTTGAATCCCCCCCAGCACATAGATCTCGTGCGCCCCTGCAAGATGCATTGCAGCCACCATAGCGGGGTGTGGCATGCCGTGGACAGGTGGGGCTGATGCGGCGATACGCGGGACGCCCGCAACGGATGCTGTGATAACGGACATATGCGCGCTCGCGACCATTGGGAACTTTCCCCCCGGCACGTAACAGCCCACAGACTGAACAGGAATATTGCGATGCCCCAAGATGACACCGGGAAGAGTTTCCACTTCTAGGTCAGTCATTGTAGATCGCTGAGCCAAGGCGAAATTTCGAATTTGGGTTTGGGCGAACTTTATGTCGGCCATTTCCCGATCGGACACCTTTTGGATTGCAGCCGAAATTTCTGAAGATGAGAGCTGAAACCGTGCAGGGGTGTAGTTGTCGAATTTTGCTGACAGCTCGCGCACAGCAACATCACCCCTCGTTTCGATATCGAGAAGGGTCGCCTCAACGACGGAGCGAACAGAGGCGTCATCCGCACTTCGCTCTTCGACTGGTTTGCCTCGTTTTAGATACGTAACGGCCATAACCGCGTTCTCCCTCGAAATTAAAGGTCTTGGATCAGGTGCGGGATTGCTTCAAACAAATCCGCTACCAAACCATAGTCAGCAACTTGGAAAATCGGTGCATCAGCGTCTTTGTTGATCGCGACAATGATCTTGCTATCTTTCATCCCAGCCAAATGCTGAATGGCGCCCGAAATGCCAATAGCGATGTAGAGCTCCGGAGCAACAACTTTTCCGGTTTGTCCAACCTGCCAATCATTCGGGGCATAACCTGAATCGACCGCCGCGCGAGATGCACCGACCGCCGCGCCAAGTTTGTCTGCCAACCCTTCGATCAGCTTAAAATTCTCTTCAGAGCCGACACCACGACCGCCGGACACAACCACGCCAGCAGACGTGAGTTCTGGGCGGTCCGACGCCGCAACTTTGTCCGCGACCCATTCCGAAAGTGTTGGACTTGCCGCGACTGCGACTGTTTCAATCGCTGCGGAACCTCCAGTTCCGGACGCGTCAAATGTCGCGGTCCGTATAGTCATAACCTTAATGGCATCACTGGACTTTACCGTTTGCAACGCATTCCCCGCATAGACCGGACGGACGAACGTCTCGGCATCAACCACCGCGATCACCTCGGAAATCACCATCACATCAAGTAGCGCCGCGACATGCGGCAGGATGTTCTTTGCATCCGTTGTGGCAGGCGCGATGATGTGGTCGTAGTCACCCGCAAGCGACACAATCAGATCAGCGACAGATTCCGCCAAGCCATGCCCAAGACTATCGCCCTCGGCAAGCACCACTTTACTTGGGCCAAGAGTTGCGGCTAAATCTGCTGCGGCACGCGCATCGGACCCCACACATAATATCGTCACATCACCGAGCATCTTTGCGGCGGTCATCGCCTTGGCCGTTGCATCGACGTTCATCTCACCATTGGAGACTTCTGCACATAAAAGAACAGCCATTAGACAGCCCCTACTTCTTTGAGTTTCTCGACCAGTTCAGCAACAGACCCTACAAGAACGCCTGCGGATCGTGTTTGCGGCTCAGCCGTGTTAATCACCGTCAAGCGCGGCGTGATATCGACGCCGAAGTCCGACGGAGTCCTTTCAACGATAGGCTTTTTCTTTGCCTTCATGATGTTTGGCAGCGAGGCATAGCGCGGCTCGTTCAGCCGTAAATCAACCGTAATAATGGAGGGCATTTTGAGTTTGATGATCTGCAATCCACCGTCAACTTCACGGGTCACCGTGGCGGTATCGCCGTTCAATTCCACTTCGGAGGCAAAGGTGCCTTGGGACCAACCTGTTAGCGCAGCCAGCATCTGACCCGTAGCGTTCATATCATTATCGATCGCTTGTTTGCCGGCCAGAACGAGATCCGGCCGCTCTTCGTCAATGACGCCTTTAAGGATTTTCGCAACGGCTAAAGGCTCGATGTCTGCGTGAACATCATCGGTCGCAATAACGAGAATTGCACGATCTGCGCCCATTGCCAAAGCTGTACGTAGCGTCTCTTGGCATTGCTTCACGCCGATAGAAACCGCGACGACCTCATCAACTTTACCTGCTTCTTTCAGGCGAACCGCCTCTTCAACAGCAATTTCGTCAAACGGGTTCATCGACATCTTTACGTTTGCGAGATCTACGCCGCTTCCATCCGCTTTCACGCGCACTTTTACATTGTAGTCTATCACACGTTTGACAGGCACGAGGACCTTCATAGGCAGTTTCTCCGGCGTTGGTTTTGTCGTGGATTAAAAGTATAGGCGGCAACCTCGATGTAGGTGCCGCCTCTGTGTTTAGAACGAGTAGGCAAGCGTCAGGAACGGCGAGACAGCGCTATTGCCACCAAACGGCTGAGGGCCGACGACACCGTCGACACCGACGGCCGCATCCCCAAACTGGCGATATTGGACGCCCGCAGTTACTTCATATTGGCCGCTCGAATATCGCGCACCCAAAGTCAGTGCCTGACTGCCATCATAGGGGCGCAATGCGGTTTCTTCGCCGTCTTTAAGCTGTGCTTCGAGGACACCAAAGACCGACCATTCATCATTAATGGATCGTCCAAGGCCAACACTTACGTTGATGTTATCCTCTTTGTAGTCGATGAGACCGATATCAAAGTTTGAATAATCAGACCACTTTACGCTACCGAAAAGAAGTGTTTTGGAATTCAGCGCGATCTCCCCGTCCAGTTTGAGGGATTGAGGCAACTTAGCTTCCGACTGAGTTGGCACAGTAACAACGAAATCCGGAGCAGCCTCGAAAGTTGTTTTGCTGTCGAAGTCGTGCTGCACTGAAGAGTTATATGTTAGCGTTAAACGCGCGCCGCGCTCTGGGATCAAATATGACGCCCCAAGTAGGTAGCCAATACCATTATCAGTGCCAGTATTTAGAGCATAGGGCGCAAATGGAACAGCCAGGTCCAGCTCACTCTTAACCGCGCGCAAGCCACCATGCACCGAGAGGTTGTCGTTAAGCTGATAGCTGAGGACAACCGCGACTTCATTGCTTACGAAGTCGATCGCATATCCCTCAAACCCCCCACTCGCGTAACCGTTATCCGCGCCAAACGGCTGATTCAGGAAAACACCGAGCGCAAGGTCGTCATTCACATCCGTTTTGAACGCAAAGCCTAGTGTCGAAAAATCATTCAAGACACTACCGGTACTTCCGAATGGCGCGGCAGACAAATTAGGTCTGGGCGCCGTGTAGGATAGCTTTACGACATTTCCAGAATCGAACAACAGCTCAACAGGGATGTTGTTGCGCTCAAGTGAGCCCGCCAATGCAGGTGCAGCCAAAGCGCCAAAGATCGCAGCGCTGGTTAGAAGTTTAAGTTTCATTGTCTCTCCTCCCGAGAAAAATTCAGCGCCCACATCCTCCGCGCGTCGCCTCTAACCATGTTAATTAATAATTACGCTTCACATAAAGGGTGTAACATTTTCTTACCGATCTCCGTCCAGCTCGGCGTCCAAAGCATCACTCTGCGCGAAACAGCGCACCCAACACCACGCGGGCGTGATCAGTGAGTGGGACGGGTCGGCGCGTTACGCGGTCAACGTTTACATGAACAAAATGGCCGCGCGCCGCGGCTCGGCCACCCTCTCGTGAAAATAAGGCAATGTCATAATGGACCGACGACGATCCGAGTTTGGTCACACGTAAACCTGCACTTATGAGATCTGGGAACGACAATTCTGAAAAATAACTGCATCCGGAATTGACGACCAAAAAAACCGTGGGGCTTTCACGCAGGTCTAAAACACGTTCTTCGACAAGAAACCCATTTACCGCCGTATCGAACAGCTCGTAGTGAACCGTATTGTTCATATGGCCGTAAATGTCGTTATCGAACCAACGGGTCGTGATCGTTTGGAACGTTGCGTATTCGTCACGGGCTGGGGGAATAGGACGGGTCACCATGCTGCCTCATAAATTGTTAGGGCATCGGCCTCAGTGACCGGACGCGGATTGTTCACGAGCAACCGAGATTGGTTCATGGCATCGTGCGCCATCCCGGGGAGGCTATCCTTGTCAATTCCAACATCGCGCAAACGCTGTGGCAAGCCACATTCGGCCGACAACTTTGCGAGCGCATCGCAAAAGGCATCCGCGCGCTTTAGTGCAGGCACGTCTATCAAGTCGGGAAACGCCGAAAGAGCCATTTCGATATAGTCGTCAGGTGCAATAGCCGCGTTAAACCTAAGCACATGTGGCAACACCAGCGCATTTGATAGTCCATGCGGAACCTTGAAGCGTCCCCCAATCGGATAGGCCAAGGCATGCACGGCTGCGACAGGTGAATTGGCAAAGGCTTGTCCGGCAAGCATCGAGCCAACCATAAGCTGTGATCGCGCCTCCAAATCATCCCCGTGATGGACGCCGCGTAATAGAGATCCGCCGATGAGACGAAGCGCCTCTCGCGCAAGAGTACGTGAAATCGGGTTATTATTTGAGCTAGCCGAGGCATAGGCCTCAATAGCATGGACCATTGCATCGATCCCAGTCGCCGCGGTGATATGCGCAGGCAACCCAACAGTCAAAGACGGGTCCAGAACCGCAATATCCGGCAATAATACAGGGGAAACGATCCCCATTTTTTCATCCGCCGATGTCGTAACAATCGCGATTGGCGTCACTTCGGACCCTGTTCCCGCCGTTGTTGGAATTAGGATGAGTGGAAGGCGGACACCCTGCGCCTTTCCTACTCCATAAATATCGGAAATCTTGGCATTGGTCCCCGCAAGGAAGGCTACGAGCTTCGCCACATCGAGTGACGACCCGCCGCCAAGCCCGATGATACTGTCGTACTCATGTGCCTGCGCCTGTGAGACAGCAGACAAAACTGTCGCCTCTGATGGATCCGCCTCGACCTGATGGAACACATCACACGAGATCGCGCACAGGCGCAAGGCCGCACGCGCTTGATCGACAATACCCGTTGCGACAAGCCCGCGATCTGTCACGATGAGGCATCGTTTGCCAATCGTGTTTGCCGCAAATGTTCCAATCTGGGCCAAGCACCCTACTCCGAATTGCACCGTCGGCGCGGTGGCAAAGACAAAGCTGTTTTGAAGTGATTTCATTCCCAACGCCCTCGCATTGTTTAAACTGGCACTAGCATAAAAAACATACTATTGAGTATGCTGTCAATCAATTGCAGGGGGACCCCACAACATGAGCCATATCGACATTGCCTACGCCGCCATCCAAGACAGTATCGGAACCGAAATCGGTGTTTCGGATTGGCAAACGATTGATCAAAAGATGATTGATAAATTCGGATCAGTTACGTTAGATCGCCAATTCATCCATAACGACCCTATCCGTGCCGCTACAGAAACACCTTTTGGCGGGACCATTGCGCACGGTTTTTTAGTTTTATCTCTTGCAAGCCGCTTTGCATTTGACAGCTTTCCGGCGACGCAAGGGCAAGTTATGGGCATGAATTACGGCTTTGATAAAGTGCGCTTTTTGACACCTGTTCCTTGTGGTGCGCGCGTCAGAGGGCGGTTCATTGCAAAAGATGTCGTGCGTAAATCTGACATGCAACTCTTGCAAACTAGCGCACTGACAGTAGAAATTGAAGGAGCAGCCAAACCAGCATTGATTGCTGATTGGCTAACACTTGCGGTCTTTTCATAAGTAACGCGTAACAGGGAGAATGACGGTTTGACCCGCGCCGACCTCAAGCACGAAATTGTTAAGCAAGCTGCAATTTGCTTTGCTAAAAATGGTGTAGATGCCACATCTATTGATCAAATCGCGCATGCAATGGGCGCGTCAAAGGGTAAAGTCTATCATCACTTTTGCAGTAAGGGCGAGCTGCTCCTTGCTGTTAGAAAGCAATCAATCGAGTCTGTCATCCAACGTGTAAAACCTGTAGCCGACACGCCCGCGCCAACAGCGCAACGCTTTGTTGCGATGTCCAAGGCGCACGTCATGGGCATTTTGGTCGACCTACCCTTTCACCGTGTGGTGGTTGAAAATTTGAGAGCCGGACTTAGCCAAAACCTACCCCCGCACGAGAGTCGTTTGCTCTCTGAAATCAAAGCTTTGCAGGCCAGCTACGAAGACTTGTTCCGCGATGTAATCTCGTCCGGACAAAAAGATACAAGCTTTCGCCAACAATCGGTATCAACCACCGTGAACAGTGTGATTGTACTCCTGAATGCCCCGATATTTTGGTACCAACCCCGCGCTGAAGATACAGAAGACAGCCACCGGCGTATTGCTGAACACATCGCAGAGATGGCCCTCGGCACGCTGACCCCCCGTCCCTAAAAAATCACCAAGCCTTGGTTCGTTTTGCTTACAGTATTTTCCAAAAACATACCTATTGGTATGTTTGATCGGATAATACATGGCTGGAGAACTTTCAATGGAGATCACTTTTTCGCAAGAGGACGCGCAGTTTCGCGCGCAGGTACGTCAGTTTTTGGCGGACAACCTATCGCCAGAATACGCACAGATCGTTGCAAACGGCGGTTATCTAAACAAAGAACAGCTCTTGGATTGGCAAGCAATCTTGAACCGCCAAGGTTGGCTAGCATACAACTGGCCCGTAGAATTTGGCGGCACTGGATGGGGCCCAGTCAAAACTCATATCTTTGACGAGGAAATGGCGCGCGCCGATGCGCCAAAAGTTCTAGCTTTCAACTTTAAAATGCTTGCACCAGTTTTGATGAAATTTGGCTCAGACGAACAATGTAAGTATTGGTTGCCACGGATGCTTGATGGGACCGATTGGTGGTGTCAGGGATACTCCGAACCCGGAGCAGGATCAGACCTTGCCAACATTAAAACAACAGCGGTCCGCGACGGTGACGACTACGTTGTAAATGGACAAAAGACGTGGACCACGCTTGGCCAATACGCAAACATGATTTTTTGTTTAGTACGCACATCAAACGTGGGCAAGCCGCAAGCGGGCATTTCATTCCTACTCATCGATATGGCAACACCGGGCGTCGAAATGCGGCCGATCCGGACCATTGATGGCGGATACGAGATCAACGAAGTCTTTTTCACCGATGTCCGCGTACCAGCTTCAAACTTGGTCGGCACCGAAAACGATGGCTGGACCTATGCCAAATACCTTTTGACATATGAGCGAACCGGCATTGCAATGGTCGGCGCATCAAAGAAAAAACTGGCCCGACTAAAAAATCTGTTCGCCGAAAAATCTAAAACACTCTCGCCCCATGAAAAGATATTACTGGCCGCCCGAATTGCTCGTGTTGAAATCGATTTAGCAAATATGGACACAACAAACCTACGCGTTCTGGCATCGGTTGCGGGCGGCGGCCCGCCCGGTGCCGAAAGCTCGATGCTCAAAATCCTCGGGTCTGAAATTCATCAAGACCTCGACAGCCTGATCCGCCGCACCATGGGACGCAAGGCGCAAGCCGTGACCACAGGGGCGAATTCTCCTGCAGGCACGGCACAGGCGGCAGGCGTGTATTTCAACAACCGTAAGCTGTCGATCTACGGCGGATCAAACGAAATCCAAAAGAACATCATCAGCAAAATGATCTTGGGGCTATAGGGCAAATCATGGAATTCAATCACACAGAAGAACGGCAGATGCTGATCGACACCCTCGCGCGATATCTGCAAAATGAGTATCCATTGAAAGACCGCAACGATGCGGCGATCAGCGAACATGGATTTAACCCCGGCCAATGGGACACTTTGGCCGAACTGGGGATTTTGGGCGCATTCTTTCCCGAAGACCAAGGTGGCTTTGGTGGCTCTGCGTTCGATATCACAGCTGTCTTTGAGGAATTGGGTCGCAAATTGGTCGTCGAGCCATTGTTGGATTGCGCGTTGCGTCCGGGACAACTGCTCGCCGGAATGGGTGACCCTGATCGCCTGACTGATATTATTTCTGGCGCGCACCGTTATGTTGCTGCGCTCGGTGATAGCCACGGTGACCTCATGCCCGTAACTGCAACGCGGGCAGGCACACAGTGGGTTTTAAATGGGGTATCGCCGCTCGTGAAATTTGGATCGGGGGCAGACGCGATCCTTGTTGAGGCCCAAAGCGGAATGGATGCACTTCATACGTCCCTGTTCGTTTTGAAGCCGGCCACTAAGGGCCTTACAATGACCCATCATGCTACGTTCGATGGAGGATCTGTGAGCGACATTCACTTTGATAACGTTGTGCTAAGTGCCGAGGCGCTCCTCGGTTCCGAGCATGGCGCAAAAGACGTCATTCGGACGGCTGAAGCTTGGTCATGCCTCGCAATATGCGCCGAAGCACTCGGGATTATGGAGACGATCAAAGCGGACACCTTGGACTATTTACGGACACGATCACAGTTCGGTACAGTTATCGGCCGTTTTCAAGCACTCCAACACCGTATGGCTCAGGTTTTGCTCGAAATTGAACAGGCTCGGTCCGCCGTCATCAATGCCGCAGCCGCGATGACGAAAGATGCCGCAGAACGGGATCGCGCGATTTCTGCGGCCAAATACACCATTGGGCGTATCGGCGCTTTGGTTGCCGAAGAAGCAATCCAGCTACACGGCGGGATTGGTATGACTTGGGAATATGATATGGGCCACTTTGCAAAACGATTGGTGATGATCGACCATGAAATGGGTGACGCCGACCACCACCTTGCACGCTATGTGCAAGCTGAACTACTCTAATCTCCACGAAAAACGGGCGTCTCGCGGGCCATAAAGGCCGCGAGACCTCGTGCATGATCGTTCGATTGCGCCAGATGCGTTTGCACCTCAGCTTCTTGAGAAAACACGGCGTCAATATCCACTTGCATCGCCTGTGCCACGAGTTTTTTCGCCGCAACAAGTGCAAGCGGTGCAGCCTCTGCAATTGTCTTAGCCCACTCTTGTGCTGCAGCCAACGCGCCACCTGCATCAACAACCTTATTGGTCAGCCCGCGCTCGAAACACAGCGTAGCATCAAGACTTTGCCCTTGGACAATCGCCTCAAGTGCGCGTCGTGGTCCCAATGTGTGAGTCAAATGCCAGCAAAGACCACCATCAGGTATTAAACCAATTGCCGCAAACGCGAGTGTCAACTTTGCGTCTGCCTCCATCACAACCAAGTCACAGGCCAAAACCAGAGCCGCGCCGATGCCGGCGGCGTGCCCATGCACCGCCGCGATATATAGCTTTGTGCTGTTCCAAATCGGCTCCAGACAGGGACGAAACTCTTGCTCAAGCACGTCACCCGATGTCTTGGTCGACGGAAACTTAAGGTCCGCCCCAGCGCAGAACCCACGGCCAGACCCCGCAATGACTACCACGCGTATCGAAGTATCGGCCTCAACTACCCGTAGCATCTCTGCAAAATCACGGCGCATTTGCGCGTCAAACGCATTATATGACGCAGGCCTGTTCAGGGTTAGTGTCGCCACGCTACCGTTTTGCCGCAATTTGACAACTTGCGTCACGAGACAAGCCGTGCAAGGCGGTCTGTGATAAGGCTTTCCGCCTCCGACATAATCCGTGAAATAAGAGTGGCACAGGAAGGGACATCATTGATCAAACCGGCGACCATGCCACATGACCATGCGCCAGCATCCGTTTCCCCATCCACCATGACGCGGCCGTAAATGCCCGCCACTTGTTCGGCAATATCGGCAAAGACAAGCGCATCACCACGCGCCACCTCTGTTTTCAGAAGTGTTTCGACCGCAGGATTATTTAGCACGCGCTCGGTATTGCGCAAAGGCCGCATCACCAGTCTTGTGTCGCGCTCATTGGCAGAAACAATAGCCTGGCGGACGTTGTCATGCACAGGAGCCTCAGCTGTTGCGACAAATCGCGTCCCCATGTTGATACCCTCAGCACCCAAGGCGAGAGCCGCCACAAGAGAACGAGCATCCGACATGCCTCCTGAAGCCACGATTGGTATTTCCAATTCATCAGCGGCACGCGGCAGCAAAATCATATTCGGAATATCATCCTCACCCGGGTGCCCGCCGCACTCAAACCCATCAATAGAAACCGCATCGCATCCGATGTCTTGCGCCTTTAGCGCGTGGCGCACAGACGTGCATTTGTGGATCACACGAATTCCTGCTCCCTTCAAAACATTCATATACTCTTGGGGACTACGGCCAGCTGTTTCGACGATGCCAACGCCACCATCGATTATTGCGGCAATCAAAGACGGGTAATCCGGCGCATTGATACTCGGCAAGAACGTCAGGTTAACTGCAAACGGCTTATCAGTCATCGCCTTGCATCGCTCAATTTCTGCAGAAAGCCGCTCTGGCGTGCCTGGAGTGAGTGCAGTGATTGTACCCAATCCGCCAGCATTGGAAACCGCGCTCGCAAGTTGAGCCAATCCAACGTAATGCATCCCACCTTGCATAATAGGATGTTCTATACCGAACAGACGGGTCATACGTGTTTGCAAAGCTATTTACTCCTTATGAGGGCCACGAATGTGGCACCGTGACCCTCAAAATCTCACATAGTGTTTTGGGGTTATTGAATACGAGACCAGTTCTGACCATCGCACAGGAACCCGACGCATCCCTCAACGCGCAAGCGGGTTGAGCCCAAAATTACTTTCGCATCAAAGTTTTTGTCGGACTCGGCGTCCCAAACAGTACCACCACCCCACTCGTTGCCCTTGGTGGCTTGAAGGTCCCAAAAAATAGGCCGACCGACGATTTCGGTATGCGGTGTGTTAAACGTTTGATGCACCGTCCCGCACAGCAGCACGGCATTATTGTCACAGGGGTGTACACGTACGTGAAGATAGGCTCCCGTGCGATCCGTCTTGGTTTGCCAAATGCCGTAGGGTTCATTTGCAAACGCTGGAGTGGCCAACGCCAGTGCGGCCAGCGCCGCGCTAATGATATGTTTCATAGTCTCTCTCCCTTATTTAAACGATGCACCATGATGCCACCTCCCAGTGACGGCGCGTTGCCTCGCCCTTGTCCCGAAAGCGGAGCAAAGGCCCTTTTCATCCTCACGAAACTTCAAACAGGCCTGCCGCCCCCATGCCACCACCAACGCACATCGTACACACGACATAGCGCGCACCACGCCTTTTGCCCTCAATGAGGGCGTGACCGACCATACGCGCTCCGGACATGCCATATGGATGTCCAACAGATATCGCACCGCCATTCACGTTGAGGAGCTCATCAGGAATGCCCAAATGGTCGCGGCTCGCGATCACTTGGCTGGCAAATGCCTCATTCAATTCCCACAAGCCGATATCATCGATTTTGAGTCCATTCGCCTTTAGAAGTTTGGGCACTGCGTAAATGGGACCAATCCCCATTTCGTCTGGCTCACACCCAGCAACGGAAATCCCAACGTAGCGGCCTAACGGCTCAAAACCTTCGGATTGGGCGACACGCGACTCCATCAGAACACAAGCTGACGCGCCGTCTGACAGTTGGCTAGCGTTGCCTGCAGTGATGAAGCGTCCGGCTTCGAGGACTTGACCGTCCGCAAAGACAGGATTCAACGTCTGAAGGTTCTCTAACGTGGTCGACGGACGATTGCCCTCGTCTTTGTTCAGCGTCACCTCTTCGTCTGAAACCTCTTTGGTGACCTTATCCATAACCTTTTTCACGGTTGTCATCGCCACGATCTCATCGTCGAACCGTCCCGCGTCTTGGGCGGCTGCGGTGCGCTGTTGAGATCTCAGGGCATATTCATCTTGCGCGTCACGGCTGATGTTAAACCGTTCAGCTACGTTTTCAGCCGTCTCAAGCATGCTCATATAAAGCGCAGGCTTATTTGCCTTAATCCATGCATCCGTGATGTGAAACGACTGTGGTACCTGGTTCATCGAAATGCTCTCGACGCCGCCGCCAACAGTTACGTCCATCCCGTCCGAGATGATCTGTTTCGCAGCGATAGCTATCCCCATCATTCCGCTCGCACATTGACGATCAACACTCTGGCCCGCGACACTTACAGGAAGGCCTGCACGAATGGCGGCGTTGCGCGCTACATTCATGAAGTTAGTGCCTTGTTGCAGCGCGGCCCCTAGGACCACATCTTCAATACGCGCGGGGTCAATCCCAGCGCGCGCTACAGCGTGCTCAATCGCATGACCCGCCAAGGTTGGGGTCGGGGTTGCATTAAATGCTCCGCGATAGGCTTTGCCAATAGGAGTACGTGCTGTTGAAACGATTACTGCATCGCGCATGATTACAACCCTCCCTTGAGATCAACGCCAAAATGCTCCGCCGCTTTGCCGACAAATTTGTATGTTTGCTGAAAGCCTTGCACATAGGGATGTTGGCCTTCCGGATCGGTAATCACATCGATATTAGTCGCTACACCTTCAGCTGTTTGTTGATCGGGCTGAAGGTACACGCCCTCAGTCTCGTAGACTTTGGCGGCGGCATAGGCGCCTGCACCAGCGCATAGAACCAACCGTGACGGGGCGTCCTCGCTGACCAAGTATGAAAGTCCGGCGGACACACTTTGCGTTGTCATCAGCTCCAAAGCTTCGGGAGAAATCAACCCCTCGGTCATCTGAGTTGCAGCCGTGGGGGAGAGCGCATTGACGCGAATGTCGTATTTCTCTCCTTCAATATGCAGAACATTCATCAGACCTACCAAACCCATCTTGGCGGCCCCATAATTGGATTGTCCGAAATTGCCGTAGATGCCCGAGGATGACGACGTCATCACAATGCGACCGTATCCAGCGTCTTTCATGTGATCCCAAACGGCTTTGGTGCAGACCACCGCCCCCATAACATGCACATCAAGAACCAAACGAAAGTCATCGAGCGACATTTTACTAAAGGACTTATCGCGTAGAATACCCGCATTATTGACCAAAATATCTATTCGCCCCCAGCGGTCTAAAGCGTGGTCAACCATATCCTTTACTTGGGCTTCATCTGTCACATTGGCGTTGTGGGCGATGGCTTCGCCACCTGCGTCGGTGATTTCTTTGACAACGGCCTGTGCCGCCTCGAACCCAAGATCGTTTACAACCACCTTTGCCCCGCGCCGCGCGAGTTCAAGCGCGTGTGAGCGGCCAAGCCCGGCACCAGAGCCGGTTACGATTGCAACTCGGCCGTCAAAAAGGATCGTTTGTTTTGTTGTTTGCGTCATGTTCACTGTCACTTCTTATATTTAAAAATTGTCTGGTTCGGCCGCGCGCGCCACGTCACATCCTGATGCCACCTGTGCAAGCAAAGGTGCAGCTATGGGCAAGTCGGAGGCGAAGAAAAAACGGCACGTTTTTGTCTTACCTGCGCGCAATCGATCGTTCATTGGCCCCCCATGCGGCAACGCATGCACTGCAACCGCTTGGTCGAGCCAAATCCAAGCAACCACGACCAAGCCAAACGCAGTCTGAAATTGCGCGGCATTGTTCATCTGTTGATCCTTCGCATGATTGCGCAAAGCATCTATTGTCGCTTGCACCTGAGCGATCGCCGCGCGTAATGCATCTGCATCACCAGATAGCTCACCGATTTGATCGGCTTTGGCGCATGTTTGAGACATGCGCGCATAAAGCACCTCAAGCCCGCGGCCATCGCGCAGAATTTTGCGCCCTAACAGATCCAAAGCTTGTATGCCCGTGGTGCCTTCGTGGATCGGGTTCAGGCGATTGTCACGGTAGAGCTGTTCCACGTCGAAATCTCGAGTGTAGCCGTAGCCACCATGTATCTGGATCGCGAGATCATTGGCTTTTGGCCCATACTCAGACGGAAACGTTTTCGCGACCGGTGTCAAAAGCTCTAGCAAAGCCGCGTCATCCGGATCATCAGGGCTGTCGACCAAGGCAGCGCTATAAAGGCATAGCCCCATGGACCCCTCAGCGTACGCCCGCATCGCCAAGAGCATGCGCCGAACATCAGTGTGCTCGATAATGGCCACTGGCGGCCCATCGCGCTCTCCCGCCGCACGGCCTTGTAATCGATCGCGCGCATAATCAACGGCCAACAGGTAACCGCGGCACGCCAATGCAGCAGCACCAAAGCCAACCGCAATGCGCGCCTCGTTCATCATCATAAACATCTGCCGCAACCCTTGCCCCGGCTCGCCCACCATCCAGCCGATTGCACCGTCGACTTCTCCGAAATTCAACAGACAATTGGATGTTCCGCGATTGCCCATTTTGTGGTTTAGTCCGGCCACTGCAACATCGTTGATATCGCCGTTAGGAAGCACCTTTGGCACAATAAACAGAGAAATCCCTTCTGTACCGATTGGGAGATCTCCACTTGCATTTGGCACCTTCGCCAAAACAAGATGTACGATATTCTCAGAAATGTCCTGATCGCCGCCAGAGATCCACATCTTACTTCCGCTCACGCGAAAACGGTTCCCGTGCGCATCAACGCCGTCCGCAACCGCGCGCGTGCGTACATCGGCGAGCCCCGATCCAGCTTGTGGCTCTGACAGGCACATCGTGCCAAACCAACGCCCCTCTATCTGAGGTTTCGCAAATGTATCAACCTGAGACGGACTCGCGAATTCTGCGATCAATCGTGCATTTGCGCCGGTGAGCATAGTATACCCAATGGATGAACAATTTGCGGCAGCGAACCACGCGTAGGATGCGCTAGACAACAGATAGGGCATACCCATCCCGCCTAAGTCTTCCGGAAAACTAGCCCCGAACAAGCCGAGATCTCGATATTCGTCCAATGCCCTGCGAATTTCTGGAAGCACATAGACACTACCGTTGTCCAATCGCGGCTCTCGTACATCAGAGGCTTTGTAGTGTGGCAGAAACTGATCTGACGCTAATTTTTGCGACAAACCTAAATATGCCCGTGCGGTTTCTCCATCCAGATCACAAGATGAAAGTCTGTCTTCAAGGCCCAGCCAATCGAACAGCTGGAATTCCATATCTGTCTCACACAGCAGTCGATCAGCCATATTACACCACCGTCCCGACAGTCGCGTAAGCCGCATCAACCAAAGATTGCCCACGGTCGTTGAGCAATATCCCACCGCCAAGCTTGTTCATCGCATAACCCATTGCAAAGCCTACCTCCGGATCAGCGAACCCGATGCTTCCCCCCATACCAACATGACCGAACGCGCCGTCACCCAAACGCACGGATGCTCCAGTCGGCTGACCCGGATTTGGCATCGACAGCATGAACCCCTCACCAAAACGCGTGGGTATAAGAAGCGTTTCATCGCGCGATGTTTGCATCGACGGCGTGCGCATGGCATCAATGCGAGGACGCGACAGGTATCCGTTGGGTGCAGCAAGCGGACCGAACATGCCAGCAAGGCCACGCGCGTTCGAGACGCCGCCAGCCCCACCAATTTGGGCCGCACGATACGCACGCTGGTTCATGTCAAAGCCCCCAGAGTTCAGGAAGGACAAGAACTGGATCGAACTTGGATCAGACATCAAAGTCGTCAAAAACTCGGACGGTGGTGTACCAGCAGGCGCGACGTATGGAATAGCTTGAGCGAGGCGCTTTTCCTCGGAAACAGGCAGACCAATCCAGAAATCAAGGCCGAGTGGCAACGCAATCTCGTCGCGAAAAAACTCTCCCAAGGACTTACCCGAAACACGCTGAACAACCTCGCCCACAAGCCAGCCAAAACTAATCATATGATAGCCATTCTTGGTTCCTGGCGTCCAAAACGGTTTCTCCGCAGCGAACATTGCAGCTGTTGCTGCAAAATCGGTAAAGCCGCTTGGTGCGACCTTTTCACGTAACGCAGGAAGCCCAGCAGAGTGATTGAGCAACATGAGCACGGTTATGTCTGCCTTGCCCGCAGCTGCAAATTCTGGCCAATACGTGGCAACCGGCTGATCAAGATCAAGCAACCCTCGGTCCACGAGAATGTGCGCACACAGTGCTGTCGCAGCTTTGGTACACGAATACACTGGTACAATCGTATCTGACCGCCAAGGCGCCTTGGTCGCAGGGGATGCAATGCCCCCCCAAACGTCGACAACCGTTTTGCCATCGACATTTAGGCAAAGGCTTGCGCCAACCTCTTCACGATCTGCGAAGTTGGCTTCGAACGCATCCACGACATCTTTGAAAGCTGAATCGAACGTACCATCATAGAGCTTTGTTAGCGACGCGACGTTCGCAGCCACAACAGCGAAATCGACCGGCTCCTTTTGCCCCCCGACACGCTTGAAAAACGTAACTTCGGTCGGGTCCACATCGCGCATCTGTGCTTCGAAATCTTGCGCATTTCCGGGGAATAGTGTTTCGATGCGGCCATCGGCAGTGAGATACCAACTCTTACACCCTGACGCCCAAACTGTCTGTGACAGGTCTTTTTGTAGTGCCTCATTATAGGCTTTGGTCACATCGTTACTTACGCTCACACTCAGGTCGCTACCCGCCTTTTGCATGGCTTGCACAATCCAGCCAATCGATTGCTCAATCAAATGCACAATAGAGGTGGTTCCGACACCCGCATTCGGCCCCGTCACGAGAAAGTAGTTCGGGAAATTTGGTACAAGCGTGGCCCGATAGGCCTCTGATCCATCTTTCCACCACTCAGACAAAGGCAACCCACCCTCGCCCCGAATATCCATCGAGAACTGATGCCCTTGGACGTCAAAGCCTGTGGCGTAGATGATGGCATCGAAATCCTCGGCCACCCCGTCTTGCGTAACGATCCCCGTCTCAGTCATTTCTGCGATCGGGCTTGTAATCAACGCCACGTTGTCGCGGTTTAGTGCGGGCAGAAAATCGTCAGAAATCAGGATGCGTTTACACCCAAGTTCGTAGTCCGGCATCAGCGCATCATGGTATTCGGTCTTGGTGACCTGACTCCGCATAAAGGACTTGATATCTTCAGCCGCAGTCCGTCGGATCGCTTCGTTCTTGACGATAGGGTAGAGCCGGTTTTCGCGGTCCCAATACATATCATCACGGTCGGTTTTAATGAGCGATAGATCCTCGCGGTACGCTGCGACCTGCTCATCGGTATAAGGAAAATCCAAGCGCGGCGCGATATAGTTCGGCGTGCGTTGATACAAGCTTATTTTAGCTGCAACCTTTGCAAGTTGCGGCACTGCTTGAATAGCGCTCGCGGCACTGCCAATCACGGCAATACGTTTGCCCGCAGGATCAAAATCATGGTTCCATCGCGCGGTGTGCATCCGCACGCCAGCAAAATCACCATCGCCTTTGAAAGGTGCAAAACTTGGCTCATGCAGGCCGCCAGAGCCGTTAATGACAAATCTGGACTTAACGACCTCGCCATCCTCGAACGTTGTCACCCAAAGGCTATCGGCATCATCATAAATGACCGACGCAATCTTCCGGTTGAGGCGGATATTTTTGCGTATGCCATATTTGTCGGCACAGTGTTCGATATAGGCCTGAATCTCCGGCTGTGGCGCGTATAAACGGCTCCAGTTAGGGTTAGGTTCAAACGAATAGCTGTAAAAATGAGATTGGATATCACAGGCAGCCCCCGGATATGTGTTTAAGAACCATGTGCCGCCAATGCCGC
The DNA here is from genome assembly GCF_965656515.1 of Celeribacter marinus. GTDB lineage: Bacteria > Pseudomonadota > Alphaproteobacteria > Rhodobacterales > Rhodobacteraceae > Celeribacter > Celeribacter marinus_D. The sequence goes on from NZ_CBFHKW010000028.1 coordinate 23,219, forward strand.
CCGCTTTATCATAGATTCGAAAATTGGTAATACCCGCTTCTTGTAGCTTGATACCTGCGCAAATGCCTGAAAACCCAGCACCTATGACCAGAACCTCAAGATCACCCGTCACATTATAAGCCCCATCATTGCGTTCAATACTAGTGAGGCTTGCACGGTAATCATTGCGCAAACGCTCCATGCGCGCCTCGATGTGCGGCAACATCTCCCCGTGGGTAAAGGCATAAAACCGGTCTTGTTGGATCGTGTCGACAACGAGGTTGCCGATGACCTCTGGCTCCATCCCGTTGTCAACTAATGTCTCAACAAGTTTCATGCTATCGGAGGGTTCGACCTTGGGCTTACCTTGGCGTGACGGGCGCATGGCTTGAGTGTTGTTGATCCCCGTGCGGACCCATGCAGGACACAGCACACTGACGCCAATACCACGTCCAGCCAAATCTTCGCGTAGCGTTTCAGAATATCCGACCACCGCAAATTTTGTTGCGACATAAGGCCCACCACCTGCAAATGCCAGATGGCCCGCGATCGAGGCCGTGTTTACGATGTGACCGCCCTCGCCGTGCGCGGCTATCAAGGGCGTGAAAATCTCGACACCGTGAACAACGCCCATCAGGTTGATCCCGACACTCCAATTCCAATCAGACAATGGAATGTCGCCCGTCGGACCACCGCAGGATACACCTGCATTGTTGATTAGGATGTGGATTTTTCCGAACCGCTCGAGCGTGCGCTGCGCCGCCAGTTCAACACTGTCAGCGCTTGCAACGTCACAAACGACAAAGTCAGAATCAATGCCTAATGCCGACAATTCAGTCACGACAGCCTTTAATCGACCTTCGTCGACATCCGACACCATTATTTTTGCACCCCAAGCGCCGAGGCTCTTGGCGATTGCAAGGCCAATGCCACCAGCACCACCTGTAATAAAAGCTGTCTTGCCGTCAAAATTCTGCATGAGTCCCCCCTTTTGTTGCACAACCTTGCGCAAGATTACAGAAATGATAAATAACGTAAGCATTAGTTACCAAGCGAGGACATCATGGACAGTCTCGGACATCTTCGACAACTTGTCGCGTTAGCAGAAACCGGCAATTTTCGTAAAGCGGGCCAAAAGTTGGGGATTTCACATTCCGCCGTCAGCCAAACTATCAAGCGGCTTGAGGGGGAGTATGGCACCGAACTTTTCGATCGCACACGTTTCGATGGATCTCGAAATGAAACGGTTCCCACCGCTCTTGGTGAAAGAATCGTAGCTGCGGCACGTATAGCCATCAACGAAATGGAAGCGGCAGCTCGTGATGTTCAAATGCTTCGGGACCTGGAAGCCGGACAACTCTTGATCGGGACAGATCCCACGGTTTCTGAGAGCCTACTCGCTCCAGCAATGGCGCGCCTCATTAACACTCATCCGAATTGGCGTTTCAAAGTCATTATTTGCAACCGTAATGAATGGGAGCGCTATCTGGAAGAACGTCAAATTGATATCTACATTGGCCTACGTCCAGACCGTGAATCAGACGCTTTTCGCTACAGAGAACTCGAACTCGTTCCGCCCGTCGTGCTTTGCTCCGCCGACCATCCGCTGGCAGGACAAGGGCCGATTGATATCGAGACCCTCAAAACATATTCTGTCATTGGTGGTGATGTGCCTGACTGGTTTTTATGGGGCATCATGGAAGCCTATCCCGAAACATTCCCAGATATCCGAACCTTGCGCGATACCTTTTTAACATCACAAGGCCTTGGTCTCTTGCGACAGCTACTATTGCTTAGCAATGCGGTTGCGACCCTACCCGAATTTATCGTCAAAAACGAAATTGAAGCGGGTAAAGTCTGCAAGCTTGATGTGATCGGTTGGCCTTACAAGAAACGCACGATACCGGGCGTAGCAGCATGGCTCAACCAGCGGCCAGTCCCCCCAGCGGCGCATCAACTCCTATCCCATATTCAAATGGTCTTGCGATACGGCGTGAACGAATTTCGCAAAGAAGCCGGCCTATAGTCGTCAAGAAAAGGGCCACCCTTCTGAGGTGGCCCTTTTAAATCGCGTGAGGCAGAGGGTCTTATTTTTTCTGCACGGCCTCCAGATTTTCGGTGTGGCCGTCGCGGGTTAGCCCAAAACGGCGCAGGCAGTAGATGGACGAAATGTGGAGAACCACCATCAAGATTGCGTATGGCAATGCGATACCCTGCATGACCTGTTCGCTCATTAATTCACCTGTGTCCGGAGCTGCACCGAACGTCAACAGGGCTCCCGATACGAATGTGCCGAATCCCGTCACGATTTTGGCCGTAAATGAAAATGTCGCGAAATAGAGCCCCTCAGCGCGGTGGCCCGTGTTGCGTTCATCACCCTCGACCAAATCGACGACCATTGAAACGCTCATGATCGAAAGAGAGATTGTCACAGCCGTAGTCACAAACGTGGCTAAAGCGACAACATAGAACATTTCGGATGATCCATTTTCAGGCAAGATACCCGCAGATTTTGCGGCAATCAAAGCGACTGATAGCACCATTGAAACCCAAGATAGCGTGATCACCACAGACTTCTTCTCGCGCCCCTTGGCCAATTGCGACGTCGTCAAGAACGCGATGATCGCAGACGGCACCATAGTTAGCGCGGCAAGCCCTAGTTGACCCGTAGATAGGCCGAAATAGTAAATTCCGAAATACAGCTGAAGGGTCGTGGCAATTCCCGCGACGAGGCTACCAAAAACGGTTCCAATAAAGACAGCTCGGAACGATTGGTTTCGGAAAATATACTTGATGTTTTGAACGAAGGAGAACCCATGGCCTTCACTGCTCGGATCTGGTTGTGAGTAGTGTTTGATCGCACTGTGCGTGCCGATTGACGATACGAGCATTGCAATACCCATAACGATGGCCGCAGTCATTGCGTATTGGCGGTAGCCATCTAGGTTCATAATCCCATCATCATAATCGACGTTTGACGCCAAAAAGACGCGGTAGACAACCACAGCCATGATAACACCGGCCAACCACCCCATCATCAAACGCAAACCCGAAAGCGCAGTGCGCTTGTCGTAGTCGTGGGTAAGTTCCCCAATCAACGCAGAGTTCGGCACCTCAAAAAATGTGACTGAAAGGCGAACCAGAATAGCCATCGACGTGAGGTATAAAAACAACCCAGTTTGACCCAAATCTGGCGGCGTCCACATGTAAAAATAAGCAAAACAAGTCGGCAAAATCGCGGCATACATAAAGGGATGACGCCGCCCCAAGCGCGATTTGTGACGATCAGAAATATATCCGACGAGCGGGTCAGATACCGCGTCAAACATCAACGCGATGAGAAGTGAAAGCCCGACTAAAATAGCGGGCAACCCAAGCACCTGATTGAAATAGATCATCAAAAATGTGGCAAAGCCATTGTTTTTGATACCGTACGCGATTGAGCCGATGCCATATGCTAGCCTCGTACCCCATCCTATCGACGTGCTTGTCATTACTCTCTCCCCTGAAACTCTGAGTACCGGACTTTTCCGGTTTCAACCATTTTTCTTAGCTCGTGCTTTAGAACCTTTCCGGTTCCGTTCCTCGGCAACGTATCCAACACCACGACATGGGCCGGCTGCTTGAAGCGCGCGAGTCGTCCAGCGCAAAGCCGGTCGATATCAGATTTGTCGAATTGGGCATCTGGCCGCACAACAATCATGGCACACCCGACCTCGCCCCAGCGCGCATCGGGGACGCCGATAATCGCTGCTTCGGCAATGGCATCATGTTCATATAGAACGTTCTCGACCTCAGCCGGATACACGTTTTCACCACCAGAAATGTACATATCTTTTAAGCGATCTTCGATGTAGAGATATCCTTCGGCGTCCTTGCGTCCGATGTCACCAGTTTTGAACCAACCGTCATGAAACGCCTCAGCTGTCGCCTCCGGCATATTCCAATAGCCTGGTGTGACAACTGGACCGCGCACCCAAATTTCACCCAAATCGTCAGCATCGGCTTCGGTCGCGTCATCCTTCATGATTTTGATTTTTCCATACATGGTTGGCATGCCAGTAGACCCGTGTTTGCGACCGACATCACTATGAGGTAGCAAACACCCCGCCGATGCCGTTTCCGTCAACCCATAGCCTTCCAGTATCTGGACGCCTCTGTCGCCCCACCATTTCACCAACGCTTCTGGAACAGTTTCAGCGCCCGAGATAACAGTCACCAGTCTAGAAAAATCCGAAGTTTCCGCGCTCGCACTTTCACGTAGCGCATTAAACGCGGCGGGAACGGCAAAGGTATGGGTGATGCCGAAATCAGGATTGGAGATTGCCGACAAGACCGCCTCAGCCTCGAACGTGCGCATGACCACACTTGTCGCGCCAATAGAAAACATAGGTAAGCAGCTGACATTCATCGCCGCAATATGAAACAACGGCATCGCCGCCAGAGAAACACTTTGCGCAGAAGTACGGCACGGACCGAAACTTCCAGATGCCGAAAAGTGGATCATCCCGTGCGTAATGATAACTCCCTTCGGCCGCCCGGTTGTACCCGATGAATACATCAACATACACTGATCTTGTAAATCTTGAGGAACACGCTGAAGGATAGGTAGGCGTTGCGCCGCGATGGCTCGCTCAAATGCGCTATCGCTCCCGTCACCGTTGGTCGCGATCCAATCATGTACACTTGGCGCAACAATTGCGTCTGCCAAGTCGGCCAACGATCCATCGTAAACAACGATACTGGCACCTGCGTCCTTCAAAATGAAGCCAAGTTCTTGCGCCGACAATCGAAAGTTCAAAGCCAGAACAACACCACCAAGACGCCACACAGCAAAGGTGATATCCATGATATCCACGGAGTTTGGCATTAAAAATGCCACCCGATCTCCAGCGTTCATTCCGCGCTCACACAGAGCCGCAGAAACTTTTCCCACACGGTTGTGCATGGACGCATAGCTTTGCGTCCGCCCTGAGGGCAATTCTCTGGTCGCAAGCGCATTGGGCTGAACGGCCGCATGATACGCGAGCCAGTCAACCACCTCATACGCTTGCTGAGCCGAGGGGTTTAGCCTCGGCGTATCATCAATCTGCATTCGGTCTCCTCCCAAGACTCGCTTAATCGATGATTACATCCCGCGTATATACGGTAAGGTAATCTTACCTTAATTGTTGAGTGGATTTTGTGGCCCCTATAGTTTTCGTGAAGACTGACCCGGAAATTCGCTTCAAATGTCTGACGCCCTTCTAAGGATCAAGCAGCGATCTGAACCTGATTCATCCGCCTGTCCGACGCGCAATTATGTCAATGGTTTCTGATGTGCGGCGACTAGCCCAAACCTTTTTCAGGTCCTCAACTCAAAAGCCTGCATCCAAACCGTTTCGATGTCACCGAGCATCAGCCCCCTCTGTATTTTTTTCTCTACGAGTTGGATTCGTTCACACACCGCAACCGGCAGGGCAACCACTCTGACTACATCTTCCGCTACACTTGGAGCATCGGACACCAACCACTGCCAAAGCTCCGGAATACGTTGCACTCGAGCACTAGATAGTGCTGCGTATCCTTGCGGACGCGACCGAACGCAATATGAGTTCTGAAGTCGGCTGGGTTCACCTCAACATGTTCCAGCACCTTCGCCAGCTCGAAGATCTCTTTCACACGACCCAACGTGCGCTTTGCCGTCTCATGCTTGATCCGCCAGATCGGGTCGAAGGCTGCAATGATATTGCGCTGCCGAATCTCGTCCAGCGGTAGTTTTCCAAAGTGTGGAAATACATAGGTCTTGAGCGTCGTCCAGTTCTGTTTAATGTGTTTGCCGTTTGACAGATCTTGCTTCTTGCGATCAAATCAGACCTTCGCGAAATCGCGGAACTTGGGCACCTCGCATGAGGGTGACGGCAGATGGGGAGAAGAGGCCTTCGTGCGGTCTGTCTCTCCGCCACACACATGATGTGCCTTTATACAATATGCTCAAAGAATGAAGGTTCAACGCGATAGCCGTAAGATTATTTCGCTTGGGTCGCTCCATTTTTCGACCGAATGCGCGAGGCGACTGAATGAGAGTGTCCTTAGTCATATCGCAATCCAGCGCCTTACCGCGGAAAATGTAATACGATAGCAATGTATAGCACACGATGGCCGGCAGCACGAAAACGGTTCCGATCAAGATAATAAACAGGCTTTCCGGTGCAGATGCAGCATCGTATAGCGTAATTTTTTAGGGCACCACATACGGGTAGAATGAATAGGCCATGCCGCCGTAGGCCAACGTAAACAGCGCTGTCGCCGCAGCAAACGGGGTCCAAGACCAGCGATCGTGGTTCAGCGGCAGACGCGCCAATTGCCACCACACAAACACAACAAGCAGGACAGAAATAATCGGCAGCGGCGCAAGATAGAACGCCGTTGGAACGCTGAACCATTTATCAAAAATGCGTGCACTGACGAACGGCGTGGCGATGGAAATGGCGATTATGCCCGCCACGAGCCCCCAAATGCCCCGAAGGCACAGGATCATGCAACCGAATGGCTCTGGACTTACAACAACGAGCGACCCAACATAGGCATCGGCGGCATCACACCCTCCATGAAACTGAAAACAGCCTCCTGAATTCTACGGCTGAATCCATCACATTAAAAATGGTGCATTACCATGTTCACTCATCTGTCACAGTAACCCAAACCCCAAACTTTCCACTCTCATCACTGACCCTGCGCTCGATCCGCGCCGCGCGCTCGGCGTCCTCAATCGCATCTACCACCTTCGCCTGCGCGGTGTCGAAGGCCACAGCCTCAGCCACACTGTCGGTCCGGTGGTTCAGCCCGGTGGTGCTGTCATGCCAAACGAAGGCATCAAAGCCCGCGAACTCACCCTGCGCCGGATCCACAACCTCCCAGACCTCAGCACCGCCCTCGCCAAACCTTACCCCGTTAATCACCCGCGCCGCGGCATGATCGCGGCGTAATTCAGCGAAGCGGTACCGATCATGCTCCTGTGCCGCGTCCAGCGTCTCATGAACTTGCCCGTCATTGGTCCGGAACATATTCTCTTCGATGTGATCGCCAAAATACATGATGGCCTCGGGCCGGTTGCGCAGCTCGTAGCACCACTCCAGCCAGCCCTGAGCTGTGTCATGGCCGGGTTCACCGCTTTGAGCCGCCTCGATCTCAAGCTGATCCATCATGCCCAGCATCACCTGATACCCCTGCGCGTAATCAAACACGTCCACGCCGGCCTGCCCAAACACCCGCGCAAGCACAGCGTAGGCACCGTCGCAGACGCCCATGTCTTTAAAGAACTGTAGGGAGGTTTTCATCCGACGGCTCCATATGCGCGGTGTGATCCTGACAACCATGTCACCGCGTGCCCACCCGTTTGAATGGCCTTGCCGCCAGCCCCACCCGTGGCGGTGATCACGGCGTCCTCAAGGGTGTCGCCGCCCTTGGCACCCCATCCGCCCCCACCGGGGGATTCTACATCGTGGTAGCCGCCCGCAGGATCAGATGTGGTTTGGTAGATGCGGATCAGATCCTGGGATTGCGCACTCAGCGTGGTGTAGCCCCCGCCGTTTGCTCCGGCCTCACCAGGACCGCCGCCCCAGCCCCCAAAGTGTTCGTTCAATGCAAGCGCTTGCGTGTGATAGCGCCTGTCGATGTATAACGGGGTTGCATTGGCCGCAGCCGTGACATCGCCCGTGACCATGTCCAAAAGACCTGCCCCCGTTCCCATACGCGAGACACCGGGCATAACCCGCCCTCCCGTTTGGCCTGAGACTGCTGATGTATAGGTGGGTGTACCACCGCTGCCGCTGCCCATGGACTGGACCTCCTATGTAAATGCGAATGTGAGTGTGATACGGCTCAACGCCGCGCGGGCGGGTGTTTGAGGGATCACGCCTGCGCCGCGTGACTGCCCGACCTGTACCGTCCTGCGATCTTCCCTGCCAGACAGAGACCGCAGGGCGATCTGGGTCTACGGGGGGATTAGATGCTAAAGCCTTTGCTCGCCGCAACATTGCCGCCGGCGCCCCCTGCGCCTGTGTGCTGTGCGTAATGCACGTTGAACGCCAGATGATTTGGATCTTGGGTCAGGTTCTGGGATCCCGGCTGACCCGGCGACGGTGGCGCTGGGGCCGTAACCACCGCTGGCACAAGGTTGGAGACGTAGCTTAATCCGCCGCCAAGCCCGCCGCCCGCACCGCCCCCGCCACAGGCCAGACCCGAGCTGCCCCCGCCACCACCGCCGCCGATATAACCCTGAGCGTTATCAATCGTGATGGGCGTGCTCAACGCAATCGCAGGGCCACCGGCTGCGCCGTTTGTGCGCGTGCTGAAGATGTTGAACGCATGTGTGGTCGCATTTGACGCCCCCGCACCGCCTTTCCCCATAATGAAGCCCCGGTTGATCAGCGTCAGCCCGCCTGGATATGCGCCACCCGTGCGCAGGGCGGCCACCGCGACATCATCCGACCAGATGTAGACCCCGGATCCGATTGTCACTGTCACCGCTGCACTGCCGTTCCATCCGCGCGCCAAGGCCGCCGCATGCACATCCAGCTCTTGGATGTTGCTTGTGATGGTCCAGGCGAATGCATTGCTTTTGCCGCGCAAAGTCCCAAGCCCGATGGCGCCACCAGCCACGCCGGCAAGGCCACGGACACCTGCGTCCCCAAGAGAGATCGTGGCGCCCGCCGAACGGCCAAGCTCGGTGTTCACTTGGCTCAGCGAGAGCGGTCCTGTCGATGGAAGCGCCATGGGTCACAGACTCCCATAGGCGGTGACATCGCCCAG